>NZ_JAODOO010000015.1 GCF_025398335.1 Clostridium sp. CX1
TAGTGATTATGGCGAGAAGGTAACACCCGTTCCCATTCCGAACACGATGGTTAAGCTTCTCAGCGCCGATGGTACTGCTCGGGAGACTGAGTGGAAGAGTAGGACGTCGCTAGATAAGGCATTCCGTGGTAGCTCAATGGCAGAGCATTCGGCTGTTAACCGAAGGGTTGGAGGTTCGAGCCCTCTCCACGGAGCCATTTTTATTTTTTGATATATACATAGTTTTAGAAATTTGAGAATTGCTACTGCAGTTCTTTTTTTATTTTTATAAATTTTTATAGTAGGCTATTATAGTTAAGATAGTTGAAGAAACTGTGACGTAGAGAAAATAGTAAAATAAAAAGATAGGGTTTTAAATAAGAACCCTATCTTTTTATTGCTTTGTTACTTTCTTTCCATCAGATATTAAAACTACTGAACCATCGATATCTGTTCTATAAGTTTGTATGTTTCTCTTTTTTAACTCTGCAGTAGTTTCCTTATGAGGATGTCCATAATCATTGTTTTTTCCTAAGCTTATAACTGCAATTTTTGGGGAAACTTTATCTAGAAAGGCCTTTGATGAAGAAGTTGAACTTCCATGATGACCAACTTTTAATACATCACTATGGATATCATAGTTCTTACTCAAGATTTCCTTTTCACTTAGTTTCTCAGCATCCCCTGTAAATAGGAATTTGGAATCTCCATAGGTTATCCTTATTACAGCAGAATAGTTATTTACGTCTTCGTAGTTTGTGCTATTAGGTGCAAGAATTTCGCACTTTGTATTTTCCCCTAAATCTAAGTTGATGCCAGCTCTAGCTGAATTTATCTTAAGGTTTTTAGATTTAAGAGCTGTAATCATACTTTCAAAGGTTTTAGTATTTGCTGTTTTCTTAGGAGCATAGAACTGGCCTATTTCATATTTTTTTATCACTACATCCATTCCACCTATATGATCTTCATGAGGGTGGGTTGCAACTACATAATCTAATTTCTTTATGTTTTGCTTATTTAAATAGGATATTAACTTATCTGTGCTGTCATTTGGGCCTGCATCAATAAGTAGGTTTTTACCATTTACCTGAACTAATATGCTGTCACCTTGACCAACATCTATATAATTTACTTTCATTACATTCTTGTTCTCTATTTTATTTGTATTTTCACTAGAAGGTGAATTGCTGCAGCCTGTAATAAGGGATATTAATATCACTAGTGCTGCAAATATTTTTATATATTTTTTTCTAATCCTCAATTTATACATCTCCTTTTAAGATTTTTAATGTGAATTATGATATAATATACTATTGTAACACTTGTAATTATAATAGTAAACTTTATTACAAAGGAGCGAATGTAAAATGAAATCATTTTTATTTTATTTGAATTTTTTTACATATATCATTAAACTAAACATGAAGAAAAATCAGTTTGAGAAATTAAAGAAGCAAGGTAATAAAAGCGAAATTATGAGCTATTTAAATAATGTTGTTCTTGGCTGGGCATCCCATGTACTAAGCTATGTAAAAGCAGATATCAAAGTAGTGGGAAGAGAAAATATTCCAGAGGAAACCTGTCTTTACGTAGCCAACCACCAAGGATTTTTTGATATACCAATAATGATTCACAGCTTAGATAAAACAGTTGGATTTATTGCTAAAAAGGAACTACTAAAATTTAGGGTTTTAACTTATTGGATGGAGCAGATGCACTGCATATTTATGGACAGAAGCAACATGAGAGAATCTATAAAATCTATAAATGAAGGTGTTGAAAATCTTAAAAATGGACATAATCTAGTTATTTTTCCTGAGGGAACAAGAAGTAAAGGACCAAGTATTGGGGAATTCAAAAAAGGAAGTCTTAAACTTGCTTTAAAATCTGGTGTTCCTATAGTACCAGTGGCTATAGACGGAAGCTATAAACTTAGGGAAGGAAATGAGAAAAGTGCAATAAAGTCAGCAGAAGTTAAAGTGACTATATGCAAACCTATTTATATGGATGAGCTTTCAAAGGAAGAAAAGACAGACTTAGCAGAAAAGGTTAAAGAGATAATTGCAAGTAACATAACCATTGAATAAACAGCTATCTGGTACTTTTAACATATTATAAAAATATTGGATAGTAAAAAAAGGCTTACAGCTAAAATAGCTGTAGGCCTTTTTTGGCTAAAAATAAGGGATGTAACTCTAATTGAGGCAAACTTAATCCTGTTAGGCTTTTCTATATCTAAAAGACTAATATCAAAAATATGATTTTTTAATATTAACAATAAAAAATTAAAATTATTTATATATTCTAAGTGATTTTTTCATATAAAGCAATCCTACAAAAGTAGACCAACCTATTCAGAAGATAGTAAAGTGCCAATTGTCTTGCGAAAAAATCCTATTTTATTATAAAAAACTCAATTATGAAAAATGACGAAATAAAATTGCAATAATTTAAAGATTTTTATTTGCAAATACAAATCTTAAGTGTTAAAATATAACCGTAGATATGCTTTAAATATGCAATTTTAAGTAGCAAAATAAATATATATGCAATATAATAGAATAAATATAAAAAAGAAAAAGTAAATCTATCTAACATAGTTTTGAAATATATAGGTCTTAATCATGCAAAAGTGTCTCGGAAGACATTGAGCCAATAATTGTTTATGATTGGGGGAGAATAAAATGAATAGTACAAAAAAGTTTAATTATGAATATCAATTGCAGAATATTGAAGCTCCAAATTTATATAAGAATATATTTCCTTACTCAGAGGTGCCTAAAGTAACTTTTAATCAAATTCAGCTTCCGATGGATTTGCCAGAAAACATATGGATTACAGACACTACCTTTAGAGATGGACAGCAGTCTATGCCGCCTTATAGTGCCGAGCAGATTATTAGAATTTATGATTATCTCCATAAGTTGGATAACAATTCGGGAATAATTAAGCAAACAGAATTTTTCCTATATACTGAGAAAGATAGAAAAGCAGCACAGGTTTGCATGGAAAGAGGATATAAGTTTCCTGAGGTTACATCATGGATAAGGGCCAATAAAGAAGATTTTAAATTAGTAAAAGAAATGGGGATAAAGGAAACAGGCATGCTTATGTCCTGTTCTGACTATCATATTTTTAAAAAATTAAATAAGACAAGGGAACAAACTATGGAAATGTATCTTTCTATAGTTGAAGAAGCTTTAAATAATGGGATTCGCCCAAGATGCCATTTAGAAGATATAACAAGAGCAGATTTCTATGGTTTTGTAGTTCCTTTAGTAAATAATTTAATGGAGCTTTCGAAGAAATATAAGACTCCTGTGAAGATAAGAGTTTGTGACACTTTAGGACTAGGTATTCCTTATAGTGGAGCTTCTCTTCCAAGAAGTGTTCAGGGACTTATTCATGGACTGAGAACTAATTGTGGTGTACCATCAGAATGGATAGAGTGGCATGGACACAATGATTTTTATGCAGTGGTAAGCAACTCAACTACAGCATGGCTCTACGGAGCATCTTCAATAAATACCTCACTTTTAGGTATAGGAGAAAGAACTGGAAACTGCCCACTAGAAGCTATGATATTCGAATATATCCAACTAAAAGGTACTTCCAAAAATATGGATATGAGCGTTATAACAGAGCTTGCGGAATACTTTAAAAGAGAAATGAAATATAACATACCAGAAAGAACTCCTTTTGTTGGAAGTCAGTTTAATGTGACAAGAGCAGGTATACATGCAGACGGAATTCTTAAAGATGAAGAAATATACAATATTTTCGACACAGATAAAATACTAGGAAGACCAGTAGTAGTTGCTGTTAATGAGTACTCCGGTCTTGCTGGAATTGCAGCTTGGATTAATACTTATTATAGACTAAAGGATAGTGACAAAATTGATAAAAAGGATCCAAGAGTGGCTGAAATGAAAGAATGGGTAGATGAGCAATACGTAGATGGAAGAACAACAATTATTGGTAATAATGAACTAGAACTATTGGTAGAAAAGCTTATGCCTGAAGTTATAGAAAATAGAGAAGGAAGAGCTAGCTAAAAGGAGGAAAAGGGATGGGACTAAATGTTGCACAAAAAATAATAAAAAATCATATAGTTAAGGGAAAAATGGTAGCAGGGCAGGAAATTGCTATAAAGATAGATCAAACTTTAACACAGGATTCAACAGGAACTATGGCTTACCTTCAATTTGAAGCTTTAGGAATAGATAAGGTTAAAACAAAAAGGTCTGTTGCTTATATTGACCATAATATACTTCAATCAGGACCAGAAAATGCAGATGACCATCTTTATATTCAAACTGTAGCTAAGAAGCATGGAATATATTTTTCAAAACCTGGTAACGGAATATGTCATCAAGTGAATTTAGAAAGATTTGGGGTCCCAGGAGACACTCTCTTGGGCTCCGATAGTCACACACCTACTGGTGGTGGAATAGGAATGCTTGCTATAGGTGCTGGTGGATTAGATGTAGCAGTAGCTATGGGAGGCGGAGAATATTACATTAATATGCCTAAAATAGTTAAGGTAAACTTGAAGGGCAAACTAAAAGAGTGGATTTCTGCTAAAGATATAATTTTAGAGCTTTTAAGAAGACTTATGGTAAAGGGCGGCGTTGGAAGAATATTTGAATACTGCGGAGAAGGAGTTAAGACATTATCAGTACCACAGAGAGCTACTATAACAAATATGGGAGCAGAACTTGGAGCTACTACATCTATTTTCCCTAGTGATGAGTTAACTTATGAGTTCCTAAAGGCTCAAGGCAGGGAAGAAGATTTTATAGAGCTTAAGGCTGATGAAGATGCAGTATATGATGAGGAGGTAGAGCTAGATCTATCACAGTTAGAACCTATTGTTGCGTGTCCTCACAGTCCTGATAATGTTGTTGCTGTTTCTTCTTTAAAAGACATAAAAGTAGATCAGGTATGCATAGGAAGCTGCACAAACTCCTCCTATGCAGATATGATGAAGGTAGCAAAAATATTAGAAGGAAAAACTGTAAATGAAAAGGTGTCATTAGTTATTGCACCAGGATCAAAACAAGTTTTAAATATGCTTGCAAAGAATGGAGCCTTAGCTGCTATGATTGCAGCAGGAGCAAGAATTTTAGAATCAGCTTGTGGACCATGTATAGGCATGGGACAATCGCCTGCTACAGATGCGGTATCTCTTAGAACCTTTAATAGAAACTTTGAAGGACGTTCCGGTACAACTTCTGCCAAGGTTTATATAGTAAGTCCGGAAATTGCAGCGGCTTCTGCACTAACTGGTTATATAACAGACCCTAGAGAGTTGGGAAAAGCCTTTGATATAGAAATGCCAAAGGACTTTCTTGTAAATGATAACCTAATTGTTCCGCCAGCAGCAGATGGAGAAAAGGTGGAGGTAGTTAGAGGACCTAATATTAAGCCTTTCCCTAAAGCAAAGGCTTTGGAAAATGAGGTTACTGGAAAGGTGTTAACTAAGGTAGGGGATAACATAACTACAGACCATATTATGCCTTCCAATGCTAAGCTTTTACCTTATAGATCTAATATTCCTTATCTTTCTGAATATTGTCTAACTCCTTCTGATAAGGATTTTCCTAGAAAGGCTAAGGAAAACAATGGAGGATTTATAGTTGGGGGAAGCAATTATGGACAGGGTTCCAGCAGAGAACATGCTGCACTTGCACCGCTATATTTAGGAATAAAGGCAGTACTTGCTAAATCCTTTGCTAGAATTCATATGGCTAACTTGATAAATAATGGCATAATGCCTCTTGTTTTTAAAAATCTTGAGGATTATGACAAAATAGATATATTAGACGAACTTTTAATAGAGAATGCAGTAGAGCAGGTAGGCACAGGGGTTATTATAGTTAGAAACAAAAGCAAAAATGAAGAATATGAAATGATTTTAAATATTACTAATAGACAAAAGGATATGATAAAAGCTGGTGGACTGCTTAATATGTCCAAAGCCAATAACTAGATAACTTTTATAGCTGGCAATGGACAGTAAGAAAAATCAATTAAAAGCTGTCTGTTGTCAGAAGCCATTAGCTTTATCATAGTTAAATTATAAGTTTTGGAGGGGAAATTATGTTGCATAGAATTACACTTATTCCTGGAGATGGCATAGGACCAGAAGTTACTGCTTCTGCCAGAAAAATTGTAGATGCTTCAGGAGTTAAAATAGAGTGGGATATAGTACAAGCTGGAGCTGCTGTTATAGAAGAATACGGCACACCTCTTCCAGACTACGTACTAGATAGCATAAAGAAAAACAAAATTGCTTTAAAGGGTCCTGTTACAACTCCTGTAGGAAAGGGGTTTAGAAGTGTAAATGTTACACTGAGACAGACTTTAAATCTTTATTCTAATATAAGGCCGGTAAAAACCTATGAAGGTGTAAAGTCCAGATATGATAATGTTGATCTTGTTATATTTAGAGAAAATACAGAGGATCTATATGCTGGAATAGAACATATGGTTAGCGAGGACATTGCAGAAAGTATAAAGATTATATCTAAAAAGGCTAGTGACAGAATAGTAAGAGCTGCCTTTGACTATGCCAGAAAACACAATAGAAAAAAGGTGACAGCGGTTCATAAAGCAAACATTATGAAACTCTCTGATGGCCTTTTCTTAAAATGTGCAAGAAACATAGCAGAAGAATATAAGGATATAGAATTTGAGGATGTTATAGTAGATGCTATGAGTATGAAACTTGTATTAAACCCAGAAAATTATGATGTTCTTGTAATGCCTAATTTATATGGTGACATTCTTTCAGATATGGCTTCTGGTCTTGTTGGCGGACTTGGACTAATGCCTGGAGCTAATATTGGAGAAGATGGTGCAGTTTTTGAACCAGCCCATGGCTCAGCACCGGATATAGCTGGCCAAAATAAAGCCAATCCATCAGCGGCTATTTTGACAGCAGTGATGATGCTTAACCACATTGGAGAGAGTGAGGCGGCAGAAAAAATTGAAAAGGCATTGGCAGAGACTATAAGAGAAGGGGTATGTTTAACAGAAGATTTAGGCGGCAGTGCTGGAACTACTGAATTTACTGAAGAGGTAATTAAAAAAATAAGTATATAAACATAAAAAGCAGCATCATTTAAGGTGTTGCTTCTTTTTGTTTGGTATTTTATGTATAAAGCATAATAAATATTCCAAATATTATATTCTTTCATTAAATATAATTAATTTTATGTAGAATATTCCAAGTTTATGTAAAATAATATATAATTGATATAATAGGTAGTTATAAGTTTAAGTAATACATCAGCCCTTTATTATAATAGTAAATGGAGTGTTCATATTGAGAATTAGAACTAAAATTTTTAGTATTATGCTAATGTACTTGATATTAATAATTATGGGTGTCTATATGGGGACACGGATATATATTATAAGAGATATAAAACATCAAGAAGAAGAAGGCGTATTTAGCAGAGTTAAGCATGCAGAATATTTAATTGATAGTAGTAGTGAAGAATTAAATTCTATTAGTGCAGATTGGGCACCTTGGGATGACACTTTGGAATACATGAGAAAAAATAATTCTGAATATATTCAATCTAATATAAATGAATACACCTTTAGTACTTTAAAGATTAACACAATTATTTTTCTGGACAAGAACAATGAAATAAGGTATTCTGCCTTTTTTGACTTAAAGAATAGAAGCAAAGAAGATTTACCAAAGGATTTGTTATATTATATTAAAGATAAAGGTAAATTAATAACAAATCACAAAGATGTACATAGCGTAATATCTGATAAAATATCGGTGAATGGAAATCCAATGATTATTTCTTCAAGGCCTATAACAGACTCATGGTTTAGTTCTCCATCAGAAGGAACCCTTATTATGGGGAAATATATAGATAGCTCTATTATAAATAAAATTGAGAATGTAACAGAATCTAAAATAAGAATAAATAGAATTAATGATTCTAACGGTATAATAAGTGCAGGAAACAAAAGAATTGATTTTAACAAACAAGATGTTTATGTTGAAAAAGTAGACAGGAATAAAATAGTATCCTACTCTATAATTAAGGGGACAGAGGGTAAACCGCTATTCCTTTTAGAAATGGCATCAAAAAGAACCCTTTATAATAATAGTATCATCTCCGTCCATTTCTTTGTTTTAGCTCTTATAGTTTGTGCCATAAGTCTTTTTGCATTAGCTATGATCTTATTAAAGGTACTTGTAATCAAACCTTTAGAGACTATAAGCAATGAAGTTAGTAAAATAGATTTAACAAACAGCTTAATTTCTAGAGTTAGGGCTAAAGGTAAGGATGAACTTGGGATGCTATCCTTTGAAATAAATAATATGCTGGAGAAGATTGAGTTAAATAATAAAAAGCTTTCAGAAAGTGAAAAGCAGCTTAAGTTAGTGTTAGAAGGTGCTAATGCAGGTTTTTGGGATTGGAATATGGAAAAGGACACCTTACAGTTTAACGAAAGGTTTTTGTCTATTACAGGTTATTCAAAGGAGGAGGCACCTTTATCTATTAGAGGTTGGAAAGAATTAATTCATAAGGATGACTATGAGTACGCTCAGAGTTTTTTCAAAAATAGTATGTGGAGAACTTTAGGTATAAACATTATGGAATTAAAGATTCTTACTAAGAAGGGTGACTATAAGTGGATACTAAATCAGTGCAGAGTTGTAGAGTATACTAAAGACGACAAACCTAAAAGAATGGCAGGTATAATAACGGATATTGATGATAAAAAGAGGTATGAACAGCAGCTAAATTACCTAACCTACTATGATAAGCTTACAGGGATTTTTAATAGAGGATATTATGAATTTATGATTGAAAAGATAAACAGCAATGGAAGGCTGCCTCTTTCAATTATAATGGGGGATTTAAATGGATTAAAAATAACTAATGATACCTTTGGACATGAAGAAGGAGATATGTTATTGAAACAGTCTGCTGAGGTGTTAAAAGAGGTTTGCGGCTCTAACGCAATTGTGTCCCGTTATGGTGGAGATGAATTTATAATAATATCAGAAAACACAAATAAAATGGAAGCAGAGGCAATGTGTTTAAAGATAAAGAACGAGTGTCTAAAGAGAAAAGTAGGCTCGATTTATATAAACATAGCTCTAGGACATGCTACTAAAGAGAAAAGAGAACAGGATATAGCTGATATAATTAAGAAAGCGGAAGAAAAAATGTATAGGAACAAGTTGTTAGAGGACAAGAGTTCAAGAAACAGCATTATTTCTTCACTAAGCAAGACCCTGTCGGAAAAAAGTTATGAAACAGAAGAACATGCTGAACGTATATATAACTATTGTGTAAAGATATGTGAACTCCTAAACTTAAGTACAAGCAAAGCAGATGAGCTATATTTGTTAGCTAAGCTTCATGATATAGGTAAGATTGCAATAGATGATAAAATCTTAAATAAGAAAGGTAAGTTAACTGAAGAGGAATGGGCTGTTATGAAGACTCACTCAGAAATAGGATACAGGATAGCCTCTTCTAACCCTGATTTAAGGCATATTGCCTATAAAATACTTACCCACCATGAAAGATATGATGGAACTGGATATCCTAAAGAGTTAAAGGGAGATGATATTCCGCTTCTTTCCAGAATAATGACTATAGTAGATGCCTTTGATGTTATGACTCATGAAAGACCTTATAAAAAAGCTGTGTCTGCTGAGGAGGCAATAAAAGAATTAAGGAGATGTTCTGGAACACAGTTTGATCCTAACTTAGTGGAGATATGCATAAAGGCTTTTATGGAAAAAGAGTCTTGTGAAAATTCAGAGGTGATTTAGTTTACTGAATGATAAAAACCCCACCTTGGCAATGTAGGTGGGGTTTTCTTAATTTTCTATAATAGAGAATCTTTTTATTTCATGTACATAAGGTAGCTCCAGTAGTTTGTTTATTTTAGCGCTTAGGAAATCTTCACTTTTACATTTAACTAGAGCAACAACTTCACCGGGATTAGTTGCGTATTTAGAAAATATATGGCAGTTTTCAAAGTCTCCGGCAATGCTGCACATAACCTCTATTCTAGCTTTGGTTTTTATTCTTACAAACCAGCTAGAACTATTATTCCAGTACTTTTGTACAGAGGCTTCCTTTTCGTTAAATCTGAGTACTTTTTTATTTTTGTTTTGAATGATATCGGTGATATCTCCAAATACGGAACTGGCAGTAGGAAGCATTCCGGCGCCTTTTCCTGTAAATAATACTTTTCCAACGGCATCGCCTTCTAATACAATAGCATTTAGTTCATTTTCTACCTTGCCTAGTTGAGAATTATTTTTTACCATAACAGGTTTTACAGCAGCATAAATTTTATCTTCTTCTCTGCTGCTGATAGCTAGAAGTTTTATGTTATATCCATGTGCTCTAGCATATTTAAAGTCTTCTTTATCTATTTGAGTTATGCCCTCTGTGACTATGTCCTTCCAGTTTAGCTTTTCATTATAAGCTATAGTTGAGAGAATAGAAAGCTTTCTAGCCGCATCGTAGCCTAAAACATCTGATTCAGGATTGGCCTCTGCAAAACCTAGTTGCTGAGCTTCCTTAAGGGCATCTTCATAACTGATGTCTTCCTTATCCATTTTCGTAAGTATAAAGTTTGTAGTACCGTTTAGGATTGCTTTAATGTTTTTAATTTCATTTCCCATAAGACATTCCATTAAAGGTTTTAAAATAGGAATACCGCCACCTACACTTGCTTCAAAGTTAAGTGTTACTCCATTTTTGTCAGCTAAGTCTAAAAGTTCTTTGCCATGTTCAGCAATAAGATCCTTATTAGCTGTTACCACATGCTTTTTTAGTTTTAATGCTCTTTTTATATATTCATAAGCGGGATCAATTCCACCCATAACTTCTACTACTATATCCACAGATTTTCTGAAAATATCCTCTATATTATTTGTAAGTAAGTTAGAATAAACTTTTTCTCTATGTTTTTCTATATCTCTAACAAGAATGCTAGATATTTTTAATTCCTCACCGGTAATTTTTTTGAATCTTTCCCTATTCTTCGTTATAAGCTCAGTTATACCTGTACCAACTGTGCCGTAACCTAGGACTGCTATTGATGCCATAAATTCTACCTCCTAATTAGTATTATTGATAAAACTTTTATTTTGCCGAAAAACCAAGAAGTCTTATAGGCTCCCAGCATTATAGTCCGCGTTATTCCAATTACTTTTGATACTATCTAAAAACTCCTTTAAAAATTCTTCGTATTTTCCTGGTTCCAGTAAGAAAGAATCATGTCCGCAGTTTGACTGGACTTCATGGTACTCTAAATTTACACCGCTTAAGCTTAGTATATCTCTGCTTTTTCTAAGTTCACCTATGTGGAAGAGAGTATCAGAGGAGATTGAAGCTAGTAGAAACTTGGATTTTATTCTACCAAGGGCTGCTTCATAGGAACCGTATTCTCTTTTTAAATCAAATAAATCCATTGCTCTTGTTATATAAAGATAGGTGTTAGCATCAAATCTATTTACAAGCTTACTTCCTTGATAGTTTAGGTAACTGTCTATTTCAAATTCTGCATCAAACCCTTGATAGAAATCTATTATATTATTTCTAGTTTTTCTTCCAAATTTTTTATTCATTAAATCCTTAGTTTGATAGGTGAGCATAGCAATCATTCTTGCTATAGATAAGCCATTGAAAGGAACTGCTGCCTGGTAGTAGTCTCCTTTATTCCAGTTAGGATCAGTTATTATGGCTCTTCTCATAATGTGATTTATTCCTATAGACTCTGTACTTAGGTTAAGAGGTGAAGCTAAGTCTATAACTCCGTCTATAAAATCAGGATAAGATACTGCCCACTGAAGTGCTTGTAGTCCACCCATAGAACCGCCTACTACAGCTAAAAGATGGTTTATATTAAAGTAATCTAGTATTTTCTTTTGGGCATTAACCATATCTTTTATTGTAACAATAGGGAAGGTTATTCCATAAGCTTTGCCTGTTTCAGGATTTATAGATGAGGGGCCTGTGGAACCGCTGCAGCCTCCTAAAATATTAGAGCAGATTATAAAATACTTGTTAGTATCGAATATCTTACCAACACCTACAAAATCTTCCCACCAACCTTCAGTATCTTCTGGAGCATGCCTAGCTGGATGAGAATCACCAGTTAGAGCATGAGTTATAAGTATACAGTTACTCTTATCCTCATTCAGCTTTCCATAAGTTTCAAAGCATAGAGTTATTGGACCAAAGTTTTTTTCGCTCTCAAGGAGAAAGTCTTTCTTTTTAGAAAAGGTAAGATACTCCTTAAAACCTTCCTTTCTATAATTAAATTCATTCAATAGATACACCTCCAAATTTATAAAAAGACAATTGGTAGTAAATATATTAAAGATACTATGCTATTAGGAGGAAACATGGGATACTACCAATTGTCTAGTGGGCTATATTAATGCAAAGTTATAATGTTATAAAGCGTTAATTTTATAAAGTTAAGGCCTTATACTTGCTCTAATGCGTCTGAAAGATCTGCAATCAGGTCAGTCACATCTTCAATTCCTATAGAAATTCTTATAAGTTCAGGGCTAACTCCTGCTTCAGTTAACTGCTCTTCACTAAGTTGAGAGTGAGTTGTAGAAGCTGGGTGAATTATTAAGGATTTAGCATCTCCAACATTAGCAAGGTGTGAGAATATTTTCACGTTCTCTATTATCTTTTTACCAGCTTCAACTCCGCCATTTACCCCAAAAGTGAATATAGAACCGGCTCCTAGAGGAAGATACTTTTTAGATAAATCATAATATTTGTTACCCTCTAATTCTGGATAGTTAACCCACTGAACTTTAGGATGATTACTTAAGAATTCCACGATTTTTCTAGTGTTCTCTACGTGCTTTTGTACTCTAAGGGATAGAGTTTCAACTCCTAATATAAGTAAGAAAGAGTTGAATGGTGATATACAAGCTCCTAAATCTCTTAAAAGAGATACTCTTAACTTAGTAATATAAGCAGCAGCACCAACGGCTTCTACAAATTTTAGTCCGTGATAACTTTCGTCAGGCTCTACTAGACCAGGAAATTTTCCATTATCCCAGTTGAATTTTCCTGAATCTATAACTATACCACCTATAGATGTGCCGTGTCCGCCAATGAACTTTGTAAGAGAATGAACTATAATATCTGCGCCAAATTCGATTGGTCTGCAAAGATAAGGTGATGCAAAGGTATTATCTACTACTAGAGGAACACCATGGCTATGTGCAATATCTGCAACAGCTTGAATATCTACAAGGTTTATTCCTGGATTACCTATAGTTTCTATATACACTGCCTTAGTTTTTTCAGTTATAGCAGCTTCAAAGTTTGCTGGATCATCTGGATTTACAAGATTGACCTTAATTCCAAAGTTTTTAAAGGTATGAGTAAATAGTGTGTAAGTTCCACCGTAGAGGGTAGCAGCAGCGACTATTTCATCACCAGCACCTGCGATATTTGTTATAGCGTAAGTAATTGCAGCCATTCCTGAAGCAGTGGCCACAGCACCAACGCCGCCTTCTAGCTGAGCAACTCTTTCTTCTAAGACAGCAGTAGTTGGGTTTGTTAACCTTGTATAAATATTTCCTGATTCTGCAAGACCAAATAAGTTAGCAGCATGTTCTGCGCTGTCAAAAACATAAGAAGATGTTTGATAAATTGGAACTGCTCTTGATTTACTGCTTGCATCTGGTGTGTGTCCTCCGTGTGCTTGAATAGTATCAAATCCTAATTTTCTTGTCATAATAAATTCCTCCTCAAATAATTCATAATTTTGTACTCACACGGAACTTCTATATTTAGAGTTTAACTAAGCAAATTATTTTTACTTCTGCTTAAAAATTTTACGTAAAACAAAAAACTTCTCGTGTTGATGAGACACAAGAAGTTTAAATCCTCATGCTTCTCATCTCTCAGGTTTACTACCTGCTGGAATTAGCACCGTTGAATATACTGTTAATATATTCAGGTTGCCGGGCGTCATAGGGCCAGTCCCTCAGCCTCTCTTGATAAGAAGTTCCGTATTCGATTGAAACTATCATACCAGATATTAGAATGCGCTGTCAATATATAAAAAACAAAAATTTGAATATTAAGTTCTTATAAATTTCATAAAATGTTGATATTCCTTAATTTTCCGTTAAAAAATTTTTTCTATAAAAGAAGGGGGGAATAATTATTACATGATAATTATACAACAACTTTATGTGAATTATTTTTAATCTATGTAATTATAGATCCTTAGAAACCTTATATATCAAGGTTTTATTCTGAAATGTGAGCAGTTTCAATGGTTAGAGCAGCTCTAAAGTTTTTGTTGACAAATATAATGAAAAGTATTAATATTAGCATAAAATGTATATAATAAAATTTTCTTATCAAGAGTGGTGGAGGGACTGGCCCTATGAAACCCGACAACCGGCATTTGAAAGTGAATGTATCGGTGTCAATTCCTGCAGAATATTAGTTATTCTGACAGATAAGAATAGTAGTCTCATAATATTAATTTAAGATTTTTAGAGCTGCTTTTCTTATGAAAAGGCAGCTTTTTTATTTTATAACAGCTGCAAAATCATTACCTAAATACGATAAATAAGGGGGTTTTAAAGTGCTTATAAAAGATTTATTTCTACATAAAAAGTTAACAATATCCTTTGAGTTATTTCCACCAAAACAGAGTGTATCCTTAGATGGAATATACAACACTATTGCAGAGTTAAAAGAGTTGAATCCGGATTTTATAAGTGTAACCTATGGTGCTGGAGGAAGCAGCAAAGACAGGAGTATAGAGCTAGCATCATCAGTGAAAAATAAATTTGGAATAGAGACAGTAGCTCACTTAACCTGTATAACTTATACCAAGAGAGAAGTTAAAAATACGCTGGATAAACTACAGGAAAATAATATAGACAATATACTGGCTTTAAGAGGGGATATACCCAAGGATTTTGTATTACCAGAGAACTTAGAGTACAATAGTTCCAAAGACTTAATTTGTGAATTAGCTCAGAGAAAGGGGTTTTGTATATCTGCAGCAGCCTATCCAGAAGGATATATGGGATCTATGGATATAGATAGGGAAATAAAAAGTCTTAGGGATAAAGTAGATTGTGGTGCAGAGGTATTAATTACCCAACTTTTCTTTAATAATAATAGTTTTTATGATTTTAAGGAGAAGTTATATAAGTATAATATTAATACTCCTGTTATTGCTGGAGTTATGCCTGCTGTAGATAGGACTTTAATAAACCGTATTTCATCGATTTCTGGTGCTTCTATTCCTGATAGACTGAAAAAACTTTTAGACAAATATCAGTATTCACCAGAAGCTTTGTTAGAAGCAGGTACAGTTTATGCGGCGGAACAGGTCTCTGATTTAGTTGCCAGTGGAGTAGAGGGTATACATCTTTATACTATGAACAAATCAGAAATTGTAAAGAAAATCCTAAAAAGTGTAGAGGAAATTCGTAAGTCTGTAAATTATAAGTCAGTAAGCTCCTTCTAGATAGAATCGTTGCAAGAGGATATTTAGGAGAAAGCAAATCTAAATTAATATATAGGTTTATTAGACACAATTATGAGAAAGGAAGTGGGCAAGATGTCATTAAAAGATAGATTTATGTTTTTTGATGGAGCTATGGGAACTATGCTTCAAAGAGAAGGGCTTAAGGTAGGAGAACTACCGGAAAGTCTTAATATAACTAATCCAGATATTATAAGAAAGATACACCGTCAATATATAGAAGCAGGTTCTGATGTAGTAATTACTAATACTTTTGGTGCCAATGAATTAAAATATAGTAAGTCTCAGTTTTTAATAGAAGAGGTCATAACTGCTGGGGTTAAGGTAGCTAGAGAAGCAGCGGCAGATAAGCTTGTAGCTTTAGATATAGGACCTATAGGTCAGATTATGGAGCCTACAGGAAGTTTAAGCTTTGAAGGAGCCTATGAGTTATTTAAAAAACAAGTAATTATAGGAGAGAAAGCAGGAGCAGATCTAATCTTAATAGAAACTATGTCAGATTTATATGAGACTAAAGCGGCAATACTTGCAGCTAAAGAAAATAGTTCTCTGCCAGTATTTTGTACTATGACTTTTCAAGAGAATGGAAGAACTCTAATGGGTACAGATCCTAAAACAATGGTCTTTGTACTAGAAGGACTTGGTGTTGATGCTCTAGGAGTTAACTGCTCACTGGGACCTAAGGAGCTTATGCCTATAGTAGAAGAAATTCTAAAATATTCTTCTATCCCCGTTATGGTTCAGCCAAACGCTGGATTGCCAAGGTATGACGGTGAAAAAACTATTTACGACATAGCACCAGAGCAGTTTGCAGAATATATAAAGACAATGGCAGAAAAAGGAGTAAGAATCTTTGGAGGCTGTTGTGGTACAAATCCAGATTACATTAAAGCATCGGTGAAAATTTTACAGGGATTAAAGCCTGCTGATACAAAACCTAAAAATTATACTGCAGTTTGCTCTGCTACTGAAACGGTAATCTTAGATGGTAGTGTTAAAATTATAGGGGAGAGAATTAACCCTACAGGAAAAGCAAGGTATAAAGAAGAATTAAAAGAGAAAAGTGTAAAATATATTCAAGCTGAAGCAGTTAAGCAGAAGGAAGAGGGAGCTGATATACTAGGATTAAATGTAGGACTTCCTGAAATTGACGAGAAGGAAATGATGACTAAGGCTGTGAAGGCAATACAAAAGGTTGTTCAGCTTCCGGTTACCATAGATAGTCCAACTCCAGAAGTATTAGAGGCAGGAGCTAGGGTTTATAATGGAAAGCCTATAATAAACTCTGTTAACGGAAAGGAAAGTACCATGGAAAAGGTGTTTCCTATAGTAAAAAAGTATGGCGGCGCTGTTATTGCTCTTACCATAGATGAAAAGGGAATACCAGCTACTGCAGAGGAAAGAGTAAAGATAGCAGAGAAAATCCTAAAGAGAGCTAAAGACTACGGTATAGATAAAAAGGATATAATCATAGATTGCCTTGCACTGACAGCATCTGCTCAACAGAAGGATGTTCTAGAAACAGTAAGGGCTATAAAGCTGGTAAAGGAAAAACTAGGTGTTAAAACTGTACTTGGAGTAAGTAATATATCCTATGGTCTTCCAAATAGAAAGCTTTTAAATAGAACTTTCCTCTCCATGGCTCTTTATGCAGGCCTTGATTTGCCTATAACCAATACAGGTGATGAAGAGATAAAAGCCACTATTAATGCCTTTGAAGTGCTTTCAAATATAGACAAGGAAAGTAAAAATTATATAAGCAAATATGGAAAGGCTGGTACAAAGGTCAATCAGCTAAATAAGGAAGAGTCTAATTTTGAGGTAAAGAACAATAATTTAGATAAGGACCTAAAAGAAATAATAATAGCTGGAATTGAAGAAGATGCTGTGCAGTGTACTAAGGAGCTTTTAAAGGTTAAAGAGCCTATAGAAATAGTAAACTCATATATTATTCCTGCATTGGACTTTGTTGGAGAAGAATATGAAAGCGGGGAAATTTTCTTACCTCAGCTTATTCAATCTGCAGAAACTGTTAAAAGGTCCTTTGAGGTTATAAAGAAAAGCATTCTAACCAGTGGAACTAGTAACATTGAAAAAGGAAAGATAGTAGTTGCAACAGTTAAAGGTGATATTCATGACATAGGCAAAAATATAGTAAAGGTACTTTTAGAAAACTATGGTTTTGAAGTTATAGACTTAGGTAAGGATGTACCAATTGAAGAGGTAGTTAGAGTGGTAAAGGAAAATAATATTAAGCTTGTAGGCTTAAGCGCCCTTATGACAACTACGGTGGCTAATATGAAAAAGACCATTGAAGCTTTAAAGGAAAGTGGTGCTGATTGTAAGGTTATGGTTGGCGGAGCAGTTTTAAATAAGGAATATGCTGAGATGATAGGAGCAGATTTCTATGCTAGGGATGCTAGGGAAAGTGTCAAGATAGCGGAGGAGGTTTTTGGTAAATAGGATAAGTTTATTCATAATAAAATGCAAAGTGAATTTTGTAAACAGGGCTGTGTATTAAGAAAAAATATCTATAAAAGTTCTGATAAAATCCGTTGAACATCATGTAGATAAAAACGAGCAGTGGTATAACTAATTTTAATCTGTTATACCACTGCTCGTTTTTTAACCTAGTTAGAGTTTTTCACAGGGTATAAACTATATAGAAATAATTGAAGTATTAATTAACTTACTATTCTCCTGTATTTATAATTTATTCATTTTTAGAATAAACTAACAAAATTTATAGATAATATATAGCAAAGAATAAAATATGAAAGGATTCCAAGATTAAAGGGAACGGGGCGAGTATAATATGGATATTCAACAAGGTTGCATCCCTATTATGGAGAATATAGATAAAAACATAGATGCTGTTAAAACGATTTTAAGCGACAATCAATCCTTGATATATAAAAGATTCGAAAGTGCGTCGGAGGAAAGTATACAATTTTGTTCTATATTTATAAAAAACTTATGTGATACTAAGGAAATAGTGGAGAGTATAATAAAGCCCATAATGTCAAAAGAAATTAGTAGTGCTATTGAAGCGGATAAAAGGATAAATTTTATTCTCCTAAAAGTAATGCTGACACATGATAACAACAAAATAGAAACCATTGATGATTGTATAAATAATCTTGTGAAAGGGAATGCAGTATTATTTATAGAAGGCTGCAAAGAAGCTGTTGTAGTAGATACTTCAAAAAGAAAAGAAAGGGCTATAGAAGAGCCAGAATCTAATAAGGTTTCAAGAGGTCCTAAATTAGGATTTACAGAGTCTATTGATACAAATGTAGCCCTAATTCAGCAAATAATACATAATCAGGATTTAAAGATAAGATATTTAACATTGGGAACACAAACAAAAACGCAAATATGCATAAGTTACATGGAAAATATTGCATCAGATAAGATAGTCGAAGAGGTATTTAAAAGAATAAGAGAAGTAGAACTGGATGGTATTTTGGACTCCTATTATATAGAAAGTTTTATTGAGGATTCACCTCTTTCAGTGTTTCCGACTATAGGATTCACTGATAGGCCTGATATTGCTTGTGCCAAACTTTTAGAGGGGAGAGTTGTAGTAATATGTGATGGAAGTCCACAGATTTTGACTCTTCCTCATTTACTTGTGGAGAATTTTCAAACCAATGAAGATTATTACAAGAGCTATACAATAGCAAGCTTTTACAGGATATTAAGATATATTTCCTTTGCTATAACCAGTTTGACTCCAGCTATTTATTTAGCTATGGTAAATTATCATCAGGAACTTATACCAACTAATTTGCTTTTTAGCATTATGGCAGCAAGAAACTCCATACCTTTTCCAACGATTTTGGAGTTACTGTTAATGCTTCTAGTTTTTGAAACTCTTATTGAAGCTAGCAGAAGACTACCTCCTAATATAGGGCCAACTGTAAGTATTGTAGGAGGACTGATACTTGGCCAGGCAGCAATTAGTGCAAGATTGGTGAGTGCACCGATTATAATTATGACGGCAGTATCTGGAACAACCAGTTTTTTATTACCCTTTACTACTGGGCCTGTTGTTTTCATTAGATTATTTTGTCTTGCCTTTTCTGCAATATTAGGATTTTATGGACTAGTTTTCTCACTTATACTGATAACAACATATATGCTTTCTCTTAAGTCCTTTGGAGTTCCCTATACAATGGGGCTTACAACCTTTAGAAGCTATGATGTACAGGATACAATTATCAGGCTGCCTTGGTGGTATATGAAGTACAGAATAAGGATAATTGCAGCTAAAAACCTTGTTCGTAATAGTAGTAAGAAAAAGTTTTCCACGAGGTGATACAATATAATGAAACATAGAAAAAGTATTTTTATATTATTAACTATTGTTTGCAGTGTATTGCTAAGCGGATGCTGGAGTTATAGTGAGATAGACGAGAGATTAGTGGTTGGGACTGTAGGCATAGACTATGCTAAAAAAAAGGATATGTATAGGATAACTATAAGAGCTATAAACGCAAAACCTACTGCCAGTGGTATTGAATTAGTTCCTGTAGTTATATCCACTGAAGGAAAAAGCGTATTTGAAGCAATAAGAAAATCTGCACCTTTATATGGAAGAAAAACTTATTGGAGCCACCTGCAGTCTATTATAATAAGCGATAAAGTAGCTCAAGAAGATGTATTTAAAACATTAGATTTTTTTTATAGAGATGCCGAAGTAAGGCAAGATAACATGCTCTACATCAGCTGTGGTTCATCGGCAGAAGAGGTAGTAAGATTAGAGGCTGTCTTACAGAAGGAAAGACAATTTACCTTAAGGTATGCCATGAGAACACAAAAGTTTGTGGGAACATTTCCTGAGCAGGATTTAGTGGAATTTGGGTCTAAAATTTTAGAGGAGACTATAAAGCCTATTGTACCGATTATTACAATTTATAAAGACCAAGGAAAAGATATGATTAGAATAGAAGGGTCTGCAGTATTCTTAAATCGCAGAATGGTAGGAAAACTTAGCCCCCATGAAACTTTAGTGGTAGTGCTTTTAAGAAATGAATTTAAGAACCCTTTGATGGTTAGTACAATTAATGAAGGGAAAGATCTAACAGAAGCTAAGTTAGCAACTATGGAGATTTTTGACTCAAGAACTAAAATTAAGAGCAGTAAAAAAAGCGATGGTGAAAATATAAGTGTATTAGTGTCTATAGAATTAAATGCAGGTGTTGGTGAGATGAATTACCCTATGAATTATGTGGATGAGAAGTCTATAAAAAATCTTAAAAATACTGTAGAGGCTGATATAAGAGACCATATTCTTAAAACTGTTAAATTTGTTCAACAGGACTATAAATCAGATGTATTTGGTTTTGGAAAGGCTGTGGAAATTAGTAACCCTAAACTATGGAACAACTTAAAAAATGAATGGGATAAAGAGTTTAGTAAAGTGCCAGTAGAGGTACAGGTAACGGTTAACATTGAAAATACGGGAAAAGTGGTAAGTACAGAATAGGGAGAGGGATTGTTTGGCTATTACATTTGTTATTATTGGATATGGAATTTTATTTATGATTGATGGTTATCCTGTATTGAAAGAGTATAAACTAAGGAAATTCTTACCCTATGCTATAATTTTCTTAATAGCTTTTATTTTTAGCTGCTTAATTGCACTAGAAATAAGGATACCTAGTCCTTCAGAGGGGATTAAAAAAGTTATAATGGTTATTACAGGGGAGTAAAAGAGTATTATGAAAGAGGAAATATCATCCAAACAGGCAGCAGCTTTAATTTTAGCTTTTATTTTAGATGGAGCAATAATATTTCCAACTGCAATAGAAGCACAAAGAAACTCATGGATTTCTGTAATTATTGCATTAGGAGCAGCATACATACTTTTCATGCTTTATTATAAAATACAATTAATTTATGAAGGTGAAGACCTATATTCAATAAATGAGAAGGTTATGGGGAGGATTCTAGGAAAGGTTATAAATATTCTGTATGTATGGTATTTCTTGCATTTAGGGGCACTTACATTAAGAGACTTCGGGGAGTTTATGAATACATTAACTATGCCTGAAACTCCTAGAATGGCAATTATAATTTTATCCGCATTAACAGCAGTATATATGGTAAAAAAGGGGTGTGAGATTATAGCAGAGTTTTCGTTATTTGCTACCGTAATTACTTTGCTTACTATGGGCATTCTTATTACTCTGCTTATATCAAAGATAAATATATATAATGTTCTCCCCATAATGGCACAAGGTATAAAGCCTGTTCTGCTAGGAACCTGGTCTACGCTTACCTTTCCCTTTGGAGAATGTATTTTGTTTATTACTGTGTTTTCTAAAATAAAGAACAAAAAAGCGTTAAAAAAGGGGTACTTTCTAGGATTAACTTTAGGTGGTGTGCTGCTAGTGATAAATAGCTTTTTCCAAGTGTCTATATTAGGAGAAAAAATACTGGGTTTTTTATATTTCCCCTTTTACACATTACTTAGCAGAATTAAAGTAGGAGAGTTTATTCAAAGATTAGAGATAATTGGAGGAGTAATTTTAAATGTTTTCGGAATGATAAAAATTAGCTTATGTCTTTATGCTACTTCTCTAGGAATAAGCAATATGTTTAAAATAAATAACTATAAAATATTATGCCTTCCAGTAGGTTTAGTAATGCTTAATTTATCCAACATACTATATGAGGACATAATGAGTTTAGTTTCATGGACTGCCAAATATTATAAATACTATGCCCTTCCTTTTCAGCTTTTCTTTCCGTTATTAATATTTATAGTAAGTAAAATTAGAAACCGAGTCCCTTAAAAAGGTGTAGGAAAAACTAAATAAAAAATGGGGGAGCATTTTTAAATAAGCAAGTTTTACTTAACAATTTTTATATAACAGGCTGTTTATCTATAGTTTTAGTTATTTTTTGTCTCTGGCAAAACAACTATGTTGTTATAACAAATTATGCCTATGAGAATTCAAAAATTCCGAGAAACTTTGAAAACTACAAAATTCTTCATATTTCAGATTTGCAAAATAAAAATAATGCCGCCTGAACCTAGTAGGTTCTTGACGGCAAATTTTTTTCTTGAAAAGAAATGATAAAACTTTCTAAAAAATCATTTCTCCTGCTTTATAGCCCTCAGGTAATTCTTCTTCACTTAAAAATTTGAAATTCTCATCACGTAGTATTGGTAAAAATACTTCGTATGGAATCCTGGAAAACTCACAGCCATAGTTACTAGCTCCGAACCACTTACCCTCTTTACTGCTCAGGTTTAAGTCTCTTGCAAATTTTGTATTGTTTGAGCAACTATGAACTGCTAAATCCCAGTTTTCTTCATCGGCTATTTTCATGAATTTAAGAGTTAACTCCTTACTCCAAATCGGAGATATATAGCCATGTCTTGTAATATACATGTTTTCACCATAATAATTGTCTATGTTATTCTCATTTAAATGTAATTCTGCACAATTGATAAAATCAACTTTTGTTTCGAAGATTGCTTGTTTTTTCTTAAAAAACGCTTCGAAAAACTCAGGAGTCATTGGAGTTTCAATACCTACATTTTTAATATATTTTTTCGCTATTCCAATATTTTGAATAACCTTGTCTGAACAATTAGAGGCACCAAGATTGAAACGTATCTCGTCAAGACCAGCTTCACCTAATGCTTTCAATGTCTCTTCAGTAGCTAAAGTTCCATTTGTGTATAGATGTTGATAAATTTGAGCATCCTTAAATTTTCTTATAATGGAATAGTATTTTTCAATTTCCATAAAGGGCTCTAAATAAACATAGGAAACGCCAGTGGGTTTCTGGTGGATGGAAAGAAGTAAATCAATATCCTTCTCATAAAATTTTGTACCTCCTATTTCCCACATACCTTCGCCAACGGGAGAAATATTATCTAGTTCTCCATAATTATAACAGAACTTACACTCTAAATTACATTTGTTCGTTTTCCTAATTGCATTCAAACCGGTTCCCAACAGGCAAGAACGACACCCCTTTGAGAATTTGCTTTCATTTCCCACAAAAAAAGTTCTATTCTCCAAAGTTTTTAAACTTTTAATTTCTGACATTAATGTATCATTTCTATGATCAACCGCTGCCTCAATTTGTGCAAAGGTAGAGTAAATGATTTCTTGTTGTTTTGTCATTAGTTCCTCATCCTCTGGCAATATTGAAAAAAATTCAAACCACATCAACGCATCTTTTTTTGAGATTTTCATAAAATGTCCTCCTCTAGTTAATCCGCCTAAAGACTTAATTTTAAGTCTTCTTGCTATGCTTTTTCACATACTCTTCATCAAAAGACATACATGAAACAATATAATTATATAACAATTGTGTTGTTTTGTATGTAAATAAAGAGTTCAATTTTCAACATTATTCTTTAACGTAACCTTCTATCAATTAAATCACCCTTTCATAAGATTAAGTTTGTTGAATAGAGAGGCATAAAAACTATATTTTTCCTTAGAAAGCTAGTAGTTTTCCCATCTCTATTTTATAATAGATTAGTACTAAAATAGAGAGGAGCACAACTATGAATAATTCTATAACTTTAAAAATAAAGAAAGTAAACCCTGATGCAATAATCCCTCAATTTGCCCATGAAGGCGATGCAGGGATGGATTTGTTTTCAGTAGATGACTTAGACATAAATCCAGGTGAATGCAAGCTTATAAAGACGGGTATAACAATAGAGCTACCTAAAAATACAGAAGCGCAAGTTAGACCAAGAAGTGGATTAGCTTTAAAACATCAAATTACAGTATTAAATACACCAGGAACTATAGATGAAGGTTATAGGGGAGAAATCGGTGTAATTTTAATCAATCATGGAAAAGAGTGTTTTTCGGTAAAGAAGGGTATGAAGATTGCACAAATGGTGATTAAACCTATACTAACAGTTAAAATACAGGAAGTCCAAGAGTTAACAGACTCTGAAAGAGGGACTGGAGGATTTGGATCTACGGGGGTTTAACAGAAATTATAACATAAATAATTTGAACTCTAGCTCAATTTTCCTTGAAGGCTGAGCTAGAGTTTAAATTCATAACATAAGCAAATAGAACTTATGAACTTAAGGGTTATAATTTTAGTAAAACCTATAGCAGTTGTTAATAAAAAATAAATTATATAAGCTAGATTACAGAGTATCTTATAAAGTTATTTTATCGTGGTGATTAACATCTAAAATTACACTAGCTTCTTTAAAATGAATCTCGTAAAGAGTTAACATATCTCCAGCCTGTGTTATTAACATTTCATAACTTGGAAGCTTTTTAGTAAATTCATTTTTTAAATCAAATATAGTTAAGTTACTTTTTTCAACTTTAGCATTAGTGACTCTAACGTGTTCAGAGTTTTCATCTGGAACTTTTGGCACTGTTGTAAATGCTACCGTATTATTTTCTAAGAACTCCGATGTTTTAGGATTAGTTTTGAAGGATGCAAAATAAACAACACCTTTGTTTTCTGGATTATAATAAAAGTTTACAATTCTAACATTGGGTATATTATTCACAGTAGTCGCTAGGGCTATATTAGTAGTTTCTTCCATTATTCTATTAAATTCTTTTAAAAAGTTCATTTTCATTCTCCTTTGTAAGTTGTTTGAAACTACTATTAGAGTTTCTTATTTAATATAGTATTATTCTATCATATAACCTTGACAGCAGTATGTCAGGGTTATATGATGAAATATAAATTAACAAAGGATTGATATAATTGAAGATAGATAGAATAATCTCCATTATTATGATATTGCTTCAACGTAAAAAAATTAGCGCAACTAAGCTTGCTGAAATGTTTGAAGTAACTCCCCGAACTATATATAGAGATATAGAAACAATAAATACAGCAGGTATACCTATAATTACTTACCCCGGAGTTAACGGTGGCATTGGAATTATGGAAGAATATAAAATCGATAAGAAACTTTTTACTACCTCCGATATCATAACTCTTTTAATGGGCCTTGGAAGTATCTCCGGAGCAATGACTAAAGACGAAATTACTAATACTCTTGCTAAAGTGAAAGCTTTAGTTCCAGATGAAAAGATTAGAGATATTGAATTAAAATCAACACAAATTTCTATAGACCTTACCCCATGGATGGGAAACAAGAATTTGCAGCTCAACCTTGAAAAAATTAAAGAGGCACTTAATGAAAAAAGATTACTAGCCTTTGAATATTACGATCGTGGTGGTAAAGGAAGCAACCGAAAAGTTGAGCCTTATAGGCTGGTATTAAAGGAATCAAATTGGTATTTACAGGGTTACTGTGATTCTAGAGAGGATTTCCGTATTTTTAAACTATCTCGTATTTCAGCCCTTAAGATTCTTGAGGGTACATTTACTCCACGGGAGTTTCACGGCAAGGCCTTAGGATCTTGGGAATATATAGAGAAAAACATTATTACAATTAAGCTTTTAGTTGATGAATCTCTAAGAGATAGGATGATGGAATACTGCGGAGAAGAAAATATTCAGTCCTATGGAGATAGTAAATTAGTGGTGAACTTCCCCTTTGTGGAAGATGAATTTGGATATAATCTCTTGCTTAGTTTCGGTGATAAGTGTAAATGTTTAGAGCCGGCACATGTACAAGAGGAGATTATTAGAAGGATTAAAGGGTTGTTAAGGATTTATAACTATCAGTAACATAAGAAGATTGCTGATTATATTGTTTTGATTTTTAGTAGATGCTCTACCATAAAAAATGCACCTCTAAATATTAGATTTCTATCTAACATTGGAGGTGCACTTTATTTGTTCTGTATTTTTTCAAGCAAAAGTAATGTTCTATATATGGTTTTCCCATACCAATAAATATCTCCAGAAGAGCTTACGTTTAACTATGGCTGTTGGTATATGCTTTTTAACTAAAGCCTTTATCTCTCTTATTGTCATATAGGTATCATGTTTGCCATGTCTTTGCCAAACTTCTTTTGAATGAGCATCATCTTTCTGTAACCTGCCATTCTTTATTAAATTCATTATAATATTAGGAAAAAAAGCACTGGTCCATATAACATAATCGGTGAATGACTCAGCTTTTGCAAGGTCTAGTATAATCAGCTTTCCACCCTTCTTAAGCTTATCTTTGGCAAAAGATAAAAGCCATTCATAAGGTAAATGATGTGCTGTTGCTGTTGTAATGATAACATCAATACTATTATTTTTAAACTCCATATCAAGAATGTTTTCACAAATGTATTCGATATTTTTATTTGGGTGTAAAATTTTTGCCTTTTCAATCATCTTATCAGCAAGGTCAACTGCAATAACAGCCTTTGATCTTTGAGACAGTAAAAATGAAAGTTCGCCTTTACCACAACCGATGTCAAGGCAAGTTTCTATATTATTTGACACAAGTTTTAAGAGCTGTTTAAAATAGCAATTATTATGATCCCATTTTAACTCTTCAAGTTGTGAAATTTTATTAAAGTCATTTTTTACAATATTGTAATCTTCCATGTGCATAACCCCCTTAATATAAATAATGGTATTAAAGCAGCTGTTATTTTATAAGCTTTACAAAGCGCTTCTTTCCGATTTTCATCACATCGCCGCAAGTTATTACTCTGTCTCTATGACATGATGTCAGTTTTTCACCGTTTAACTGAACCCCGCCTTGGGTTAACAATCTCATAAATTCACTTTTACTCTTTACAAAGTCCATCTCCATCAGTTTAGGGATAACATCGAAAATAGTATCTTTTCCTGTTTCTATTAAGAGTTCTGGAATGTCATCAGGAATAGATTTTTTACTGAATGCTATATCATAATAGTCAACTGCTTTTGACACATCCTCTGGACTATGATAAAGTGATGTAATAATTTTAGCTAAGAGATATTTAATATCCTTAGGATTTGCACCATTATCTAGTTCTGTTTTGATTTTATCAATTTTATCAGGATGCTCATCAGTAGTTAACTCAAAATATTTAATAATAAGTTCATCAGGAACTTCCATAACCTTCTTAAACATTACCTCTGCAGGTTCGCTAACGCCGATATAATTACCAAGGCTTTTACTCATCTTTTCCACACCATCTAGACCTTCAAGGATAGGCATAAAGATTGCAATTTGCTGCTCCTGACCTAATGTTTTCTGAAGGGTTCTGCCCATAAGAATATTAAAGGTTTGGTCTGTTCCACCTAATTCCATATCAGCTTTAAGTTCAACAGAATCATATGCCTGCATTAGAGGATAGAAAAATTCATGAATTCCTATTGGAATCTGATTTTCATATCTCTTTTGAAAATCATCTCGTTCTAAAATTCTTGCAACGGTAGTAGTAGCGGCTAACTTGATAACATCCTCAAAGTTAAGTTTAGAAAGCCATTCGCTATTAAAACGAACCTCTGTTTTTTCCGTATCAAGCACTTTAAAGATTTGCTGACAATAGGTTTTGGCATTTTCCTTTACCTGTTCATCAGTTAGAGCCACTCTGCCCTTAGACTTTCCTGTTGGATCACCAATTCTACCGGTGAAATCACCAATGATAATTACTGCACGGTGTCCTAAGTCCTGCATTTGTTTGATCTTACGGAGAACTACTGCATGCCCTAGATGAATATCCGGTGCCGAAGGGTCAAGTCCCAATTTGATGGTTAGAGGTTTGTTCTGCTCCAATGATTTTTCCAGTTTTGCTAGTAACTCTTCCTGGTTTACAAGGGTGTGTACCCCTTTGCAGATAATTCTCATCTGTTCCTTTGCTGTTAGCATATTTAACATCTCCCTGAAAATATTATTTTTAATATTAGCAAGGTCTATAAGAAGATAAAAGTAGGCAATAAAAAACTCGCCCTTTAGAAAAAGGACGAGATAAAATTCGTGTTACCACCTTAAATTTATAAACAACTCACATTGCTTACCTTATCAAGTACGTCACCATAAGATGAGATACTTTATCACGATAACGGGTGAAGATGCTCCGTCGCAGCCTACTAAGAAAAACTATTCGGTGCGAAGCTCAAAGATGTATTCACAATCGCTAACCATGCACCTCTCATCATGCGGTAACTTTCTGTTTGGTATACTGATTGCTACTAGTTCTTATCGCAGCTTTTATTTCTTATACTCCGAAATGTAGAATACCACAAATCTTCGTTATGCAGATATTAAATTATTGAAATTATACTCTATTGGTTGTAATAAGTCAATGGGGTAATAAAGAGATTCTACTAATTGATTTGGGTGTAAACTGTGACATAAATTTTTAAAAATAAATAAAAGTATGTTAGAATAAGCAGTATGAGTTTAAACTGTTGAAAATCAATTGTAAGCAGGATTTTAAGAAAGGAACATTGGTAAAATATGAAACGAGAAAGACTAAATGAAATTGATATTTTGAGAGGAATAGCATTTATATTTGTTGTAGTACAGCATACCTTAGGGGGATTTTCTAATATTAAGGGACTTCCATACTCTAGCTATACAGTAATGAAGATTATGTATGTTATGGGTAAACCAGCAGTGCCTATGTTTTTGTTTATCAGTGCAGTAGCTCTTTTTTATGTAAGTTTCAACAACTTTGATTGGAAAAAGTATTATGCAAAAAGAATAAAATACATACTTATACCTTACGTCATGTGGTCTGCAATAAATATGATTAAACTTGGGAATGAAGAGAGGTTTAAGGACTTTATAGTTCAGGTTATTGCAGGAAATGGAGCCTTTCATCTTTGGTATATGGGAATGGCTCTAGGACTATATCTTATATTTCCTATACTACTTTGGATTGCTAAAAGAATACATTCTTTAGATATTAAAATTAGGACAAGCATCTTTGTTCTATTACTATGTTTATATTATCAAATATCAAAGTATCAGTCAGTTATTTCTGATAACACAGCGAGGTTTATATTTGGAACGCCTACAGAAGTACAGCAGAGAATTATAAATATATCTATATTATTTTGGTTTATATACTTTGTGTTAGGAGTGTACTTAGCTTTAAATTATGGGTATATTAAGAAAAAACTTGTAGAATTTAAGGTTGGTATATATGGAGCTTATGGACTGCTGTTTATATATGCTTATCTAAATGAGATAAATAAAGTGAAATATGTGAGAATACTATCCTTGTTATATATGATAGTTTCTATATTAGCATTTTACTTGATCTCGGTTAAACTTGTAGAAAAAGTTAAGGTTTATAAGTCAATGAAATTTATCGGCGATTATTCCTTTGCTTCATATATGGCACATGTTATTGTTATAAACTATGTTGCCAATGATATTATGATAAGATTCAATACTAGAAATTACCTTATAGTAGGAGTTTTAACCTTAATTATAACAGTAGTAGTAACCCCTGTTTTTATTAAGCTAATTAGTTTTATTCCTTTTTCAGAATATATAACCGGTAGCAAAGTGTCTCGTAAGAAATTCATTATAAAAGAAGAATACTCAAAAACAGCCTAGTGTTTACATAAGTTGTACATCATAATTAAAGGGAATGGATTATTAATTATTCAACTACCCTATAATAATATCTCAGGATTTGGAAAGAAAACTAATGAGAAATAATGGATATATTCCGTTAATAATGTATAATATTAGTATAAGCTTAAAGATTATTCCAATTAGATAATAAGGGGTAGTAAAAGGCAGGTGAGATGGGATGGTTAATAGTAATATATCACTAGACTTAGGGTCTGGTATTAAGATAAAGGGATTAAAATTTACTATAGATGGATACATAGTATTTAGAGATTCCGATGGCGCAACATGGACTGAATATAAACTGAAAAGTAAAGAAAATTTTCAAATACGATGGTTAACTGTTGACAAATTAAATAACCAGTACGCTGTTTATAGTGAAGAGTCCTACAGCAAAGGGTTTCTAGAAGAGAATATTAAAAGTAAGGAATATAAAGAAACAGAAAATAAGTCAGCGAAGGTAGAAGACTATAGAGGAAATGTAGATGTAGATCTAGGGGAAGAAGTATTTTATAAGGAGTACGAGGATATTACAGAAACATTGTTAATATCAGTAGAGAATTGGGGCGGACAGCAGGAGTTTTCAAAGGGGTATTATATAAAGGAAAGAGATATTCAGAAACTAGAAGAGGAACCTATTAATAAGTATAACCCATCTATACTAAACAGTACTAAGAAAAACAAAATAGATGTAAAGCTTGTATTTATGACTATTTTTGCTCTTATAACAATAATATTAACTCTAAGGTCCTGTGTGTTAAACAACAAGGATAACAGACTATCTAAGTTTATAGCTTCAAACAGTGACTTTAAATATGAGACTTCTATAACTTCGGATTTAGACCAAAGTAAAAAGGCTAATGTGTACTCTGGAAATATGACAGTAGAGGAAGCAGCTAAGTTAATTATATCTGGGCTAGAAGGAAACATAGAGGACGTCCAAGAAAATCAAGAGGATGGTACAGTAGGGTTATTAACAAAGGATGAAATGGCATTAGTTTATACAAGTAAGGACTCAAAGACATTGATACAGGTTAGTTCAAGAGAGTATGTTTATTCAAGTAGAACTACAGTGTATAGTGGGAGCAGCAGCACAAATAACTACTACAGAAGCTACTATTATAACAGAGGCTACAGCCAAGATCAAATCAGGTATAAGGATTTAAAAAATGGCTATAGTGATTACAAGAGTGGTAATTTCTCACCAAGTAATAGCAATAGTGATTATAAGAGTGGTAATTTCTCACCAAGCAATAGCAATAGTGATTACAAAAGTGGAAATTTTTCACCAAGCAGCAGCAATAAATATAAAATATATTCTGACAGCATAAGACAGAGCAGTGTAAACTCTAGGTCATCATCAGGGGATGGAATTAGTTCAGGTAAATAAAGAAAGGGGGTTTATAAATGCATGATATACTAAATACCATAATGTATTGTGGAATAGGAATAGTTTTAATGAGCTTGGGAACTTTTCTAGTGGATGTAGTTATACCTTGCCATTTCCCAACAGAAATAAAAAATAAAAATGTGGCAGTAGGCTATATAACAGCAGGCATATATATTGGAGTGGGAATAATTCTAAAGGGGGCAATAATGTCTCCGGTAATAGGAACTTCAACGGCTACTTTATTAGAAGGAATAATGGGTACAATGATATACTTCTTTCTTGGAATTGCTGCCTGTATCCTAGGATATTTGGCTATGCTGGCAATGAATAAGAAATACAACCTAAATAAGGAGATAGCAGAGGGAAATCCTGCGGCAGGGTTGATGGTTATGGGATTGTTTATAGGGTTGTCAATAGTAATAAGTGGTGCTATTTATTAGAAAGATTATAGTAGTTTTAAAGAATTTCATATATAAATAGACATATAGAAATTTAAATTCTTAAAGCGCCTCTATATCCTAAAAACTCGGACATATTTAACTAAATATAAGAGGGTGCAGGTGATACAAGTGAATGAAGTTAAAAAGTTCAATTACAAATTACTAATGTTAACAACCTTAATAATTTCAGGCTGCTCCATTATTTATGAGGTATTGATTAGTTCCGTTAGTTCATTTTTAGTAGGAGACAGTATAAAACAATTTTCCATAACTATAGGTCTATACATGAGCGCCATGGGGCTAGGTTCATATCTATCTAAACATATTAAAAGCAAACTTTTTGATTGGTTTGTTGTTGTAGAAATAGCTGTAGGAGTGTTGGGAGGGATAAGTACCTTAGTGCTATTCCTCTCAAATATTTATATTAAAAGCTATGAATTAATAATGTACCTAGAAATAATTGGTATAGGCACCTTGGTAGGACTTGAGATACCCTTGTTAACCAGGGTTATAGAAGATAACACAAAAAACTTGAGGGTGACCTTGTCTACTATATTTAGTTTCGACTATATAGGAGCATTAATAGGCTCCATAGCCTTTCCGTTAGTACTGCTTCCCAAGTTTGGATACTTTACTACTGCTTTTTTGATAGGAGCTTTAAATATAGTAGTTTCTCTTGTTATAATTTATGGCTATAAAGAATATATTAAAAACTTAAAAAGTTTTAAAATAATCTCTATAGTATTATTCATATTAATGTTTATCGGAACAATTTTTTCTGATAGTATAGCCAGCTCTATAGAAGGAAAGCTCTATAGAGACAAGATAATTTTATCCAAGCAAACTAAGTATCAAAATATTGTAGTTACAAAACACAAGGACGATTTGCGGTTGTTTATAAACGGCAATATACAGTTCTCCGCCAGTGATGAATATAGATATCACGAGACCTTGGTACATATACCAATGAATGTGGCTAAGAAAACAGAAAAGGTTCTTGTATTAGGCGGTGGAGATGGTCTTGCTGTTAGAGAGATATTGAAATATCCACAGGTTAAAAAAATCACCTTAGTGGATTTAGACAAGGAAATGGTACAGCTAAGCAGTACAAATCCCCATATTGTAAAACTAAATAACCAATCCTTAAGTGATAAAAAGGTAGAGCTTGTATATAATGATGCTTTTAAATTTGTGGAAGGGAATAAAGAAATCTATGATGTAATAATAGTAGATTTACCAGATCCGAATAATGAAAGCTTAAACAAACTGTATACTAGTGTATTTTATAGATTATGTGGTAATAATTTAGCTAAGACAGGGGCTATGTCGGTACAATCAACAAGTCCATACTATGCAAGACAAGCGTATTGGTGTATAAATAAGACTATTGAAGAGGAAGGTTTTAATGTAATTCCATATCACGTAGAGGTGCCAACCTTTGGAGATTGGGGCTTTCAGTTGGTAACAAAGGTACCCATAGATGTTGAAGATATTAAATTAGGTGTAGAGACAAAGTTTTTGAATAGTGAAACTGTAGATAGATTATTTAAGTTTAGTAAGGATGAAATGGTGGATAAGAAGGATATAATGACAAATACCCTAGTAAGACCTCAGCTTTTAAGATATTATTTAGAGGCTGTGAATGTATGGAGATAAATAAAAAATAGTAGCATCCATTTGCGTTGGAGAGGCTACTATTTTTTCTATAAGTACCAGAATAAATGTTAACAATACTAGCAGAAACAAACCTGCTTATTAAATATATATAATATTTATGATTTTACAGATACTCCTCACTTAACTTCATAAACTTATTAATATCTTCTTCCATAATTCTTAAGGAACTTCTCCAGAACTCTATGTTCTTAATATTAATATTCATAAGCTTAGCCACATCTGCAAGGTTCATTTTCCCGGTAGCTTTTAAAAGCTTATCATAATCCTCTATAAAGGCCTCTCCTCTTTTTAAGTATTCTGCATACAGACCTTTAGCAAATAACAATCCAAAGGCATAAGGGAAGTTATAGAAATTATAGTCTGCATCATAGTAATGAGGCTTACATATCCACATATAAGGATGGAGATACTTTTCATCAAGACCATCACCATAAGTATATTTTTGAGCTTCTATCATAATTTCATTTAATTCTAAAGGAGATAAGGAACTGATTTCCCTTCTCTTAAATACTTCACTTTCAAAGTAGAATCGGCTGTATATATCTACAATTATTTGAGCGTAGTCACCTATTTCGCTTTCTAATATGGTAAAGGCTTCTTCTTTCGAAGCATTTTTAACTGCAGCCTTTTTAACTATAGTTTCACAAAAGGTTGAAGCAGTCTCTGCAATAGGCATTGGATAATCGCTGTTTAGAATAGCTTCATCCTTTAAGCATTCGCCGTGATATCCGTGTCCAAGCTCATGAGCAAGGGTAATTACATCATCAAATTTATCTCCATAGTTAAGCATAATTCTGCTTTCACCTATGCTGTGAAGATTAGAGCAGAAGGCACCGCCTACCTTACCTTCTTTAGGTTTTACATCAATCCAGTTATTATCAAAAGCTTTTTTAGCATAGTCAGCGAGCTTAGTACTAAAGGTTTTAAAGTTTTCATAGACAAATTCCTTACCTTTTTCATAAGGGAATTCCATATTTGATTTACCTATTGGGGCAAAGATATCGTAGAAAGGAAGTCCGTTGTTTTTCTGAAGCAGCTCCCCTTTTCTTTTAAAGTATTTTCTAAAGCTAGGAAGGCTCTCCTTCATAGCAGCAAGCATTGCGTCTAGAGTTTCTTCATCCATTCTGGAATTTATTAGTGCTTCTTCTAGGGGAGATTTATAGCCTCTAAGCTTTGATGTTGTTATGACTTCTCCCTTTATTCCGTTTAAGCAGGCAGCTACAGCTTCTTCTATTTTTTTATAAGAATCTAGTTCTGCTTCATAAGCCTTCCTTCTTGTTTCCTCATCCTTTTCGTAGGCCATGTTTCTTATAACTGTAAGTGGCAGCTGTTTTTTCTCTCCATTAAGCTCTATATCAACTTTTACTGAGGAAGTTAGCAGGTCTCTTAATTTTGCCCAAGAGCTAGAGCCGGTGTTTTTCATTTTAGCAATTACAGCCTCTTCTTTATCACTTAAAACATGTTTACTATTTAATTGTATTTCCTTTAAATAAAAGGAGTGTTCCTTAAGTAAAGTAGAATGTTCTATAAGGTTATTTAGGTTGTTTGTATTTCCAATCCACTTTTTAATTTTTGCATCAGCTTCTGCAAGAGAGGCGTACTTTTGCTCTAATATTTCAAGGTTTTTTAATGCTGCGTTGTTGTTAGTTTCAACACTTAAGTTCAGCTGACAAAAGGCAAAAAGCCTGCTAAATAAATCCTCCAGTTGGCTTTTTAGCCTTATAAATTCTTCAAGATTTTTTATAAAGTTATCACAGTCTTTAGTGAAAGTTTCTACCCACTGGATGAAATTTTGTATAGAATTATCACATTCCCTTAAGTCCTCTTTAAAATTTTTACTTTCAAAGGATTCGTAAAGTTCCTTTAAAGACCAATTTAAGTTCATAGAAGTACCTGATTTCTAAAACTATGACAAACTGAATTTTTCATAGTTTTTCGTTCTATTAATCAAATAGAACGGTAGTATCACAGGATTCAACTACTAGGATTAAGACAACCATCTTAAAATCTCGCTTTACATTAAAGTAATGCCTTAAGCCTTCTTTAAGGAAACTCCTTTTCGTTCCTCAAAGGAGTACTCGAAGAGCAAGCGACCACTATAAAATCTATGATTTTGAGTGTCTGCTTAACCGATTCGCACAAAATCATAGATTTTGGCTCTCTGCTTAAGTACTGCAAGATTATGGGTGTTACCCATTCCTCAAATATATTATTCCACCAGAGCCTTTCCTTCTAGGTGTACTCTGGCAGTTCTTATACCTTAAAGGTTGAGATTTATGCTATTCCTAATATTTGTTTCCTATTCACTATCCAAGAATCAGGATTTTCACCTACCTTTCTCTTTATAATTTTATTTATATAATTCCATTTACTCCATTCATTCTTTTGATTAAATAACCCAATGTTATCTATAAGTTTATCTTTTAATATCCTAGGTATTCTTTCTTTAAACTTATAACTTCGTCTAGCTATTACCATGGCAGCACCATTATGGACTTCCATTCCATATTGATGGCAATATTTATATAATCCTATTTTACTTGTATACTGTGGTTTTATTTTAAGTAATTCTATGCCCTCTTTATAACAAGATGTTTCAATCATTGTCAGCAGTTTTGAGTATATAAATCCATGCTTTACTCTTGCGAATTTACGTTGAACATCTTTATCATTTTTGAATTTTAAGTTCTCAATAACTAACCCACAATTATAAGCTTTAGCTATTAAAACAGCTTTCTTAACTAATTCACCACATAAGTTTAATCTTCTATTACTTCTAGCATATAATAGTTCATGTTGTTTCAAGTAAGTATGCCATTTGTAGTTACCTTTGTTATCTATCATAGTTAAGGCAATACCATCTGGATTGGTATCTATACCTATAAGGCCATTATGTCCTGTATATACTTCATCTGATTTTGCTAATCCAAAGGTTATATGGCAATAATATTTGTCTTTTTTCTTAATCATTTCTACTTGATAAGCTTCACCAGTAGCCAAATGATTTAAAAATAGGCTTCTATAATCAGTTCCATTTACCTTACCAGTTTTTTTAGACAACTTTTGTGGCAAATATATAGGAACCTCTATTTTTACTGCTCTATTATTTTTAGTTTTTTCAAGGGTAGATATCTGTAGATAACTCATGCCATTATTTATTATTACTCTTAAATTTGGATTACCCTTTTTAGTTTTATCTCCTCTTGAGTATATACGATTATTTCTGCAAGCTTTCCATTCTTCATTAGATATTAGACCCTTGCACCTTTTTAAAAACATTTGTTTAGTTCCAAAAACTACAGGTGGAATAGCATTAGTATGGATGAATTCCTTAAAATAATTAGCTTTTCTTTGTCTTCTATCTAACTTTTTAAGCAAAGAAGTTCGTTTCTTTTCTGATAGACTTTTCTTCCTATCCTTTAAAATATTTTCGATTTTAGTAATCTTTTTAACGTAATTTTCATAATTCATTTTTACTAATTCTTTTTGTGAAACAATAGTTTGCCTTGCACTTTCTACTGCATCTTTTGCCTGTCTTATATTAAGATTAAATTTAAAAGCTACATCTTTTTCTAAATCTCCAATTTTATGACCTTGTAATATTCTCTTAAAAGAGTATCTTATAGCAGTAGAAAATACCAACATCATATTATCTATAATTTTAATTTGATTCTTTGTTTGATTTATCAACAGTGCTTTTATTGTTAGTTTCAATAATTTCTCACTTACTTTCCTTTAAATCTCTAATATTTATTTTTATATATTATCAATACTAATGTAATTACTATTTTATCCATTTTAACATAATAATTATTCTGATTCCTAGCGGCATTAATACTGTTTTATTAGAAACATATTTTTAGAAATAAGGTTTTATAAGATACTTGTATTGTATGATTTTTAAAGAAGTACCACAAGAAATAGATTTGACACATGGCAGTTAACTGCTACGCAGCATTATTAAAGTCATCATCTTAAACTATATTAAACGAATAATAATATTAGGGTTAATCTATCAGCTTAAGTCATACTTTGTCATATTTATTAACAACTGTTGCTACCTCCTGATAAAATTAATATCTTTAGTATTAATAAATTCTGTGGCAAATAAATGAAAAAAATATTGTTATATATTTTTCTATGGAATATTTTCGACAGTTAAGATAAAATAATATATAATAGGTTTTTTTGGAGGAAAATATGAGCGAGAAGATAAGTAAATTTGTGCCAGAAATAAAGGGAACTCTTAGAGACAAAATAATAGTTGTTCCAGAAGCTATAAGAGCTGCAAGCGGCATTAAGGTTTTTGGAAAGAGATTAAAGTCTTTTCTATTTACCACAGATGTTGCTGTTATAAAAAACACTAATGCAGATGCCATAATGGCTGTATACCCATTCACTCCGCAACCGGTAATTACAGAAGTTTTAGTAGCTGCTTCTGATGTACCTATTTTTTGTGGCGTAGGTGGTGGACTTACTATGGGAAAAAGAGTTGTTAACTTAGCTCTTGATGCTGAGTTCAAGGGTGCTATGGGAGTTGTAGTAAATGCGCCTACATCTAATGAGGTTATAGAAGCGGTGAGGGATACTATAGATATTCCTATTATAGTTACAGTAGCGTCTGAAAAAGAAGACTTTGAGAAAAGAATAAAGGCAGGAGCTACAATATTTAATGTATCTGCAGGTAGTAAAACTCCAGAGATTATCAGAAAGATAAGAAGGGATCATCCTAATTTTCCAATAATGGCTACTGGAGGAAAAACTGAAGAAAGTATAAAAGAAACAATTGAAGCAGGAGCTAATGCGATTTCATATACACCGCCAACAACTGCTGAGTTATTTAAAGAAATAATGCTTAGATATAGAAGTAATGGATAATGGAGAATGAAGAGTTTAAACCTTCATTCTCCATTTTTTTAGAAGGCTGCTTGAATTAGCAGCATTACAGCTGAGAAGACTGCGATATAACCCATTAGCGGCATTATAAATTTCAGCCACTTGTCGTAAGTTACATCAACCATGGCTAAGGTAGCAAGGATAAGTCCAGTAGGAGTTATAAATGCGATTAATCCTTGTCCATATTGATATGCACTTACAATAACATCTCTGTTCAAACCAACAGCGTCAGCAAGAGGAGCCATAATTGGCATAGATAGCACTGCAAGGCCTGATGAAGATGGAATAAAGAAGCCAAGAATTATGAATATTAATAGCATCACAATGACGAATATGCTTTTGTTCATTCCTTGAACTGATCCTGATGCTGCGTTAAGGATTGAATCGGAGATTAAACCGTTTTCCATTATTAGGTTGATTGCTCTTGCAACTCCTACAACTAGTGCAACACTTACTAAATCAGCAGCACCGGCAACAAACTTATTGACAAATTCCTTTTCTCCTAGACCAGAGAGTACTCCAAGGATTATTCCAACAGCTAGGAATAGTGCAGTCATTTCAGTAAACCACCATTCTTGGGAGGAAACACCCCAAATCATTACCGCGAAGGCACCACCAAATATTAAGAGCATTAGTTTGCGTCTAAAAGTAAATTCAGGGATTTCTTTATTAGTATGATCCTGCAAAAACCTTTCTTCCAGTTCTTCCTTTTGATCATATATTAGTGATTTAGTTGGATCCTTCTTAATTTTCTTACCATAATTAACTATATAGATAATAGTTATTATTGTTGCAATAACTAAACCTATTGTTCTCATTGTAAGTCCTTCGGTAAAGGTTATTCCCGCTGCATTTGAACCAATAACTGATGAGAAAGGACTTACTGTAGCAAACATTGTACCTATGGAAGATCCCATATAAAGGGCAGCTATACAGACAATGGCATCATAGCCTGCTGCCATAAAGACAGGTACTAGTATTGGATAGAGGGCAATGGTTTCTTCTGCCAAGCCAAAGGTTGTACCTCCTAAAGCTATTAATACTGTTATAATAACGATTAGTAAAAATTCCTTACCTTTTGTAGCACGGGAGAGGCTTGCAATACCAGCATCAAAAGCTCCGCTGTTATTTAATACACCAATACATCCACCTATAATAAATACAAACAAAATAATATCCACTGTGTCATAAACACCTTTTAGTGGAGCTTGTAGTACATCTATTGGGCCTTGAGGGTTTTGGGCTACCTTTTCATAGGTTCCTGGAATCGCCACAGGCTTACTGATGCTTCCGTCCTCAAATTTTTCCAAATCGACTTTAATTCCAAGTTTATCTAAAGTTCCTTGCTTACTTGGCATTTCATCTACAGAACCATCTGGTTTTGTTACTGTGAAAACCTTTTTATCTGTATCATACTTTAATTTTGAATAGGAACCAGCTGGCACTATGTAGGTAAGAATAGCTGCCAAAATTAAAACTATAAATAGTACAGTAAAGGCTGTAGGAAAGCCTCTTTTCTTTTTACTCATAATAATTTTCCTCCTAAAATTTAATGATATTATTTTACATTATATAACTTTTGTGGTTAATTTTCAATAATACTGATTTAAAATGTTAAAAAAGGCAAATAATTGTATTTTTATACAAAAAAATGATGAAAATTGAATATATTAAAATTGGTGATAACAACTTCAATATATATAATGGTTTTTTATGATATTTTTATATTTTTAACCATTGTTGTTTAAACATATTTGCAATAATAATCTCATTTTTATACTTTTAAAAATTTTATATTTATACTAATTGATTAGTGAACTTTTTTAAGTAATATGCATAATAATGTATAGAGGATATTTAGAAGATTCCTTTTTGTGTCTAAGTGTAGCTCTCTGTCAGAAGTGATTGCATATCAGTTGATTCAATAACATGTTAAACTAACAGATAAAAAGGTGCATAAAAAAACGAATAAAAATTATAAAAATGTATTGAATAAATATAATATATGTTGTATAATTATTTACAACATAAGAATTAAATTTTGTACTTATTATTTTGAACTTTAAGGGGAAGGGTCGTGAGAATTGTGGAAATAGAAGTAGTTAAAAATACATTACCTATTCTGTTAAAAGGATGTGTAATGACCGTAGAGCTTACTGTTATTACTTTAATTATGGGAACCATATTAGGAGTGTTCCTTGCACTTTTAAAGCTTGCGAAGAATCCAGTATTAAGATGGATATCAAGCTTTTATACATGGATTTTTAGGGGAACACCACTGTTATTACAATTATTCTTTTTCTACTATGGACTACCTTTTATAGGAGTTAAGTTAACGCCCTTTCAGGCAGCAGTTATTGGACTAGGTTTAAATTGCGCTGCATATATGGGGGAGATAATAAGAGGTGGAATTCAGTCTATAGATAAAGGACAGTTTGAAGCAGCCAAGGCTTTAGGTTTTACTTATGGTGATACTATGAAGAGAATAATATTACCGCAGACATTTAAGGTAATAATACCACCAGTAGGGAATGAGTTTATTGCAATGCTTAAGGATACCTCCTTGGTATCAACTATAGCTATGGTAGAACTGATGAGGTCTGCTCAACAAATGTATGCAACTACCTTTAAGCCTATAGAGGTATTTTTAACAGCTGGTTTATTATATCTTATTATGACAACAATATTTACAGCAGTTTTCTCATTCTTTGAAAGAAAATTGGCTGTCTACTAAAAATATATCTAATTATTATAGATAGCAAAGAGAATTTAAATATAGATAAGTGATACATCTTATTTTAATAAGGGGGAAGAGATTTATGGAAGGTGCATTACAAAATAATTGTATAGATTTTTCACCTAAGAGTTATATGATAGAGGCTACTAATTTAACTAAAAAATTTAATGATCTTACAGTTTTTGAAGGCTTAAACGTAAAGGTTAAAAAAGGTGAGGTTTTAGTTGTTATTGGACCATCAGGTTCAGGTAAGAGTACTTTCCTAAGATGTCTAAACCATCTAGAGGAAATTAGTGGTGGTAAGGTAGTTATTGAGGGAGAAGAACTTAATCCAAAGGATAAGAAATCAATAAGAAATATTACCACTAAGATGGGAATGGTTTTCCAAAACTTTAATCTGTTCCCTCACATGACAGCAATTCAAAATGTAGCAGAGGCGCCAGTTGTGGTTAAAAAAGAAAATAAAGGTGAGGTATTAGAAAGAGCTAAAAAGCTTTTAACTAAGGTTGGCCTTGAGGATAAAGTAGATTATTATCCATCAAAACTTTCTGGAGGACAAAAACAAAGAGTTGCTATAGCAAGAGCACTTGCTATGAATCCAGATATAATGCTCTTCGATGAACCTACATCAGCACTAGACCCTGAGCTTGTTGGAGAAGTTTTAAATGTAATGAAGGACCTAGCGAAAGAAGGAATGACTATGGTAGTTGTTACTCATGAAATGGGTTTTGCAAAAGAGGTAGCTGACAGAGTTATATTTATGGATGGAGGAAAGATTGTTGAACAAGGAAATCCTGAGCAAATTTTTTCCTATCCAAGAGAAGCAAGAACAAAGGCATTTTTAGAGAAGGTTTTATAATAAGAAGTTTATAACACTTACAAGTGAGTTATATTTGACAAATTAATTATAAAATAATTGGAATTAAGGAAGAGATACTCTTCCCCTTCCAATTAGAAATTGGGGGTAATAGTAATGAAAGATAAAGTTGTTTTAGCATACTCAGGAGGATTAGATACATCAATAATAATTCCGTGGTTAAAGGAAAATTATGATTTAGAGGTTATAGCAGCTTGCGTAAATGTAGGACAAGAAGACAACATGGAAGAGGTTAGAGCAAAGGCTTTAAAAACTGGGGCTTCTAAAATATATATAGAAGAAGTAGTAGAAGAATTTGTAACTGATTATATATTCAAAGGCATAAAAGCTGGTGCAGTCTATGAAGAAAAATATTTACTTGGAACTTCTTTTGCAAGACCATTAATTGCAAAAAAGTTAGTTGAAATAGCACATGCTGAAGGAGCTAAATACATAGCTCACGGAGCTACAGGAAAAGGAAACGACCAAGTACGTTTTGAACTTGGCATAGCAGCCTTTGACCCTACAATAAAGGTAATTGCACCTTGGAGAATATGGGACATACAGTCAAGAGAAGATGCTATAGACTATGCTAAGGCTAAGGGAGTAGACATACCTGTAACTAAGGCAAAGATATATTCAAGAGATCAAAATTTATGGCATTTAAGTCATGAAGGCGGAGAACTTGAGTTGCCGCAAAATGAGCATAATCAGGGTATGTATCTTATGACAACTCCTCCTGAAAAAGCAAAGGATGAAGTTAGTTATGTAGAAGTATACTTTGAACAAGGAATTCCTACAAAGCTAAATGGAGAAAAGATAGCTCCAGTAGCATTAATAGAGACTTTGAATAAAATTGGCGGAGAAAATGGAATAGGAATAATTGATATAATAGAAAACAGACTAGTAGGAATGAAATCAAGAGGAGTTTATGAAACTCCAGGTGGAACAATTCTTTATGAGGCACACAGAAACCTTGAAAGACTAACTCTTGATAAGCAGACCTTCCACTTTAAACAAATAGTAGCACAGAAATATGGAGAATTAGTATATGATGGACTATGGTTTACACCATTAAAAGAAGCATTAGATGCTTTTGTAGATTCCACTCAGAAAAATGTAACTGGTTCAGTAAAATTAAAGCTATATAAAGGTAATGTAATGATAGCAGGTATAGACACACCATATGCTCTTTACGACGAACATATATCTTCCTTTGGTGCAAGCTCCTATAGTCACAAAGATGCAGAAGGTTTCATAAATCTATTTGGACTTCCATTAAAGATTAAAGCTATGATGGAAAGAAGTAAGGAAGATTAATCATGAAGCTTTGGGGCGGAAGATTTAAAAAGGCTGAAAATAAGCTTATGGAGGACTTTAATAGTTCTCTAAGCTTTGATAGCACTCTTTATTATGAAGATGTACAAGGGAGTATAGCACATGTTAAGATGCTTACTAAGTGTAGTATTTTAACAGAGGAAGAATGTGAAACTATAATAAATGGCTTAAATTCAATACTTTCAGATATAGAAGAGGGAAATCTCTTAATAGAGGGAGATTATGAGGATATACACAGCTTTGTGGAAACAAATCTAATAGAAAGAATTGGTCAGGTAGGCAAAAAGCTTCATACAGCTAGAAGCAGAAATGATCAGGTGGCAGTGGATTTAAGGCTCTATGCTAAGAAGAAGGCCTTTGAAGTAGTAGATAATATAGAAAATCTACAACAGGTGATAGTAAAGCTTGGTGAAGAAAATAATTTTTTAATGCCGGGATACACTCATCTTCAAAGGGCACAGGTGGTAACCTTTAAACATCATATAATGGCTTATCATAATATGCTTTTAAGAGATAAAAAGAGAGTATTAAATGCCATAGAAATACTAGATGAAAGTCCACTAGGCTGCTGTGCACTAGCTGGAACAACCTATAATACAGATAGAAGTTTTACAGCCAAGGAATTAGGCTTTAAAAAACCTGTAGACAACTTTTTAGACGGAGTAAGTGACAGGGACTATGTTATAGAATTATTGTCCTGTTTTTCAATAATAATGATGCATTTAAGCCGCCTAAGCGAGGAGTTAATTCTTTGGAGTACAAAGGAATTTGATTTTATTCAAATAGATGATGAATTTTCAACAGGAAGCAGCATTATGCCTCAAAAGAAAAATCCAGATGCTGCAGAGCTTATAAGAGGTAAAACTGGGAGAGTATACGGGGGGCTCATGTCCCTGCTGACAACTATGAAAGGCATTCCCCTTGCCTACAACAAGGATATGCAGGAAGACAAAGAACAGTTCTTTAACTCTTTAGACACAGTTTTAAGCTGTTTGAAGATAATGAGTGGTATGCTCTCCTCTTTAAAAATAAAGAAAGAAAATACTTTCAATGCTGTTAAAAAAGGTTTCTTAAATGCTACAGAAGCAGCAGACTATCTGGTGAATAAAGGTATGCCTTTTAGGGATGCACATAAGGTAATAGGGGAAATAGTACTTTATTGTGAGGAAAAGGATAAGGCTATAGAGGATATATCCTTAGAGGAGCTGAAGAACTTTAGTGGGTTCTTTGGAGAAGATGTTTATGAATTTATTGATTATAACAATACCTTAGGGAGAGGAATAAAGAAAGAACTTAAGTAGCTGCTGGAAAAGAAAATTCAACTTCAGCAAAAAAGAGGAAAACCATCTTGGTGATTTTCCTCTTTTTATTTTCTAGTAAAAGACTATTTAACTTCGCCTCTATCATTATTTCTGTTTCTTCCAAAGAATGAAAGTGCGTATAATCCTGCTATACCAACAAGAGCATAAATAATTCTACTAAATGCTGACATTGTACCAAATATTGAATCCACTAAATTGAAATTAAAGAATCCTATTAGTCCCCAGTTGATAGCACCTATTACAACTAATATTAGTGCGATAGCATCTAATGTTCTCATACAAACATCTCCTTTATTTTTTTATACAGAAATATTATTTGCATCTTTCAAAAAAATATAAGCAAAAAATAAAAAAAAAGGGAAAAAATTTCCCTAAATATTATTAAGTATCCAATATATTAATATCTATGTTTCTATCTATAGGTTGAAATAGAGATATAAAGGTATCTGTTCTTTGAATGCCATCTATAGATTGAATTTTATTCATAAGTAAATTTTGAAGATCTGCTATATTTCTACACACTACTTTTACAAATATGGAATATTCGCCAGTGGTATAGTGAAGTTCTACAATTTCTTTTACTAACTGTAATTGCTCTAAAGCTTCATTAAAGGATTTAGCCTTATCAAGATAAATACCTATAAAGCAGCATACATCATAACCTAGTTTTGAATTATCTATAATTAGTTTCGTTCCTTTTATGATTCCCATGTCCTCCATTTTTTTCATTCTAACATGGATAGTACCACCACTTACGTGGCATGTTCTAGCTATTTCAAGAAAGGGAATTCTTGAATCTTTAATAAGTATATCTAATATTTGAAGATCCAAATCATCTAAACCATGTACTTTTAAACCCATTTTATCACTCCTTGGTAACATTTGTAACATTTCCTTAATTAATATGCACATATAATATAAATTTACTAATATTATACCAAAAATTTTTATTAATTTAATAAATTAAAACGTTATCAATAATATAGGATTAAACAAAAATCAGTAAAAGGAGGTGAATATAAAAGATTTAACAATTATAATCAATATAATTTAATAATATTACAATAATAACGGTAAAAATATATACTTTAGAAAAATATCACCGATAAAAAGTGAAAGGAACTTAAAAATACAGAAACTTACAGGTATATTTTTATGTCTATGGAAACAGCTGATTCACATCGATTTAACCTACTCAATTAAAAAGGTATTGATATAAAGGAAAAAGTATATAATAATAGAAGTAATATACATAATCTAAAGGGGGAAGACAAAATGCCATTGTGGTTAACGGTAGTTTTGCAAATTTTATTTTTTGTAGTAATCTTTTTAGTTGTTTATAATCAACTAAAAATCCATCTTTTATCGAAGCTTCGTCCAAACAAGTGGTTGATACTAGCATTAGCTATAATATCCTTTTTCCTGCCAACAATGATAGCTTCTTACTATAATTATAATTTAAATGGTACAGTTTGGCAGTATGTTCAATCTGCTGTATTCATAGTATTCTTTTTATGGTTCGTAGATTTAAGAAGTGGGGCTATATATAATACTGGAAATAGGAGAGCAAATAACAAACAAAAAGATATTAAAATAAAACCAAAGGCTAAACCAAATAGAGTAAAGAAGAAATAGGGACAATTCTTGGATAAGTAGACTTTTAAGTCTATATTATCCAAGTTTTTTAATTTTTTTGCTACTTTTTGAATCAAACTTTATTTTCATACAATAATGTCGAATAATAATTTTTAAAATAAAGATATTGACTAATTATGTTATAAATGATATTATTTTATTGTAGACGAAGTCGAAATTTATCTAAAACCAGAGCGAAGGGTTTTAGATAAATAAAATTTCTATTAAGCAAATATCCCCTATTAAGCCACATGCTCCCCCATGTTGGCTTTTTTCCTTTTTATTATTGATAATTTATCAATGGTGATAAACATAAATATCTTTACGTGCATTAAAATAGACCTAGAAGAAAAAAACTTCTAGGTCTATTTTAATGTTTAATAATCTTGAATTTCGTATTGAGTACTAGTCATATTTTGACAATTGTCTGAGCTAAAATCTGGTATAGGCCAGTTTATTTCAGCTGCGTTGAATACTCCATCATTATGTTCATTCTTTTCTACATATTGATCTCCACTACTTGTAATTGTTACGACCTTTGGAGCTGAATACATAACAGCTGCTGGTCCTTGTACAGTTTCTCCACTTTCTTGTTCAAATTTTCTATCCTTTGGTATAAAGAAACCCTGAAACTCTCCATTTCTAGGAGTAGTTTTACCAGGGTGTAAAATGTACCAAGACTTATCGAAGTTACCAGAGTCTGTTGCTCTTGTAGGACCGTACACTATAATATTTTCAGAGGTAGAATTTGTAATTACAGCGCCTTCACCATCATTTCTCATTTGCTCACTATGTTCTTGCTCAGTCATTACACCTTGATTATGCATACCATAGCCTCCTTATAGAATTATTATTTTATCTTACTCAAATAATTTCTCCATAATTTCTATAAGTAATACTATATTTAAGATGAATTTATAGATTCATTTATGAATCTAGTGTTATATACTATTAATAAGTTAGCTAAGTACTACAACTTCATGATAAATCAATTAGGCTATAGAGAAATTCTTAGCGATGGATATATATATGTAAAAATATTAATTTTTGAATGTAGTATCTTGTTGTTTTTTTATTAATTCAGTATATAATTAAGTTAACTAATGCAGATAAAGGGGAGATGATTTTTGAAAGAAAGAATTCTAGAGTCCTTCATGGATGTATTACCGCACCTAAAGGAACTAATTCAGCAAGATATAATGACTTCGATAACCGATACTGAAAAGTTTTTAGGCTACTATCCTGGTGATAAAATGAGAATAAATATACGAGTAGGAGATCTAATACCAGATAACGACCCTTTAAGAAAGACTATAATGGAAAATAAAATAATATCTTCAATAGTGCCAAAGGAAGTCTATGGGTTCCCATTCAAATCTGTAACATATCCTATAAGGAATGAACAGGGAACCGCTATAGGAGCAGTAGGCTATGCAATAAATATTGAAAATGAAGTTAAAATCAGTAATGCATCAGAAAGTATGTTTAGTGCTATTGAGGAAACAAGTGCAAATATTAATGAAGCTTCTATGGACATTCAAAAGCTAACTAGTATGATTAATGATATAAATGAATCAGCTAAGATTACAGAAAAAAAGATTGCAGATTCAGATAAGGTAATAGGCATGATCAAAAATGTAGCCCAACAAACTAATTTACTAGCTTTAAATGCTGCAATTGAAGCAGCAAGAGCTGGTGAGCATGGAAGAGGATTTTCTATTGTAGCATCAGAAATGAGAAAGCTTTCTCTAACCAGCAAAGAATCTAGTGAAAGCGTATATAAACAATTAAGTGAAATGAAAGAAGCGGTAGAATTTATTAAGAGACAGATAGATAGTATTTTAGAAATAGCAGATAACCAATCTACAAAGTTTAAAGATATTACAACGGCTGCAGAGGAAATAGCTGAGAATGCAGAAACACTTGTCCATTTTACAAGAATAAATGATTAGTTACTAGCAACATTTAATTTGAAAGTAAAGATCTCTTATCAAAAGGAGAGAAATATGAAAGTTGTTGTATTAATAGAAAATACAAAGAATGGCTCAAAGGATTTAATTTGCGAAGAAGGCCTATCTATTTATATAGAAACAAAGGATAGACGTATACTTTTTGATACAGGCAGAACTGGCAATTTTATAGTAAATGCTAAAAGAATGGGGATAGAATTACAGCAAGTTGATGCTGTAATTCTTTCACATGGTCATCATGACCATGGTGGGGGGCTTTCATCATTTTTTCAAATAAATGATAGAGCAAGAACATATGCTAAAAGAGGCGTAGAGAGAGACTTTTATTTCCGCACCATGTTATTCAGCAATAGTATTGGAATTAACAAAACAGTGTTTAATGAGTATTCTGACAGAATTAATTATGTTGATGGATTTACAGAAATAATGGATAATGTATATATTATTTCTGAGATAGAGAAACGATATAAAACTCCAGAAGGTAACAAGTACTTATTTGTTAAATATGGAAACGAAGTAACTAGAGATAAATTTGACCATGAATTAATTATGGTTATTAGAGAGAAGGATGAATTAACTATTTTTACAGGCTGTTCACACAATGGTACAGCTAATATTATTGAAACTGTCAGAAATAGATTTCCAAGAGAAAAAATCAAGGCAATAGTAGGAGGGTTTCATCTAGTTAGAATTCCTTTAATAAAGATATTAGGTCCGTCACAAGAAGAAATTAATATACTTATAAACAAAATTCGAGATGAAAATATAGAAAGAGTTTACACAGGTCATTGTACTGGAGAAAAGGCATTTAAGAAATTGAAAGATATTTTAAGTAGTAATATCTCATACATTAGCACTGGAACAGAATTAAACATTTAGTTTTAGGTGTGAATATAATAGATAGAACTCCCCTTGCACTGAACGGAGGGGGAGTTTTTTGCATACAATACCAGAAGTAATATACTTAATTACAAAAAAGAGTGAGTTTTGTATTGACTGTTACCTAAGGGAGTAGATTAACATAGAAAAGAGAGGTGATGATATGTTAATAAGTGAAGTTTGTAGTTTAACTGGTTTAACAAAGAAAGCTATATCTTATTATGAGGAACAAGGATTAATAAAATCTAAAAAGAATAGTAATGGATATAGAGAGTATTCAGTAGATGATATAGTATTATTAAATGAGATTTCTTTATATAGAAAATTAGATATAGCAATTAAAGATATTAAAACAGTGTTAATAAGTAAAGATAAAAAGAACATACTTAATAATATCATTCAGGAGAAGCAGAAAAAAGAAATTCAGATAAAAATGCAAAAAATATATTTGGAAAAAATTATAAATAATGATTTTGATGAAAAAACTATAAAGGAACTAAATGAGGAGATTATAGAAATTGAAAAAAATAATGGAGAGTTTATCAAGAGAGAATTAGTTAGAGTTTTTCCAAGTGGAATAGGAAAGTATTTAGCATATCATTTTTCACCATATTTGAATGAACCTTTAGATACAGCAGAAAAATATAAAGCATGGATTGAAATTGTTGAGTTTTTAGATAATGTTCCAGAATTGAAGATACCTAGAATAATTGAGAGCGGATATGAAAATACAACAGATGAAATGGCAAAAAGAATAAGTGATGACACAAGAAATGAAATAAATAATATGTTAAATGCTAAAGGTGAGGAATTAAAGTCATATAAGAAAAAAATATTAGATAATATAGATAAGCAAAATGATGAACCATTATTAAAAGTAATGAATCCGTTTTATAAGTTTAAAAAGGAACTTAATGAGTTTTTTAATAGTAGTGGATACTATGATATATTTGTACCTAACATGAAGATATTAAGCAAGGAGTATAGAGAATATCACAAGCAGCTTATTAAGTTAAACGAATTAATGTCTAATGAACTAGGTATTAAATATGATGAAAATATGAGAATAATAAGAATTAAAAAATAGAAGGTTTATTTTCTATAAAAATCTCATGTAATATAAATAAGAAAAGGGGTTGTCTCTAAATGACTTTTTAGTAATTTAGAGACAACCCCTTCCTTAAAAAAGTGATTTGATGTGAATCACTTACTCAGTGAGTGTATACGAGTCGAGTTTCCTTTATGAATGATAACTTAATAATGTACCTAAGTAACAGAGGAGAAGCAAGTCCAGATGATGGAGGTGATTCTCCTTCTTATTTTGTTTCAAGAAGAAAGTTGTGTTAGATAGATGGATGTTTATGTTTATAAACTTCATCTCCCCATTCACCAAGAAACTGTAGAACAGCTATAAGCTTTTGACTAAGTTCTGATAATTCATATTCTACTCTTGGCGGAATTTCATTGTATTGATGGCGAATAATAAGACAATCTTCTTCAAGTTCCTTTAAATTTTTTGAGAGCATTAGGCTTGATATGCCTGTAACCTTTCGTTGTAGTTCATTAAAACGAACAACTCCGTTTTGAGATATAATCCAAATTATCAATAATTTCCATTTTCCATTTATAATTTTTAAAGCGTATTCTATAGAACAGTTTTCCATAAAAGCGACCTCCATTACTTATATAAATATTAGTAACTAAATATTTTTTGCGTACTTGTTGATTTATATGTTACTTAATATAATAAAGTAAGTCAACAGATAATTGACTGATTTAAGAAAATTTTATATTTAAAAGGAGAAATAAGAGATGTCAAAAGTAGTTATTTTCAAAGGTAGTCCAAGAAAGAATGGATATACTGCAAAATTATTAGAACAAGTAGCAAAAGGAGCAAAATCTAAAGGTGCTGAAGTTATTGAATTTGATTTAAATGATCCTAGAATTCGTGGATGCCAAGGGTGCTTTTATTGTCGTACTCATGATGGTTGTGCAGTTAATGATTATCTTCAACCGATGTATGAAGCCATTAAGGAAGCCGATGCTATCGTATTTGGGTCTCCAATATATTATTATACAATTACAGGACAATCAAAAGTTTGGTTTGATCGTACATTCCCAATGCTTGGGAATGATTATAAGCCAAAGTATCCAGGTAAAAAGTTAATAACAATATTTACTCAAGGGAATCCTGATCCTAAGATAGGTGCGGAAGGCGTTAAGTTTGCCAATAATATGTTAGAAGAATTAGGCTGGAAGTTACAGGATAGCATTCATTACTGTGGAACTAGTCATAATCCTGATTTAGCAATGTTTGATGAGTTATCTTCAAGAGCATTTAAAGATGGAGAAAATTTAGTTGAATAAATTTTTAACACATTAGATACTATAAAATCGCATTATTCAAGATGAAATTGATTTTGCGGTTTTTTTAATGCGTCGTACCAATAACGGATGTAAAAGGGGTATCACTTGCTACTTATACGGCGAACCATATCAGTAGCAAGTGAGAAAAGTAGTCTTAACCTAGTTATATCAATATTTTAAGAATGATAAATGCCATATCTGAAAGTAAGGAAATTGATATTAGAGAGGTAATCAATAAACCTAAAAAGGATGAGGAGATTGTTACAGCATGTGATAAGCTTCTTACTTCCTTGAGTGATGCAGAAAAAAATGCTCATAGTATATTGAATCAATTAGAGTACATGAAAAATGAATTTAATATAAACTCTACACTTTAACACTAGACTTTGCGCTGGTGTTATTCTTTTTTTATCAGAAGGAGGGAATAACACATGGAAGCAATAAAAGTTCAAAACCTTTATAAATCCTATGGGGATGTTCAAGTGGTGAAGGATGTTAGTTTAACAGTTAAGAGAAGAGAGGTATTTGGATTGCTTGGGGCCAATGGGGCAGGGAAGAGTACTACCATAGAGTGTATTTTAGGTACAAAGAGTTTTGATGATGGGCAGGTATCTATCCTAGGTATGAATCCTAAAAAAGAAAGAAAACAGCTGCTTCAGAAGGTTGGGGTACAGTTTCAAGAATCTAATTATCAAGATAAGATTATAGTGAAAGAATTGTGTGAAATAACTCAAGTTCTCTATAAAAATCCATTAGATTACAATAAACTACTAAAGGAATTTAATCTTCAGAATAAGGTTAAAAATCTAGTAAGTAAACTATCTGGAGGAGAAAAACAACTATTATTTATTATACTAGCGTTAATTCCAAGTCCAGAGGTAGTATTCCTAGACGAGCTTACAACAGGACTAGATGTAAAGGCTAGAAGAGATGTTTGGAAATGCTTATTAAATTTAAAGAAGCAAGGTCTTACAATCTTCTTAACATCTCATTTTATGGATGAGGTTGAAGTTCTGTGCGATAAAATATGTATTTTAAAAAATGGAGTTATAGCTTTCTATGGAACTGTAGAAGAAGCAGTATCACTAAGTCCATATGAAAAATTTGAGGATGCTTATTTATGGTAATAAGCCCGCATTTCCTGGAGCAATCCTTTGCTGCTATATCAACCATTGCAATATGTGCAGGAGGGGTAATGGGGTTGCCATTAGTATTATCTGAATATCGTGAAAGAAAAATATTAAAAAGATTTAAAGTAACTCCAGTCAGCCCTTCTATGATTTTAGTAGCCGAAGGAGTGGTATATACTTTATATGCCAGTGTTTCATTAGTGCTTGTTTACTTAACAGCAAGAATATTTTTCGATTTTCAATTTAGAGGTTCATGGATAAATTTTTTAGGAGCATATGCACTAGTAATGATATCAATGTTTAGTATTGGATTTATGGTGGGAGGAATAGCGAAAAATACTAAAATTGTGGGTGTAATTGCAAGTGTGCTATATTTTCCTATGCTTATATTCTCAGGAGCAACATTACCATATGAGGTTATGCCAACAGTGCTTCAAAGGGTGGCAGATATCTTTCCTTTAACTCAGGGTATAAAGCTTTTAAAAAGTGCCTCACTTAATTTAAACATAAATGATTCAGTAATACCAATTTACATTACCATTATTATACTTACAGTGGTTTGTAGCGGGATATCTATTAAGTTTTTTAAATGGGAATAATTTTTAAGTTCAAGAAGTCCCTATAAGGAAAATTGATGAAAGTGTTTTAGTAAAAGACTAGAGAAGAGTTACTAAGTAGAAATATGCCATTGTTAAAATTAGATAAAAATAGTCATTTATGCATCAGAAACAGGTATGCTAAAGCAATTATATTAGCATATCTGTTTTTTGTTACAAATATATTAAAAATATTAATTTTTATATTTATATTTTTAACTATCATTAATATTTTAATTAATATTTTTAATTTACATATTGAATTAATTATCATTTAGTATTACAATAAAAATATAAAAAAGGAGAGGATAATTGTGGCTTACAGAGTAATAAGCAAATGTCCAGTATGTAATTCAAAATTAAAAATTACAAAACTTAGATGTAGCAAATGTAGTACAGTAATTGAGAATGACTTTGAGTTTTCGAAATTCGAATATTTGAATGAAGAATATCTTAATTTTATGGAAGTTTTTTTAAAGTGCAGAGGAAATATTAAGGATGTTGAAAAAGAGCTTGGCATATCCTATCCCACCGTGAGGGCCAAACTGGATGAAGTGGTTTCTGCTCTTGGATATTCTGTAATAAAAAAGCCTACGGTAGGTAGTAAGGAAATACTTGATATGCTTGAAAAAGGTGAAATATCAGCTGAACAGGCTGTAAATATGATGAAAGAAGATTAAATTTTGAAAGGATGGGTTATAGATGAAGGAAGAAGTTAAGAGAATTTTAAAAATGTTTGAAGAGGGTAAAATTGATTTAGATAAGGCTGCGGAGCTAATTGAAGCTCTTAACAAGTCCGCTGATGTAAAGCAGTTGCCGGTAACAGGAAATTTAGATAAAATGCTTAAAGTTATAGTGCTGTCAGCTACAAAAGATACTGTAAATGTGAACGTACCGGTTAAGTTTTTAAAGGCCATAGGCAATGCTGTTAATAACATTAAGATACCAGGTGTTTCAGATCAAGATGGGATAGATATAAAAATGATTATGGAAGCCATTGATTCAGGCCTTGAAGGAAAGATAGTGGACGTAAAAAGCAGTAATGGAGATATAGTTGAGGTTTCCATTGAATGAGAATTTATGTAAGACTCAATACTAAAAGAAGTTTTAACATTCCAGCCCCAATAGGACTCGTGAAGGCTGTACTCAGTTTGGGAGTGTCCATTGCAAGAAGGTATATTCCTGTAGAGCAAAGGAAATATATTGATTGCATTGACTTTCAGGAACTTAGAAAGGGCTTTGATGCATTAAAAGCTTATAAAGGGTTAAAGATTGTAGAAGTGAAGACAGAGGATGGTACTGAGGTAATAATAGTCGTTTAAATGTTTTGGTTTGTCATAACAATTTGCACAAAAACAATGCTGCAATTAATTTTTATAGAGGACTGGCAATAACTTTATTCGAGAGTTATGCCAGTCATTCGTATTAATGGACTTTATATTTACGCAAGGCAAATTGATGGGGTTGTTTTATGAACTGACGATATTAACTTTAACTGTATCAGATATACTCTCGTGCTCGATATTTTTCACATCAAAATGTAGCAATTTAAATGTAAATTGTAAAGTAAATCCGATTCCTAATACATATATTGCTGTGCCTATACCGACCTTTGCACCTAATAGCCAGCCAATGATAAGAACGGTACCTTCTAGTAAACCTCGTATTGCCCCTATGGGTATCTTTGGTATACGTTTTCCCAGTGCAACCATAAGTGCGTCACGGGGGCCACACCCAAGGGATGAACCAATATAAAAATAGCTTCCAATGCAGATAACAACTTGCCCTAAAAGGAGCATTAGTAAGCCAAGTCCAAGGTTGGACATTTTGGGAATAATATTGGTAAATTGAATCAAATCAACAAACTTTCCTATCAATATAGCATTAAGAATTGTGCCGAATCCAATTTTTTCCTTCAATGCAAAATCAATAACAATGATAATTAAGCCAGTAATGACAACGATATTGCCATAGGATAGATGGGTCAGATAGGCTCCACCCATGCTGAATGCTTCCCAAGGGGCTAAGCCAATGTTAGCCTGTATGGTTAAAAAGGAGCCAAGTGAATACAAAAACAGTCCAAATATCAATTTGGTTATTCTTTTAACATAATTATTCATAACAGAATCCCCCTTTTATTCATGGTATAGAATCATAATAATGGTTACATCTTTGTCTGTTGAGTTCAAATATTTGTGGTTGCAATTAGCAAGGAATTGTATTGCTTCGCCTTCTTGTAAATGGAATGTTTTGTCTCCAACTTGTACGCTAAAAACGCCCTTTGTGCAAATAATATACTCTCTTATACCTGCTTCATGGTACTCAGATGAACGTTCAGAATTGGGAGCAATTACATGACGAAATATTTCAAACTTTTTATCTGGGTCAAATTCAAACAAAACAAATAATTCAAATCCATCCCATGCTGAATAGTGTTTAACTGTATCATTTGTGGTAACAGATACTTGAGGTGTTTCAATATACGTAAGTTGAGCCAGTGGAACATTAATTCCATTACATATTTTTTCAAGCACAGATATTGTGGGACTTTTTGTGCAACGTTCAATTTCACTTAACATACTCTTGCTAACTCCGGTTAATACAGCTAAATCATCCAATGTAAGATTTCTCTCTTGTCGAATTCTTTTAATATTTCTACTTATAGTTTCATTTGCTGAAATCATATGAACCTCCTTATACATTATAGTGGATTAAGTACTCTATAGTGTATAAATTAACACGTTAAGGGTAAATTGTCAATATTTTCTTAAGTAATACTCTAGATACCATATGGATTACAGATATAAAATTAAGACGTAATCTTCTTTTTTACGGCTTAACTGTAAAAGCTAAATAATTTACTGGAACATTGACATAAAGGACTGCTTATGTGCAGTCCTTTATAAATACTAATATATCAACTTTTGATTTTTCATATTTCATAACATACAGATACTTGAGTATCGAGAACATTTCCTATAAATTTTGCAACTTCCAGGTGTGCAGGATGAGTAAGGTATGCATTCATATCTTCCATTGATGCAAATTTGGTAATTAGAATTATGTCATAAGCTGTTTGGCTGGGGCGAACATTTAATTCAGCTTGTATATCTAAAAGAACTTCTATTTTTCCTTTCATACCTAAGAGAACTTCCTGTGTTTTTTTAATATTTTCAGTATCTCTACTTTTTAATTTTAAAAGTAAGTTGTTTATAATCATTTTTTACCTCCTGTAATATTTAGTATAGTTTGAGCGGATTCTTTTCCGTTCACAAATAGTGTAATCAGGTGGATGCCTGGGTAATGTTTACGTGTCGTAAGGTCTGCAAAGCTGTGAGTGCGTGTTCCTGACAAGTGTGCACTACCGGGTACAGTTTTATCCGATAAGAGAAATAGCTTGCGGGAAGAGCGACCATTGGATTTTATAAAGTCAATGCCATATTCTAAACGGATATGTGCAGGGGTGTTCCATGCTATATCTAGTGAATAATTCAATTCACAGCTGTCTCCAATGTTAAGTTCCTCCGGATTAACCGTCAGGGTTGCATTCTTAAACAAGGGGTTTTCATCAGAAAAATCTGTATAACCAAAGAGGCTCATTGCTGTAGAAAGCTCTGTATGAAGTAAGAAAAGCAACAAGTTCAGTTACTTCTTCAGGTTCCGCCAGTTACAAGTACCCGGTTACCCTCAAATTCTTTGCTTATATCAAATAATGGTGAATTATTTCCCATAATAAAAATACCTCCTTGGTTTTAAGCTATTTTACTTACTTAGTATAACTAATATAACTTGACCACAGTGTGTCAGGTTTTAAAACGATATTTATTTACCATGTTATCCAAGCGAGTTGAAATCTCCTTACGAACACTTTCAGGTTCTATCACCTCCAGCATTGTACCAAAAGAAAAAAGATAATTGTAAATCCATTCACCACCGGGCAGGGAAACAATCACAGTATAGGAGCCATCCTTGTTTTTTATTATATTTTCTTCTTCAAAATCGTCATATACACGGTAGGCTCCTTCAGGTGATATTTTCAGAGTCAGCTTAACCTGCTCGCTACATGCTTCCTTTAGAGATTTAGTCATAAGCTCCTGTGAACTTTGGTGTGTACAAGACTCTTCAGTGGTATGGATATCAGACATACGACTTATTTTAAATGTTCTGAGTGCCATTTTCTGCAGACAATATCCTTGTAGATACCATGCTTTGTCTCTAAAGAGCAGTTTAAAAGGTTCAACTTTACGGTAGCTTTTTTCTCCATTTACATTGAAATAGGAAAAAGTAATTACCATATGTTCAAGTATGGCGTCTTTAAGAATGCTGAAAACTTCATTCTGCTTTTTATCATTTCCCCAATTAGAAAAGTCTACTTCAATCCAGTTTATATTACTTTTCTTGAAAAGACTGTTCAATTTTGATAGCACATCATCAAGTTCGGGATATTGGACTGCCGACAAGCTTTGAAGAGCCAGCAGAATTTTATCCTGTTCTTTTTCTGAAAGCAGTGATTTATCAAGCACAAAATTATCAAGCAGAGAGATTCCTCCACCTTTACCTTGGCTTGCATATATAGGAATACCTGCTTGGCTAAGTGCATCAATATCCCTATATATAGTCCTCACAGATACTTCAAAATGTTTAGCCAGTTCGCCTGCTGTTACGGACTTCTTTTCAAGCAGAATATATATGATTTGAAATAATCTACTTATCTGCATAACATCACCTCACTTAAAAATATAAATCATATAACTTGACAACACTATGTCATATTATGTGATTTTATTGTGAAAGTATGTTTTAGTCTTCTCATCATTTCCTATAAACAACATAACTGTTTCTAAGATTTTATGTAATGCAGTACATTTCAAATAGTAGATACGTATGATAATTGAAATGTCACCTAAAAAGTTGGTCGTTTTTATAATTAAATCCGAAAAAAGAGCCAGTGATTAAGATTTGTTTGTTAATAATACATGGACAAAAAAGTTCACAAATAGTCCCTATGTAGTTCAAATTTGCTCCATAAAATAAAAACATACCCAACGAGATATTAACGTAATAACCTAGTATATTTTAAGGAGGAAATTTTTTATGAAAACAGGAACAAAAGCAGCTAAGTTTATTGGAAGGTCTTTAATGGCTCTTTCCATTGTTGCAGCATTGCCTGTAATGGCAAGCGCTCATTGTGATACTATGGAGGGACCTACTATTTCAGATGCAAAAAAGGCGTTGGAGAGTAATAACGTTAATTATGCATTAAAATGGGTTCAACCGGAAAATGAAAAAGAAATAACACAGGTGTTTGAACAAGCTATAAAAGCTAAGGAAGTAAGTGCTGAAGCAAAGGATCTTGCTGATAAGAAGTTCTTTGAAGAGCTAGTGAAAGTTCACAGAGCAGGAGAAGGTGCTCCTTTCACAGGTGTGAAACCTGTAGGGACTCCTATTGATGAAAAGGTAGCGGCAGCAGATAAAGCTATTGAAATTGGAAACTTATCGCCATTAGAAGGTATGGTACCTGAGGAAAAAATGCCCGAACTAATAGAGAGATTTGAAGAGGTAATGGCTTTAAAGAATTTTGATGTAAACAATGTTGATGCTGGAAGAGAATATATAGAAGCTTATGTAAGTTTCTTTAAATTTGCTGAAGGTGAAGAAGAAGGACATGCTGCTCATGGTGAAGCTAAAGAGAGTGCACATGCTGAAGCTGGAGAAAGCCAAAAAGTTAGCAATCCGAAAACTGCAGATATGGGAACAATACCATTTGTTGCTACCTCAGCAGTAACAGGGCTTGCAACTCTTGCTCTAGGATTAAAGAAAAAATCTAAATAAACATAACTGTATCAATTACATGAACCTATTCTAGTAGGATTTTGAAAACATAATCCTAATAAGTACTATAATATTTCCTTCCTCGATGTTTATTCGGTGAGGGAAATTTTTTTATAACTAGTAATACACAATAATAAGAGGTAAGGTTATGAATTTAAAATTAAAAATTTTTAAAAGAATACTTTTCATTACGCTGCTTATAGTATTTAGTTATTCTGCTATTATGACAGGGTATAGATTGGTAGATAAATACCGTAATGATAAATTAAATAAAAGCATAACTACAATTTATAATGAAAGCAAAGTAAGTAAGAATGAGGATAAAGGTCAACAGTTTATGGAGCCTCTTTTAAAAGTTAACAAAGATGCTGTAGGATGGCTTAATATAAATAACACTAGAATTAACTATCCTGTAGTTCAGGGTAAGGATAATGAGTATTACCTTAATCATAATTTTGAAAAAGAATCCAGTAATTATGGAAGTATTTTTGTGGATTACCGTAACAAGAATCTTGAAAACTTTGTTAACGGTGAAAAAAATATAATTATATATGGTCATCATATGAAAGATGGAACAATGTTTGGTGATTTAAAGCTGTATAAAGATGAAAAATTCTTTAAGGACAATCAGATTATCACCTTTAACATATTAGGTGAACAATATAAATGGCAGGTTTTTTCTGCCTACGTAACAGGCACAGATTTTAATTACATAAAAACTGATTTTAAAGATGATGTTGAGGTCAATGAATTTATAAAGAGTATAAAAGAGAAATCTTTGTATGTAAATGACACAACTCTAAATTCAAAGGATGTAATTCTTACATTGTCAACTTGCAGTTATGAGTTCGAAAATGCTAGATTTGTAGTACATTTCAAGTTGATTAAATAGGTTGAAACTAAACTGTAACATAAGTTACAGATATTTTTATGGAATATGATATTATAGTAAAGATAACAGATTGAAACTGTTATAGCAGTTAATCGTATAGAGAATAAAACATATATTTAATCGTGGAGGTTTTATATGGAAAATAAAAAAGTTCTTGTTGTAGATGATGAAGAAAATGTATCAGAACTTCTTAAGCTATACTTAGAGGCAGAGGGATTTGTAGTAGAGACAGCAGGTGATGGGTTAAAGGCTCTAGAGTTAGCTGGGAAATTCAAACCAGATTTAATTATATTAGATATTATGCTTCCTCTTAAGGATGGATGGCAGGTGGCTAAAGAACTAAGAAAAGATATGGATACACCTATAATAATGCTTTCTGCAAAGGGAGAAGAATCAGATAAAATTCTTGGACTTAATTTAGGTGGTGATGATTATGTAACCAAGCCTTTTTCACCAGGGGAAGTAGCAGCAAGAGTTAAGGCTATTTTAAGAAGAGTGAGGAACGAGGAACAAGAAAAAGATATTTTGAACTTTCCATATCTTATAATTGACTTTTCTAAATATGAAATTATTATTAATGGGGTTAAAATAGTAAGCACTCCAAAAGAAGTTGAAATGCTATGGTTATTGGCAAGCAATGTTGGTAGAGTTTTTACAAGAGATCAGCTACTAAATAAAATTTGGGGTTATGATTACCTAGGTGATTCACGAACTGTTGATACTCATGTAAAAAGGTTACGTCGAAAAATGGAAAACAATCATCCATACACCTATATACAAACAGTTTGGGGAGTAGGGTATAAATTTGAGGTAGTGAAAAATGAAGAGAAATCTATTTAGTAAACTTTTTTTAACTTATCTTTTATTAATATTACTTGCTATTGGAATAGTAAGTTCACTATTTTATATTTTCTTTAATAACTATTACTATGGAATTAGAGAACAACAGCTTCTTACTCAAGGGAAAGAAATATCCAAAGTTGTAAGTACTAACATAAAAAATAAGGATTTTGCTCAAATGGATGAGACAATAAAGGTTTATAATAAAATCAATGTTTCACGTATGTGGATTGTTAACAAAGAAGGAAATATTATTAGTGGTCCAAGTAAGATTGATAATCCTGATAATGAATGTCCGGAAAGTGAGGAGATAAGAAGAGCACTTAATGGAGAAATAGTTATAAATCGTGGGAATATAAGATATTCAGCTGACCCAGTTCTGTCTGTAGCTTTGCCGATATATGTTGAAGGTAATATAGGAGGAGCGGTGTTTGTTTGTAATCCACTTTCAGACATTAATAATAGCATTTCTCAAGCTCTAAAAATTGTGATTCTTGCTGGTGTTATAGCAGTTATTGTTTTAGCTTCAGTAAGTTTTTTTATATCAAGAAACATTACAAAACCTATTAAAGAAATAACAGAAATATCTTTGGAAATGGCTAAAGGCAATTTTACTCAGAGAGTTAAATTTACTTCTAATGACGAAATAGGAAAATTAGCTGAAACATTTAACTATATGACAGTAAAGCTAGATAAAACCTTAAGAGACTTAGAACATGAAAAAGATAAAATGATTGAAATGGAAAGGATGCAAAGAGAGTTTGTAGCAAATGCATCTCATGAACTTCGCACTCCCCTTACTTCAGTGAGAGGATATATTGAGGCAATTCTTGATGGAGTTATAAATAAAAAAGAACAGGAAAAGAAATATCTCAGAATTGTTCTTAAAGAAACATTAAGATTACACAGGCTAGTAAATAGTCTTTTAGATTTATCTAGGATGGAAGCTGGACATGTTAAGATAAATAAAAGACAGTTGTCTATTAATGAGGTTATTGAAAAAGCTGTTAATAGATTAAAACCATTAGCTGAGGAAAATGATCTTTCTTTAGAACTAGAGAAATCAGCGGATTTACCTAAAGTAATAGGAGATGAAGATTTAATAGAACAAGTAATTATTAATTATGTTACAAATGCTGTAAGATTTACTCCAAAGAGCGGAAGAATATTAGTTAAGTCAGATATAAGTGACGGTAAGGTTAATGTACATGTTATAGACACAGGTATAGGAATTTCTCCGGAAGAATTACCTAATGTTTGGAAAAGGTTTTATAAAATTAATGATGCAAGACCTTTATCTAAAGAAGGGTCAGGTTTAGGACTATCTTTAGTAAAAGAACTAATGGAACTTTTAGGAGGTAGGGCATGGGCAGAAAGTTTCCCAGGAAAAGGTTCTATTTTTAGTTTTAGTTTACCTGTTAAAGAAAGGCAGTGAACGAAAAAGTTCACAAATAGTCCCTATATAGTCCAAAATAAATCTTTAAAATAAAATCATACTTAATCAAGTGCAAAACTAAAGCTTTGTGCTAAGGATTAAATTATATTTTTATGAAGGTTTAAGGCCAGTAAGAACTCCTATAGATGAAGTAGTATTGGCAGCAGATAAAGCTATTGAAGTTGGAAACTTATCTTCATTGGAAGGAATGGTACCTGAAGAAAGAATGCCCAAATTAATAGAGAGATTTGAAGAGGTAATGGCTTTAAAGAATTTTGATGTAAACAATGTTGATGCTGGAGATTTACAAAAAACCACTACTTAACTTTATATTTTTAAGTAGTGATTTTTTATTGAATCATTTGAATATTAATGGATAAATATTCTCTTTTTAGTAAAGCTTCTAATTGTATCAGTAAAGGCTAATGCTTTTCCTCCTAACTGCAGCCAGTAGTAGATCCACAGTCCAAGCATACCATGCAGGTTCCGTTTCTCACCATTCTAGTGCTGGAGCAGGTAGAGCAAGTAGAACCATAAACTCTTTCGCCATCTACCTTTTTAGTTTTAACCTCGCCGTCCTTGGAAGTTAAAGAATCTACTGCAGCCTCAGTATTTGAACCTATTGTATCTTCATTATAATTTTCAGGCTTAACCTGACACCTTGAGAAATCTCCAAGCTCAATGTCAATAACCTTACTTATTAAATCTGAAATAGATGATACATATTTTATATAAGGGTGCTTTTGTACAAAGCCATAAGGCTCATATTTTTGTCCTCTTAACATTCTAGCTATATCTTGAGGAGCTACATGATATTGAAGCATTACAGAAATTGACTTGGATAGTGAATTTAGAAGTCCTGTAATTATTGTACCTTCTCTATCCGTTGTTATATATATTTCTGATATTTCACCATTTTGGCGTCTATTCACTGTAGTATAAATCTTAACATCATCAATTTGAGCAGGATGAGTAGTACCCTGACGAATGCCTACAGGTTTATCCCGTCTTGAATACTTTACTCCCTTTTGCAGCTCTCTAGTTTTAGCAAGAAGCTGCTGATAAGTTAGATTCTCAAGTTTTGTATCATTGTTATCTCCTAAGCTGGTATTTAAAGGTTGAGCTGCCTTGGAGGAGTCTCTATATAAGGTTATTCCCTTTACCCCATGCTTCCAGGAAGATAAAATTACTTTTTTAAAGTCTTCTACTGTTGCAGTTTTAGGTAGGTTTACAGTTTTAGATATAGCACCAGATATTAATGGTGTTATTGCTGCTACCATAAGCACATGACCCATTGGTGCTATGTATCTTTCACCACTTCCACAACGATTTGATGTATCAAATATAGGAAGATGTTCTTCTTTTAAATGGGGAGCACCCTCTATTTTGCCATCTAAAATCTTTTCATAACTAAACCCATTTTCATTTACTGTTTCCTTTTCAAGAACGTAATTCAAAATGTCTTCTATTTGATCTTTAGTGTAGCCAAGCTTCTTTAGGGCTATAGTTATAACAGGATTTATAATTGTCATAAATCCACCGCCAGAAAGCTTCTTATATACGATATGGCTGAAAAATGGCTCTATAGATGTAGCACCGCAGTCCATAGCAAAGGATATAGTTCCTGTTGGAGCTATAACAGAAACTTGAGCGTTTCTAAATCCAGCTTCACTACCGGATTGAAGAGCCTTAACCCAAGAGTCTTTTAAAGCGGAACTTATATAATTCAATCCTTCTCTATTTAAGTTCTCATGGTCAACCTTTGTAGGTTCGTAGTTTAAACCTTCAAATTCAGGGTTAAACCTAGCGTCCTTAGCCTTACTTAGGAAATCTAAGTTAACTCCAGCTGCTCTAGCATGATTTCTTATAACTCTCATCATGTGAGGCTTATTTATCTCGAATTTTGCAAAGGAGCCCACTTCTTTAGCCATAAGTGAGGATACATAGTAAGAATAACCGGTAAGAGTACCAATTAAAGCTGCAGCCAAAGTTCTAGCTTCCTCTGAGTCATAAGGGTAGCCCATAACCATGAATAAGGAAGCTATATTAGCAACTCCAAGTCCTGTTGCTCTAAACAGGTAGGTTTTTCTTGCAATATCAGCAGTCGGGAACTGCCCCCAGTGAATTGATGCTTCAAGAATTAACTGAGTAAGACCTATAACATGTAGGTATCCTTCTATATCAAATTTATTAGTATTTACATCATAAAATTTATATATGTTAATAGAAGCTAAGTTACAGGAGGAGTCATCTAAAAAGGCATATTCTCCACAAGGATTTGTAGAGTTAATTTTGTTATAATCTGCATTTACAACACCATCCTCTCCCGCTGGACAAGTATGCCAAGCATTAAAGGTATCATCAAACTGTGGAGCAGGGTCAGCACAGTTCCAAGCAGAGGAGTTAAAAGCTTCCCATATATCAGAAACCTTAGCAGTTTTATTTACCTTTGAATCAACTCTTCCTTTTAGATCTATTGTTTCATCGGATTTTTTTTCTAAGTCCTCAACCTTTTTCATAAAGTAATCTGAAAATCTTATAGAATTATTGCTGTTTTGTCCTGATACAGTTTCATATGCTTCTCCGTCTATATCAATATCATACCCCATCTTTCCAAGGGCTCTTACTTTATTTTCTTCTTTTGCTTTCCAGGTTATAAAATCCATGATCTCAGGATGATCTACATCAAGGCATACCATTTTTGCAGCTCTTCTTGTAGTACCACCAGACTTTATAGCTCCTGCATTTCTATCAAGACCTTTTAAGAAACTCATAAGTCCTGAAGATACACCGCCGCCGGAAAGTTTTTCACCTTTTCCTCTTATACGAGAAAAGTTAGTACCAGTACCAGAACCGCCTTTAAAAAGCTTTGTTTCTGTTACATACTGCTCCGATATGGAATGAGGACCTAGAAGCTTATCCTCAATAGATAATATGAAGCAAGCTGAGGCTTGAGTTCTTGAATAGTTATCCGAACTTTCTACTACCTTTCCTTCCTTTTCATCAAAATAAAAATGACCTTGTTTAGTACCTTTTATACCATAGGATTGAGCAAGACCAGTGTTAAACCACTGAGGAGAATTAGGTGCATACATTTGGTTCAATAAAGTATAAACGGCTTCATCGTAAAAAATGGATGCTTCTTCTTCTGTTTTAATTATTGCCTCATCCTTTAGTGACTGACACCAAAAATTAACCATTCTATCTGCTATAGATCTCATACTGTTCTCATAGCCAGTTTCACTTGGAACTCCAGCCTTTCTGAAGTATTTTGAAGCTATAATATCGCAGGCATTTTGAGAATAATTTTCTGGAAACTCCAATTCTTTCATATCAACTAATACTTTATCTGTTTTATGGTCTTTTAAAAATACATCAACCTTTTTCCACTTAAACAAATCGTAAACTGTTTTATCACTATGTATTTCTAGTTCTTTTGTATAATATCTTTTAAATAAACTCTTTATAGAATCCAATAGAAGTCTACCTCCCTGTATGTAAGTATTTACAACAATCACTATATATAGTAGTGTAGTTAATTTCTGCACACTATATATAGTGTCTTTATTATTATAAAGCAGATTTAACAGAAATTCAATGAGAACTACTAATATACATTTTGAATATAGGCTTTAGAAATTATACGGCTTTTGATAAAAAATGTAAAAGGTATATTTACGACTTTATAAGGGAAATATTTTAATGTAATAATTAGAGGAAAAATCCTGTATTGTTTTGTAACAAAATGTAGAAAGATTATTGATTCACTTAATGTGCTATGATAAAGTGACAACGTTGTTTGATTTTATACAAAGAGGAGGATTCAAATGCAAAAAGAGGCAGGTTTAAAGAAAGAGATGGGACTTCTAGTGGCCACTACTCTGGTAGCAGGAAACATGATAGGTTCCGGCATATTTATGCTTCCAGCAACCTTAGCTAATGCAGCTGGTCCAGGTTCTACTCTTTTGGCTTGGGCACTTACAGGGATAGGTTCTATATTTTTAGCACTTTCCTTTGGTAATTTAGGATCTAAAATACCTAAGACAGGAGGGCCTTATGAGTATTCAAAAATGGCTCTTGGCGGTTTTATGGGCTTTTTAAATGCATGGCTTTATTGGACAGCTTCTTGGATTGGTAATGCTGCAATAATTACCTCTATTGCAAGCTATACGGCGACGGTGATTCCTGCTATACATAATAATGGTCTCTATGCATTTTTATATACAAGTGGTATCTTATGGATATTTACAATATTAAATATTGTAGGAGTTAAGCAAGCATCTTTTTTTCAAACAGTTATAACCATATTTAAGCTATTTTTATTTATGTTTTTCGTCGGTGTTTCTGCTTATCATTTTAATCCAGAGTTTTTAACACCGGCATTTCCAGAAGGGAAAGGAATAAGTACCCTTCCAGCAGCAGCAGCGGCAACTTTATGGGCATTTACAGGCTTTGAAACTGCCACAGTGACAGCAGGTGAGATAAAAAATCCTGAGAGAAACATAAAATTAAGTACGATTTTAGGAATTTCTATTGCTGTTATAACCTATATGCTAATAAGTTTCTTTGCTATGGGAGCTATGCCTCAAGAAACTTTAGCAAAGAGTACTTCGCCAATAATTGATATATTAGCTCAATATTTTGGAAATGGTATTACCAAAGCTTTATTATTAGCTTCTATAGTAAGTGTACTTGGTTCCGTTGTAGGCTGGCTTTTAACAACAGCGAGGATGTCCTATGCAGCTGGAGTAGACAGAGTTTTTCCAGAGATATTTGCTAAAGTTCACCCAAAGTACAAAACACCCCATGTTTCATTAATAATAAATGCAGTGCTTACAAATATACTTTTATTAATGAACTATACGCAGTCATTACTTTCTGCTTTTAATTTCATGATTTTATTAGCAACTTTATCCTATCTTCCAGTGTATGCAAGTACTGCTGCAGCGGAGATAATTCTTCTGGTAAAAAGGGAAAAAGGCTTTAATGTTTGGAAGTTCATAAAAAGTTCTATTGTACCCCTAATAGGGTTTACTTATTCAGTATGGGCTATTTATGGTTCCGGTGCAGAAACAGTATTGTATGGTTTCTTGCTTATGTTATTTGGAGTTCCTTTCTACCTATATATGAGACTAAAGGATGAAGAGGGACTTAAGGATGTAAGAAATTTTAACAATGAAAATGTAGCATAATTTGTAAGTAACATTTATGATATAAACCTAAAATAGAAATCTATAAAGGCTAGATGAATTTATTTTTCATCTAGCCTTTTAAATCTTTAAATTGAAAGAAGTCCTAATATAGTAGATTTATTATGAATTACTAATTGACCATTATTACTAGAGGAGATTTCACCTATGGACAAGGCTCCTTGAACAGTGTATTTAAATTTGCTTTGAATATTTGTGAGCTCTTCTTCAAAACGCTCCTCCAAAAACATTGCACGGGAAATACAGTCGAATAGTAGAGGAATATATTTTTCAGGTGCATTTGAAGCACAATTTGTTGCAATGTCTAGTGAGGAACTTAAAAGTGAATTAACATCTCCCTTAAGTATGTATAAGTCACTATCTTCAGGTATATCTGCCACACAAATAATTTCATTATCTTCATTTAAGGCTATAGGATCTCTTACAACTAGGTTAGTTTGTCCTCTTTTTACAATTCCAAAGGGGTGGTCCTTAGCGTAAATGAAGAAGTCTGATTTATAAAGAGTAATTTTTTCTTCATCTTCAATTATATCTCTATATACATCGAAGGCATTATAACTATCTAATTTGCAAAGTACATTAGATCTAGATTCGGTTATGTGAAAAGGTCCTTCAAGCTTATTCCAACCATGATTTACTGCAATTTTAACTGGGGATTTTATAATACAAACGTAAAGTACATCTTGAAAGATTCCTTTATTAGTGAATATACAAGGTCTTTGTGTTAAATCATAGTATCCAGCTCCACCACCAATATAACTAACATTATTCCCCAATTTGTTATAAACAGTATCTGTTAGGTCCTTCATTTGACTTGATAAACCGTCTACTAAAACTAATGCCGTGCAATCTTTTAAAGTATTCACATCTAATTTAAATCTCATTAAATAAGGAAGTACTATAGAAGAATAGAGAGGTTCATATTTCTCAACGACAAAACCACTCTGTAAGCTTTTGTCTCCAACGAGAAGTCTTGGATATATGCCTCCAAAAAAGTTTATCTCTTCTTCATTTAGGTATTCTATTAATTCATTTACGTGAATTGATGATTTTTCAGCAGTTAGTATCATTAGCTCTTCACCAGGCATTACAGATAAGTCTTTCACATACTTTTTTAGTTCATCTAACGATTTTAAATACAAGATATAACCCCTCCGATTTTAATATTTATTTTATAAATGCTAGCATAACTTCCTAGTTTTTATTTTTAGTATTTTTACCAAAGTATACTAGTAAGTTATCATAAAAGCAGTATATAATCAATTACTATTGGTTTTATTTCACATAAAAATTAGTTATAATTTTAATAGTAGGTATAAAGTTTAGTTATTAATTTAATTTGGTTGAAAGGTGGGAAAGATATGATACGTAACTTTAAGGAAAATAAACCAGAAGTACATGAAAGCTCTTTTGTAGCAGATACTGCAGAGGTTATAGGAAAGGTTACTCTAGAAGCAGATGCTAGTGTTTGGTTTGGAGCAGTAGTAAGAGGTGACAGCAATTCTATTTATATAGGAAAGGGCTCCAACATACAGGATAACAGCACTGTTCATGCTAATATAAAAGGTACTCCTACAGTGGTAGGAGAATATGTAACTGTAGGACATAACGTAATTTTACACGGATGCAAAATCGGTAATTTTTCATTGATAGGTATGGGATCTATAATATTAGATGGAGCTGAGATAGGCGAAGAAGTTATGATTGGAGCAGGAAGTTTGGTAACTGCAAATAAAAAGATTCCTTCAGGAGTTTTATGTATGGGATCACCAGCTAAAGTTATTCGTGAACTTACTGAAGAGGAAAGAATGTCTATTAGAGAAGCAGCACAGCATTATATAGATGAAGCTAAAGAGTATAAGTAAAATAGTTTTAACTTAAAGTAAGCAGTTAGAACCCAGAGTTCTAACTGTTTTTTATTTAAAATAATTAGGGATTTTGTACTCAGATAGTCACCTAAATGTAAGTATTAGTATAACATAATATTGATAATTAATTTTTAGGTGGTTTATTATGCCGGTTTATAGATTAGGTTCTAGAGGAACAGAAGTAATGGAAATACAAGCAGTTTTAAGTAAGATTGGCTATAATCCAGGACCAATTGATGGGGTATATGGAAGGCAAACGGAAGAAGCGGTAAGGCAGTTTCAAAGGGATAATGGTTTAACTGCTGATGGGATTGTAGGCCCGGCTACTTATAATGCTTTAGAGAGATTTATGCTTGGATATGATGTTTATACTATAAGACCTGGAGATACTTTGTATGATATTGCTAGAAGGTACTATACTCAGGTATATAAAATAATAGTAGCAAACCCAGGTATAGAGCCCTTTGCTCTTATTCTAGGCAGTACTATTATTGTTCCCTATGGTATTGATGTGGTAGATACAAACATTAATTATACCTATGAGGTTTTAAGAAAAGATTTAGATGGACTTAAGGCTAGGTATCCATTTATCACTGTTGGAGTTGCAGGAAAAAGCGTACTTGGAAGAAACCTTTATTATATAAGACTTGGTACAGGACCAAATCAGGTTTTCTATAATGGGTCTCACCATGCATTAGAGTGGATTACTACTCCTCTATTAATGAAGTTTACAGAAAACTTTGCTAAGGCTTATTCAGAAGGTCGTAGTATAGGCGGATACAACATAGCAGATATATGGAACAGAAGTAGTATATATATAATGCCAATGGTAAATCCAGATGGAATTGACTTGGTGCTGAACGGCTTAAAGAGAAGTAATCCTTTCTATAATGATTTGATAAAGTGGAATAAAGGCAGCACAGATTTTTCACAAAATTGGCAGGCAAATACAAGAGGAGTAGATTTAAATCATAATTATAATGCATCCTGGGAGTTATCAAAGCAGGCAGAGGCAAGTTATGGTGTATTTGGACCGGGGCCTACCAGATATTCTGGTCCTTTCCCTGAATCTGAACCAGAAACTAAAACTGTAGTAAACTTTACAAGAAGTCATAATTTTAGATTGGTACTTGCATACCACAGCCAGGGAGAGGTTATATACTGGCAGTATGGGGCACTTACTCCTCCTGAAGCTAGAAGAATAGGAAATCTATTCTCACAGGTAAGCGGCTATGCCCTATCAGAAACAACAGGGATAACCTCTTATTCAGGATATAAGGATTGGTTTATTCAAGAGTATAGAAGACCAGGGTATACTATAGAAGTGGGCAGAGGAAGAAATCCACTTCCAATAAGTCAGTTTAATAAGATTTACAGAGATAATGAGGAGTTACTACTGTTAGCAGCAGTAATTTAGAGGTTAGAACTCTTTTAATATTTATTTTTAACTAGCCGGCATTATTTTGCCGGCTTTTTGTGCTAGATTTGATTTGAAATTTCTATTTTAAGGTTTATAAACTATAGTAACTATGGTAATAATAGTATATAATAAGGAGCGGTAATTACGATAATGGTGAAATGTAAGGAGTGAAAACTAAATGATAAACATAGGAGAATTTAATACTGTAAAAGTATCTAGAAGAACAGACTTTGGATACTATTTAGATGCTGGTACTGGAAGACTTGGTGACGATGTACTTTTACCCAACAAAAGTGCGTTAGGTAGGGACTTACAAGAAGGAGAAGAAGTTAGAGCATTTATATATAGAGATTCAAAGGATAGAATAATAGCAACCTTAGGAGAGCCTCTAGCTCAAGTTGGAGATATAGCTTATTTAAAGGTAGCAGCTAAGAGTAAGATTGGTTCCTTTGTAAGCATTGGGTTAGAAAGAGATGTTCTTATTCCTTTTAAAGAGCAGAAATATGACATAGAGGTTGAAAATAGTTATCTGTTTTACATATACCTAGATAAAACTGGAAGAATAGCTGCAACCACGGATATTGATAGATATTTAGATACTCTAGATACAGAAGATCCAGAAGCTATACAAAAGAATAAATACAGGGTTGGAGATGAAGTTACAGGTGTAGTCTATGGCTTTCAAACAAACGGTAGTGCAATGATAGCTGTAGATAGAAGTTATAAAGGAGTTATACTAGTTAATGAATACTTTTCAGAGCTAAAAGAAGGCCATGAATTAAAATTAAGAGTAAAAAAGATATACGACGATGGAAGGCTTGGTCTTACTCCTAGAAAAAGAGCTGTAGAGGAAAGAACAGAGCTTCAAGAGCAGATATTAAATTATTTGAAGAAGAATGGTGGATTTATGACTTTTAATGATAAAAGCTCTCCAGAGGATATAAAGAGGGTATTCCATCAAAGTAAAAACTACTTTAAAAATGCATTAGGTGGACTAATGAAACAAGGATTAATTGTACAGGATGAAGAAGGAACTAGATTAAAGTAGTAAAAAATATATAACTTAGGCAAGATACAGCAGCAACATACACCATTCTTTTAGTGAGATAGATTACTTAAAATTGAATGGTTAGATGGAAAATTTTAAAAAGGATATAAGTTCTATATAATACAGAAAATAAATGTAATAGACTTTCTGGAGGTGAAAAAATGAGAAGGAAAGCAATTACATTTATTTTTTTTATTGTAATATTATTCACCGGCAGTACTGCCTTTGCAGGTCACCACGAATGTGAAGTGCATTTTATAGATACTGGGCAAAGTGACTGTATTTTAATAAGAAGTCCCAATAAAAATTATTTGATAGATACAGGTGCACCTTACTATAAAAATAGGGTAATAGAGTATCTAAACAAAAATGAAATAAATCATATTGAAGCAATTATACTTACCCATTATCATGATGATCATTATGGTGGATTGTTAAAAATAGTAGAAAGCAAAAAGGTAGCTAAGGTTTTTCTTCCTGTTCACCAAAATGAAATGCAATATGATTTGTATAAGAGCTTAGTGGAAAAAGGGATAAAGGTAAAATATATAAGTAGAGACTTTAAACTAAAACAGGGTAAGGTTAACTTAAAAGCTATTGCACCTTTTAGGGAAGATAAAAAAATAGAGAATAATAATTCTTTAGTACTACAGGGACAAATAGATGGTATAAAGTATTTATTTGCAGCAGATTGTGAAAAGGCAGAGGAAGAAGATATGATTAACAGCGGAGAGCTTAAAGAGTGTGACGTTTTAAAAGTACCTCATCATTCTTTAAATACCAGCAGTACTGATAAGTTTTTAAATAAAGTAAAGGCAAAAATTGCAGTAGTTACCTGCAATGGTGTAGGAACTCCTGATTTGAAGATTTTAAAAAGAATAAATAGCAAGGGTACTACCATATTTAGAACAGATTTTCATGGAAATGTAGTTGTAAAAAATGGACTTATAAGAGGCTCAAAGGATGGAATTAATGTGAGAATTGAATAAGTACAGTGGCCACCTACATAGCAAAATTAAAATCTATTTTGTTAAGTAGGTGGCAGTTTACAGTTATTTCGTATTTTCCATAAGAATATATTGCTATTGCATAAATTGTCTAATAAAATAGAATAGTGTCTAAAAAAGCATATTGCAACTTTATCAGGGGGAACAAAGGATGAAACTAAAAGGTTTTCTAGGAAAAAATATTCGAAACAAAATTATAGCGGCTATTGTTACCTGTTCAACTATGGTAGCCATTATAGTTGGAGGAATTAGCATAGTAAAAAGTAGTACAATTATAAAAGACCTAGCTAAAAAAAATCTTTCTTTAGTAGCAGAAAACAAGGAAATAGAGCTTAATGGAACCATTGAAAATGTGGAAAACTCCGTTGAAAACCTAGCAACAACTATAAGTTCTTCTGTTGATATAGAAAGGTTAAATTTAGACATAAACTATGGCAAGGAATATGAAAATAGTATAAAAAACATAGTAAAAGGTTTTGGACAAACTACCAATGGAGCCCAAAGTGTGTATTTTTATATTAACCCGGAGCTTGCCAAAGGGGTATACGGTGCGTGGTTTGTAAAAAAGAAAGGTAATAGTGAATTTAAGGCACAGCAGCTGGAGTCTCTAGAAGAATTTTCACAGGATAACAATGACATGGAGTGGTTCTATAAGCCTATCAAAGAGAAAAAGCCAATATGGATTGATCCTTACGTTGATTCAAAGCTTAACATATCAATGACATCATACATTATTCCAATATATAAGAATAATGTTTTAGTTGGCGTAGTAGGAATAGATATTAACTTTGATTACTTTCAGAAAGAAATAAAATCAACAAGAATATATGACAGCGGATATGTTGCTTTAGTAAATAAAAATTATGATTTTTTGGTAGAGCCACAAATTAGAGAAGTAGAGAAGAGTAGTTTCATTAGTACAATAAAGGCTAAACTCTTAAAGAAAGAGGCAAATAGAGATGTGGATACTGTAACTGAAGCCTCAAAAAATCAAGAGAAGAATAATAATTTTGCTAAAATAGATAATGGAAGCCTAAAATTCTTAACAGAGGAAATTAATAAAAACAAATCAGGAATAGTTGATTATAAGTATCAAAATAATAATAAAATATTAGTTTATACACATCTAGTTAACGGATATATTATGTTAGTAGACGTTCCTCAAAGGGAAGTACTTAAGCAGATGAATATTGTAATTTTACTGGTTATCTTATTTATTATCATTGGTATAGTGACAGCTGTAATAGTTGCTAGAATTGTAGGAAAGGTAATTGCTAATCCCATTATGGAGGTTACAGAACTTATAGATAAAACTGCAAAACTAGATTTAGTTTATGATGAAAGTTTTGAAAAATTGTCTTACAGGAAAGATGAGATAGGAGTAATTGCGAAATCAACAGGGGATATGAGAGCTTTTTTAAGAAATATAGTAGAGACTTTAGTAAATAACTCTTCTAAGGCAGCAGAGTATTCTAATAATTTAGCCTATGCAATGAATGAAACAACTAAATCATCTTCTGAAATATCCTTAGCTACAAATGAGTTAGCACAAGGTGCTTGTAAGCAGTCGCAGACAGCTCAGCAGGGATTATGTAAATTAATGGACCTTGCAGAAGATATTGACAAAGTAGTAAATAGTTCCAATAAGGTAAGAGAGTATGTATATAAAACAGATAATATGACTAAAGAAATGTCAGAGTCCGTTGATAATTTAAAACATAAATTTCAAATCAATAATAATATTACTAAGGGTGTTTCATCCAGCATTGGGTTACTATCAAATAAATCCGGCTCCATAAGTAATGTAGTAAGCACCATAAAATATATTGCAGAACAGACCAATCTGTTAGCTTTAAATGCAGCAATAGAAGCAGCTCGTGCTGGGGAAATGGGGAGAGGATTTTCAGTTGTAGCAGAGGAAATAAGAAAGCTGGCAGAGCAAACCTCCCTATCAACAGAGGACATTGGAAAAATTATAGCTGAAATTCAAAAGGATATAATAGATACTGAAAATAAAATGAATAGGGCTAATATAATTTTAGGAGAATCTAATGAAGCTCTTGAGAATACAAGTGAGTATTTTGAAATAATAGATAAAGAAATAAAAAATATCTTCGGCAAAATAAATTCTCTTGCAGAAAGTATAGAAAAAATAGATGAAAGTAAATGTAAAGTTGTAATCTCTGTTGAGGAAATATCATCAATAACAGAGGAAGCAGTTGCTGCGTCAGAGGAAGTTTTTGCAACTATAGAAAATCAGGGTATAGTAATTAGCAGTGTTTCGGAAACTGCAGAAGAATTAAAAGGTATTGCAGTAGATTTGCAGAGACTTACTGGAGAGTTTAAAATTAAATAAATAACTGCCCTTGTTTCTTTACAAAAGTGGGATGAAAAGTCGATAAAATAAGGCTTTTCATCCCACTTTTATACATTCTGTAATTCATAGTATGCTCATGGAATGATTGGCAACGTATATAAGCTACATAAATAATTCACAGGATTTATGAACTAGTGGACTTAACCTTATTTTTGCTTTTATACGTATAACTGTAAGATATTTTATCTGTAGAGTAATATGCCTGCAATACCGGCAATCACAATGGTTAAAATAGGATGCACTTTTTTAGATAAAAGGATAGCCATTATGAAAATACCTATAATAATACTCTTTATATCATGATAAGATTCTTTAGCAAGGGATAAGAAGGCAGAGATTATAAGTCCTATTAGTGCAGGACGCATTCCAAGGAGCACTGCTTTCATAGTTTTCGATTCCTTGAATTTAATTATATAGTGGGTAGCGATAGAAACAAGAATAAAGGAAAAAGCTGTTACTCCAATGGTTCCGGCGGCGCTGCCAAGAAATCCTGAAACTTTATACCCTACAAAGGTAGCAGAGTTTATGGCAATAGGGCCCGGTGTCATTTGAGAAATGCCTATTATATCGATAAAATCCTTATAGCTAATCCATTGTCTATGAGTAACGATTTCTCTTTCTATTAAAGGAAGCATAGCATATCCACCACCGAAGCTAAAAGCACCTATCTTGAAAAATGACCAAAATATCTGCAACATAGTATGCATTTATTTCACCTTCTTCCTGAAGAATATGTAACCGTACAGACCAGATACAACTATGACTAGTACCGGATGAATATCTATAATGGTAATACAGACAACGGTTATAATGACTATTAGTAAGTTTGTATAATTTTTATCCACTGATTTAGAAAGACTAACTACTGCGATTAAAACTAGCATTGGCACTGCAGCACCTATACCTTTGAATACTAAATCCACATAGTAGTTAGTTCTAAACTGCATAAAAAAAGAAGCTACAAGCAGTATTATGAAAAAGGAAGGCAGAACAGTCCCCAGTAAGGCTAGTATAGCCCCTACTGCTCCCCCTACTTTATAACCTATAAATATAGAAGTATTAACTGCAAGAGCACCTGGAAAAGACTGAGCTATAACGAGAATATCTAAAAACTCATCCTTTTCAATCCATTTTTTGTTTTCTACTACTTCCGCTTGAATTAATGGAATCATTGCATAACCACCACCAAAGGTAAAAGCTCCTATTTTAAAGAAGCTGGAAAACATAGATAAAAGCTTTTTCAAGCAAATCACCTCATTTTATATTTTAAAATTATATATAACTAAGTTATAGAATTTTTTGCATAATATTACTTTATATCATAAGATTAAAAAAGTAAAGAAGACTGAGTTTTCATCAGTCTTCTTTACTTAGTCATCTTCAAATTTTGGAGGTTTTAAGAAAAAAGGTTGTTAACGCTGGTCCTCTGGAAGTATTGAGCCTTTATAAAGGGTAAATTTGGCATCATATTCTTCCTTTTTTCTGTAAAGCATTTCCTCATTAGATACTTGATTCTCTAGAGTATTTCCTCCTGAAACATCCTGTTCAGTAGCAAATTCTTCGTTATAATTATTTCTGTTGTTCTTTGTGTTTTCCATTAATACTCACCTCAATAAGTAGGGTGTACAAATTAAGAGAAAATATAGCAGTTATTTTTATACTAATTAAATAAAGACTTACATATTTACCTTCAATTAAAAGGAGTATTATTTCTCAAACTGTGCAAACTTATAACATAAAGTTAAGTTGTAAAAGCAACATTATAATTTGACTTTAGAAAAAATAGATTAAGATGGATTAAATAATAGGTGGATAAAAGGAGGAATGTTATTATGTCAAACAGAAGTAACAGAGTATTAGTACCAGAGGCTAAAGCAGGATTAGACAGATTTAAGATGGAATCAGCTAGAGAGGTTGGAGTAGATTTAAAAGAAGGATACAATGGAGATATAACTGCAAGAGAAGCTGGTTCAGTAGGTGGTAACATGGTTAAAAAGATGATAGAAGCTTATGAAAAAGGATTAGTATAGTTTGAATTTAGAATAATAAGGTCAGATAGATTAAGTCTATCTGACCTTTATTTTTTAACTTATTTTTCAGAAGAAAAAATATTTAACTATAACCAATAATAATACGAATATTTATATATAGATATTTCATAAGAAAATTAGTACAATTTATATACATAATGAAGTATGGAGGTAGAGTTATGGAAATATCCAGAGTTGGAAGAAGTGCTTCTGTGCCGTCTGAGAAAAAGAATTTATCTGTAAAAAAAGACTTTTCTCAAAGCTTTAATTCACAGATGCAGAAAAAGTCAGAAGAACAGCTTAAGGAGATGTTTGATAATATAAAAAAGAAGGGAAATAGATTAGCTATAACTAAATCCTATGTTGATGTAAAGGCCTATAAAAAAATGATAAAAGAGTATTTAGATTCTGTTTTAAGCTTTATGTATGGTGTTAAAAAAGATATAAGTTTTTGGCAGACACAGTATTTTATAACTGTAGATACCATCGATCAAAAGCTTGAAGAACTTACCCAGATGCTTGTAAATGAGCAAAAGGATAACTTAAATGTTGCAGCAACTATCGACGATATATCAGGACTTTTGGTTGATATTTACAAGTAATAATGGTTATGGAGGGAAGTGATTACTTCCCTCCATATCTAAAGTCCATTTTATCTGCAGAGCCTTCCACCTCCACATGCACTTCCAGTTCTAATTGGCTATTAAACAGTACATTATCTATCTTTTTTTTAGGGTATTTTCTAGTAAATTCTTCTTCTATATTAACGATATCTAAATTCTTCTTTTTATATTCTTCATATATTCTCGTACATTCTCTAGATATATTTTTTTCTGCATTATTACCTATTTTATTAAGTTTATCCTTTGAAAATATAAGTTTATCCTGAGCCTCTCCAATGCTGGTTCGTGTATTAATTATCTTTTTTAAATGGATTGTTTTACCGTCAAAATTTATCTTGGTAATTGTTTTACTATTTAATATTTCAAGAGTTATAAATTTGTCAGGAGCATCTGGATTAGTAACCTCCAGTGTGCCTCCCTTTATGTTATCCATTAGAAAGTTATAACCTTCTCCTTGACGTCTGTCTAACATATCTACTAGTTTACAATCCCGGAGTATAGCTGCATCAGAAACCTCTATTTTATCCTCTGGCTGATCTTTTTTTATTGCTATAGTAGTAATAACTGCAATTTTATTACGGGTGTACATTTTATTTAGAAAATCATTAAGTCTCAGAACAACTCCCCTAGATGAAGCAGATATATTGTAAATTAAGTCATGTATAAATAAACCAATATACTCCTGTTCCTTTAGCTTGGAATTTAGCAGGCTTTTAGGATCACCTTTGAAAATTGCAATATCGGCTCTTATAACCAGTTCTTGGTCTCTATCAAAAAAATCTATAAAATTTTCTAAACCTTTTTCGGCAGCTTTTTCAGTAAAAATAATACCTCTATTTTGGGTATAGTTTAGTTTATAGCTTGAGGATAGATTTATATCCCTTACCGTTTCAAAGATAGTCTTACCTGTTCCCTCAAATAGCACTCTTTCTCCTTTTCCAGAGGAACCCTGACCACCTCTGCTTGGTTTGAAGGCCTCTATATAAAGTACAGGATCGCCATTACCATCTATATCTACGATAACAGCTGTTACGAAAAGAACCTTATCTATATCTCTATAATTAAAGCATCCACTAAATAAAACTGTGGTAAGTATAAGAAAGCATAAGAGAATTTTTTTCATTTTTTATCATCCTTATATAAAATATTTTTAGATATATTTTTAAGGTCTTTTCTCATAAATAAGTCTTTATACTTAAAGTCATTAGAGGTACCAAAAGGCATAAAGTAAGGATAACCACAACTATCTAAAGAAGCAATGTGAGCAATTAACATAAAAAAGGATGCAAAGAACCCCATTAGCCCTAGCAATGAGGACAATATTGTTACAATAAAAATCCATAGGTACAATCCAGAGTAAAGTTTAGGTATTAAGAAGGAAGATATTGCAGAAAGAGCAACAACAATTACTGTACTCTGAGAGGCAAGACCAGAACCAACTGCAGCGTCACCTAATATTAAAGCACCTACGATACTCATTGCCTGACCTATTGGTTGGGGAAGTCTTATACCAGCCTCTCTTAACAACTGAAAAAAGAAGGCCATTATGAAAACCTCTAGTACCAAGGGAAAAGGAACATCTGCTCTAGAAGAAGCCAGCCTAAATATAAATACTAGTGGAATCAGGGCAAAGTGATAGGAGTTTATTGCTATATAGAAGCCAGGCAATAATACTGCTAAACAGAAGGCTACTAACCTTATTAATCTTGTTGCATTAGTATAATATTTGTTTAAATAGTAGTCGTCTGCCATTTGAAAGTTTTCAAAGAAAAAATAAGGAACTGTTAAAGCAAAAGGACTTCCATCTACTAATATTACAACTCTGCCTTCAAATATCTTTGAAGCAGCAATATCAGGTTTTTCAGTATAGCCTACAGTATCAAAAAAAGTACCTTTCGCCTTAATACTTTCTTCTATATAATTTACATCTAATACAAAATCTATCTCTGTGTTATTTATAGTTTCCTTTATATGTTTTACTAGAGTTTCTGGTGCAACATCCTTAAGATAAGCTATCATAACTATGGTATTGGATTTTTCTCCAACATATAGGCTTTCAATCTTTAAGTCAGGATTCTTAATTTTTCTCCTTATTAGTGAAACATTGTCAACTACTGCTTCGTTAAAGCCTTCTCTAGGTCCTTTTATAACTGCTTCAGTTATTGGAGTAGTAATGCTTCGTTTACTAAAACCCTTAGCTTCGCAGTATATTACATCGCATATAAAATCAAAGAGGATAACTACGTCACCAGATAGTATATGAATTAATGCTTCATCCTTGGATTTTATCTCTCCAACAGAACTGCTGTATATTACATCCTTTTTTATAAAGTCAATATCTGCTTCTATATTTTTATTTCTTACAAAAGGAGCGATTATAGTATCACTTATAAGTTTACCGTTACAGAGATTATCAATATAAAACATATGTATAACCCCTTTATTGCAAAGAACTTGTCTGTGATTTAAGTCAATATTATCTTTTAGCTTATCTAGTATATATTCTAAATATTCATCCATAACATCACCCTTTTTAGTATTTGTTATTTTGAGGATAACATTCGCTATTTAGTAAATAATATGGCTATGACAATATTTAGCATAAGGAGTGAAGGTAGCCTATGGATAAAATCAGTCACAAGCACTTGCTCTTTATAATATGTGCTTCTGGTATCGTTTCACTAAAAACCTACCCAGGCATATTTATGAAAAATGCGGGAAGAGACAGCTGGTTGGTAGTGGCAGCAGCTGGATTAATTATAATTATAAGTTGTGATTATGTTATGAAGGTATGGTCAAAGAAAAAGTGTAGTAGTCTAAAGGAGGTATTTGAAGGGGCATTAGGTAAGAGAGTTGGAAATCTTTTTCTGTTTCTATTTGCAATTATGTTATTTATAACAATGGTAGAATGTGCTGCTGTAGAAACTAGTGTTATACATACCAATCTATTTATTGAAAGTCCACAATGGTACATATTATTTTTTGTATCTCTGCCAGGTTTATATATAATTAAAAAAGGCAAAAACGCTGCAATAGTTGTGATAATGATAGCTATAGTTATTTCTATAATAAACGGTATTAATTTATATTTTTTAACTGCACCCTTTAAGGATTATAGAAGGTTATTTCCAATTATGGAGAATGGAATCACCTATGGATTTATATTAGCAGTAATTAAGGTTATAGGGCTTTACAGTTCTATTTTTATAGCTATAGCTTATTTAAAGGAAATAAAAAGCACCAAGAATTTAAGACGATGTGCCTTTATAAGTAGTGCTTTTGTAGTACAAATGATTATAGCATCTACAAATGGAATAATTACAACCTTTGCCATAGAGAGAGGAAATTTGCTTGTATACCCTAAACTAATTCAAACACAGTTAATATCTTATTTTGGCTTTATAGCCAGTGGTGAATTTTATGTAATATTTCAGGTTTTAGCGGGATGGTTTGCAAAGTATATTGTAACCTTTTTTGCTTTGATAAATGTACTGAAAGAGCTAAAAGCAGAAAAGTTATATAATATGGATTTTTTACCCTATAGCATTACCCTTGTGGTCTACGCTGTTGCCTATTATGAAAGTGAAAATTTAATTAGATTATTTAATTTTTTAAACTTCTATAGCTTTTTATGCTTAGTAGGCTATCTTATTATGCCTTTAGCCATATTTAGTATATTTGCATTAAGAAGGAAAAATAAAAGCTAAGGCATCATTAAAAAGTTTACAAAATGTTATTAAAAACTAAATAATTACTACATAAATTTACTGTAGCATAGTATTATGCGCTGAATGAGCTTTATATAAAGTTCTCCCTTTTACAAAAGGCACTAGTGTTTCACTAGTGCCTTTACAATTATTGCCAAAGTTTATAACTTGCGTCTGACGGCATTCGCCAGTCTCCTCGAGGGGAGAGACTTACAGTACCAACCTTAGGACCATCGGGAATAGCTGAACGTTTAAATTGTTGAGTAAAAAATCTTTTTATAAAAATATCAAGCCATTTTTTAATGGTATCTTCATCATAGTCATTTTTAAAGGCTTCCTTTGCCAAAAATAGTATCTTCTCAGGTGTTTCACTTTGTCTTACGAAATGATACAAGAAAAAGTCATGAAGCTCATAAGGTCCTACTATGTCTTCTGTTTTTTGGGCAATATTTCCTTCTTTATCCTTTGGAAGAAGCTCAGGGCTTACAGGAGTATCTAATACATCCATAAGTATATCAGAAATATCTTTTTCCACTTCTTTTTGGGCTACATAGCGAACTAAGTATCTTACTAAAGTTTTAGGAATTGAACAATTTACACTGTACATGGACATGTGATCCCCATTATAAGTGCACCAGCCTAAGGCTAATTCTGACAAATCACCAGTTCCAATTAAAAGACCAGCTTCTTTGTTTGCTATATCCATAAGAATTTGAGTTCTTTCTCTAGCCTGAACATTTTCATAGGTTACATCGTGTTTTTCCACAGGGTGTTTTATATCTTTAAAATGTTGAAGACAGGCATCCACTATATTAATTTCTCTAAATTCTGTACCTAGGTGTTTACATAAGTTTACTGCATTATTATAGGTCCTGTCTGTAGTTCCAAAGCCTGGCATAGTTACAGTGATAATATTTTCTCTAGGTATATTAAGCATATCAAAGGTTTTTACAATAACCAAGAGAGCTAAGGTGGAATCAAGACCACCGGAAATACCTATAACTGCTTTTCTTAAATTTGTATGAGTTATTCTCTTAGCAAGGGCTGCAGTCTGTATGTTAAATATCTCTCTACAACGTACTTCTCTTTGAGCCTCATCAGAAGGTACAAAAGGATGTTTATCAACATACCTATCAAAGCTTGTAATTTTTGTATCGCTGAATTTAAAGTTTATTTCTAAAGCTTCAAAAGGAAGTAATTTTACACTATCTCTAAAGCTTACATTCTTTAATCTTTGATTATTTAGTCTGCTTACATCTATAACAGAAGTAATAACCTCATTTTTCCTTTGAAATCTATCATTATGTTTTAGAAGAACGCCATTTTCTCCTATAAGTAAATCTCCACTGAAAACTAAGTCTGTAGAAGATTCAAAAACTCCAGAGGAAGAGTATATATAAGAAGAAATGCATCTAGCACTTTGGGATTTAACTAAATCCTTTCTGTAATCTGCCTTACTTACAATTTCGTTAGATGCAGAAAGATTCCCTATTATATTAGCACCTATCAAGCTTAAATAACTGCTTGGAGGAATTACAGTCCACAAATCTTCACATATTTCAAAACCGAATTTAAAAATTCCACTAGTGAAGATTAGATTTGTGCCAAAGGGAATATTTTCTTGGAAATATAAATCAGTTCTTTTACTAACTATATTTATTCCCTCGGTAAACCATCTTTTTTCGTAAAATTCAGTATAATTTGGTATGTAGCTTTTAGGAACTATTCCAAGAATTGTTCCTTTAAAAATTATATAAGCGCAATTATACAGGCAGTTTTTGTGCACAAGAGGAGCTCCTACTGCTATAAGCAAATCCTTTTTTCTGGAATAAATGCATAAATCTTCAATAGCCTCTAAGGATTTATCTAATAAGAGTTTTTGAGTAAAAAGATCAGCGCAAGTATAGGCAGTAACGGCTAATTCCGGAAAAACTACTAATTTAGCTTCCTGATCTAAAGCCCTATTTATACATTCTTTTATATTTTTTACATTGAATTCTATGTCCGCTACATTTACTACAGGACATGCAGCAGCCACTTTTATAAAGCCATCTGTTGACAAAATATCATCCCCTTAGTATGTAATATATATTAAACAACCATAATAGATTTTACTATTAATGTATCATTATTTAATTCAATTATCGAGTATAAAGTAGTAATTGTCAAATTATAGATTAATATAATAGAGACATCTATAGACTTTATTTTTGCAAGCAATATTACATGGTATACATACTATTAAAAATAAAGTTCTTAATCAGCATTTAGTCATCACAGCATAGAAGATATATTTTATGCTATAAAAGTGGATGGTTTATAATGTAAATAACTATAAACTTAAGATAATAAAAGATAGTCTTTAAAAAAGTGTACAAATTAATGTTATATGGTATTAAATAACCTATATTGTGATTAGTTACAACTTTATTTATTACAAGACATGCTGTATGATTATTATATAGATTAATCTATTAAGAAAAATTATATCAAGGTCTAAGAAGGAGAAGGAATCATGGAATACTTAAAAGATTTAGCTACTTCTATGCCATTTCAAGTCTTAGGAGGAATTGTACTTATATTACTTGCTGGGCATATAATGATTAACTATAATGATGCCTATTGGGGAAATAAGAATAGTGATGGAAATTATAAAAAGTAGTGATTTAGTTTTAGTATAGTGTAGTAATTAGTTAGTGGTGGAGTTCATAACTTATTTAATAAAGGAGGGGATCTTATGATTAGTTCTATAATTCTATGGCTCATTGTTGGAGGAGCAGCATTAGCTATAGATATTGCTACAAGTTCTTTTTTATTTGTATGGTTTACTGTGGGAGCTATAGCAGCAATTATTATGCAGACCCTTGATTTTTCTTTTATAGCACAGCTTATAACCTTTATAGTTGTCAGCGGAATATCAATGGCAGTGGGCTATCCTATAGCAAGAAGAACTATAAAGAGCTCAGTTAAAAGAACTCCAGTTAGAGAGGAAACTTATGTTGGAAAGATACTAACAGTAGATGAGGATATTTTAGAAGAGGGAAAGATAAGAGTTGACGGAGTTTACTGGCAGGCAGTAAATGATGGAGAGACAATAGAAAAGGGTGACCAAGTAAAAATTACCGAGGTTAAAGGAAACAGAATTATTATTAAAAAAATTTAAGGGGTGTTTAAGAATGGGAAAAATTCTTTTATTGGTTATTTTGATAATGGCAATTACTACGTTGATTTCATCCATTAAGATTGTAAATACTGGATATGTAAATATCGTTGAAAGGTTTGGTCAGTTTCACAGGGTGTTAGAACCAGGTTGGCATTTAATAATTCCTTTTGCAGACTTTGTCAGAAGGAAGGTTTCTACAAAACAGCAAATACTAGATATCGAACCACAAAGTGTTATAACCAAGGATAATGTAAAGATTTCGGTAGACAATGTTATATTCTATAAGGTAATGTCTCCAAGGGATGCTATATATAATATAGAAGATTATAAGTCTGGTATAATCTATTCCGCTATAACTAATATGAGAAATATTGTAGGTAATATGAGTTTAGATGAAGTTTTATCCGGTAGAGATAAGATAAATTCAGAGCTTTTGAGAGTAGTTGATGACATAACAGATGCCTATGGAATTAAGATTCTATCCGTTGAAATTAAAAATATAATGCCTCCAGCAGAAATTCAAGAGGCTATGGAAAAACAAATGAAGGCTGAACGTGATAAGAGAGCAGCAATCCTTCAGGCGGAAGGACAAAAGCAAAGTGAAATTGCTAGAGCAGAAGGTGAAAAGCAGGCTAAAATCCTACAAGCAGAAGCAGAGAAGGAAGCTAATATAAGACGAGCAGAAGGTTTAAAGGAATCTCAGTTACTTGAGGCAGAAGGTAAGGCAAGAGCCATTGAAGAAGTGGCAAAGGCGCAGTCTAAGGCTATAGAAGTGGTGAATAAATCTATTATAGAATCTGGTACAAATGAAACAGTAATAGCCTTAAAACAAGTTGAAGCCCTTCAAGAAATGGCTAAAAATCCTGCAAATAAATTAATACTTCCAAATGAGGCAGTATCATCTCTAGGAAGTATTTCAGCAATAGCAGAGATGCTAAAGGGTAATAAGTAGAAGAAATTCCTCATATTATATAAAGTATTAATTTATATTTTAGGGGGTATTATGCCTGGAGATATTTCTAAACATACCAAATATAAGGCTGAAGGAAGTTATCCAGAACCAAAGGTAGAGGGAAAAAATATTTATTACGCTAATTTACTTCTTCAGGATTACGCTGGTGCAGTCAGTGAGTTTACAGCAGTTTCTCTTTATTCCTATCAACACTTTGTAAGTGATGATAGATATAAAGAATTTGCGGAAATTATAGGACAGATTTCTATAACTGAGATGAAGCATCTTGAGTTATTAGGGGAGACTATTAAGCTTTTAGGAGTTAAACCTGCATTTGTAAGCTCAGTTTGTCCTTGTGGTAAGGTATGGAATGCAGGCTATGTTAATTTTGCTGATAAGATTAAAGCTATGCTTATAGAGGACATTAAGGCTGAAACAGAAGCTATTAGGAACTACAGATATCATATGAGTGTAATTAAGGATAAATATATTAGAAAGCTGCTTGCAAGGATTATAGCTGATGAAGAAGTTCATCTAAGAATATTTAAAAAGCTATATGATAAGTTTAGTAGGTGCTAGCAGCAGAATAGCCATAGCAAAAAGAAAACTAAAAATAAGAATGAAAACTTAGTAGCCTGTGTATCTATCTGGATATACAGGCTATTAAGTTACTTCTCTAATTTACTATCTATGTTAGGTAAGTTATATAACTCTCCCATTAACAGCTCGTCCTATAAATAATACTAACATAATTACAGTAAATACGAGCTTTCTGAATAGAAATACATAAATGCAGAAAAATAAGGCTATCTATACTTTAATGGAGGGAATAACATGGAGGAAAATACAGTTTTATTAGCAAATAATTTAATGAAAATATTATCTATAACTATCGTTTCTGGCGTAATCTGTGCTAGGTTAAGTAAGTTGATAAAGCTTCCAGATGTAGTTTTATTCATAGTAGCTGGAATTCTTTTAGGACCTCAAGGGTTAAACTTAATAGGTTTTGAGAGTTATTCAGTAGAAAATCAACTAATACTAACTTTTGGAGCAGCATATATACTCTATGATGGAGGAAGAGAGGTACAACTTGGGATATTAAATAAAGTTAAGATATCTGTTTTGCTACTAGCAACCATAGGTGTATTGATATCAACATTTATTACTGGGTACTTTGCCTATAAGATATTGAAAATAGACCTTATCTATGCTTTATTACTGGGAGCAGTTATAGCATCTACAGATCCATCGGTGCTTGTCCCTCTTTTTAAAAACATGAATATAAGTAACAAGTTAAAACAGACCATAATTTCTGAATCAGCCTTTAATGATGCAGCAGGGGCTATTATGACCTTTACTATTTTAGGAATAATAGAAGGTGGTACTTTTTCTGTTGGCAGAAGTGCTTGGGAACTACTTTTAAAGGCAGGTGGAGGTGTAGTTATAGGATTAATAGTTGGTTATGCTGCTACATTTTTAGTAGGTGAAAAAAAACATAGTTTCTTAACTGGTTATCCAGGAGAGATTGCAGTAGCTGCAGTTTTAGGAGGATATATTATTGCAGAGCACTTTCATTTTAGTGGATTTATGGCAGTATTTATAATTGGGATAGTATGCGGAAATAAGGATATTTTTAGACTATCCATAAAAGGAGAAGAGGAGAACATCCACATTAGTTTTAAAGAAGTTTTAATTATGATAATCAGAATAATGATATTTGTAATTCTAGGAACCCAGATAAACTTTGCAGTCTTAGGAAGGTATTGGGCACAGGCACTTCTTGTAGTTGTATTATTTATATTTATAGCGAGACCAGTTAGTGTAATTTTTTCTGTTATTCTAGATAAAAAGGCAGAGTGGAGTTTTAGGGAGATACTGTATCTTATGTGGACTAGAGAAACAGGTGTAATTCCAGCAGCATTAGTTGGAATGCTGGCTAGTATGAAAATTAATAATTCAGAGATTATATCTGCAGTAACTTTCATGGCTATAATCATAACCTTAGGAGTTCAAGCGAGTACTGCTAAATATGTTGCAAAAGTATTAAAGTTAGAAATTTAAGTATAGAGAGCAACCTTGATTATTATTTTAAGGGTGCTCTTTTAAAATTGTTATTTTCAATATAAGTAGTATAACTGGGAAAAGAATAAACATAGTATAGTTTAGTACCGAAACCTCAGTGTAAATGTAGTCTTTTGTAGTTTTCTTTAGTAGAATTATGGAATTATAACTGATAAAATGTAGGTATAGAATACATAAAATCTAAGGGGATGGGCAGTATGAAAAAAAACAAAAGAGGCTTTATTAGAATTGTATTAGGTATTATAATATTATTTTCATTATCTTCTGCTGCAGGTTTTAAATTTGCTGAGAGGTCTAAATCAAGTATTAACATAGTATCTACATCTAATAAGTCAGATGTAAGTTCTAATATCCAGGCTTCTAAGGATAATGGACAAGCAGGCAAGACAAAAAATGAAAATAAGGGTGACAGTGATAAGAAAAGTGGACAAGATAAAACAGCTGAGGTCAAGGAGAATAAACCTCAAGATGCACCAGCAAAAGGCGATAAGATTGCTTATTTAACCTTTGATGACGGTCCAACTCAAAATATAACTCCCCATATATTAGATGTATTAAAAAATAACAATGTTAAGGCTACTTTTTTTGTTATTGGAAAAATGGCAGAACAGAGCCCAGAGCTTTTGAAAAGAGAAAAAGAAGAAGGACATGTTATTGCTAACCATACTTATTCTCATAACTATGGTTACATTTATTCATCACCGGAAATTTTTATAAAAGACTTAGAGAAGGGCACTGAAGTGGTGAATTCTATAATTGGAGAACATAATAAAACTCTAATTAGATTTCCAGGTGGATCATTTGGTAGACAAGCCTATAAACGGGCAGCAGAGAATCATGGCTATCACTATGTAGATTGGAACGCTTTAAATGGAGATGCGGAAGTTCAATCAGCCTCTGTAGAAAGATTAATATCAAGGCTTAAGGAAACTACCCAGGGACAGAAAGAGTTAATTATTTTAATGCATGATGCTCCTGGCAAAAGGACAACTGTTGAAGCTCTGCCTCAAATTATAGAATATTTAAAAGCTAACGGTTATGTTTTTAAAACATTAGAATAAGGTATAATACTGAAAAGAAAGTGAAGGAAATATAAATTCCATCGCTTTCTTTTTTATTTACAGTAAATATAACCATAAGAGCAACATAAGAAAGTTAGCTGGAGTTTATAAAAGAACAGATTAGGAGAAACCAATATTCTATTATTTTATGGTGGAAAACTTGCATTTCCTATTATAGATATAGTAGTCGAAAAAAGATAACTATAATCACAATATAAGATACACTGTATTATTTTTATATATTTTAAGCTAAATGATTATGTTTTAAAAATAAACTTTCATATTTCAGTATTTTTACATAACGTTTACAGGATAAAAAACTCTATTATATATCAATAAAAAACATAAAATGCTAAAAAAAATAGTCATATATTGTAAATATACATCGGTATAAAAATGAGCAATTAAGAGAAAAATGAAGCAATTAAAATATATCGAGTCTTATTTAAGGATAAAAGTCTATTTTAAAGAAATATAAAAGAAAATATCGTAAAAATGGTTGATTTTAGTAATAAAATCTTTATAATTATGTATATGGCTATAAATAAATGGAAAATAATTCATAAAAAATAGTAGCATAAGGAGTGGTTATAAGAATGCAAAATAGTAATCCAAAGGTTGCATATTTTTCCATGGAATTTGGTTTAGATCCAAGCTTTAAGATTTATGCAGGAGGTCTTGGTATACTTGCAGGAGATTATCTAAAAGCTGCTAAAGAAAATAACTTACCAGTGGTAGGAATAGGGATAAAATGGAAACAAGGTTATGTAGAACAACACATCGATAAAGATGGAAGGATTGTAGATTCTTTTTATAATAATGAGTATGATTTTTTGCAGGATACTGGCGTTAAAATAAAGGTTAATATAAGAGGTCGAGATGTCTGCTGTAAGGTATGGAAGGTTGATTGTTATGGAAATTCGGAACTATATCTTTTAGATACTGATTTGCCAGAAAATGCAGATAGGTGGATAACAGGTCAATTATATGGATGGTTTGAGGAAGAAAGAATAGCTCAGGAAATGATTCTTGGTATAGGTGGAATTAGAGCTTTAAGAGCGTTAAATAAAAATGTTGATATTTTTCATTTCAATGAAGGTCATGCAATTTTCGCAGGATTTGAGCTCATAAGAGAAAAAAGGGAAAGAGGATATAATCCTTATGACGCATGGAATGAATCAAGAAAGGAAATTGTTTTTACAACACACACACCGGTTTGGGAAGGAAATGAGTTTCACAGTCTTAATATATTAGAGTATATGGGAGCTTTTAACGGTCTTGATAAATATTTAGTTAAAGAAATAGGAGGAGAACCCTTCAATATGACAGCTGCAGGACTTAGATTATCGAAAAAATCTAATGCAGTATCAATGCTTCATGGGAGAACTGCTAATGAAATGTGGAAATCTATTGATAGAAGAAGTGAAATAATTAGTATTACTAACGGAGTACATCTAGGAACCTGGGGAGATAAAGTACTAATTGATGCCTGCAGACGAGGAGAGAATCTTTGGAACTACCACATGGATAACAAAGAAAAACTTATAGATTTTATAGAAGAAGAAAAAGGTATAAAATTAGATAAAAACAAGTTATTAATTGGATTTGCAAGAAGAGCTGCTCCTTATAAAAGAGGAGATTTAATATTCACAGATGAAGAAAAAATAGCACCTCTATTAAGCACTGGAGATGTACAGATAATAATATCTACAAAGGCCCATCCTTTAGATTTTTCAGGTAAAGAAATAATAAAACACATTCTAAGTATAGAAAAAAAGTACCCAAATTCCGTAGTATTTTTAGATAACTATAATATGAATAAAGCTTTACTTCTTACTAGAGGAGTAGATGTGTGGCTTAATAACCCTAGGGTCACTAAGGAGGCCTGTGGAACTTCTGGTATGAAGGCTGCAATCAATGGTGTTCTGAATTTAAGTACCCTTGATGGTTGGTGGCCTGAAGCTTGCTGGGATGAAGTTACCGGTTGGCAGATAGGAGGAGGCTTTGTTTCTGACGACATAAAACTTCAAGATAAGCATGATGCAGAAAGTTTATATGATGTATTATTTAACAAGGTATTAAAGACCTACTATAATGACCGTAAAAGATGGACTGATATGATGGCAGCAGCTATAAATGGAATGGTTGATAGGTACTCAGCAGACAGAATGATAAAGGAATATTACGAAAAGTTATATAAATAATGTCACAAAAAATTCAATAAGGAATAGAATGCAAGAGGTAAGGGAAGAAAATAGTCTCTCCTTTCCTCTCATAAATAAGTTATTTAAAAAATATTATAAATTTAAACTAAAGTTTCAGGGGGATTTAAAAATGAAGATACTTATGCTTTCTTGGGAATACCCGCCAAAAAATGTAGGGGGATTATCTAACCATGTCTACTATTTATCTCATGCCTTAAGCAATATGGGACATGAAATACATGTTATTACCTGTGAGGAGGGAACAGCTCCTGTAGAGGAAAATGACAAGGGAGTTTTTGTGCATAGGGTTACACCTTATAAAATAGATACTAATGACTTTACAAAATGGGTTATGCAGCTTAATTTTGCAATGATAGAAGAGGCTACAAGACTTATCATGGCAAAGGGAAAATTCCATATGATACATGCTCATGATTGGCTATCAGCCTATAGTGCTAAAAGTTTAAAATGGTCCTTTAAAATTCCAATGGTATGTACTATTCATGCTACAGAATATGGCAGAAACGGTGGTATAAGAACAGATATGCAGAGATACATATCTTCCACCGAATGGCTTCTAACTTATGAATCTTGGAAGACAGTAGCTTGCAGTAACTATATGAGACATCAAGTAAGTGACTTATTTGCAGTACCTTGGGAAAAAATTTGGGTTATTCCAAATGGAGTAGAACCAGAGAAGTTCAATTTTGATTTTGATTGGTTGAATTTTAGAAGGAACTATGCTAGAGATGAAGAAAAGATAGTTTTCTACATAGGAAGGCACGTATTTGAAAAAGGAATACATCTTCTTATAGAGGCCGCTCCTTTAATAATTAACAGGTATAATAACACCAAGATTGTTATAGCGGGAATGGGACCAATGACAGAAGAATTGAAAAGCAGGGTAGGACAGATGGGGATAGAGGATAAGGTTCTATTTACTGGATACATGAGTGATGAAGATCGAGATAAACTTTATAGGGTAGCTAATGCAGCAGTATTTCCATCTCTTTACGAACCCTTTGGCATAGTAGCGCTAGAGGCTATGGCAGCAGGCTGTCCAGTAGTGGTTTCTGATACCGGTGGTCTTGGGGAAATAGTACAGCATAGAATAAATGGATTAAAGACTATTAATGGATCTTCTGAAAGTATAGCAGATAATATAACTACACTTCTATATGATGAGGAAATTTCAAAGGATCTTAGAGAAAATGCTTTAAAAACAGTATATGAGAACTATACATGGAGCAAAGTAGCTGAAACTACAGAAGCTATGTATAACTGGGTTAGAGAGGAAACTAAAGGAACTGAATGGGAGATAAAAGGCACCAAAGAGAGAAAGGTATATACTATTCAGAAGCTAAGGAGAAACCTAAGGATTAAATCAAATGTTACGCTAGATGAGGTAGATAGTATACCTTCAAAGACTATAGAAACAGAAGATAGTATTATTAATGCTAAGGATAAAATAGAGAATAAGATGAAGGAGACTACTGAGAAGAGTTTTGAGGCAGCCTTTGGAGCAAGAGACATAGATTTTAATTATGATGTTTAAGAGGGGATGAGAGTTTATGAAAGCTATTATAATGGCAGGAGGAGAAGGCACAAGATTAAGACCATTGACTTGTAATATACCAAAACCTATGATGCCTATTATGGATAAGCCTGTTATGGAATATGCTGTAGAGCTTTTAAAGAATAGTGGAATAACTGATATAGGCGTAACACTTCAATATCTGCCAGATGAAATTATGAATTACTTTGGTGATGGAAGAGATTTTGGAGTAAATATAAAGTACTTTATAGAAGAAATGCCTTTAGGTACTGCAGGTAGTGTTAAAAATGCAGAATGCTTCCTAAATGATACCTTTATTGTTATAAGTGGTGATGCCTTAACAGATATAGATTTATTTAAGGCTATTGCTTTCCACAAACAAAATAATTCTATAGCTACTTTAGTATTAAAAGAAGTGGCGGTACCGCTTGAATTTGGTGTAGTTGTGACAGATAATAATGGGAGAATAAAGGGATTTCTTGAAAAACCAAGCTGGAGCGAAGTTTTTAGTGATAAAGCTAATACGGGGATATATATACTTGAACCAGAAATATTTAGTTATTTTGAACAAAATCAGAAGTTTGACTTTAGCAACGACCTATTTCCATTACTTTTAAATGATAAAAAGCCTATGTTTGGCTATGTAGCAGAGGGGTATTGGTGCGATATCGGTAATATTGAACAATATATAAGATGTCATTTTGATATATTAAAAGGATTAGTAAAAGTAAAAATAAAAGGAGAAAAATATAAGGACGGCATATGGCGTGGTGAGAATTGCGAAATCAGTGAAGAAGCTGAAATATCTACACCGGTTTATATAGGCAGTGGAACAAAAATTTATAGTGGAGCAAAGATAGGACCTTATACCGTTCTAGGTAAAAATAACATAATATCTAGCAATGGAACTATTAAAAGAAGTGTAGTCTTTGATAATTGTTATGTAGGAGAAAATGCTCAGGTAAGGGGGGCTATTCTTTGCAAGAAGGTTCAATTAGAGGCAAAGGCTTCAGTTTTTGAAGAAGCAACAGTTGGAGATGATACTCTGGTAAAGGAAAGGGCTCTTATCAAACCAGGTATTAAAATATGGCCTAATAAAGTGATTGAAGCTAGTACTGTGGTTAAAGAAAATGTAATTTGGGGTGAAAAGTTATCAAGTTCTTTATTTGGTAAGAGAGGCATAACTGGAGAGGTTAACGTAGATATAACACCAGAATTTGTGTCAAAGCTTGGATCTGCCTATGGATCTTTGTTAAAAGCAGATTCAAAGGTTGCTATAGCTTGTTGTGATAATGGTGCTTCCCAGATGTTTAAATATTCTCTTGCTACAGGACTGCAGTCTATGGGAATGGAGGTTCTTGATTTAAAGAGAATGCCGAGAGCTTTAACCAGGCAGGCTACTATGTTCTTTGGAGCACAAGGCGGCATTCATGTTTCAATAGATAGTGATAATGCTGAAAAGGTTCATATAGTATTTATGGACGGAAAAGGGCTTGATATAGATAAAAATTTAAAAAGAAAAATTGAAAATAGTTTTATAAGAGAAGATTTCAGAAGAGTGAAAACAGATACTTTTAAACAGATAAACCATATGTACAATTGCTTAGAGTACTATACAAGACAGCTTATAAATATATTAGGAGTTCACAATATAAGAAATCAAAAATATAAAGTTATTCTAAGTATTAAAAATCCTATGGTACTAGGAATAGTTAAAGACCTGCTCCAGGAGCTTAGGGTAAATGTTAAGGTTTATGATGAATATAATAATCTTTTAGGATTGAAAAGAGAAGTAGTTGAGAACAATGCTAATCTGGGAATAAAAATTGATGATCAGTGTGAAGAGGCAGTGTTAGTAGATGAGAAAGGTAATATAATAAAGGATGAGCTATTTGATGCAGTAAATGCCCTTGTTATGTTAAAGTCTTCAAATATTAAAACTTTAGTCGTGCCCGTTACCGCTTCGTCAACAATGGAGCAAGTAGCTGAAATGTGCGGGTGTAAGTTTATAAGAACTAAAACATCACAAAAATGTATCATTGATACTTTACTAAAGAATGAAAAAAATATAAGTAAAAGGGAAATAATTACTGCTTATTTAATGACCTTAGACAGCATAAGCGTATGTGCATTAATCCTTAATTTAATGGCTTCAAGTAATCTTCCTCTTTCAAGTATACTAGCACAAATTCCTAAGTACCATATAGCTAAAAAAGAAGTAAAATGTCCATGGAACATGAAGGGAAGATTAATGAGAAATCTGATAGAGGAGAATAATTCTAAGTCAGTAGATTTAATAGAAGGTGTTAAACTGAATTATGAAGGGGGATGGGCTCTAGTTTTACCAGATGCAGAGGAGCCGCTTTGCAGGGTTTATGCGGAGTCAAAGGATTCAGATGAATTGATGAAACTCACAGAAGAACTTTTAGAAAGAATAGAAATAATAACTGAAGAAGAGAAAAGTAGTGTTTAATGAAAAAAGCAGAGCAAAAATTACATGCTCTGCTTTTGTGCTTAACAAAAGAATGATGTTTTAGTTTACTTATAAATTAATAAAAGTGCTGTGGTGAATTTTAGAGTATAATATTATTAATACTTATAGAAACAAGATTGTTGGGAGGCAAAACAGGTGGGATTAAAATTTATATACGGAAGAGCAGGCAGTGGTAAAAGCCATTATTGTTTAAATAGTATAAAAAAGAGAATAGAAGAGGGGTGTACTGATCCTCTAATACTCTTAGTGCCGGAGCAGTTCTCCTTTCAAGCTCAGAAAAACCTTATAAAGGCCGTTGGAGAAGAAGGAATGCTTAAAGCGCAGGTTCTGAGTTTTAAAAGAATGGCTCACATTGTCTTCAACGAGGTAGGAGGACTAACTAGACAGCATATAAACAATGCAGGGAAAAGTATGCTTATTCATAGAATAATGGAGCAAAACAATGATAAATTTAAAGTTTTTTCAAAGGCAGCTAAAAAGCAAGGGTTTATTACTACAGTTTCTGATATTATAACTGAATTTAAAAGATACAATATAACCACAGATACTCTAAAGAGCACTGCAGAGAGGATAGAAAATCAATATTTGAGAAATAAGCTTGAGGATATAACTTTAATCTTTAATCAGTTTGAAAAAACACTGCATGAAAAATACATAGATGAAGAAGACGAGTTAACCATGCTAATAGAGAAGTTGGATAAGTGTCCTATATTTGATGAAGCAGAAATTTGGGTAGATGAGTTTTCTAGCTTTACACCACAACAATATTGTATTTTGGAAAAACTTTTAAGGAAGGCTAAGAGAGTTAGCATAACTCTATGTGAAGATGATTTAACAAAGGATGGTGTAGTAGATAACACTGATGTATTTTCTCAAACTAAAATCACTGAAAAAAGGCTTTTAGAACTAGTGAAAAATAATAATGTAAAATATGAAAAACCCTTAGCTTTAAAATGTAGTCCTTGTTATAGATTTAAAGATAGCAATGAACTTCAGCATTTAGAAGCTCACCTATTTTCTTATCCTTATAAAGCTTGCAAAGGAGAAACTGCGGATATACATATCCTTAAAGCTTTAAATAAATATGTTGAGATAGAGGAAACAGCAAGGGATATAGTTACTCTTTGCAGGGATAAAGGATTTAGATTTAAAGACATTGCAGTGGTAAGTGGTGACCTAGATGGCTATGAGAGTTTAGTTAGAGCAGTATTTAGAGAATACAATATACCCTACTTTATAGATAAAAAAAGGGAAATAGACCATAACCCAATTGTAGTGCTAATAATATCAGCTGTAGAAATATTAGCTAGAAACTGGTCTTATGAATCTGTATTTAGATACCTTAAAACTGGACTATTAAACTTAGAAAATGAAGAAATAGACATTTTGGAGAACTATGTGCTTTCCAATGGTATTAAAGGTAACAGATGGACCTTGGAGGAAAAATGGGATTTTAGATTGAATTATGGTTTTGAAGATGATGAACTATCTCAGTCTGAAGAGGAATTTTTAGCAAGAATAAATACTATAAGAGAAAAAGTAAGAGAGCCTCTTATAAATCTAGGTCTCAGTATAAAGGGCAGAAAAAGAGGCAGAGAGAGTTGTGAAGGTTTATATAGATTTTTATGTAACCTAGGCATTCCGGAAAAGGTTCAAGGTTGGATTGAAGAATTTAAGGAAGCTGGAGAGCTTGATAAGGCAAATGAATATAACCAAATATGGGATATAGTAGTTGATATGCTGGATCAAATAGTGGAGATTGTTGGAGATGAAATTGTAAGTGTTGATCTATTTTCAAAAATTCTTTCTACAGGCTTTAAAGAATATGAGATAGGCGTAATTCCACCTGCTATTGATCAGGTTCTTGTAGGAAGTGTTACAAGGTTAAAAAGTCATGAGATAAATGCTCTTTATATAATTGGAGTAAATGATGGAGTTTTTCCAGCAGTAATTCCTGCAGAAGGAGTGCTTTCAGACAGTGATAGAGAGGGCTTAAGAGAAAGAGGATTGGAAATTGTAAAGGATACAAAAAGCAGAGCTTTTGAAGAACAATTTTTAGTTTATACCACATTAACAATGAGCAGTAAATATTTAAAGTTAAGTTATCCAATAGGAGACGAAGACGGTAAAACTAAAAGACCATCCATTGTAATATCAAGACTAAAAAAGATATTTCCAGACTTAAAAGAGGAAAGCAGCTTAATGGAAAAAAATGATGACTACGATATTATGAGAGCTATAGCTGGTCCGAAAGCTACCTTTAGTCAGTTTGTGTCAAGCCTTAGGAAGAATAGAGAGGGAAGTTATATAACCCCTCTATGGCTTGAGGTTTATAGATGGTATAGAAATCATGAGGAATGGAGTGATAACCTTCAAAGGGTATTAAGTGGCTTTAATTACAAAAACGAAGCAGAGATCTCAGATACTAAAAAGGTGAGAAAACTTTACGGCAAACATATGAATATAAGTGTTTCGAGACTTGAAAAATTTGTAGAATGTCCCTTTGAATATTTTATACAATACGGACTTAAGGCAAAGGAGAGAAAGGTCTATAGTTTAACGTCACCAGATTTAGGAAGTTTCATGCATAACATACTTCAGAATTTCTCATCTCAGCTTAAAGAAGAGGAATTAGACTGGAATGATATAAATAGGCAATGGTGTGAAGAGAAAGTTTCAGTAATTGTAAATGAAAGTTTAAGAAAAATTCCAGGGTCAATACTTAATAGTTCAAAAAGATACGGTCATGTTACTAATGGTTTAAAAAGAATACTTACTAGGTCAGTATGGCTTATTACAGAGCACATAAAAAGAGGAGGGTTTACACCTGTTGGCTATGAGCTATCCTTTGGTAACTCAGGGGACTTTCCTCCTATTTCTGTAGAACTTCACTCAGGAGAAGTTGTTAGTCTTATTGGTAGAGTGGATCGAGTTGATAATATGAAGGAAGAAGCCGCTACCTACTTAAGAATAATAGACTATAAATCAGGAGCTAAAGAATTTAAGCTATCTGATGTATACTATGGTTTCCAAATGCAACTCTTGATATATTTAGATGCTATACTTACAGAACTTGAAGAAAGAATAGATAAGGAAGCTCTACCAGGGGGGATTTTTTACTTTAAGCTAGATGATCCAATACTAAAAGTAAATGGGGAGTTATCAGATAATGAAATAGAAGAAAGAATAATGAAAAGTTTAAAGATGAACGGTCTTTTGCTAGATAACCTAGAGGTTATAAGAGAAATGGATAAGGAGCTAGAAAAAAGTTCAGATATTATACCGGTAACAGTAAAAAAAGATGGGACAATTTCAAAATCTAAATCTTCTGTGGCTACCTTAGAACAGTTTCAGCTTTTAAGAAAGTATGTTAAAGATACTATTGCTTCTCTTTGCGAAGAGATACTAGAAGGAAACATAGATTTAAGTCCTTGCAAGAGTAAAAATAGAGATTCTTGTAAGTACTGTGTATATTCAGCCATATGTCAGTTTGATACATCCATCAGGGGTAATAAGTATAGGGTTCTGAATGAAAAAAGTGATGAAGAGATATGGCAGAAGATTGAAGAAAAAGTTAGTGATAAATAATAATTAAAAAACTTAGCCTGTATTCACTGGGGAGAGAATACAGGCTAAATTATTTAGAATAGGGTTTTAAGTACTATACAGTACTTAAAGCTTGGAGGTGATAGGGAAAATTAAGAAAAGCTATGTGGGGGTAATATATACAAAATAATAGAGTATTGCAAATAAAATATTAATGCTTAAGTTAGTCTTCCACTAATAACCTAAAATTATTTCTTTATATATTTAGTATATGAAAAATCAGATTTTTGGTGATTAAATTATTATAATAATTTTTTAAAAGTTTTTTGATAATTTGAAATATTTTTAAAATAACTGGAGGAAAATTAAGTAATATATAGAATTTATAGTATATCTTAAGTATTATTCTGATTCCTTTAGAATATATATAATGGATTGAAAATAGGGGGGATTTTAATGAAAAAAAATCTATTAAAGGTGATTGCAGTTTTAGCAATCACAGGTTTGGCAAGCACTTTTGCAGGATGTTCAACTAGTACAAGTTCCTCAGCCGGTGGAGGAGGGGAGATAAAGATAGGAACCTTTGGCCCATACACCGGAGACGCTGCTACAGATGGTACCCAAGCACGGGATGGAGCAATGCTTGCAGTAGAACAAATAAATAAAAAAGGTGGAGTAATTGGAAAGCAAATCAAGCTAGTTGCAATGGATGATCAAGCTAAGGCGCCTGAGGCAATGAATGTGGTTACTAAGATGATACAGCAGGAAAAGGTATCTGCATTAGTAAGTGGTTCTTATAGCACTCCAAGTAAAACGGTGGCACCGGTAGTACAACAAAATAAAATACCTATGGTTGTTGCATATGCTGTAAATCCTGCAATAACTGAGGGCGGAAACTATATATTTAGAACTATATATGCAGGACCAGCACAGGGAGCTGCTATGGCAGAATATGCAGTTAAAGAAAAAAATCTAAAGAAAGTAGCAGTACTTAATGTAAATAATGACTACGGTAATACAAATGCAGAAGGTTTTACGAATCAGATTAAGAAACTTGGTGGAGAGGTAGTTATCAGTAGAAATTTTGTAGATGGAACAAAAGATTTTAAGGCATTGCTTACAGCAGTAAAGGAAAAGAACCCAGAAGCAATATATATAGGTTCCTATTATAATGAGGCTGCTCAAATTTGTACTCAGGCAAAGCAGTTAGGAATAGCAGTACCTATCTTTGGTTCTGATGGATTTGATTCTCCAAAGTTAACTGAACTTGGCGGAAAGAATGTAGAAGGTGTAGTATTTACAACTCCATTCTTTAGAGAAGAGCCAAGACCTATGGTACAGGATTTTATAAAGGCTTATAAGGAAAAGTTTGATAAAGAGCCAGATATGCTTTCAGCTCAAGCTTATGATTCAGTACTTGTGCTTGCAGATGCTATAAAGAGAGCAAATAGTACAGATAAAGAAGCTATAAGAAAAGCTCTTTCAGAAACAAAGGGTTTTGAAGGAGTTACAGGAAAAATTTCTTTTGATGAAAAGAACGAAGTTATCAAACCAGTTATACTTAGCAGAGTAGAAAATGGAAAATTTGTTTATGTAAAGAGTCAGGAATACACTAAATAGAGTACAGATAGGATATATGCTTAGAAATAAAGGTTGATTTTACAGGTATAGTTTAATGGGGAATGAAGGAGATTTTTCATACTTTATTCCCCATTAAAAAGGGGGGAGTATATGTTTTTTCAGCAGCTTTTTAATGGAATAACCGTTGGTAGTGTTTACGTACTAATAGCTATAGGTCTCACAATGATCTATGGGGTATTAGAATTGCTCCATTTTGCTCATGGTGTAGTTTACATGGCTGGAGCCTTTGCAGCAGTAAGCTGCATTACTTTACTTCACAGCAGCATATTTATTGCAGTAATTGCTGCTATGATTGTATCAGCCTTTTTTGGATGGCTAATAGAATTTTTTGCATATAAACCGGTAAGAAATTCACCTAAGATTACTGCATTGATAAGCGGTATTGGAATGGCTATAGTTTTGGAAAATGTATATAGAATTATTTATGGATCTCAAACAAGAGCCTTTCCACAAGAGGGGATAGCTCCCATAAAAACCTATAATATTTCACAGTGGGTTTCTATAACAAACTATCAAATATACATAATGGTAGTTGCAGCAGTACTTGTTATTATTCTTCATCTATACTTAAAAAAGACCAAAAGTGGAATAGCAATGAGGGCTGTATCCATGGATTTTGATGCTTCTAGCTTAATGGGCATAAGTGTAAATAAGGTCATATCTGTAACCTTTATAATAGGCTCTGCTTTAGCTGGAGTTGCTGGAACCTTAGTTGCTTTGTATTTTAATGCAGTGTATCCTTCCATGGGCTCTATGCCTGGAATGAAGGCTTTTGCTATCGTTGTACTAGGCGGACTTGGAAGTATACCAGGAACAATTATCGGTGGACTTTTTCTTGGTATAGTTGAATCCTTTGCAGATGGATATCTAGGAAACTTTATTGTAGGCAAGGATGCTTTTGCCTTCATTATTTTGATTCTAGTTCTTCTTATTAAACCATCAGGGATCTTTGGTAAGAAGATAGAGAAAGTGTAGGTGACAATTCATGGATATACTTAACTCTTACTTTATCAATGTATTAGTGGTAGCAGGAATATACGTAATACTATCATTAGGATTAAACCTAACCATAGGTTTTGCGGGACAAGTTTCTTTAGGACACGCAGCCTTTTATGCTATCGGTGCTTATACTGCAGCTATATTATCTTCTAAGTTTGGTTATTCCATATGGATGACTCTTCCTATTGCAGCAGTGGTTACCTGGGTTATTGGTGCATTATTAGGCTTGCCAAGTCTCAGAGTTAAAGAAGATTTTCTGGCAGTAGTAACAATGGGACTTGGTCTCATAATTCAATCTCTAGTGTTAAATTTAAAAATAACTGGAGGACCAATGGGAATTGGAAACATAAAGCCAGTGTCATTATTTAATCATAGCTTGGGAATGTTTGGATTTTTTGTTTTTGAAGTTGCTCTTATAGTAATTCTTATCTTTGTTATGAAGAGAATGGTTAACTCTAGATTTGGAAGGGCACTAATTGCTATAAGAGAGGATGAAACTGTAGCAGATACCCTTGGAATTAATACCACTAAATATAAGGTTTTAGCCTTTGCAATAGGTGCTATGTATGCAGGAATTGCAGGTACTCTTTTTGCTCATTATTTTACTTATGTAAGTCCAGACAGCTTTGGATTCATGGAGTCAGCAACAATATTGAGTATGGTGGTGATAGGTGGCTTAGGAAGTATAAAAGGTTCTATAATTGGAGCGGTAATTTTAAGTATGGCACCAGAACTTTTGAGAGGACTTAAGGATTATAGAATACTTATTTATGGCTTGCTTATGGTTATGATGATGAGATATAGGCCTCAAGGACTTTTTGGAGATAATTCATTATTTAAGTTAAAGAGAAAAAAGGTTAGTGGCAATGTTAGTAAGGAAATGTAGAGTTAAATGAAGAAAGAAACTCTATTTTAAAGCCAGCTCAGAGTTTCTAATTAATATTTAGAGGTGATTTAATGGCTATATTAGAAACAAAAAATGTTACTAAGAGTTTTGGTGGTTTATGTGCGGTATCGGAGGTAGATTTTCATATAGATGAAAAGGAAATTGTAGGCCTTATAGGACCTAATGGTGCAGGAAAGACCACTTTTTTTAATATTATTTCCGGCTTGTATACACCTACTTCTGGAGAAGTTTTTATCAATGGAGAAAAAACTACTGGTATTAAGCCCTATAAAATAGCTTATAAGGGTGTAGCTAGAACCTTTCAAAATATTAAGCTTTTTGGCAATGTATCTGTGCTTGATAACGTGAAGATGGCAAGATATACAAGATCAAAGGCCGGTGTTTGGAATGCTATATTAAAGCCCAAGTGGGTAATTAAGGAGGAGGAGGATATTACAGATAAGAGTATAGAACTTTTAAAATTTGTAGGACTTGAACAGTATAAGGATGAAATATCAAAAAACCTTTCCTATGGAAACCAAAGAAAGCTTGAGATAGCAAGAGCATTAGCTAACGAACCTAGTCTTTTATTACTCGACGAGCCTACTGCTGGAATGAACATAGAAGAAACTAAGGGAATGATGAACTTAATTCGTGCTATAAGAAGTGGAGGTATTTCTGTATTAGTTATAGAGCACAATATGAATTTGGTTATGAATGTATCTGATAGGGTAGTGGTTTTAAATCACGGCATTAAGATTGCAGATGGAAAACCAGAAGAAGTAGCAGGTAATCCAGAAGTTATAGAAGCCTATCTAGGCAAGGAGGTAGATGAAAGTGCTTTTAGTTCAGAATGTTAAAACTTACTATGGGAATATACAGGCACTAAAGGAAGTATCTTTAGAAATTAGAGAGGGAGAAATTGTCACACTGATAGGTGGAAATGGAGCAGGGAAGACCACTACACTAAAGACTATAGCAGGACTGTTAAGACCAAGAGAGGGAAAAATAATCTTTAATTCGAAGGATATAACAGGAATTCCTGCCCATAAGGTGGTTTCAGAATCAGTTGTTTTAGTGCCAGAAGGAAGAAGAGTTTTTTCTAAGCTTACAGTAGAGGAAAATCTGCAGATAGGAGCTTATTGCAGAAAGGAAAAAAAGAACAAACTGGTAAATGAAATAAAAGAAATATACAATATATTCCCTAGACTTGAAGAAAGAAAAAAACAGTATGCAGGAACTTTAAGTGGTGGGGAACAGCAGATGCTTGCAATAGGAAGAGGGCTTATGGCAAAGCCTAAGTTGCTGCTTTTAGATGAGCCTTCTATGGGGGTGGCACCTATAGTTGTGAAGGAGATATTTCAGGTTATTAAAAAAATAAATCAAGAATTAAGAACTACAGTTTTTCTAGTGGAGCAGAATGCAAAAATGGCACTAGCTATAGCGGATAGAGGATATGTTTTAGAGACTGGAAAAATTACGCTCCAGGGAACTACAGAAGAATTGAAGGAAAGTGAAGAGGTAAAAAGGGCATATTTAGGAGTATAAAGCAGAGAATATAACAACTAAAAAATAAATTAGGATGTATATTAAAAATGAGTTTAAAAAAGGTTGAAAATGCTCATGCTTAAAAGTGATCTAAGCATGAGCATTTTTTAGCCAATTCTAATAGCGCATCTATTCTTTTTTCCAGAACGTCATAAACATCCTCACATTCTTTATTAATATCATAAACTAGGTGTATAGTATCTTTAAGTTTTGACTCTTTACCATGTGTAATTATAGAGGTTGATAAGTAATAAGAGCTAGTAGCCAGATTAACGGAAGTGCTGCTAAGCTGATTTAACACTGTTAGCAATGGATTAATGCAATTGTCAAAGTAAAGAGATTCTCTAGGATTTAAATCTAATTTAGCTAGTTGCTCTTTAATATTATTGATATTTTGAAGAGTTGAGGAAGCTTTATCAATGCTATCGCTAATAGAAGTATCAGGGGATTGAGAAGTTTGATCTTCTGAAGTTCCTTGTGAGATTCCATTTTGAAGATTTTTTGCACTTTCGATACCAGATAATATGATAGTATTTATGTTTTGTAAATTTGTATTAGTATCTTTAACGGTGTTTTCGTTGGAGATACTGGAAGGGCTATTATTATTATTATTATTATTATTATTATTATTAGAATCATTATCTGGTGATCTCTGACAGGGCTTTGTATCATCACTACTACATTTATCACTATTGGACGTATCGCTACTGTTATTATCTTCACCACTAGTATCGCTGTTGCTACTAGTCTTTATGATGTTATTAATGTTTTGTATATTTTTATGAGTATTGTCAATGTTGTTATTGATTATATTTGAACTAGTATTACTGTTATTTGAATTATTAATATCTTCCATTGAACCACACCCTATTTATCTTTATATATTTAGTTTATCAATTTATCATTAGGCTGTGACAATAAATTGATTTATAATTTGTATAAAAAATTGAAGGATATTTTCTTAAAAAGGTTGAATAAAGTCAGGTGATGATAAACAATATACTTATAAGCAATGATGAGACACTAAAAAATAGAATACAAACTGCTTTTATAGAGATTGGGGGCAAGTTGATGTATAAATTAGATAATTTACTAGATATGGAAAAGTTACAAAAGCTTATGGATAAGTTCTACAATTTGACTAAGGTTCCATATGCAATATTAGATGCAAATGGCAATACCATCATAAGTTCAGGGCAAACTAGAATTTGCACTTGTTTTCATTCATCAAATCCAAAGGCTTTAATGAATTGTTTGAGAAATAAAAAAGCTGTAGATTGTAATTATAGTGAAGGCAGCTATACGGAATACATCTGTGGAAATGGACTAGTAGAAGCTTGTACCCCTATAATGATAAGGGGAGAGTATATAGGTAACTTAAGTTTTGGTCAGTTTCTTAAGTGTAAACCTGATTTAGAATATTTTGAAAGACAAGCTGATGAATTAGGAGTTAATAAAAAAGATTATTTGGATGCTGTTGAGGAAATACCAATTGTAACAGAAGAAAAAATTAAAGATTATCTGGATTACTTTAGGTGTTTAACAGAGCTAATGTCAGATATGGCAGTTAGCAGGCTTAAACAAATGGCTACAGAAGCAGCTCTTCAAAAAAATAATGAGTACTTAGAGTATATAGTTAGAAGCAGAACAAAGGAATTGACGGATATAAATAAAACTCTTATAAGGGATATGAATAAAAGGAGAGCAGTTGAAAACCAGCTGAGAGAAAGTGAACAAAAGTATAAAGGTCTCGTAGAACTTATTCCAGATTCAATATACATAAGAACTAGAGAGAAGTTTTTATACGCTAATCCGGCAGGGGCAAGGAGTTTAGGTGCAAGTAGTGTAGACGACTTAATAGGAAAGAGTGTTTCTGATTTTTTAGAAGTTCATCCAGATTATAAAGAAAAATTTGATAAAAAGTTTGATTTGATATATGAAAAGGGAAGTATGCCTTTAACTGAAGAAAAGTTTATAAAAAAATATAATAATGAATTATTAGATATAGAAACTACCGCTGCAATATACCCCTATGACGGAGAAGATTCTATACTAGTGGTATCAAGAGATATATCAGAAAGAAGAAAGGCGGAAGAACTTAGTAGAGATATTGCAGAAAAGACTAAGTTATTAAAGGATGCTATTGAGTATGAGAGCCTAAGAACAGAATTTTTTGCTAATTTATCTCATGAATTTAGAACACCACTAAATATAATATTTACTGCACTACAGATGTGCAAATTAGTTATTAGCAGCGATGAGAGTATGAATAGTTCTAAGTTAAAACACTACATATCATTAATGTATCAAAATGTGTATAGGCTAATAAGACTAGTAAATAATCTTATAGATATAACTAAAATTGATTCTGGTCACTTTGATGTGACTTTTGGAAACTATAACATTATAAGCATTGTTGAAGACATAACACTTTCTGTAGGTGAATATGTTCAAAATAAGGGAATAGAACTTATTTTTGATACTGATATTGAGGAAAAAGTTATAAGTTGCGACCCAAATAGCATAGAAAGAATAATGCTTAACCTACTTTCTAATGCAGTAAAATTTACTCAAGAAAAAGGAACTATTTATGTTGATATACATGATAAGGGGGATAAGATAGTTATTTTAGTAAGGGATACTGGGGTTGGCATACCAAAAGAAAAACAGGAATTAATATTTGAAAGGTTTGTTCAAGTGGATAAATCCTTTAAAAGAAATAGAGAAGGCAGTGGTATAGGACTCGCTTTAATTAAGTCTTTAGTGGAACTACATAAGGGAAAGATGTGGGTAGAAAGTGAAGCTGGAAAAGGAAGTTGTTTTTATGTTGAACTCCCTGCCAAGGTTTTAGATCATAAAAATCAAAAAGAAAACAATATAGAAAATACTAGCAAAGTAGAAAGAATAAATATTGAGTTCTCTGATATATATATCTAGAGCTAACACTGGTTGCAAATAATAACTAATGTAATAATGCGTCAGGAAATTAGAGAAAGCAACAGTAAACTTTAATAGTTTACTTAAAAATGCTGCAGAATGAATCATAAGGGTTATAGCTGTTAGCCATTAGTGTTTTATTTCAAATAATATAGAGCGTTAACAACTTACAAATTAATTTAATAGTGTATTAAAAACAGAAAAGGAGAATGGCAGTTTGCAGGATTACTGCCTTCTTTTTACTAAAGTTATTTGACAGAACAAAGCTTAAAATGTATTTCTCATCTTAATTACAAGGAAAACTGAGTCTGGAGTGTCAATATAATAAAGTTAAAGTAATTATGAGAAAAAGTTAATAATATAAGTATAATTTTAAATAAGAAAGCAAATTATATCTGTGTAGTAGAAATAATAGTGGTATGATAACACATGTCGCTGAGGCAAGCGGCAAAAGGTTGAAAACAGAATGTGTTGACAACTAATAATCATTTGTAGTAATATAATAAAGCTGTCAGGAACAATATAGTAAATGAAAAAACTTCTTGACAAACTTTAATTCAAATGTTAAACTGTAAAAGTCGCTAAGATAAGCGGCATGATCCTTGAAAATTAAACAGAGGTAAAGATAAGTAAAACTTGTTTTTAAAATAAACCAGCAATTCTTTGAGTTACTCTTAGAGTAACAAAACAGTAATGAGTCACAAACTTTTAAATTGAGAGTTTGATCCTGGCTCAGG
>NZ_JAODOO010000016.1 GCF_025398335.1 Clostridium sp. CX1
ATTACAACTTTAGTATATCACGTCAAATTAAGTTGAATATTATTTGTACAGATTGTCATGATTTAGGCATTCATACCCGAATAAAAAGTAATTTTGTAATTTCAAGTCATGTCTCTATTATACATAATAATATACGATTTATTTAGTAATTACAATAATTTACCTATGTTGTTCAAAATAATCCACCGAAAATACCTAATGCCGAATTAAAAATAATTTTATGGAAACTAAAAAACAAATATTTCTTCGCTAAATTCAGGTTTAGCGAAATTAATGATGACCGAAACTCCATTAATTATCTACACGTAAGTTTCATAGTCTACTTAAAGAGTGGGATGTAGTTAGAGAAACATTCCTTAATAAGATGGAATTTGAAGATGATATTGGCGGAGGCACAGGCGCTAATGAAGATATAAATAACTGGGAGTTTCTAGGCTTCAGTCTTGATGCTGAAAACTACCACTTTTTATATACATTATTAGAAGGTTCATCTGGTAGAATTTGCGGCGACACACTTGTAATTTATGCTGCTAATGCCACATATAAGGATCGCCTTTTGAAAGATGCCTATCTGGAGTTAATAAGAGAAAAAGCTGAAGCTGAATTCAATATAAATATTAATTATGTTAGGATTGCATGTATGGATGATTTTTACCATCCTGTTCAGCAATCTATAATTGATGAGGATGATATACCTTTTTAACAAAAAATATTCCAGCACAATCTTATACTGGAACACTTTTATTTTAATACTTTTAGAGCCTTTAAGACCATAGATTTAATAGGTTGCTTTATATTTTCATTAAAGTTTAAAAGGTACATAAGTGCTTATTAATAACATATATGTATCTTTTAAACTTTAAGAATATAAACACTATTTAATTCTTTCGTAAACAAATACATCTCTTTCTGTAAGTGTATCAAATTTTGTTCCAACTACCTTTATATATCCTTCCGATTCCAATTCATTTAACCTTGGATGAGCTATATTTCTTTCTAATACTTTTGTGTATCCTTTATTATACATGTATTCTGCCACTTCCCTAGCTGTTGCATTTCCTAAAACCTTTAGTGCTTCAAGGCACTGGGAATGTCTATTACTAAGGTTCATATTTCTCCCCCCCAATCATTATATTTCTTTATACAGTAAAGCAAAACTGCCAAAATAATGGTACATACTGAAAAATCAATTTATTAAACATTTTATACACTTAATTACTCAGTAAAATATTATCACATTATGACAAATCTGTAAATTACAAACCATATTACTTGCTACTTTATTTATACCCGTTAACAAAAATATCGTCTAAATTATCCAATAAGACATATTTATTATCTTCAGAAATCTTATCTAGTTGCAGACCAAGATATTTCATAAATTTGGGATCACTATCACAGGAAATAGAATTTCTTCTATTATTAATACAAACTCTAGTACTAATACCTGACCCTGCAAAAATGTCTAAAACTATGTCACCTTCATTACTCATAGATTTTACTATTCTCTCTATAATCTTTTCAGGTTTTTGTGTAGGGTGCCCCACTCTTTCCTTGGAGTTACTATTGAGTCTAGAGATTTCCCATACATTTGTAGGATTTTTGCCCTTGTATAAATTCTCAACATTTAGCCTTTTGTCTCTTTTATAAAGGTCTACTGTCTCTTGATTATATTTAATTCTCACATCATCTAGGTTAAATATGTATTTATTTGTTTTAGCAAACCATATGATTTCCTCATGCCTGTTTGCAAAAAACCTTCTAGCTGTAATTCCATTTTTATAGTACCATATAATAACATTAACAAGCTTTAATTTGGTATTCTTCCTAATATAGTACACTAAATCCATCAGGTCTCCTCTTTCAGCACTCTCAAATTGAAAACCTCCAAATAGTACAAAGTTTCCTGTCTTCTTCAAAACCCTATAAACCTCATGAATCCATTCTTTTGCCCACTCTAAATAATTTTCATATTTATCCCATTCCTCAATATCAATATTATAGGGCGGATCAGCTATAACAAGTTGTACGGATTCATCTGGAAGTTCTTTCAACAATTCTAGTGTATCTTTAATCAAAGGAATATGAAACGTAAATTCATTATCTAAGTGTTTTTCCATTTTTCACCCATCCTAGTAAGTCCAATTTGTACATTTATTATGTAAATTGTGATATCATTATATTGTATCACATATTTATTTAATGTTGAACAAAAGGAGGAATGTTATATTATGGAATTGCTAAGCTTCTTAGAAGAAAATGGGCATAAAATGAATGACATTGAAAAAACATTCGTTGAAGATATTTTCTATATATATGCTGGTGAAAATGGACTTGATTACTTAGATGTCCAGACGCCCATGGAAGATTCTCAATTCAAAAAGCGTAAGCTTGACTTTACAATTAAAACAAACCGCTATAAGTACTGTATTGAAATTGATGGTTACACCTACCACGCTGAAGGTGCCTTAAGAGTAACCCCTGAATATTTTGATGATTTGCTTATAAAGCAAAACGATCTTATATTAAATGGCTGGTTACTTATCAGATTTTCATACAATCAGATTAGAACAAACCCTGGTCTTTGTATAGATACATTAAGAAGGGCTTTTAGAAGTGACCCTCAGATTAATCCATATTTTCTTAACAAGGATAGCTTTAAACCTACATTTCCGCAGCAAACAGCCCTTGATGATATTGAATACTATAGAAATTCAAATGTTAACAAAGGTGTAATAATAATGCCTACAGGTATGGGCAAAACTATTTTAGCTGCTTTGGATGCTAAAAGGTTAAATGTTAAAACTCTTTTTGTCGTTCACAGAAATGATATCCTACAGGAAGCATACAATAAGTTTAATGAGGTATGGCCTGAAGCTACAAAGGGCTTTTTTAATGCTGATGAAAAAAATACAACAGCACAAGTTATATTTGCTTCTAAAGATACTCTTTATAGAGATGGAAATATACAATTATTTTCTCCGAATGATTTCCAGTTAATTTTAATAGATGAAGTTCATCACTCTGCATGTACTACTTATACAAAAATAATTGATTATTTCACTCCAACTTATATGGTTGGTTTAACAGCTACCCCTGAAAGACAAGATAGGGCTGATATTCTTGAGCTATTTGACTATAACATTTATTATGAACTACTTCAAAAGGAAGCAATTGAATCTGGCTATTTATCTGGATTTATCTATTATGGTCTTAAGGATGATATAGATTATACCAAAATTAAACATAATGGTATAAAATATGATGTTGCTGACCTAGGACGCAAACTTGATATTCCTGAAAGAAATCAAGCAATTTATGATAAATACATTGAATATGCAAGCGATAAAAAGGCTATTGGTTTCTGTGTTAACATTGACCATGCAATTTCTATGGCTAAATTCTTTAAAGATAAAGGCATATCAGCAGAAGCAATCCATAGCAATAAAAGTAGGCTATCTGATGAACTAAGACAAGCTTATATACAAGACTTTAGAGATAACAATATTCAAATACTTTTTACAGTTGACGTATTTAATGAAGGTGTTGATTTTCCTGATATAGAAGCACTCCTATTCTTAAGACCTACAGAATCAAAAACAATATTCATACAGCAGTTAGGTAGAGGTTTAAGATTAAATCCATACAAAACTCATGTTACGGTATTGGATTTCATTGGGAACTTCAAAAATGTCGAAAGAATTAAGGATTTTATTAAGGGCGGTAAAGGTGGTTCAGACTCATCTGGCGGTGGTTGTTCATCTGGTAAAGGTTTTGGTACAAAAGACTTTATTGAGTGGCCTCTTGGTTGCGAGGTCAACTTTGATGAATCCGTTGAAGAGCTATTTAGAAAAATTGAGGATGAAAATCGTGAAACTACAAAGCAAGATCTCGTTGATAATTATTACGAAGTAAAAGAAAAGATTAAGAGGAAGCCTTCACAAGATGATATCAACGCAGAAGATATAAGTAAATATAAAGTTTCAGTATATAGAAATCTATTTGGATCTTGGAGTAAATTTATCTCAGAAATAGGAGAAGCTACACTAGCTAGTTATCATTATCCTCAAGGAACACATCTCGGTCATATTTTTTATGTTATTAAAACTCTTGGGGATGGTATCTCTACAGATTTAGTAAGTCCGGGCATCTATGCTCCAACAGACACTCCTGTAACCAAACTTGGAAGACAAACAAGATACAAGGTTTGGGCTTGTATGGAACTTGGCTTTATATTTGATGATAGAAATCCATCAACTGACGTAGATGCAACAACTTTCACTCATCTAACATCTGAAGGTATCCTATTATATGATGCATTAAACAAATATGTTACCGATGCTGACTTTTATTCATTTAATAGCGCTAAGGATTTAACCTGGGAGATGGCTCACGATGCACAATATTTCAATGATTTTGTCAAATCCCTTCCTTCTGATGTAAAACAGCAGTTACAAAGGGTATTCTTCAATATGGATGCGGTAAAACATATGCTTAAATATCTATTCCATGAAAATAAAAATAAGAAAAATTTTTCACGAGGCGATATTTATTCAAACTACTTTAATAGTCCATTTGTTAAACAGTATTTTGATATGAATGGAATTGAGCAAGATTCTGAGGAAGGGGCTAAAAGAAGATTACCATTCATTCTTAACATACTTGAAGCATTTTCGGTTGTTAAATTCACCGATCGTTCTAATATAGAAGTTATTGACCTACCATACTATAGCTTCTTATTTAGTAACGACAAAGAAAATGCTACCACTAATATGCTTGCAGCGCAAAAATATTATGATGATCCATCAAAACCTTTACCTGATGTTAAAATACTTACAGAACTTAGAACTCTTTTTGGTGCAGATTTCTTGACTGTTAAATATTTTATAAACTAAAAATAAGCAGCATAAAAAAACAAAACCCGCATATTTTATGTGGGTTTTGTTGTGTAAAATAAATTTACTTCTTAATAGTATATATTCCATCATTATATTCACATATGTCATCCAACCATTTTTTAATTTCATATTCAGTAGGTATGGATATAGCATTTTCATGTGCCAGAAATATAATTTTTGACTGTATCTCTCTATATGATTTACCTTCTTTTAAAATGTCCTTATCAAAAAATTTAAATATTGACTCGTCTGATAAGCTGTCCTTTGTAATTGCATATTCATTTTCAGGTTTTCTATAAGTAATAAATGCACTAACTGGATTTGTATCATTAATATGATTGGTGTGGAAGGTTGTTCCCCTTTCATTTTCAATAATATTTACGAACTCAAATCCTAGTCTCTCAATCATAATGCTTTTAAGTTCATTCCAAATATTATTGAATGTACTATGGAATACTATAGTAAAATATGCCCCTGGCCTTAAAACTCTATAAACTTCGCCAAACGCATTTTCAATATACCTTCCCCACAACTTAACATATTCGTCTTTTTTTTCAAAATCCATTGGAATAATAATTTCGTTTTCCAAGTCTTCCTTCTCATTTAACCATGCACTATAAAATAAATTTAACTCTGCGTATGGTACCATACCTCCATAAGGTGGGTCTATGAATGCATAGTCAACCGAATTTGAACGTACACCTATTTCTTGAGCATTTCCCTTTATAATTCTTATATTATTTTCAACGAGTTCTTTATTTAACATTTCTTGAAGAAAATTCTTACCTTTAGTTATATCTCTATACTTTCTTTTGAAAACAGTTAATACATTTTGCTCCTTACCAACAGGTGGTATATGATATACATTTTTTATACCTGATGCTGTAAACAATCTACTACTAGTTCTAAAAAGGGTTTCTAAAAACATAAATTTTATGAATGATTTTATATCTTTGTCCTCTATATTATTTTCTATGTAGTGATTAATTATTTTCAAGGCTAGCAAATTCTTAGCTGGGAATAAATCACTTACAGTAGAATCTATCGGAAAACCTGGCCAGCCACCAACTCTAGGATAAGAACGATTATAAACAATTTTCTCCTGTGGTGACCAATAGTGATCGTACTTCTTATTGTACTCGCTTAGTTTCTCTTCCCATAAATCAACATCTTCCTGGGTAATTGCTCTTACTTCCTTAGTTTTAGTAGCATTTTTATCTGTAACTTTAATGGTCACTTCAACAGGTCTTCTTTTATCCACTTGCCTATCTTTAACTTCTTTTTTGCTTATATTAATTACAGTATCACACTTAGTGCATTTATATTCCGACCTTGTGCCTGTCTGGTTTTTATATAATATTATTTCTTTATTACAAGTTGGACATGCGTATATATTACTTGCAATTATTACTTCTGCATAACCTGAAAACCCATCACTAGTTTTAGTAAAATAAATATCGTTGATTTCATCTTCTAAATCTGAAATTAACTTTTTGTATACCTTATCTAGCTTTTTCATATCAATATAATTTATAAGATTATACGCCATATTTATTGCATTTGGGCTTCCGTCAATTAATATACATTTTCTATTAGTAAGAAGAGATGCAATGCCCGCTGAACCACTTCCTGCGCATGAATCTATTACTATTCCACCCTCTTCAGTATATGCCTCAATAAAAGGTTGAATATTTTTATAAAATATTTTACTCGGGTAACCTACTGATTTAAATATGGGATCACTTAATCTATCCTTATCACTTAAATCAATATCATCAAAGTTAAAAATGTTTCTTATTTTGCTTTCTTCATTATAAAATGTATCTAAATCTTTATACTCTACTTTTATCACTTTATACCTCCTAGTATATGGCCGTTCATTTAATGCTAGTCAATTATATATTTTATCACAAATAATTATTTAAAGACCACCCCCAAAATTAATTTTAATAAATTAACATCTCAAAAAATAATCCTATAAGTTCATGAATATAAATCATTTAAGTATCTATAACATTATTGATACTTTGCCATAACAGAACTACTTTTTCAAGTGAAATATAGATTCATTTTTAAAATTTATTTTTAGGTAGTATGAACAACAAATTAATTCTCGTGCAAAAAAGAAAAATCCATGTGTATGTTATCAGTATAGAAAAAATTATTACTAATATAAATTAAAGGGAGATGCTTTTATGTATACCTGTAACCATTGTAAAAAGAAATTTAATAATCAACCCTATATAACCTATTCAAGTAAGAAAAAATATTGCAGCTTTGAGTGTGTACCTGATTCCGCGATGAACAGGCCATACTCTTATGAGTATTTTAATTTTATGGACAGTATAAGAGATATTGAAGCTCGCATTGATAATATTGCAGCTCTTGAAGATAGATTAGATTTGGAAAATGAGATTGATGAATTATCCCATTCTCTCATTCTGGAAACTTACGGGGATGATGAAGGACTTTTTTATAAGAGGCAATTAATTCTTCTAGCCCCAGTTCTTAATCAGTTATATAGTAAAATTCACAACATATTTATAGGAAGAAAATTAGAGCAAAAACTAGCAGTTATTATTTACTGGGATTCCTTAGTACAGTTGTTTGGCGATGAACTTGCCGAAATGATTTTTAGATTCTTTGAAAGTAGAATGTCAGGTATTTCTTGTGAAAATGTATATGATTATGATTCACAGGATCTTGGCTGTTTTAAAGATAAACTCTGCGTAAATACACTGGAAGAAGCTGAAAACATAAAAAATATATACATTAGAAGCCTCAATTATTTTAAATCCTTGTACGATGAAAAACAGCCTGAAGAGCTAGATTACAATGATAATTATATCTCCATAAAAACTCTTGCTCATTGTGTTGTATGTAACGAATGGGAGGACAAGAATGACTTTACTTTTGATGAAAACCTCAAGCTTTACAAGTGCAACCAATGGAATAAGTGCTTTAATTATGACAATTATTATGAAGATTGAAGGTGATATTGTCTATGAATGATGCAGTAAAACTTACAGGAATATATCATCCCTCTAGTGAACTACTTTATGAGGGTTCTGCAATGTTTGAAGGTTCTACAAGAGAGCTTATTCCATCTGAACAAGGCATTAAATATTTTAAGAATAGTAATAAACATATGGAAGGTCACTTTGGTAACGACTGGTTTATTGAGTATGGTACTGAATACTACGAAGACGAAAACATTAAATTTATAGGAGAATATAATAGAGGCCCCAGAACTTATTATGGTCCTAAATATTTTGTTTCGGGTAAATTATTTTATAAATCTGGAGGTCTATGGTACGAAGGTTCTTTTCACTTTAAACGTAGCCCAACAGGTTACCCTCTATTTGAAAAACAAAAGTCCTTTATGGACGGAATTGAATATTATACTGATGGAAATATTAAGCAGAGGTTTAAAAGCGGGATTACTTAAACAATATAATACAGCTCTGTTTAATAAGGCCATTGAAGATGTTATAATTTTTATAAAGTTATTTTACAGCAGTATTGTGAATTATAATTAATACCCTTTCCATCAAGGCTTGCATAGATGACAAGATAGTCGAGCTTGTAGGCTAAAATAATATAGCTTAGTCTTTTCTGCACTTACAAGTTAAAGCCCCATACTGCAAAGTTATTATTAACAATAAAGGAGTGATACCATATGCCAGGACAGCCGATAAATCCGAAGCATAAAGTTAATTTCGGCATTTTTTTTAAAGAAGTATTAACAGGGTTAGGAGCACAAGAGGATTTTAAAAAAGATATTAAAACAATAACTAATCACCTATGGGAGTCATTATGTACCGGAAGAGCTAACAATAGAATTAAGTTTGGCGAAATAGCAGAAAAAACTCATATTAATATAAATATCTTAAGAGGCGAAAAACAAATGTTACTCTACAAAAATAGTGAAGATGATTATTGCGAAAGTATGGAAGAAAGTGTGTTGAGACAAAAAATCCAATCCTTTATTATTCAAGTTAAGAATAATAATTACACTATGCCTGATGAAGCTAAAGATACATATAATAGTGAATTTCTCACGCTTGTTGCATATGCAATATTTTTAAAACGTAAGGATATTAATTCTGCGGAGCACAGAGTAAATCAATGCCGAGATATTATGCGTAGTTTAAAGAGTTCTGACTATAAAGAGATAAAGCCTGAACTTCTAGAAATTTATCTTAATACGCTTGAGAGACACATTAGCGCTATAAAAGCTATTCAACTAATTAGAAACTTCGATGAAACAAAATATCTATAAATAATATAGCAAAACAGAAACTTTATAGCTAATTCAGAAATAAAATCAGAAACAATACTAGAAACGTCATAGAAAAGTTTTTATAACGTATCAAAATAAACAAAATGTCTGCAAACCTTTTAGGCCCCTTTGCAAATTAGCCACCATATATAAACTACCTTATAATAAAATCATAAAATATTTATTATATGAGGAGGAAATATAAATGGTAAAACCAGCAGTTGTAGAATTTCTAAGAGACGAGTTTTCTTCGCTAGGTCTAATTGTAGAGGAGGCAACAAACTCTAACAGATTTACAGTATGTGATTCTAATTTTGTCCCACTAAAGGAGTACTATTTTAAAATGCGTAATTCTGATTCTGATAGGGGATTTTGGGGGCCTATGAAGTCAATAATTGATGCTCTTCTCGCTAAACCAAGCAGCGAAGATTGTACCTTAGTTCTTGTAACTGACACTAAGATTTACTCTCTTAATAGGGCAGACATAAGCTTGATACCTTCAAATTTCAAGTTAAACGGTAATAAGCAATATTTAATTTTTGAAGAGGATCTTGTAGAGATAATCAACCCATATTCCTATAATCTGTAAGCCTACGCTTATAAAGCCTCCTAGGATATATCTTAGGGAGGCTTTATTTATAGCTACTTATCCAGCTCTATATATTCCTGTTATACTTTCACTATCATACCTAATATCCCATATAAATGGTCCATGATCTGTAAAACCAGCTATAGCCATGGTTCTTTGTCTCCTAAGTACGTTTAAGGGAACATATAAATTTTATTAAGCTTTGATATTCAAGGCTCTAACTGTGTTTCCTTTCTAGCCTTACTACGGTCTCCACGTGCTGTGTATATGGGAACATATGTGCTTACAGTCATCAAAACTACTGGAATTCGCTTTTGTATTTCCTTAGTCATTTCCGCTAAAAATGCACACCCCTTTATCTAAAATCCATAAGGGTGTGCATACAAATTGTAAAAATCTATAAATTCAACTTCAAAACCTTAAAATTTCCTACTCACTTTTCTCCAAAAAACACTAAAAGGGGCTGTCGCACTAGGAATAAAACTCACAACATATTGTGTTTGTAATTAATCTGCAAACCAATATATTGTATGTAAATTTTTTATTGCGACAGCCCCTTATTATAAGGAAAAAATATTTTTTATGATTTACAGAAAAAATAATCAAGTATTCACGCATGATTAGTAAGAAAAAGAGGAATTCTATTAATGACCGAAAAGGTTAAGTTGACCTACAGTTATTTTTTGTCAAATATAAAATATAATTTAGACTAACTTAAGCAGTAATTATTGGCTTAATTTAAGTTTCAAGGAGGTAAATCTATGGGAAGTAAGGCACTGCAAAATTTTTTAACAGAAAATCTAAATGATTTAAAAAATAAAGGTCTTTACAATGAGATAAACACAATAATAGGTGCCAATGGACCAATTATTGAGGTTAACGGCAAAAGGCTAATCAACCTTTCATCAAATAACTATTTAGGCTTAGCTAACAATGAAAGGATGATGGAAGCTAGCATTAAGGCTACAGAGAGATATGGAGTTGGTGCCGGTGCTGTAAGAACAATAAATGGAACTCTAGACATTCATGAACAATTAGAAGAAACCCTTGCAAAGTTCAAACATACAGAAGCAGTTATAACCTTTCAGTCAGGATTCAACTGTAATATGGGAGCTATTTCTGCCGTAATGAATAAAAATGATGCAATACTATCTGATTCTTTAAATCATGCATCAATTATAGATGGCTGTCGTCTTTCAGGCTCTAAAACTATTAGATTCGAGCACGCTGACATGGATGATCTAAGAAAAAAAGCTAAAGAAGCTAGAGATTTAGGGCAATATGAAAAAATAATGGTTATTACCGATGGCGTTTTCTCCATGGATGGTGATATAGCACCACTTCCTGAAATGGTAAAAATAGCAGATGAATTTGATTTAATAACCTATGTTGATGATGCTCACGCTTCCGGTGTACTTGGCCAAAATGGTTCTGGTTCTGCAACCCACCATAACCTAGTTGGTAAAATAGATTTCCAAATTGGAACACTATCAAAAGCTATCGGAGTTGTCGGCGGATATGTAGCAGGAACTAGAGACTTAATTGATTGGTTAAAAGTCAGAGCAAGACCATTCTTATTCTCAACTTCTATGACCCCAGGTGCAGCAGCTGCATGTATAGAAGCAATTAATATACTGAGCGAAAGCACAGAACTTGTTGATAGACTATGGGAAAACGGAAGGTATCTAAAGAAAGGTCTTCAAGAATTAGGCTTCGATATTGGTCATAGTGAAACTCCAATTACCCCTTGCATCATTGGGGATGCTGATAAAGCTCAAGAATTTAGCAGAGAATTATTTAATGAAGGTGTCTATGCTAAAGCAATAGTATTTCCAACAGTACCATTAGGCACTGCTAGAGTGAGAAACATGCCAACAGCTGCTCATACTAAACAAATGTTAGATGATAGTTTAGGAATATACGCTAATGTTGGAAGAAAGCTAGGTATAATAAAGTAATTAATACACCAAAGAATTTAATCTAAGGAGGAACTAGGATGAAGAAAATATTAGTAACAGGATCATTAGGACAGATTGGATCAGAGTTAGTTATGCATATGAGGAATATTTACGGAAACGACAATGTTATTGCAACAGATATAAGAAGATTAGAAGGTATGCCAGCAGTTGAATCTGGTCCCTTTGAAATACTCGATGTTCTTGACCCAAAGGCTATGGCAGAATTAGCAAAGAAATATAATGCTGATACCATAATACATCTTGCCGCATTATTATCAGCAGTTGCAGAAGCAAAACCAGTATTGGCTTGGGAAATTAACATGGGAGGATTATTCAATGCCCTAGAAGTAGCAAGGGAACTAAACTGCTCTTTCTTTACTCCAAGCTCAATTGGTGCCTTTGGACCTTCAACGCCAAAGGTTAAAACTCCTCAGGACACAATTCAGCGTCCTCAAACTATGTATGGAGTAACTAAAGTATCTGGTGAAATTCTTTGTGATTACTACTATAAAAGATTTGGAGTTGACACCAGAGGAGTACGTTTCCCAGGACTTATATCCTACGAAACATTACCTGGCGGCGGAACAACAGACTACGCAGTAGATATTTATTATGAAGCATTGAAAAATGGCAAATATACGTCATTTATTGATAAGGGAACTTATATGGATATGATGTATATGCCAGATGCATTAAATGCTATAGTTGCTCTTATGGAAGCAGATCCTAAGAAACTTGTTCATAGAAACGCTTTCAACATCACAGCTATGAGTATCGAGCCAGAAATGGTGGCAGCTGAAATTAAAAATCATATACCAAACTTTGAAATTAGTTACAATGTTGACCCAATAAGACAGGGAATTGCTAATTCTTGGCCAGATTCTATAGACGATAGTGCAGCAAGAGAAGAATGGGACTTTAATGCAAAATATGATTTATCACTAATGACAACGGATATGTTAGAAAAATTAAGGGTAAAATTAAACATCAAATAATTTAATATAAGAAGGGGCTGTCGCACTAAGAATAAAACTCACAACATATTGTGTTTGTAATTAATCTGCAAACCAATATATTGTATGTAAATTTCTTATTGCGACAGCCCCTTTCTATTGTATCAATATTATAGTTCTTATTTGAACAGATTAGGCTAAACTAAAATTTTGAAACAAAATTCATATAACACTTGTATTTACTAGCTTCTAGGTATAATATTTTTGTAAAATATATTTTATTAATTTTCAGTTATAGTAGGCTAAATTCTTTTTACGTAAAAGATAAATATTGGAGGCTTTGTTATGCCAAATGAACGTAAAGTAACTGTTATTTCCCCTTCCACAAAAATAATATGTCCTGTGGCTATATACTGCCGTGTTAGCACTAGAAGCCAGGATCAGCTGGATAGCCTTGCAAACCAAATTTCATACCTTACTCAACTAACTGCTGCAAAAGTAAATTGGAGACTAATAGACATTTACATAGATATAAAATCTGGAAGTAATACTACTAACCGCAGTGAATTTCAGAGAATGATCCATGATAGCGAGAACGGTAAAATCGATATAATTCTAGCAAAAAGTATAAGTCGATTCGGGAGAAATTCAACCGCGACCTTAAAAGCCCTAAATACATTGCGAAGCTGTAACGTTGATGTATACTTTGAAAATGAGGAAATTCATACTAAAGACGGAAAAAATACATTTTTAATCTCCTTGTTAGAGGGCCTGGCTCAAGAAGAAAGCTCTAACAGAATTATCAGAACAATGAAAGCAATCTTCAAATTCAAAAAGATGAAGCTAAAGTTGTAAAACAAATTTTCGACATGTACCTAAGCGGAGCCAGTATTATAGAAGTTATCAAAGAGCTTGAGCACTGTGCTATAGTATCCCCAACTCATAGAACTAAATGGTGCAAGTGTACCATAGAAAATTTATTGTCAAATGAAGAATACACCGGAAATGTTATTGCTTATAGAACATATAATGAAGGTTTTCCTGAGTCAAAGCGTTATACAAATAAAGGCGAGAGAGATAAGCTTGTAGCAATTGGATGTAATCCTGCCATAATATCAGAAGCATCAAAAATCAAAAATAAACACATCGTTTGAAATTTGAAATATTCTCTAAATACAAAGTTTCTTATTCCAATATTGTCCGGCAATCTTCCCATTATAGCATGAAGATATGTTAAGAAATCTACTCCATGTTGACTCTTGGCTCCAGGTCTTTTTATGGTCGGTTGTTACATAATCTAATTCCCAATACGGTTTGTCTTTGATTAACTGCCTGATGTTTTTTCTGATTTGCAAACCAGCGCCGCTTCCCTTAACTACTCGTGAATAACCAACAACACGCTTCTTTCCCGGTGTTCCCATGAATTTATTTGCATTTTGAGGATTTGTCCGCAGTATAATTGTTACTTTGTATTGATTCATTTCGAATTCTCCTTCCAAAATATTAATTTAGTAGTGATATATTCGCTCTGAATCCTAATAATAGCAAGTTAATCCTCTAAAGTTATTTATAAAAGTCCATTTCTATTTCTGCTAAAAAGTGCACACCTCAAGCCAAAAATGCACACCCCTTTATCTAAAATCCATAGGGGTGTGCATAGAAATTATAAAAATCTATAAATTAAACCTTAAAACCTTAAAATTTTCTACTCGCTTTTCTCCAAAAAACAGCAAAAGCCCTTGATTTCAAGAGCTTTCTATTGTACCAATATTATGGTTTAAATATGGTGCAGGTGAAGGGAGTCGAACCCCCATGCCTAAGGCGCTAGATCCTAAGTCTAGTGCGTCTGCCAATTCCGCCACACCTGCATATCTAATTTATAATTAGCAACAGAATATTATAAATTAATATCTTTATTCAATTGCTTTTGGTGGCTTACCGGGGAATCGAACCCCGGACACCATGATTAAAAGTCATGTGCTCTACCGACTGAGCTAGTAAACCATCTGGCTGGGATAGCAGGATTTGAACCTACGAATGCCAGAGTCAAAGTCTGGTGCCTTACCGCTTGGCGATATCCCAATGTGTTGTTTTGTTCACCACACATTTATATATTATAATGAGTTATGTCATACTTGTCAACTACTTTTCGATATAATTTTATCCAAAATATAAAAAAATAATACATTTTTTTTAGTACATTACTTTATAGGTATGATGCGACACAAAAATTTGAGGCACTGAACACTGGTATTCAGTGCTCCAAACTTTTGTTATGCATTACATATCTTTGTATGCTTTATATGCTAACACAGATTCAGCATTCTTAACTGCTCTTAACACAGCTTGCTCTACCACCCTTGCTGCAAGTAATCCTACAACACTAAGGTCTGCTTCAACCGTTCCTGTTGCCATAGCGAATATTGTGTCTCCATCAAACATGGAGTGAGCAGGTCTCATAGTCCTCCCATATCCATTATGGGCCATAGATGCTATTTTATTCATTTCCGCTTTTGTAAATTTTCCATTGGTAACTACTACACCAATAGTTGTATTGCCGCTAAATAGATTCCTCTTTTCAGAATATCTAGAAATCATTACTTCTTCCGTATCAACAAAGGTACTTTTATCTTCATTTAATGCCCCTGCAATTATTTTCCCAGTTAAAGGATCTACCACATCACCAAGGCAGTTAACAGCAATAACCACACCTACCTGAAGATCTCCTACTTGAAGGGCATAACACCCTAATCCACCTTTCATGGAGTACTCAGGCCCATTAATTTTTCCCACTGTTGCACCGGTACCTGCACCAACGTTACCTTCTCTGCACTGGTTGAGCTCTGCATTTCTACATGCTGCATAGCCCATTGACTTATCCGGTCTTACCTTATAATCTCCAGCAACTAAATCAAATAGTACTGCAGAGCATACTATAGGTACCTTTGTAACAGCTACATCAAAACCAATATTTTTTTCTTCTAAGTATTGCATTACCCCACTAGATGCATCTAATCCAAAAGCACTGCCTCCTGAAAGAGTAACGGCATGGATTCTATCTACCATATTCACTGGGTTAAGCAGATCTGTTTCTCGAGTGCCTGGTGATCCCCCTCTTACATCAACGCCAGCTGTAGCTCCAGCTTCGCAAATAACCACAGTACACCCTGTAAGAGCCTTTAAGTCCTCTGCACTTCCAATCTTTATACCTTTTATTTCATTTACTAAAATTTCTTTCATAAACTCCTCCTACTACTTGTTAATTTAAATAATTGACAATGGACATTGCTATCCATTGTCAAAATAAAATTAAAGTACTTCAACTAATATTTTACTTCAAATCATTTTACCACTCAACTCTACCCTAAGGTAAATACTTTAATAAGCGCAATTAACACTCCTGTAATTCCCTCTCCACCAAGTAATCCCGATGATACAAGCAGTCCATCTTCATCTGAATCCGGTTTTACCTTTTGAACTATGAATTTTAACAGTCCTCCAATAAAAGCGGCGGTGGAAATATACATAGGTAAGTATATTCCTATTCCTACTGTCATTACAGGGACTCTTAATAAGAATAAAATTGTTCCTATAATAAGCCCAGCTAGAAAGGCATTAAAGTTTGGCAATCCTGAAACCATAGTGGATACTGCATAAGCTTGTGGTGCTACCAGTTCTGTCCCTGGTCCCATATTTCCATAAGCCTTATGCATAACAAATAAAACTGCTACTGATACAAAGGCACCTACTAGCCCCCCAACAGTCTGAGCTATAAGCTGAGCTTTTGGTGAGGTTTTAAGAATAAATCCTGCTTTATAATCCTGTAAAGCGTCACCAGCAAGACCACAAGCAACAGCAATAACTCCAGCTACTAAGAAACCTTCTATAGGACCAACATTAACTAAAGCTTTTACTAAAAGTAGTATTAGTATTCCGAACACTTCCATTGGGTTTATACCTGTTTGACCAGTTATAGTCGCTGCCATTGAAGTTGTGACCCAAACACCTAATATTGTAATAATACTTGGAATAAGCCTCATTTCTGTAAAAATTGTAAGCATAAAAGCAATAACTACAAAAACTATAGGAGCCCATTTTAAATTTATACCGTTGTCGCCAGTTTCACCTTTAAGCATTGGTGCAAATAACTCTTTAGCCTTTGGAAGTATACCTTTTATAAGAACTCCAACGCCTGCCCCTACTATAAATCCTATACCTAGGCTATCTTTAAAAGCTGTAGCTGCTGCTACATCCTTAAAGATTCCCTGTGAAATACCTACAGGAATTAGAAAGAAATAACTAATCACAGCTCCTAGAAACCAGGTTCCCATGTATAATGGTCCAATAATATATCCAATGCCTACTGCCATCGGAGATACCCAAACACCAAAGAATATATTTTTTGCTGCTAAAGTAGAAGAAGTTATAGCTGCAGGAATTTTTCCAAAATAATCCCTTATTGCTGTAAACACTGCAGTAATCCCTAATGTTATAAATAGAGTTTTGGCTTTGCTTCCACCTTCATCACCTGCGACAAGGGTCTGAGCTGCTGCAATCCCCATAGGAAAAGGCAATTGCTCCTTCTCAATAAAGTACTTTCTAATTAAAACAGTAAAGATTATTGCTAAAATGGTTCCTGATAAAGTGACCATAAGCAAAGATAATACACTTACTGCTGCATTTTTATTTATCATCCATATTCCAGGTATGGTAAATGCTAATCCCCCTGCTACAAGCCCTCCTGCCGACATAGTGGTAGCTGCAACATTTATTTCGTTTAAATTTGTCTTTCCTAATGGCTTTAGTACCGCCATAGATAAGATTGCAACAAATATCGTTGGCCAAGGAAGGGCTCCCATTCTAAGTGCAACATACATTGAACTTAAAGTGATTATGAAAGCACCTAAAGCTCCAATTATTAAACTTCTAGCTGTAAGCTGTTCCTTATAACTCTGTGCATATCCTATATTTTGGTTTTTACTATTTTTCACCTTACTCCCTCCATAAGATTAGTGAGGATTTAAATTAGTTATGTAATCCTCATAATAATCACCACCTAAATACTGATTTTCCTTTGCCTTTATAAGATTATAAAGCACCTGATTTACCGGTGTCTTAATCCAATATCTTTTACCCTCCTGTACAATAGCACCATTTATTGTATCTATTTCTGTTTTTCTCTTATTTAAAATATCTTGGAGCATAGAGGATTTATTATTTGCAGTGTCTATAGCAACCTTCATAACCTTTTCTACAGTTTCTGCTTTATTGAGTTTTATACCTGCAGCTTCTGCAACATCTACCGCCTCTTCAATAGCCATTGTCATAACTGTTCTTGTATCTTCTTCATTCAAAAGTTCTCCGTTCTTTACTTCTAGTATAGCTGTAAGAGCATTTATCCCTGCGTTAACTATAAGCTTTTTCCATACAAGTTCCATCACGTTATTTGAGATTATAGTATTAAATCCTGATTTATGTAGTAATTTACTGATAGCATCTATGCTATTACTTTTGTTGCAACCTACCCAGCCTATACAAGTGTCCCCTCTTCCTGCATGACTGATTTTTCCTGGGCCTATCATGATAGCACCATGGGATGTTATTCCTGCTATTATGTCATCCCTTTTAACATATCTCTCTATCTGCTCAATATTGCCATATCCATTCTGTAAACTCATAACTAAAGTATTAGGGCCTAGAAGATCCCTATTATTCTCTACGACCTCCCTTGTTAAGGTAGACTTAACAAAAACTATTACTAAATCTACAATACCTATCTCAGAAGCATTTGTAGTTGCTTTAGGGTAAGTGATTAATTCTCTATCTTCTTCTTTTATAATAAGACCATTTTCGTTTATTTTATCTATATGCTCCTGCCAAATATCAACCAGATACACTTCTTCACCAGACTTTGATAGATATCCACCATATAAACTGCCCATAGCTCCTGCACCAATTATAGCTATCTTCATTTATAATACCCCCCACCTTGAATTATTGTATTTATAGCCTAATACAATTTCTTCAATACCTTCTTTTCATACTGTTGAAGATCAGAATCGGCACCTTAAACTTGGTCATCTTTTTCCCTCCTAATATTCTACATTGCGGAATTCAATTCTATATAATAGAATTAATTTTTCACTGATATATAAATATGCTCTAAAAAGACTAAAAATTACTTTTTTATAAACAGAAAAAGACATAGTTTAGAAGTAATTACTCCTAAACTATGTCTTTCTTTAATTTTAATTTATCTTCGTCTTATTTTTGAAACTGCAGTTATTACTGCTGCAGTAATTATTACTGATAAAATTGCCTCTGGAATTCCGTTAGTTGCACCAACAGCTATTATTCCTTTCTTTGCACCACTAACGCTTAAATGAAGTACCTTTGCGTAAGGTTCAAGATAAATAGCATATATCATTCCAAGAACTCCTATGGTATTTGTAAGAGAACCAACTGCTGCTGCAACTGCTATATTTAAACTTTTAACATTTGTTTTCACAATCCTATAAGTATAGTAAGCGGTTAAAGCTATAAGCACCCTTGGTACTACCGCTACCAATGGATTCATAAAGATAAAGGATACTGGTGTCGGTGTTGTAATGGCTTGTACCATACTGAAGATACCGAAAATTAATCCTACCATTGCCCCTACTACCGGTCCTTCTAAAATAGCACCTATAATAACAGGCACATGTAGTATAGTTGCTTTAACTGGTGGAATTGGTATAAACCCTAGTCCAGTCACTCCTAATATAATGGAGATAGCTGAGAGCATACCAATTACAGTAAGCTGTCTTGTTTTAAATTTTACTCCTGTTCTTAATCCTTTTTCCATAATTCTTCTTCGATATTATTCCTTAATGGATATAATTCGAAATTCCCTCCTTTATAAAATGTTGTTCAGTTTCTTAAAGAATACCGACGTTTTAATTTTACCACTTTTATAGGGAATTTCAATATTACTTTCAAAGTAATAATATTCTTAGTTTTTGAAAAAATTATTTATTTTTTAATTAGCTTTAGATTAAAAGGATTTTTAACCTAAAGCTAACCTTAATCAATATCCACATTTTCTTAATCCTAGAAAAAAATTAATTTCTTATCAAAGGAAATCCTTCCTTAAAGTATTCCTTTGGATATAGTAAGTCTATTACTTTCTCTTTCTTGCACCTTCCATGTTCCATAAATACATCAGGTACGCCCTTTAAGGATACTCTTACATTTTGTATATTAAATATATCGCAAACATTTTCTATGCATTCTACTACCTGACTATTACCGCTTTCCTTTACATATCTATTTAATTCTTCCCCTCTTAACCAATCTTCATTGCCTCTATAATTTTCATCAAAATTTACTACTGTACATTTTAGTTTACTTCTATCGTTTCCTGATATAGATGACATGAAAAAGGTTTTTACCATAATATCGTCTAGTGGTAAGCTATATCCAGCAAAAATTATGTGCTTTGCATTTTTCATTAGTAATCCCATCTCTGTTTTTATTTCTTCTAAGGGAGGTATACTTCTTTTTTTTGCTAAAGTCTGCATTATTAGAGGCATATCATAAGGGTAGGTTACTTGACCACAATAAGGACATTCTATGGCCCCTCTCTTGTACTTAGCCTCCTTTTTTGTCTTGTATTTCCAATTAATTTGTAATTCTTCACATACAGATGGCCCAAAAACTTCTGTTGATAATCTGTCCCACCTACTGCCAAAGGTAGTTATATATTTACCACATTCTGGACATATTCTTGATCCAAATACTCCGTGAGGAAAAAGTATCTTTCCTATTCTAACTATCCTAGATGGATATTTATAATCATTAACTCTCTTGCACTGAGATTCATCTGCAGTGTACCATATTTCTGATTCTGAACTGTCCATTTCTGTTGAAGTTATTTTACTTCCAAAATCATCAAATAGCCTCAATTTTAGTCCGTCTCTTAAATGAACTGGATTATCATTTTCTTCCTTATGGGCATTAAATATATTCCATAACAGTATCGGGTCCCAGTTAAAGGATATAATAGCATAAGAGTAAAGGTAAAATCTCCTAGCATCCCGTTTATACCCTCTTTTCTCAAAGAATAAGGCCTCTTCTCTCATAAGCTCTGTAAGTACTTTAGAAAATTCGTAGTAAGAACTTACACTAAGTTCATCCATATACCCTGGTGACTTCTGCACACTTATTCTTTCCAGTTCTTCTATAAGTAAAATCAAGCATCTTTTCGCTGCTTTTATTCTATCAACCCTTAAAAATTCAGTCTTCCCATTACAAAAAGCATTAAAACCCATATCATTATCTATAAGTTGATCAAGCATTGTAAAAAGCTCATGCATATTTAATTTAGTATTTGTCTTTAAAATAGTTTCTAAAGCTTTCAAATCATATATTTTTGAAAGCCTAGGATCCTTTATTAAATCTTCAGTTACTAATTTTTTAAAAGCCTTTTTTAATTTTTCATCTTTATTTTCTAAAAAGGAAAAATCATTATTATTAATTTTAATTACTAATTGAATTAACTCCTTAGTGGCGTAAAGACCTAAAGATTTAGTAGCTCCAGCACCCCATAGTATCACTGTTTCTGGCCAATATTTCTCCGGCATACCTTTGCCCCCTTATTAAAGAAATCCGCTTTAAAATAATCTATGCTTATACCTTACAATTATGTGTAGAATTTATTTGTCTTATGCTTATTATAGTTTTCTCTATTTTTAAGTTAAGCAAATAATTTATTGGAATTAAATTAGCTACCTTTTCAAATACTATGGTAGATGAAGAATTACTAGCTTAAGATTATAATTTTACTAAAATAACATTCTGAAAGGAGACTTTTTTATGAAAACAGTTCACTACAATGTTTCTGGATTAGCTGGTTCTCAAAGCAAGACTAAGGTGAAAAACGCCTTAGATAAAATAGAAGGCATTCAAATGGTTGCAGTAGATTTGAGTAGAGGTTCTATAGAAATAGATTATAACGAACCTGCAAATCAAATGGAAATTGAAAGATGTATAAAAAATACTGGATATGACATAATAACTTAATGTAAAAAACTTTAGGCTATCCTTATATAAAATAAAAGTAGTAGTTACTAAAATTTCAGTAACTACTACTTTTGCTAAAACTCTTAAATATGACTAATAGTTAAAAATACTACCCTTTTTAGAAGCACTCATGTTGCCCTTAATGGAACTATGCTGGTCAATTAGAAGATATATTACAAATCCGCTGCAATATCAAAAATCTATAGCTATACCTATTCTCCTCATCAACTATTCCCTCTTCTTCCATAAGTATCTTCCACTTATTTTCCTCATATTTAGGAAAATAAGTATCCCCCTGAAACTCTTTATCTATTTTAGTTATATACATTTTCTCGGTAAAAGGAAGTAATAAAGCAAAAATTTCTCCTCCACCTATAACAAAATATTCTCTAGTATCTTCTATTAATGGAGTTAACTCTTCTATACTGTTAATGACCGTTACTCTATTATCATTTATCCTAAAATTTTTATCTCTAGTAATGACAATGTGATGCCTGTCTGGCAATATTTTAGGAAGAGATTCAAAGGTTTTTCTGCCCATTATCATAGTTTTGGTCCCTTTTGTTGTAATTTCTTTAAATTTTTCTAGATCTTTTGGTAGGTACCAAGGCAAAGCATTATCTTTTCCTATAGTACTATTTTTGTCCATTGCTACTACGTAACTAAGCATTATTATCCTCTCCCTTACGTGAAACAGTTTACCCATTGTCTTTATTATACTCTGCCAGCAAATATAATACCACTATGTTACTTTAATTTCACATAATCTCATATAGATTAATTATTTAATTTAGCTTAAATCTCAATGCTGGCTTTGTATCTTGGTTATATATAAGGGTTAATTGAGGATCATCTTTAGGAACCTCAAATGTTAAAGTTCCATCAACCTCTCCTCCTGGTATTAATCTTCCTGAATCTAGTCTTCTATCAAAAGCATTTGTAGCTAAACCCTTGATTTGACCTTTAGAGTTTTGTATTTGGTAGTAGGCTTCATTGTAATCTATATTGCTATCCTTACTTAGATTTCTTTCCTTCACTGTGACTATTAGGAATTCGTCTCCAATCATAGGTTTGACATAATCATCACCTAGGCACTTTTGTACTTTATTTACTTTTACTGCTACATTGCCTGTTCTAGCTTCTTCTCCTACTTTGTAAACTCCAGAATTATTCCTGGGATTTATAGTCATCTTCCCACTTTCTAATGTGCCTAATGACTTAAACAAGTTACCTGTCATAGCATTTGAAAGACTTTCATCTGGATTTATAAGCCACATTTTTTTATCCTTACTTTTGCTTAATTTTATATCCACCTCACTAGTTGTCATAGGGATATTTCCTTCGTTAAGTCTTTTGCTATAATAGTCAATAATAGATTTATTTACTTTTTCCTGACTAATTTCCTCTCCTTTTGCTGCATTATTAAATATGGTTGGAAATAATTCTGTTACAAGTTCTCCACCTATACTATTCAAATCAGGAGCAGTAACTTTAGTTTTCACTATAGTTGTGTCACCGTGATTAGTAGAAGATAGTATCTGATAGGTTGTTTTTGTAAACACTTGTTTAGCTAACTTTTCATGCTCTGGTTTAGTAAATTTTAGCCCACCTTTATCTATAGAAGTATTTCCATTTAAGTATTTTGAGGCTGTTTCTATATCAGACTTTTTTAATGCATCAAAAAACCCCTTTATAGTTGTATCCGGATTAGCAGAACATGCTGAAAGAGGAAATACAATTATAAAAACCATAGTAATATATAATAGTTTTTTAAATGCCTTTATCATTATTGTACCTTACCTTTCTAAAACTATAATTTGTTAATTATTATTTATCCGATGACTACCCGCTCTAATACTCCCTCTTCTCCAAGAGGGAGTATTAGAGCGGCTACGTCCCTGGATTCGTTCAACTAAGGAATCAGGTGGGTTTGAAAACCCACCTGATTCAAGTTTCACTTCATTAACTTATATTTTTGACAATAATGACAAATATTAATACAGCATCTAAAAATTTATATATTATATTACCAATACATTCTTACATCCGTTTTTTTCAGCGACAAGCTTAAGTTCTTCCATCATTCCATCTGTAGGCTGAGTTGAATTTATCTTATCCAACCTAACTCCTAGAGGTCTATACTTTATAAGCTTGTATCTTATTTCAGGGTTTAAGGATGCTATCAGTTTACTGATTTCATTTACGTTATTATAATTATCCAAAACATTAGGCACTGCTACTGTTCTTACTTCATAAAGCTTATCAATGCTAGCAAGATATTTAGCGTTTTCTAATACAATATTATTGTCCTTTCCTGTAAGCATCTTGTGTTCTCCACTATCAAAGGACTTTATATCTAGCATAACCTTGTCCATAGACTCTGTAAGCTCTTTATTTTTTCTAAAATCCGTTGATCCATTTGTATCAACGAATACTGTAAGACCAAGCTTTTTCACCTTATCAAATAAATCTACTAGAAATTCAGCCTGAAGAGTACACTCTCCCCCTGACACTGTTATTCCTGATATAAAAGGCTTAACCTTTATTATCTCCTTCAGTATTTCTCCTACACTCATTCTTTTTTGTTTTGGCCCACAGCTATTTTTACATACTCTTACACATTCATCACAATGTTTACATTTATCTTCATTCCATACTACTGTATTTCCTACCATGGATATAGCATCGAAGTTGCAGCTAAATAGGCACGTTCCACAATTTACACATCTTTTTATAGTTTCTGGATTGTGGCAATATAGACAGTCAAAATTACATCCTTGAAAAAAAATTGCTGTTCTATTTCCTGGTCCATCTACTGAACTAAATGGAATAATTTTATTTACAATACCTTTAAGCATTATTATTACCTTTCTATTTCAATATTTTCTACATAGCTAACTTGAAAATAACTACAATTCATTCCCCTTGATCTATAGAGTTTCTCTTACTTTTCTCTCTAATATTCTAGAGTTTTTAACTGCACCAAGACCTAAAACCACTGTATCCTGAAGCACCTGTTCTCCTCTATTTAGCTTTTCTATATCTGATTTCTTAACAAGATATCCAGTTATTCTTATCACGTCACTGTCAGAGGAATATAATGAGAAATATCTCATTCCCTCATTAAATGCACCTTTTATTATATCTAGAACTGCATCAGGATTGTTCCTCGCTGTAGCTTCAAATGGAAATATGTCACCAATACCTGAAGGAAAGTACTTATGAAATTTAGCACTTTGAAGTAGATGTGCATATAGTTGAGGTTCCTCTCCTATAGGTATTCTACATCCTGGGCTTGTTCCGTTATCCGTTTCAATACCTACCTGTGCATGAAGAAGAAAATGCCCTTTTGTTATTCCGCAGTACTTATTATTTCTACTATTAACAACTTGGTACATTTTATCTATAATTTGAAGACCTAAAGAATTAGCCTTCTCACTATGACCAAATCTATCCTCTTGCTCTACGGCACCTAAGAGACTATTTACGCATTCTGCCAATCCAAACATACCAAACATAGCAGTAAACCTATCCTTGTAAATTAGTTCTTCTTTTGCTAGGAAATTAGACTGGAAGAAACCACTTTCATCTACTATAAATCTTATTCTTTCACCCATATAATCTGCCATCTTTTTCATAGTATCTGGCAAAATTTCATTTAAGAAAACCTCTACACTAGATGCCTTTTTAGCTAAAGCAGCTAAGTTTAACCTAACTAAAGTATAACTTCCTCCTCCAATATAAAGTCCATTGTAACAACTAGCTATTGAGTAGTTATATGGTTTAAATTCTTCAGAAAACATCTCATGATTTGCAAAGCTAGGCTTAGCTGTAACTAAAGCCGTCTTTACAGCTTCTATCGCGAAATCCCTTGGTGTTTCTTTGCTGTATTTTAGTGTAATATTAGGTATGGCAGTTTGAAGTTCCCTTTGCACCTCTAATATTATCTTTCCTGCTTTACTTTCCTTAGGCCCAATATTTGCATGGCAGAAGGAATCTGTAATAGTTCTATCTATATGAGTTAAAAACAATTTTATTGCCTTGTAAGCCTCTTTTTCATCTTCTATAAAAGGCTCTAATAACTCATCAATGTTTCCTATATATACAGGCATTGATGTTATAGAAGGGACATGCTTGTATAAAATTAAAAGGTTATTAACTGCCTCCCAAATATCTTCAGCAGGCTTTAATCCTAAAAACTCACTGCCCTGCTTCATAAACTTTTCATAATCTGGCACTATATATCTTGGTCTATAAGGTGCATTTCCCTCATTTAAATCACAAATTATTCCCTCTTCCCTTAGCTTTTGCACATCCTCGCTTATATTTAAAACCTGTAATGATGCTTCTGCTTCACGTGCAAGAGATAATACCTTTTGCTCATAAGTTAATACTGTATCTTTTATTATATTTAGGATGTTATTCAAATTTATCAACTCCTATTTATTTATTCGATTATATTTTATAACTATAGTGTTCTTTTTGCAAACCGTTTCTTTTTCCAATTCTAAGTCTAGGAATTTTCATAGTAACTATTCATAAAACTATATTTTTCAGTTCTAAATAATACCCTTATACTGAAGCTTATATAAATTACTATAAAATCCTTCTCTCTGCATTAGCTCCTGATGAGAACCTATTTCCACAATCTGGCCTTTATCTAGTACTATAATTTTATCTACATTTCTTACGGTAGACAGTCTATGAGCAATTCTAATACTAGTCCTGCCATTCATCAACTTTTCCACTACTTGATGTATAGTTGCTTCCGTTTCTGTATCAATATTTGAGGTAGCCTCATCCATAACCAATATAGCCGGATTATGTACTAAAGCCCTTGCAAAGGATAAAAGCTGTCTTTGTCCCATAGAAAATTCAACCCCCTTTTCTTTAACCTGATGCTTATAGCCCTCGGAAAGATTTTCTATAAAATAACCTGCATTTACATACTCTGCCGCCTTTTTTACATCATCTAGAGAGATATCTTCACTATATAATCTTATATTTGTTTCTATATCTCCCGCAAATAAAAATACATCCTGAAGAATCAATCCTATGTTTTTCCTTAAATCTTCCTTTTTTATATTTTTTATACTTATGCCATCAATTAATATTTCTCCCCTTTGATGCTGATAAAATCCACAGATTAAATTTATTATACTGGTCTTACCGGCTCCAGTAGTTCCAACAAAAGCTGCAGATTGCCCCTTTCCAATATTAAAGGAAATATCTTTAAGCACCCAGTTTGTACCTTCATAAGCAAACCATACATTTCTAAACTGAATTTCTCCTTTAACTTCACTCAATTTTTCTTCTTTCTGTGGTTGTTTTTCCGTTTCTTCATCTAATAAATCGAAAATCTTTTCTGCAGAAATCATGGAACTTTGATAAGTATTATACTGGTCTGTAAGCTCTATAATTGGCTGAAACAATCTATTTATGTAATTTATAAAGGCATAAAGAGTTCCAACTTCTATTGTGCCCTTAACTAGAGCTGTACCTCCATAAAGTAAAATTAGAGCAAGGGATAGAGTTTTAACTACGTCCATAAAGGGTCTAAATACACCAAAAAGTACAATTTGTTTCAAACTGGAATCGTAAAAATCCTTATTAATATTGTTGAACTCTTCATATTTTTTATTTTCCATATTAAATATCTGAATTATTTTCATACCTGGTACATTTTCCGATATGAAGCTGTTAATAAGAGCAAGCTTAGCTCTTATTTCTCTAAAGACTGACTTTGCTCTTTTTTTGAAGGAAAGGGTAGCTAAAAACATTAGCGGAGTTACTAAAAGACATATCACTGTAAGTGTAGAGTTCAAGTTTATCATAACAACAATTATGCCTGACATTATAAATACATTCTGAAGAAAACCAATTCCCACATCTGTAAACATATCATTTAGGGAATCTGTATCATTTGTAACCCTAGTTACAATCTTTCCTACAGGGTTTTTATCAAAATAAGCCACAGGGAGCTTTTGCAGATGATTAAATATATCCTCTCTTAACCTCATTATAATTTTTTTCCCTGTGCTTTGTAGAATATAAGCTTGAAAATAACTTAGAATAAACTCCAAAAGCATTAGTGAGAAATAAACAAAGGCTAAAATCTTTATACTGTTAACAGCACTATTCACAGGTATAGACTTATCCAAACCTCTCTTTATATAGCTATCTATAGCAACTTTTATTATGTAAGGTCTAGCAAGACTTGCAGCAGATACTATAAGAATTAGCATCAATGATAACAAAAATCCCTTCCAGTGGGGCAATATATACTTCATAAGTCTTTTGGTCATTTTAGAATTATTTTTTTTAACAACTTTTTCACTATCAGCTGTGTTATATTCTAATCTTCTAGAATTTTTTCTCATGCTATCACCCTGCCCCCTTAGGTATGTTAATTACTTTCCTCTAAAATCTGTTTTTTGTACATCTCGTAATATAGTCCACCTAATTCTATAAGGTCATTGTGGGTTCCTCTTTCTGCAATAGAACCTTCATCCAACAGGACTATTTCATCTGCATATTTTATAGTTGAAATTCTATGAGAAATTATTAGACAGCTGCAGCTTTTCATAATATCTTTAAGTTCTTTTAATATTTTACTCTCCGTACTTGTATCCACTGCAGATAGACAATCATCCAGAATAAGTATAGATGGATTTCCTATTATTGCTCTAGCAATAGAAATTCTCTGTTTTTGTCCTCCAGATATATTTACTCCCCTCTCGCCTAGCACCGTATTGAATCCATCTGGAAAATCCAGAATGCTTTGGTATATCTGACTTATCTTTGCTGCCTCTTTTATCTCTTCCATACTATATTCCTTTTCTGAAAAAGCAATGTTATCTTTAATAGATTGAGAAAAAAGGAAATTATCTTGTGGTACATATCCTATAGAGCTTCTCAGAGTCTTTAGGGGAATTTCTGTAATATCTATACCATCAATTAAAAGCTGTCCTTTTTCCAGAGGATTATAAAGTCTTAATACTAGGTTCGCCAAGGTAGATTTGCCACTACCAACCTTCCCCACTACCGCCGTTATCTTACCCTTCTTTAGAGATAAATTTATATCTTTAAGAACAGGTTTCTGTTCATTACTATATCGAAAAGTAAGATTTTTAAAATCAACTGTTCCTTCTAACTTAAAGTCTTCTCTTTTAATTTTATAATTCACTGCCTCCTCTTTAATGCTGTCAAAGACTTCAGACTTTTCGCCAAAAAGCTTTTCAATCCTTTCCATAGAAGCCCTTCCCTTTTGAATTACATTGACTATAGAACCTATAAACCTAATAGGCCTAACTAAAACACCTATATAACTATTTAATGCAATGAAATCTCCTAAGGTTATTTCGCCTTTTAGCACCAAAGTGGAGCCGTACACCAATACAATTAAATATGAAGCTGATGTCAGGAATTCAGTTAAAGGATAAAAAGCTCCCCAGGTTTTAACTAATTTCATGTTAATTTCATAGTTTGCTCTATTCACCTTTTTGAAATTTTCTATTTCCTCCTTCTCTTGCACAAAAGCCTTTATTACTCTTATCCCTGAAATATTTTCCTGAACCTTAGTAGTAAGATTACCAAAGGATTCCTGGACCATCTTAAATCTCTTGTTTATAATTATACCAAAATTACCTGCTATTAATATTAATAAAGGAAATGGTAAAAAGGCTATTAATGTGAGCTTAATGCTTATGGTGTTCCCCATAGTAATAAGACTTAAAATCAATAAAAATAATGTATCTATTATTAGGTTGACTCCTCTTCCTAATGCCATTCTTACTGCGGAGACATCATTTACAGAAAGAGCCATAATATCTCCTGTAGTATTTTTATTAAAAAACCTAGTAGAAAGCTTTTCCAAATGATTAAAGATATGATTCCTCGTTTGATATTGAAATAGCAATGATGCACCCATAATTTGAAGTCTTGTTAGATAGTTTAATCCAAAGATAGCCGCTGCAACAGCTACTACTAGCGATGAGTACATGACAACTCCTCCTGTGCCAATACTGCCAAGTTGAACACTGTCTATGAGTTTTCCTGTAATTTTAGGTATAGTTACTTGGAGTACATTTATAAGGAGAAGAGCTATAGCTCCTTTCACATATCGCTTTTTGTTCTCGTATAAAAAAGATTTAATTTTTCCTGTCAATAAAATCACCAACCAATTTGTTTCTTTAATTATAATGATACAACATAATTTATATAGCTTAAATAAAAATAACAAAAAAGAGCCTTTAATTATTTTAGTAAAAGCTCTTTTTTACTGAGTAACATTTTAAACATAGACATTTATAACATGGAACTAAATGTAAACTTTCTATCACATTCTGCACATTGAAAATATATTTCATTCTTCTCAACATCTTTGCATACTTTAAAAATTTCGCCTCCGCATTGCCTGCAAATGGTTGGAACATTTTGATTCATCTCTCTATCATATTTTTCACAGGTTCTACATTCTGTACATATTAGAACAACTTTAAGCCTTTGTACACTTATTTTAAACCTATTTCCTACGCAACCTTCTTTTTTACATACTACAGTATTTACCATATTAAATCCCTCCTACTTTTACATATTCAGAAGGATAGAACTTTATGCATAAAACCCTACTTATACCTTAGCTTTTGATATCTTCCTCAAGTCTATTTTTAGATGCATTATCCTTTTTTACTCTATATAAACCTAGATTCTCAGAACCATAAGACATCATAAGATCTAAATTTTCCTTTATACTTCTTCCAAGCATCCTTTCTTCCTTGTCCTTACTTTCCACAGTGCGTCACCTCCAATAAGTACTTTATTGTAAATTGTTGTTTCACTAATATTATATGTTATTATAATTGCTATTAATGAAGTATTTTATGGCAACAGCAAGTTTCTACGAATTTAATAAGCACCTAGAGATACCTAGGTGCTCACTATAACTATTTTGGAAAATTGGTACTGTATTGCCACTGTAGTCCCTGTAGTAAAACATACTCCATCTTCCATAATATTTTAACACTACTCTTAATAAAGGTATTATCTATTAAAATTTCTTTTTTATAATTATTGACTCTTTTTAACTTTTAATTCAATAAAGTCGTTAATTAAATTATTATCTTCTTACAATATAATTGTTAAATCTAAAAACCCCGCAGGATTATCCTACGGGGAGTATAATAAACTACCTTATATCATTATCCTAGCTAGCATCCCTTAACAAATTCTATAGTTCCGCCTGCTTGTTTTAAGGAATTTACAATAGAATCTAGTGCAGCACTGCTGGAATTACCTCCTAACAGTGGAATTCTAATTACCAAACTTATGCCTCTAGGTGAGGATATTTCTAAAAGATTTGCTAGTCTAATTATTGTTCCTGGTGGTATTTCAATACAAATTAAAGTTCCTCTTTGCTCACAAGGTCCTTGAGTATTATGGCCTTGATGTCCTTGGCATCCACCTATTCCTGTTAAATCCATCATCACGTTCACCTCCTTAGTCTTTACACTAATATAATATTAAATTCCTTAAAAACTGTTACTAGAATTAGTCTAAATTATCTGCTAATGAGAATTTTTTATTATTTAGCGAATATATTTATTCTAGGAGGTGGTGTTCCTTTGAACATAGCATTGGTTACTACGGTAGGAATATTAGGACTAATACTCTGCCTTTCAACAGTAGGTTTGCTAATATACAGCTTGATACAATTTATACAGCTCTCAAACCTAGCCATTAAAGCTTTAAATATATATATCGAAAAGAATGATAAAAACACCTCGTAAATATTACGTACCTATATAATTCTATTAAATTTTATCATTAGAAAAAGTCAGATAGTAGATGACCTATCTGACTTTTTCCTGCTTAATCATATGTTATTTTAAACCTTGCTCATAAGCTTCAACCATTTTTTTAACCATGTTTCCACCTATTGATCCAGCTTCTCTTGCTGTAAGATCTCCATTATATCCTTCTTTTAAGTCTACTCCTACCTCTCTAGCAGATTCCATCTTAAACTGATCTAATCCTGCCTTTGCCTGTGGTACTAATACTCTATTTCCTCTATTTGCCATAAGTTAATTCCTCCTTTTAATTTCTTTTTATTAATTTTGTTTATCCTTTGTTGTACTTAAATTATATGTAATTTTCAAGTTATTACTCTATTAAATTAAATGAAAAATCTCCAGGTGTTATCAGTATTGACACATTATATCTAATTTCATTGTAAATTATGGCGTAAAAAAAGCTTTTGGACACAATTCCAAAAGCATTCTTCTTTATCTTCTTACTATAGCATCTGTCATAACAGCTGCTCTATAATTTTCTTTTACATCATGAACTCTTACAAAATCACAACTTTTTATAATTCCTATAACGGTGGTAGCAACAGTTCCTTCAACTCTCTGATCTACTGGAAGGTCTAGAGTGTTGCCAATGATTCTCTTTCTGGATGTTCCTAGCAGCACAGGATATCCTAATGTAGAAAGTTCCTCTAAATGATTCATAACCTCTAGGTTTTGTTCATGTGTTTTACCAAAACCTATTCCTGGATCTGTCATAATATTTTCTGGCTTAACGCCTGCTTTTAAAGCAATATCTATACTTTCTCTTAAATCATTTAATACATCTTCCATAAGGTTATTATAATCGGTATTATCTCGGTTATGCATTAGACAGCAAGGAACATCATATTTTGCTGCTACTTCTGCTATATATGAGTCCTTTTTAAATCCCCATATATCATTTATTAATGAAGCTCCTGCCTTTATTGCTTCTTCTGCTACTGCCCCTTTGTAGGTGTCAATAGAAATAGGTACATCAATTTCTTTTACCAAAGCTTTTATTATGGGAACAATTCTACTTATTTCTTCTTCTGTAGAGACTTGTGTATGTCCAGGTCTTGTAGATTCTCCGCCTACGTCAATAATATCTGCTCCTTCTTCTATCATTTCCTTTGCATGTCTTATTGCTAAATCAAAGTTATTAAATTTTCCTCCGTCAGAAAATGAGTCTGGAGTGACATTAAGTATACCCATGATATAAGTTTTTTTGCCGATTTGAAAGTCTTTCTTTCCAATTTTCATTATTTTTGTCATCTCTCTTCTGGTTTTTTCTGTAGCAAATAATTAAGCTAACTACCAGAACTCCCCCCTTTTTGTTGTTCTTATAAGCTTTAATATCATAGTAGGAATGCACTATTTTACTTATTTTTTTGTTTCTGTGCAATCCATAATGCCTACAGCTTGTTCATAATTTCTTCTTATTACTTCTATAATACCACTATTTCTCATAATCTTTCCACAAACTTTTGTAACACTCATTACTCCCATAAGGCTATTAGTTAAAAAAACCTCATCTGCTTCCTCTAAATCCTCTTTAGTAAATTGACCTTCTGTTACATCATAATTACTTACTATGAAATTTCTTATAGTACCATTAAGTAATCCACAGTCTACAGAGGGTGTATAAATTTTTTTATTCTTTATAAAAAAAACATTAGATATACTTCCTTCTGCTAGTTTTCCATTAGTATTAAAAAATAATACCTCGTTATATCCTTCTTTAATACAATTTTCATGTTCTAAAATATTTTCTAAGTAATTTAAAGACTTTAAATAGGTAAGCCTTGAAAAAGGATTTCTTTTTATAGAACTTATGTTAACGTTAAATCCTTTTTTATATTGTTCTTCACTGTAATTATTTTTTCTTGTGCTATAAATTGTGTTCTTTTCTGTAACAACTAGCTTTAATACAGAGTTTCTGCAATTTAGCTTTTCCACAGCATCTAGAACTTGTTCTGGACTTACTTTTTTATCTATTCCTATAATTTTAAGACCCTTATTTATCCTATCTAGATGCTCTTTAAGAAAAATAGGTTTTTCTGTCACTAGCATAGTCTCAAAAAGTCCTCTTCCGAAATAAAGCCCAGTATCAATATTTACTTTGTTCTCCCTTACCATCTCTCCGTTTAAAACAATCATTTCTATTCCCCTTAGAGTTATGCTAATTTTTCCTTTAGTTCTTCTAATTCAGATAAAGCTCCCATTTTTGCATAAAATTCTATTTTTTTCTCTACTAAGTTTTGTTTTTCATCCATAGAACTTACTTCTCCAACATTTTTTAAGAATTCAAATAGTTCCTCTTTTTCATTCTCAAGTATATTAATCCTTCCACTGATATATTTTAAAATCTCATCCATCTCTCTCATTTTTCTCGCTCTCCTTTAATCAATAAATTTTATTTTAATTTGTTAATAGTTTATATCTTCTTAAAAATTAAAAATTAATAGATTTATTTAAATAACCAAGAGAATATTATAGTACTCTCATGAGAGCTTTTGCCTTATCTATAGTTTCTTCATATTCAGCTTCCTTTATTGACTCCCATGTAATTCCTCCACCTACTCCAAAATAAGCTTTTCCATCCTTCATCAAAATAGTTCTTATAACTATATTTAAATCTGCATTTCCGTCAAAACCTAAGTAACCTATAGCTCCTGTATATATATTTCTTCTTGTTTCTTCTAATTCCTCAATAATCTCCATTGACCTAATCTTTGGTGCACCAGTTATGGAACCTCCGGGAAAACATGCTTTTATGCAATCTAAAGCAGTATACTTATCTTTAAGTTCTCCCACTACCGTTGATACTAAGTGAAAGACTGTACTATACTGCTCCAATTTAAACAGTTCTGTAACCTTTACGGAATTAGGTTTACATACTTTACTTAAATCATTTCTCTCTAAATCCACAATCATTAAGAGTTCTGCCTTATCCTTTTCACTATTCATTAGTTCAACTTTATTTTTTAAATCCTCCTCATTATTTTTGCCTCTAGGTCTTGTTCCCTTTATTGGTCTTGTTTCAACCATATTATTTCTGACCTCTAAAAATCTTTCCGGTGATGAAGATACTATGCTAAAATCTTCAACATTTATAAAAGCAGCAAAAGGAGCAGGATTTATGTGCCTTAAATCTCTATAAACTTCATATGGAGATCTTCTAGTTTCACAGGAAAATCTTTGAGTTAAATTTGTTATATAAATATCTCCGTTTCTTATATATTGTCTAACCTTCTCTACAGTATCTATATATTCATCTTCCTCAAAATTAGAATAAAACTTAGTAGTCCTTTCCTGTAAGTCTACATACTGAACCCTTTTTCCTGCCAAAATTCTACCTTTTATATCATTTATACTTTCATTTTTTTCTTTTAGTATCCCTACTGCAGTGATATAGATTTTCTTTTGTAAATTATCTACTATAACAGCGTTATCATAGAAATAAAAATAACAGTCCGGTATTTTTATTTCCTCTTTTGACATACTAGGAATCCTTTCAATACTCCTTCCTAAATCATAGGAAAAGTAACCCATAGCTCCAGCTATATAAGGAAGTCCTGTATCATTATCTACCTTATACTTGCTAATTAGCTTTTTAAGCTCCTCAAAAGGTTCTCCTTCAATTCTTTCATTATCTATAGTACAAATCTTATTCTTATATTTAAATATAGAAAAAGGATTTAATCCTATAAAGGAATATCTCCCCAATCCTTCATAATCCATTCCACTATCTAAAAGAGTAACTGTTTTATCCTCTTTAAATAAAGAGTAAATATCAAAGCCATCTAATTCAGTTTTTATTTCTTCAATTAAAGCCTTCATGCATTTCCTCCCAATTATTTCACTCTTTTGTAATATTTATAATTCCACTTTCATACTATTGAATTCCTTAGCCTCTTCTAAAAAGTTCCTCAACATTTCATGACCAAATTCGGTGAGTTCTGCTTCTGGGTGAAATTGTACTCCTTCAACTAAGTACCTATTATGTCTAAATGCCATTATAACTCCATCGGAAGTTTCTCCGGTTACTACAAGACAACTTGGAAGAGTTCTCTTATCTACTATTAAGGAGTGATATCTAGTTACCTTTACAGGATTTTTTAGTCCATTAAATACTCCTTTATTGCTATGGTAAACATCGAAAATTTTTCCATGTACAGGTTCCTTTCCCTTGACTATTTTTGCTCCAAAGGCATAACCTATGCTTTGATGTCCAAGACATATTCCTAGTATAGGAATTTTACCGCTAAACTCTTTAATCACATCTACGCAAATTCCTGATTGTTCTGGCGACTTAGGTCCTGGTGAAATTATAATTCCCTCTGGATTCATTCTCCCTATATCTTCTAGGGTTACTTCATCATTTCTCACTATCTTAACATCTTCTTTTAGTTCTTCTAAGTATCTCACAAGGTTGTACACAAAAGAATCATAATTGTCAATCATAAGAAACATTAACTTTCACTCCTTACCCCTACCTTTGTAATTACATATGTTTATAAAACTTATAGCAATAAAAATTATACAATTAAAATAACCACTAGTAAAATCGTTTCCAAAATATTGTTTAAATACATTATATCATCTTATCTGTATTATTGTTATAAATTTTCTAACAATTATAACAATATATATGTGAATTTTTAGTTTTATCTAGATAATTTTATAAAACCAAATTATTTGCAATGATATAAATTAAATAATTTGAAATTATTTAATAAAAAAAAGAGAATAACTAATAGCTATTCCCTCCTAATTTGACCTGTTCCCTATTCTTAAATCTTTGATGCCTTAATAGATGCAGACATGATATATTCTCCAACTTTAAGATTATGTCCCCACTTTTCCGCATATTCCTTTGATACTTCACTAGTTTCTATACTTATATCACTGAATCCTGCCTTTTCCAAGAATGCCTTTAACTCTTCAACTGAAGATGCACCGGTAACTCAGCCGCAGTAAAGCTTTTCATCCTGCTTCATTTCTTCTGTAAGTTCTTTCATAAGTACTATATCAGAAATAGCAATTCTTCCTCTTTTCTTTAATACACGATAGGCTTCATTATACACTCTTTGTTTATTAGGAGATAAATTTATGACACAATTAGATATAATTACATCTGCTGTATTATCTGCTACAGGAAGATTTTCAATTTCTCCCAATCTAAAGTCTACATTTTTGTATCTATTTTTTCTAGCTAAAATTCTTGCCTTAGTTATCATTTCTGGAGTCATATCTACACCAATTATGTACCCATTAACTCCAACCTTTTTTGAGGCTAAAAAGCAATCAAAGCCGCCTCCACTTCCTAGATCTATAACTGTTTCCCCTTCTTTTATATCAGCTAGTAACTGAGGATTTCCACAGCCAAGCCCCATATTTGCACCTTCTGGAGCCATCTCTATTTCCTCGTTAGAATATCCTATCTTGCGAGATATTTCCACTGAAGAATTCTTTAAAGAAAGACTATCGCCACAGCATCCAGATTTTTTTACATTGGCTACAGCTATCTTTTTATAGCTGTCACGAACTACATTTCTAATGTCTATTTTTTTCAAGTCACTCATCCTGTACTCCTCCTTAGCTTTTCTATAAGTATATTATAACCTAATTAAAGTTTTCTGCCATTACTAACTTACTGTCATAACTCGGAGCAAACTTAGCTTTATATTGCTTATCTTTAAAATATAGCTTTTAAAATATCATCCATATAAAAATAAGCTATGTGCCTTTAACACATAGCTTTGCTTTGCATACTTGTCTATTTAAAATCCTTTTCAAACTCATCTATTGAATCCTTTAATAAAGTTACGCTGTACGCCATAGATGGACCTCCACCAAAACCTACAGCTACCATAGATGCTTCCATTATTTCTTCTCTTGTTGCACCAGCTTTTAGAGCATTATAAGTATGAACAACTATACAGTATTCACATCTATTATATGCAGCAATTCCTATGCTTATAAGCTCTTTTGTCTTCACATCAACTACACCTGATGCTCCAGTAACTCCTGCAAGATTCATAAAAGCACTTACTTGTTCTCCATTAGTTTTTGCTACTTCATTCATACCTGACATAAAATCATTAAGTATTTCTCTTGGGTTCTTTGCCATAGTAAATTCCTCCTTAATTCCCACGATAGTAATTCCAAGTATAACAATTGCTTCTATATATTTCAATATTTATAAGAAAAGGTTATGAACATACTGGTTATTATAACAAAATATTATCTTTTCCTTTCATTATGTCAATTAAGTAGGGATATATTTACAAATTTCAAGTTATGCTATATGATTATAGTATAAATGTTGTCGAAAGGGGTTAACAAACATGGAAAACTGTTTAATTGCGGCAGAAACCTATTATAAAGATTTAGATGAGTATAAAAGCGATGTTGATACTGTTATACAATACATGATTTCTAAAAAGGAAAGATTAGTCTTTGCTGTGGTTGCAGAAAAATCTGGTGTAACACGGTTTGTAGTAAGAAAATATCCTGAGTTAAGGAATTATATACTAACAAGAATGGTATATTATAAAGAACTACAGGTAATAAATCAAAAAATAGATAGAGCAACTAACAATTTAATAAAATCAAATAAAAGATTAACCTTTATGTCTATAGTTAAAAAGTGTAGATATAATTTAGAGATTATATACGAAAATCCATATATTAAAGATAGAATTCGAGAAATCTTGGTTCAAAACAGTGGTAGATATACACCCTCTAACTCCAGGATGGAATTATAATTATTAGTAAAAAACCTAGCCTGAAATAGTAAAAGATCAAAGCCATAAAAAACTTATAACTTTGATCTTTATCAAACCTATATAACTACATTTCTATAAGGCTCCTTCTGCTTCTTTATCCTAAGTTGAAACCTTCGTCCTTAATAGATTTAAACCTAAAATAATGAAAAAAATAAACTATAAGTAGCCTTCTACCTATAGTCTATTTTTATTAAAACACTTACTTTGAAATATCCTTTATTAGACTTTTAATGTCTACATTCTTACTAAGCATTCCATTTTCCTTTAAAAATTGCTGAGTTTTTTCCAATTCCTCAATATCCTTAGCTGTAATACTAGGGTTAAAATCATACCAGCTATACATATCTATAACCTTATCTACGGAAAGACCTGTTTCTTCAGATGCTAACTTATAGGTTTCCTGTTGATTACTTTTCATAAATTCCAAACTCTTATTATGGACACTCATATATGTTTTTGCTATTTCAGGATGTTTGTCTAATAATTCTCCTCTGGCTGCTATTACAATAGTTGCATCTAGTATACCCTCTCCTGTAGTTATAACTCGTGCACCCTTTTCTATAGCTTGAGGTACTGCTGGTCCTGCTACTAGCGCTGCATCTGCACTACCTGACATCATAGCAGAAACTCCTTGGGGTATTCCCATATTTATAAACTGCACATCTTCCACCTTAAGGCTTTCTTTATTAAGTGCTCCTAGCAGCAGCTGATGAAGTATTGTACCCTTTGGCCCAACAACCTTTTTACCTTTTAAATCTGATAATGTTTTTATTGAAGGATCCTTAGCCATTATAGTAAATGCCTTTGGCGCTCTGCTATACATACCTATAATTTTAATATTTACCCCATTAGCAGCAGCTAAGATAACAGAAGTAGCCCCTATTGCATTACAGAAATCTAATGAACCAGCTGCAACAGCCTCTGTCATCTTAGAGCCTTCTGTAATTTCATGATAACTAACCTTAATATCCTTCTTAGAAAATTCTTCTTCAAACATATTTTTCTTTTTTTCAATAATAGAAGGTACATTTAATGGTGCCTTTACATAAGAAATATTTACATTACTAACTTTATCTGAGGTCTCTTTATTATTTGATGTACTAGCTGTACCTTGGGACTTATTACAACCTGTGAAAGTTGTAGTAGTTATCAGAATACAGCTAAAAATTATTCCTAGCTTTTTTAAAATCTTCACTGTTGCTCTTCCCTTCTAAAATCTTAAATCTCGTTCTCCCTTTTCTATCCTTGCAAGCTTTTCTATAGTTTCTTTTTTAACTCTTTCATCTGGAATATCCATTAAATTCTTTTCTATAGTTTCTGCTCCAACAGCAAGTAATTCTTCATCTGCATAGTCTATTAAATATTCTTTAAAAGTCAATAATGCATTAGGCAAACAGAAATTGTGAATAGTGCCGCTCTTTGCAAACTCCATAAATCTGTCACCAGTTCTTCCTGCTCTATAACAAGCTGTACAGTAGCTTGGAACATAACCAGATTTGCAAAGATTTTTAAGAATTTCAGCCGGCGTACGGTGATCCGCTACTTCAAATTGAGGTTTTTCATCTGAATGTTTTAGCGCGTTGCTTTCTGCATAACTTCCTACTCCCACGCAGGAGCCAGCACTTATCTGTGATATACCTACAGATATAACCTTGTCTCTAAAATTTGCTTCCTCTCTAGTTGAAAGAATCATTCCAGTATAAGGGACTGCTAATCTTAAAACTGCTACTATTTTTATAAACTGCTCATCAGTGATTAGGTGAGGAAATTCTTTAAAATCTACTCCATCTGCAGCTCTTAATCTTGGCATAGATATAGTATGAGGGCCAACTCCTGTTGCTTTTTCCAAGTGTTCGGCATGCATAAGCATTGCTACTGTATCATACTGATGATCGTATAGACCGTATAGCACGCCAATTCCTACATCATCAATTCCGGCAGCCCTTGCCCTGTGCATAGCAGTAGTATGCCAATTGTAGTTATGTTTTGGTCCTACTGGGTGTAACTTTTCATAAGTTTCTTTATTATAGGTTTCTTGGAAAAGCGTATATGTTCCTATTTCTGCATCTTTTAACCTCTTATAGTCCTCTACAGTAGTAGCTGCAATATTAATATTTATACGTCTTATACTGCCATTCTTAAATTTCATAGAGTAAATAGTTTTAATACAATCGATTATATAATCTAGAGAACAGTTAATAGGATCTTCCCCTGCCTCTAACACTATTCTCTTATGTCCTAATGCCTCTATATACTCTACCTCTTGCTTTATCTCATCCATAGTCAATTTTCTTCTTGGGAAATCCTTATTAGTGCACTTATATCCACAATATTTACAGCCATTAACACAATAGTCGCTTACATAAAGTGGTGCAAATAAAACTATTCTATTTCCATAGATAGTCTCCTTTACCTTTCTCGCAGCTTTAAACATTTCCTCTAATATTTCTTTATCTTCAATATTTAGTAATACTGCTGCTTCTCTATGTGTAAGACCTTTGCATGCCTTCGCCTTTTCTATAAGTCCTACTACATATTCTTTATCCTTGACTTTTTCTTTTCCTTCTTCTATAGATTCTCTTATTTCAGAATCTATAATGAACTCTTCTGCTAAAAATTCTTTCATCATTTTACCCCCCAATTTCTTCTAGCTTGGAATGGAGAATCAGAAACTTAAAACTATAGAAAAACTGTAATCTTAATTCTTTATTCCCTATTCTCAATTTTATTTAAAATAAATTACTTAACAAACTGTATAATAACTTTCTACAAACCTGTGGCTATGTACTTAAAAGCTGATCCATTATTTGTTCCCTTAGTCTTATAAACTCCAAAGAAGCAGCATCTCTATAATAGCCCAAGGGCACAGGAGTTTCACTTAAGACACTCCCTTTGTCTAACACCACTACCTTCTGTCCCAGATAGATGGCTTCTTCCACATCATGTGTTACAAAAATTATAGTTTTGTTATTTTCCCTAAATATATTTATAAATTCATTTTGCAGCTTTCTCCTATTAAAGGCATCTAAAGCTCCTAATGGCTCATCCATTAAAATCACCTCAGGATTGTAACAAAGAGTTCTTCCAAGAGCTACTCTCTGTGCCATACCCCCTGAAATTTGAGCTGGGTAAGCATCTTTAAAATTTTCTAATCCCAACATGTCTAAATATTTATGAACTGTATAATAAACTTCTTCTTTATCTCTATTTCTAGCAAGCGGAAAGGCCATATTTTGTTCTACAGTGAGCCAAGGCATAAGTCTAGGCTCTTGAAAAACAATACCTACTCTTTTAGCTCTATCTTCTTCGCTTATTGTTTGTCCAAAATTAATTTCACCCTCTGTTTGCTGTTCTAATCCACATATTATTTTAAGTAGGGTTGTCTTTCCGCAGCCGCTTTTACCAACTATTGATGTAAAACTTCCCTCTTCTATAAATAAATTTACGTTATTAAGAGCCTTTACTTCTTTTCCTTTTATATTAAAATTCTTGGATAGACTCCTTATTATCAGTGCCTCCATACTCAACCTCTTTTCCATGATAAATTACAAGTTTACTTGTAAGCTTTAAGCAGATATAGTCAACAGCATAGCCTAAAATTCCTATAGAAAAAATTCCTACTATAATAATATCTGGTCTGGACAGTTGCTCTGCATCCATTATCATGTATCCTATACCTGAAGATGCTGCAATAAGTTCTGCCCCCATTAAAGCTCTCCAACTGTAACCAAGTCCTAGCTGTATTCCGGTTAATATATATGGAACTGCTTGAGGAAATATTATCTTAAAAAACTTATCTCTACTGCTAAAATTAAATACTTCTCCTACTTCTAAAAGCTTTCTGTCATAATTAGTAATACCAGTTAACGTACTTGAAAACACGGGAAAAAAGGTAGCAAGAAAAATAACTGCCAATTTGGAGGTTTCTCCAATGCCAAACCACAATATTAACATAGGAATAACAGCCATTGGTGGAATATGTCTATTAAATTCTAAAAAAGGTTCCAAATAGTCCATAGTTTTTTTATTCATTCCTACGAAAATAGCAAAAGGAAAAGCTATTGCAAAGGTTATTATAAAGCCTAAAAACACTCTGTAAAAACTAACCATCAAATGCTTAAGCAAAATACCGCTTTTTAATAATTCATAAGCAGTACTTGCTACAACCAACGGCTTTGGTATTATATAATCATTAAAAATATGTAAAACAGAGCCTGTCCACCATATTACTAGAATAAATATCGGTATAATCATTCCCCTTATCGTGTTCATCTAAAGTCCCCTTCATTATTTCAGAAAATAAAAAACTTTCCCTAAATTATACTTTAGGGAAAGTCAGATTTCTACCCAATTTTATAGATATAAATACCTATTTATTGTGTGTACTCTAATTTCCCTTCAGATCAGATATTTCCTTTCTGTTAGGTTTTACTTAAAACACATTGAATTTATCTGCTAATCCAACATTTTAGAAATTTCTAAAAATATCCGATTTCACAAATAATTAGGTTATACTTTAATTCTATCACCATATTTGCATTTGTCAACTTTTTTCCAACAACTGCAACTTAGAGAATTTTATTACACATATTGTTCTCCATCTTTATTTTCATAACCACTTTCGTTATAGGCCCTTTTTTCTATAGTTTGTTTTATTTGATTTTTTGAAAATTGATTTTGATCTTTAAAGCCCTTTTGTTTAAAGTTTCTTTTATCTCCAACTTTCATAATATAAAACACCTCCACTTTATCATCTTGTACATTGTTTATGCTTTCCTACAGTAAAATTTATTATACTTGCATATATTAACTACCATTTTTACGTTATAGCAGATTTCAAAATCCATTATTTTCAATCCATTATACATATTTTTTTATAAGTATGGCTATAATTACCTTAATGGCATTACAAAATCTTGATTAAGGTGGAATGTAAATGAACGGTGATAAACAAGATAATCCAAAAAATAGTGGTGAGTATTTTATCGACGACTTTATATATCCTGGCGCTAAAAAAATTAAAATTAGCTTAAATGATTTAAATGTAGTATACTCTTCCACTGCTCATGCTTTAGGAAGTGCTGAATCCCTTCTTTCTAAAATCATTGAAGGACATGTTCATCATAGTGAACATGTTGCTGTATTAAAAAGGAGAATATCAGTATATAGTACAGTGTTATCATTATGCAGAAATGCATTGGATAAAGATGAAGATATAGAACTAAACCTTAAATCCTTTGATTTAAAGCTTTTGATTCAGATGTTAGAATATGAATTAAAACTAACTCAGGCCTTTAAGAAGTTATCTTCCTTAAATATGGAAAACTTAAATAAGGAGTATAGTAGACTTAAAAAGGTTTATACTGAACTTTCTGTAATCTATGAAAATTCAATACCTCACTAATATTAAAATACGACATAACTTAGGATAATCATATCTAAGTTTATGCCGTATTTTAATATTTAGTAGTCCCAAGGATACTTTTCATCTGGTTTGCTCTTAGCAGCCTTCTTCTGGTCTTTTTTATTATTGCTTAGGACTGTGTCAAAATCTAGCTTTTCCCCTTTTAGATCTTTGTTATCTGACCTAATTCCATTTTTCATAAATTTCACCTCACTTTTGGAAAGCATATTTTCACCTTAGATTTAACTAACAGCATTACCATAGTTCTAAATTTACTTTGATAATATAATACTATTTCACTTTATATTATTTGCAAAGTATTAAAAAACATGAAAATTCACAAGTATTTTTTAAAATTGTTTTTCTTAATAACCTGTCCAACTGTGGCATACAGTAGCTTGGAAGTATTTCCTTGATTTATTTCTATTATAGATGTCGAATACTACTAATAATAATCTTGATTTAAGTCAAGGAGGACCCAAAGATGAGACGAAAAAGAAGGCATAAAAAAAGATATCTAAAAAAAATAATCTTTCTCACAATCATATTTATAACAATAGCCGGCTTAGGAAGTTTTTTATATGTTAACTATCAATTAGATAAAATAAAAATTAACCCTATTACTAGAGAAGAAAATAACTCAGAGAGTTTATCCAATGATGAATATGGCTCCTATACTAAAAAGAACATAGAAAAAGATTCTTCCAAGCTCTATGATGAACAAAGTAAAACAAATAACTCAATAGTTAATATAGCATTATTCGGAGTAGACTCTAGAAGTAGCAAGTCAGATCCTCCTCATTCAGATTGTATAATAATTGCTACTATCGATTATAAGCATAATAAAATTAAATTGTCTTCAATAATGCGGGATACTTACGTTGCAGTAACTGGTCATAACCAAACTAAAATTACTGAGGCATATACCTATGGAGGACCAAAATTAGCCTTAGACACAATTAATTATAATTTTGACTTAAATATTAAAGACTATGTAACTGTAGATTTTAATGGAATGACAAAAATCATTGATAGTTTAGGAGGCATTGACCTTGACGTAAAAAAATACGAACTAAGGGAACTTAACAGATGTATTGCTGAAACTGGAGAAATCGAAAAAAAGAGTTATTCCCTTGTTAAAACATCTGGACTCCAAACATTAGATGGTATTCAAACTGTTGCCTATGCAAGAATACGGAAGGTTGGAGATGGTGATTTTGAAAGAACAGAAAGGCAACGTCTAATTTTAAACCAAATAATAAGCAAGATGAAAACAGTATCCCCTGCAAAATATCCATATATAGTTTCTGAACTTTTACCATCGGTGGAAACAAGTCTCGATAAGTCAGAGATACTGGCTGTAGGAGGAAAATTTATCTTTTCTGGTATTTCTAATTTAGAACAACAAAGATTTCCTGTAGATGGTTATTGTAAAGGAGAAGTAGTAGATGACATATGGTATCTTGTACCTAAACCAAGCTTAAGTACAACTAAAGAGCAAATATATAACTATATTTTTCAAGATATAAAACCACTTCCTAAAGATCCACTATTCTGAATATATTTTTCATAATAACTTAGAGCCATTGTCATTTTTCTTGTGTAGAGAGAAGAATGCTAATGGCTCTATTACAATTAATTATGGAATAAAATTCATTTTATATTGATATTCCCTGTCTTTGGTGATAATATTGTTTTATAGGTGTATATACACCTGTAAAACAATATGTATATCGAGCGGGGGAATAGTAATGGAAATCAATCTAAATGAAGAAATTATAAAGTTAAAAAAAGAGAGAAATGCCATAATTTTAGCTCATTATTATCAAAGACCTGAAATTCAAGATATAGCTGATGCTGTTGGAGACTCCTATTATCTAAGCAAAATGGCAAGAGAATGTAGTGAAAATTTAATAGTTTTTTGTGGGGTAAGATTTATGGCTGAAAGCGCGAAAATCTTATCACCAGAAAAAATAGTTCTTCTTCCTGCTGCCGATGCTGGTTGTCCTATGGCTGACATGGCAGCAGCTGAGGAAGTTAAAATTTTAAAAGAAAAGCATCCTCATGCAAAGGTTGTTTGTTACATAAATTCTTCTGCTGAGGTAAAGTCTCTATCTGATGTATGCTGCACTTCTTCTAATGCATTAAAAATTATAAAGAGTATAGAGGAAAAGGAAATAATATTTCTACCAGATAAGAACCTAGGTGAATATATAGCAGAGCAAATTCCTGATAAAGAATTTATACTATGGGATGGATTCTGTATAACTCATAAAAAAGTTAAAGCTGAAGCATTAGAAAAAGCTAGAAGTCTACATAAGGATATACTAATTGCAGCCCACCCTGAATGTGAAAAACCTGTACGAGCTGCTGCAGATTTTATAGGAAGTACTGGTGAAATTATCAACTTTGTAAGTACAAGCTCTAATAGCAAGTTTCTTATTGTAACGGAGGAAGGTGTTCTTCATGAGATAAAAAGAAAAAATCCTGAAAAGAAATTTTATCTTCCAGGAGGCGGTATGAGCTGTATAAATATGAAAAAAACCTATTTAAAAGATGTATATAATAGTCTATTGAATATGGAAAATAAGATAGAAATAAATGAAGAGATAAGAAAAAAAGCTTATGTATCACTAGCTAACATGCATGAGCTTGGGAGGTAATATCCATGGATATTTTAGCGGATGTTTTGATAGTCGGCACAGGTATCGCAGGGTTGTATACCGCCTTTAATTTAAGAAAAGATTTAAAAATAGTGATTATTTCAAAGGGTAATATAGACCAATGTAACACCAGTCTTGCCCAGGGAGGAATATCTGTTGCTAGGGGCTACACTGATATAGATTCTTTTACACAAGATACTTTAAGGGCTGGGCAAATGGAAAATAGTGTAGAAGCGGTAAAAACTTTAGTTGAAGAATCAATGGAAAATATAAATCACCTTTGTAATTTAGGTGTAGATTTTGATAAAGACAGAGAAGGCCTATGCTATACCCGTGAAGGAGCTCATAGTATAAATAGAATAGTGCATTGTAAGGACTTTACTGGTGAAAAAGTAGAAGATATTCTTATTACTAATATTAAGTCAAGAAAAAACACAACTATATTGGAGAATTGTTGTTTAATAGATATTATACAAAAGGATAATGTTTGTATGGGAGGAATTTGTCTAAAAAATAATGAACAAATTAATATCCTAACCAAAGTTACAATCCTTGCTACCGGAGGAATCGGCGGTATATTTAAGAACTCTACTAACCAGAGAATACTTACTGGAGACGGTATCGCCATCGCAATAAAAAACAAAGTAAAAGTTAAAAATCTAAATTATATTCAGTTTCACCCTACAGCTTTTTTTTGCTCTAATCAAGATGAAAAGAGGTTTTTAATCTCTGAATCTGTTAGAGGTGAAGGCGGTAAACTAATAAATAATGAAGGTAAAAGATTTGTAGAGGAACTTCTTCCTCGGGATGTAGTTACAAGGTATATATATGAAGAAGAAAAAAGGACTAATAGCCGCAACGTCTATCTTGATGTTAGTTTTATGAATAAGGACTTTTTAATTAAAAGGTTTCCAAATATATATATAAAGTGTTTAGAAAATGGTGTTGATATAACAAAAGAACCTATTCCAGTTTCACCGGCTCAACATTATTTTATGGGAGGTATAGATGTAGATTTACAGGGCAGAACCTCTCTTGAAAACCTGTATGCCTTTGGAGAAGTAAGTTGTACTGGAGTTCATGGTGCTAATAGATTAGCTAGTAATTCTCTCCTAGAGGGATTGGTTTTTTCAAAGCGAGGTGCTATTCAAATAAATAGCATTATTGATACCCTAAAAATATATAAAATGCAAGCTCCTAGGCTTAAATATCCCACTAAGTATTATGAGAAAGAGTATAAACAAATTTTAATAGATAACATACTTAAGTTGAGAGGAGATCTTAAAAATGAACTGGTTACTTGTTGATGAACTTATTAAAGGTGCTCTTAAAGAAGATATTTATTATGAGGATATAACTACTAACTCTATAGTTGGACATTGTTCTCAGTCTACTGTAGACTTAATTTCCAAAGAAGATGGCATTATAGCAGGTACAGAAATTTTTACGAGAGTTTTTACTCTCTTAGGCAGTGCTAATACAGAACTCTATGTTAATGATGGAGATAAAATCTATAAGGGCCAGAAGCTTGGTGAGATTTACGGAAATACTAGAGCTATACTCACTGGAGAAAGAGTAGCGCTAAATTTCCTTCAAAGAATGAGTGGTATTGCTACTCTTACAGATAAATTTGTAAAAAAATTAGAAGGAACCACTACAAAGCTCTTAGATACAAGAAAAACTACTCCTGGTATGAGAGTTTTTGAAAAATATGCAGTAAAAGTAGGTGGAGGATGTAATCATAGGTTTGGGCTAAATGATGGAGTTCTTATAAAAGATAACCATATAGATGCTGCTGGAGGAATAAAAAATGCAATTGAGTTGTTAAAAAAGAATGCATCCTTTGTTAGAAAAATAGAAGTTGAAGTAGAAAATTTAAGTCAACTTGAAGAAGCTCTAGAAGCTAAAGCGGATATAATAATGCTAGATAACATGGATATAGAAACCTTAAAGACAGCAGTAAAAATTGTAAACAGAAAAGCAACCACAGAAGCTTCCGGCAATGTTACCTTAGATAGTATAGGTGAAATTGCTAAAACTGGAGTAGACTATATCTCTACAGGTGCATTAACACATTCCTTCAAAGTTTTAGACTTAAGCATAAAAAATTTAAGAATGTTAAAAAGTAACATTAACCTTTAATATAAAATTAGAAATAATACTTGCTAAAATAATTGTAATTTTAGAAAACTTTCTATAGTATTAAAACTCCTCTTAGAAGTCAAAATAATAGTGTATCATATGACATGTGAGGAGGAATTATAAATGACAAATCAACAAGAAAAAGATAGATTAATGCAAAAAACAAGAGAACAAGAAAAGGATGCACATCGTATAGATCAGCTAATAGATACCGTAGAAAACTATACTAGAACAGAGAGACATCTTGAGCAATATTCTCATATAGGTGATCCTAAAAACAAAGCTCATGCTAGAGATATACAATGTGCTAGAGAAGCGGAGATTCAACACCTAAAAAATGAAATTGTTTATGGTGCTGAATATGATGATCACCCATTAGAGAACTTAAAGGAAAATTATGAAGATACAAAGGAATACTTAGACCACTTTGGCAATAGATTAGATAGTAAAACTTTAGCTAATGTAGAAGAAAAACAAAAAAATAGAGCAAGAACAATAGATCAAATGGAGTAATTTAATCTCTTAACCACAAAGGCAGTACAATGCAAGTAAATCACTTGTTATATTGTACTGCCTTTACTATTGAGTCAACTTAAATTCTCTAAACTTGATAATAAAATTTCAGCAATTAGAAGGATTTTTTAATATGTTGTAGAAATTATTACAAGGTAGTAACTTATATTATTTAATAATTTGAGTTTGAATTGAATAAAATTAAGGAAAGGGTGAATTTATTGGAAACAGATATAAACTTTAATTCTCTTATAACTTCTGTTGGTAAATGCTGCTTAGGAGAAAAGGATTGTGGTACATGCTCTAAAGAGAGCTGTTTAATTGGTTATTGTAAAAAAAATCTACTTACCTGTTTGAAAACTAATGAACAATTTATTGATGGAGAAATAGATAACATACCTTTGTTTGATACAAAGATCTTTGACGAAAGCTCTATAGTTGAAACTGTTGGCCTTATTCTTAATCAGTGTAAAAATTGCAATGCTTATCATGATGAAGAATGTATCATTAACATACTTAGGAGTTCTTGTGAAGTAATTTTATTTGGAAATCCTAAAGACTATAACGGAAGCGTTTTATTATACTTAAATGATGTAAAACAAGATAATGCTGAACTATCCAGCAGGATATATGAGGCATTTGTCAATGCTAAAAAATAAAATCTAAAAAACTATTTTAAATAATAGAAAGGATGTTTGAATTATGGATGAAATTAAACTAACCATCGAAAGTACTTTAGGAGATACTAAAGGTACTATATTAGAAAGAGCTGTTAAACAAACCTTTACTGGTGAAACAAAGGAAGCAGGTTTATACATGGCCATAGCCCGCCAGGCTCAGAGACAAGGCTACGGAGATATAGCAGAAATTCTAAAGGTTATGGCTTTAGATGAATTAGACCACGCTGCAACCTGTGCTGAACTTAACGGAATGATTACTGATAACTGCTTTCAAGATATACGGCAAATGTTAGAGGGAGAAATTTTCGCTAATAATGCTAAAAATTCCGATTCCTTAAAAGCAGATGAACTTAAAATTGATTCAGCCAGAGAATTCTTTAGCATAGCCGCTAAAGATGAAGGTAGACATGCTAGAATATTAGAAGGAATACTTAAAAACTATAACAAATAATACTAAACATGATTATGCCTATATTCAGTAGTATAGTTTGTAACGCTAACTCTACTAATTCATATAATAATATATAAGCAATTTATTGGAGAAAATTATGAGTTCTTCTAATGAAATTGTAAGAATTTATGATTCTATTATAAGCTTTTTTCAAACAATAGGATATCCAACTATAGATTTAGCTTTTCAACTTATAAGAATAAGAAAACCTCTATTTGATTACTTAAAATATTATAAATCTAGCTAACTTAAACTAGCTTCTTCTTAAAAATTCAATATTACTGTAAGACCCTATGTTTTTAACATGGGGTTTTTACAACTTTACATTTATTTCAATGCTGATATAATTATAATAATTTGGATAACCTAAATCTTAGTATTTATCTTATAAATCTATTATGTAAAGTAGGTGTAATTTATGTTTAAAAGAATTCATTATAACTCTCCAGTGATTTTAACCTTTACCTTTATTTCTTTTGCTGTTCTTCTACTTGATAAGTCTACTGGCGGGTTTACTAATAACTTACTCTTTACAAACTTTAGAACTTCCATTAAAGACCCTCTTCAATACGTACGTCTTTTCAGTTATATTTTAGGTCATGCTAATTGGAGTCATTTTTCAGGTAATTTTTTAATTATTCTACTTGTCGGGCCTATGGTAGAAGAAAAATATGGTTCTTCCTCTCTAATGGAAATGATTTTAGTAACAGCCTTTTTAACTGGTCTTATAAATACAATATTCTTTAACGCTGGCCTTCTTGGAGCTAGTGGAATTGTTTTTATGCTAATACTACTTAGTTCCTTTGCAAATGTTGAATCTGGAAAGGTACCTCTTACTCTTATTATTGTTACATTTGTATTTCTCGGAAAGGAAATTCTAAGTGGGCTTCTAATTAAAGATAATATATCACAGTTTGCTCACATATTTGGCGGACTATGCGGCGGAATTTTTGGCTACCTAAGGCATAGAGGTGAATTGTAGTACCCTTTTATTTTATTTATGTAATCGGTGAATTAATCAATTATGTAGACAATTTATATATTTTATGATATACTAATATAATTGCATAAGAACACGCCCTATGGCGCAAAACAATTTTATCAATAAATTAAGATATTATTCGGCTCTTGTGATTTTTATTACAAGAGCTTTCGTTTTTTTATTGCAACAAAAATTAGGAGGTAAAATGGAAATTTTAATAGTATTTTTACTTAAATTACTGGATAACACTCTGGGCACAATGAAGAATATATATCTAACCCGTGAAAAATTCTTCTTTTCCAGCTTGCTAGCAGCGTTATCTACAACTGTATATATGCTTGCTGTTGTGAGGATGGCAAAGTCAGATGGTATACTCAGCATCATGGCGATATGTACCGCAACATTTATAGGAACTCTGATTCCGGGACTTGTCGTTAAAAAATCTGAGAAGGAGAAGCTTTTCATCTTTGATATTACAGCAGACAATATGGACAGCGGCAAAGAGTTTGCAGATATTTTAAGAAACGCAAACATCGCCACAAAAACCAGCGTTGTCTATGACAAAATGATGATAAAGACACTCTCTATAAAGGCATACTGTAACAACAGGGAGGAAAGCAAAGTGGTGAATGAAGCCATATATCCGGCTTTCAAATACAATGTTTATGCACCAATGAACTTGGATTAATCTCGGCATAAGTGCCTCGGAAAAAGGGACTCAGCTGAGTCCCTAAATTCATGATATAAAAATCTATACACTTAATATCTTAGAGACAGCATCAACTATATCTTCTCCCTTTCTATTTACTGCTGACTTTCACATGTGATATTTTTCTCCTATCTCTTTTAGGAACTTGTCACATTTATATTTTTCTTTCTGCTGTTCCATAATTATCCCCCCTTATGGTGTGTGTTTTTTTTAGCTATTTTTATAAAATCTTATATTTATCTTTTATTTGCACACTATAAGAAATGGAGGTGTTAACTGTGGATGCTAATAAAAATATTCCAACTAAAGGCAGTGGTGATAAAAGATTAAAAAATTATTCTCAAGTTAATAGTTTTAATAGACTATCTGATAGAGATTCTGAAACTACTTCTTCATTAACTGCTGGTGGTGATAAATCATTTATTAACGAAGATATAAAGGATTCACTATATCGAGACTGATAATACTTAAGTACCATATGACTTTTATTTGAGGATAGAGTGTTTTACTCTGTTCTCACTTAAAGCCTACATCTTAAACAGAGACTGGCTTTATTGCTATAATAAACTTCCACCAATGAAATTTATGAATACATAACGAACACATTGGAAAAACTTGATACAATTTTTTAGTTAAAATTGAGAATGTACCATAATTGATATAAAATAAATTGTTGAAAAAATACTAAATTTATGTATAATATAAATAGATTTAAATATAAACATGAAAAAAATATAAATGAAAAGGTGTTGTAAATATGCGCAAAGAGGTAGTTTTTAACTAAACTAACTGAATAAGGATTATTTTTAGAAAGTACGTTTGAAAAATCTTGAGTTATCAAGGTTTATTATTGGTGGGATTAATTTGAAAAATATTAATAACTATCATATTTATTTGTGTACTTCTAAAATAATCAGTATTAAAATGAGCATGTTACACCTTATTTGCATAAGTAGGAAAGCCGTGTTCTAAACACGGTATTTTTATGCCTATTTTTGCTGCATTTATAAATATGATATAAGATTTTAGTCTATATAACTTAGTAATAAGTTGTATAAATTAAAGTCCTATATTTCATGTTTACATTTAGGTCATATAATTATGAGGCTGTAAGTGAACCGGTGTTCATTTGCGGCTTTTTGTTTTTTAAGGAGATTATTAGGATGATTAAGATATCTAGAATACAAAGTACAAACAAACTTTTTCATAATATAGGGATGGATGGTGAATAATTAATGGTTAAAAAACTTTCAGCATATAGAATTTATTTATTATTTTCAGCTATTACAGCGATGTGTTTTTCGTTGGTTGCTACAGTTACGATAGTATACCACATTGAAAAGGTTCATTTAAATCCACTTCAACTTATACTTGTGGGAACTACATTAGAAGCGGCATGCTTTATATTTGAAATTCCTACAGGAATAGTTGCAGACGTATATAGCCGTAAGTTATCTATTATTATCGGTGCAGTTTTGACAGGATTAGGATTTATTTTAGAAGGTTCTATTTCTAGTTTTACTTTTGTACTTGCAGCACAGATAATATGGGGATTAGGTTCAACTTTTATTAGTGGGTCTGTTGAGGCATGGATTGCAGAGGAAGAAAAAGAACAAGACTTAGATAAAATGTATATAAAAGGAGCACAAGCAGGACAAATAGGAGCAGTTATCGGGATAATACTAAGTACCATAGTAGGTAATTTCTCTGTTAGATTACCTATTATAATCAGTGGAAGTTTATTTGTTATTATTGCATTATTTTTAGCATTGTATATGCCAGAGAATAATTTTACACCATCTGCTCCAGAAGATCTAAACACTTTTAGAAAAATGGGATATACCTTTAAATCTGGCTTAAAGTTTGTTAAAAGTAAATCTATAATGATGATTTTACTTTCTGTGACTCTACTTTATGGTTTATCTAGCGAAGGTTATGATAGACTTTCAAATGCACATTTCCTACAAGACACTAAGCTTCCTAACATAGGAAACCTTCAGCCTGTAACTTGGTTTGGGATATTTGGTATTGCTGGAATGGTATTAAGTGCTATATCAATGCAGTTTATAGCTAAGAAGTTAGAAGAGGATAAGAATCAAAGTGGGAAGATATTATTGGTTGTAAATATATTTTATATATTCTTTATGTTAGCATTCGCACTTACAAGAAACTTTAACTTAATGCTAGCAGCTTATTTAGCAACAAATCTGTTTAGAGCTATAAATGATCCTATATTTAATGCATGGCTAAATAATCATATAGATGATAGTGCAAGGGCAACCATACTTTCTATGAATGGACAAATTAATGCATTAGGGCAAATTATAGGCGGACCAATTATTGGGATTATAGCTACAAAATTTTCTATAAGTGCTGGTATAGCATGTACTTCATTATTAGTAACGCCAGTATTAGTTTTATATATCCTTTCTTTGATAATGGATAAGAAAGATGCTAAGAACTCTAAAGAGGAAGAGGATACATATGAAAACAATCAATAAAGGAATAATATAACTATATAGAATACGACGCATTCTTTTTATATTGCAGAACTAACAAGTCCTACACTTTATAAAAAGAGTGTAGGACTACTTGTTGCTATAATAAAACTCCATTATCAGTAAGGGGTAATAAGTAGTATATCCAATTATAAAATAATTATTATTAAAATATCTAAGTTATCTACAAATGGTTATAATCCATTATACATTCTATGGGATACTTCCTTTATAAAATTCACAATAAAAAGAGCCCTTAGTCCAAGGCCCTACTTTTTATAATTAAAACTTTATTTGCTCTATTCCACTTTGCTCTATTCCACTTTGCTTAACTGCAATTGCTTGCTTTATTGCAAAGTTTTCTTTGGTCTTTTCATTAAACTCATCTAAGTGAGTTTCTATATTCCCATCGAAGTATATACTAAAATCTGATGCAATAATATTACTTATCTGTAATATTATTATAGATATCTATTGTTACAGTCTTGTGTCGTTAGTATTACATGATTATTAAATTAAAAGTACCTGGTATTTCTCCAAGTGCCTTTTCTCGGAGTATTGGGAGGTTTAGTAGGAACAAATAGGATTCAAACCTATCATGTAATTCCCATTGCCTAATACAGCCTTTAGTCCAAATTTCTATACTACTATTATAAATCACTTTTAACAGTTTTTTGTCTCAATAAAATCTCAAGTTTATCTCATGGTTTTAACTAAATAAGATTAGTATAATTTAAATTAATTGATACTGCCTCATTGTATTGCTCTCTCCATTTTGGGTGATTGGCAATCTTATAAAAAATGTAGTTCCATGACCTGTTTCTGTTTCGAACCAAATTTGTCCTTTATGAGTGTTAGTAATTGTATGATATGCCATAAACAGACCCAATCCAGTTCCACCACTCCTTTTAAAGGAAAATGGTTCAAATAAGGTTTCTCTTAATTCCTCAGGTATCCCACCAGCATTGTCGCTAATTGAGATTATTATGGAATCCTTATCTATTTGAGTCATTACTTGAATCATCCCATTGTCTCCCATTATCTGTACTGCGTTATTTATCAAATTTTCAATTGCTCTCTTAAAAAGCCTTTCACACATGTTGATATATATGTCTACGTTGTTAACTAAATATAAGCTAATATTTCTAGAATTACATATAGGTTTAAATGATTCTAAAACTTCTTTTATTATAGGAATTACCTTCTGAGGTATAAGTTCTTCAGGTTTAAATATACTTAGAAGTTCAGTTACCATACTGTTCATTTCGTCAACTTGTTTAATTATTCTATCAAAATAGTTCTGGGCTAAATGTTTATCTGTAGTCAGGTTACCTAACTGTCCTAACCCCCTTATTATCGCTAAAGGATTTTTAAGATCATGCACTGCTGTTGCAATTAACTCACTTGTCGCTGATAACTTTGTGTCTGATGAAACACTTTGTGAATAATTATTAAGATTTGACATTGTAGCTTCAATAGAAGTTACACATGCAACAGCTATATGCAATCTTGCTGGGTGTGCATACTGAACAGGTACACTTATGTCAATTGCTCCTATAATTTCGTCATTATGCCTAATAGGTACACCTATGCAAGCACAGGACCCATATACCATTCCAAAGTGTTCTATGCCATACACTAGAGCCGGCTGACCTGTTGCTAACGCAGTTCCGATACCATTATTCCCGATATTCCTCTCAGCCCAACTTGCTCCAAGGCAAATACCAACTGTCCTTCCACCTAACTCTTCTGGTGTGCCCCTAGAATCTATAATCCACCCCTCACTATCTGACAAAGCAACTATATGAGGTATTCCAGTTAAACTCAATGATAAAGAATCCATGTATGCCGCTGAGGTTTCAACTAGTTTCGAATTCTTTTGTAACTTTTGTTTAAGTTCTTTATCCGATAGAAACTTAAACTTTATGCTATTAGGTTTTAATCCTAGTTCTGTACACCTTTTCCAAGCTTCTAATGTAATTGGTCTCACTGTTGGATTATTTTTAACAATTGATATAAAATTCCTCCATTCCATTGAAACATCATTCATATTTAATAAATTTATCATCCTATTATCCCCCTTATGTCTATCTTTTATTTGCAATATACATATTCTCTATATCAAGATGTTTTCCTTCATTCTACCAACAATTCTCAGTCTAATGCTTATGTCACAAATTATTCAGTTTATAAAGTTGCACCATTGGGCTATATCTTCTACTAATTCCTCTCCTTTTCTATAAGCTGCTGCCCTTGCCAAGTTCATGAGGTCTGCTATCTCTTCTACTGACTTTGGCTTATACCCATATTTCCATTGTAGAAATCTTTTAGATTCCTCATAATGTTTTTACTTAAGTCAGCGGCTACTTTAGCGAACGCAAGCATTATCTTTTTATTTTCTACTTTAAGTTGTAATGCATGTTCTATAGCGTACATATTTTCTAGCACTAATCTCACATATTGCTTACTCATACATATTCTCTCTTTCGCTTGATTTTATAGGAATTATACCTGATTAGGCACAAATATAAGTAAGTTGCATATCATATTACCACAGGTACCCACTCCATATTACATAGAAAATCAAGTTTTACTCAAAGACTAAGGACAAGCTATAATCTTGATTTTCTAAAAAATATTATAGGGGTGACTTAAGATGACAGATTGTCATAAAAAAACTAAAGATTCTTGCAGCCACACTAAAAATCCTTGTAATCTTTGTAACCAATTTGCCAGGATACTTGGAGCAGAAATTTTAACATCTACAAGAGATTTATGCGTTGTGACATTTCTTAGAGATATAGATGCAACAATATTAGGAAGACCAACTCATTCTCCATTAGCTTTAGCTGCTTTATTCTCTTTCGAATCTACCGATAGCTGTGGAAGAACTCTTAATTTAGGTGAAACAGTAATTTTACAGAAAGAAATTAATGATTTCATTACAATTCTTAGAGAACATGGAATAACAGTTACTGCTCTCCATAACCATTGGTTATTTGATAATCCAAGACTCATGTATATTCACTTTGAATCTATTGATGAACCTTTAAATTTTGCAAGAAAAGTAGCAGATGCTTTACGCGTCTTAAGGTGCTGATGCTTTACACGTTTTAATATAATTAGCTCGGGTAACTGCTGAATATTCTGCAGTTACTTTATTACATAAAAATCCCTATTATTATATCCTCAATTTTTCTTATTACCTAGACACATATTATTTCGCATCTAAATTTACCTATATTCCTAATCATAATTTTTAAGTGTAACATTAATATTTTTTAATTTTTGCCGTTTTTTTGCCGTTTGCCTTGTCAACACCTTAGAACTATTGTATAATCAATGTTTGTAAGCCGTGAGAAGTGTTCCTTGCCTAACCACTTCTACAATAAAAAAAACAAGGAGGTAAATAAAAAATGATACGATACAGCTTAGTAGAAGATAAAAATCAACGTGAAATTGTTTTACTTAAGGCGTCACCATGTATTTGGAGTCGCTGTTCTTTTTGTGACTATATACACGACAATAGCGAAGATACCGCAGCCAATGTAAGGCTAAACAAAGACGTTCTTGAAAATATTACAGGCAAGTACAGATCCTTAGAAGTAATAAATTCAGGAAGCTGTTTTGAATTACCTAAGGATACTTTAACTGACGTTAAAGAAGCAATATTCTCTAAAGGTATAGAAAAGCTATTTTTAGAAAGTCACTGGATTTATAGAAACAGACTTAATGAAATGAGGCAGTTCTTTGAAGTTCCCATTATTTTTAAATGCGGTATAGAAACCTTCGATGACAATTTCAGAAACAATGTTCTAAATAAAGGAGCCATATTCTCAGGTCCAGAGGAAGTATCTAAATATTTCAACTCTATATGTCTCATGGTAGGAATTAAAGGGCAAACTAAAGATATGATTAAAAAAGACATTGAATACTTATTAGAGTATTTCCAATACGGGTGTATAAACATGTATGTTGAAAATACTACACCCCTGAAGAGAGATTCTGAGCTAATTCAATGGTTTAGAGAGAATTACAGTTTCTTAGAGCATAATGATAATATAGAAGTTCTTTGGAATAATACTGACTTTGGAGTTGGAGGAGAATAAAATGAATAATAGTAGTAAAAACATAAAAAAATTAGTTAAAATTGCAATAACTGCTGCCATATATGCAGTAGCAACAGTATCCATAGCTCCCTTAAGTTACGGTGCTGTGCAATTTAGATTTTCCGAGGTGATGACTCTTTTAGCATTCATTGATCCTATATATATACCTGGTCTTGTACTTGGATGTGCTATATCAAATCTTTACAGCCCTTTAGGGATAGTTGATGTATTAGTTGGAACTACTGCTACTCTATTGGCAGTTTACATGATAAAGAAAACAAAAAGCTTATTCATTGCAACACTTTGGCCTACTATAGCAAACGGATTAATTGTAGGGGCTGAATTATATTTTGCATTAAATCTTCCATTTTTGGAATCTGCTTTATATGTGGCTCTAGGAGAATTTGTTGTAGTCACCTGTATAGGATACCCTTTATTTAAATTATTAATGAAAAGAGAAGATGTGATGAAGGTACTGAAATACCAGTAAATTTTTATCCGATATTCTATCTGATTCTTAGTTTATCTTCATTACTAAATATTTAATAAAAGCAGAAAAGTTAAGAACTTGCTATCAGTTTTATAAAAAGTTCTTAGCTTTTCTGCTTTATTTCTAATATTTTTACTTTATCCCCTTTTGAAAGGATGAGTTTTCGAAAACTGTAGCCATTTCTTCTGGCGGAAGAGGTCTTCCAAAATAATATCCTTGAATTTTATTGCAACTTTTAACTTCTAGAGATTTTAGTTGTTCCTCTAGCTCTACCCCTTCTGCAACGACCTCTAAATCCATTTTATGTGCAAGATTTATTATTTGCTCAGTGATTATTTCTTCATAGGAATTTTTACAAAGTCCATCAATAAATGTTTTATCTATTTTTAGCGTGTTTATAGGTAAGCTTTTTAAATAATTTAAGGAAGAATATCCCGTTCCAAAGTCATCTAGAGCTACTCTTACCCCTATACCTCTTAACTCGTTTAAGGCACTTAAATTTAATTCTAAGGACTCCATCATAACACTCTCTGTTATTTCAATTTCCAAAGCTTGCGGATCTGTATTTGTTTCCTTCAAAACCTTCTTAACTGCCGCTACAAAATCACTTTTTTGAAGCTGAATGGCAGAGACGTTAACAGAAATAAAATTATAACAATAACCTTTATTTCTCCACTCCCTGTTTTGCTTACAAGCAGTTCTTAAAACCCACTCACCGATTGGTACTATTAGGCCTGTTTCCTCAGCTAGGCTAATAAATTCTCTAGGTGAAACCCACCCGAATTTTTTATTATTCCACCTAATAAGTGCTTCGAAACTTACTATTTTTCTAGTCTCTACATCTACTTGCGGCTGATAATATAGCGTAAACTCTCTATTCTTGATAGCCTTTCTAAGCTCAGCTTCTAATTCGGTTTTTCTAAGAACCTCATCATACATTGATCTTTTAAAGAACTTATAGGAACTCTTTCCATCGGCCTTAGCTTTGTTTACTGCTATATTTGCATTTCTTAATATTCTAGTAATATCTTCACCATCACCTGGATAAATGCTTATACCTATACTAACTGATATAAAAAACTCTTTTTCATCAATTTCCCACAAACCATTTGAGGATGCTAATAATCTCTCTGCAGTTGCTGCAACTACTTCTTTATCTTCTACCCCTGTCTGCAGTATCAAGAACTCATCTCCACCAGTTCTTGATACTATAAACCCTTCGCCAAGCTCATTTTGAATAGCCTGTCCTATTTTCTTTAACAGCTTATCTCCATACTCATGTCCAAAGGTATCGTTAACATTTTTAAAATTATCTAAATCAATGTGGTAAACAGCAAAGTACTCATGGTTATCTATCCTATCGTTCAGCTCTTTTCTAAAAAAGTTCCAGTTAGGTAAATCCGTAACAAAATCATAGTATGCCATTCGTTCCATCTCTTTGTACTGTTCTCTAAGCTCTTGTTCTGCAGCACTAAGCTGTTCATATACAGCTGAAAGTTCTAAATAATTTTCGTTTATTAATTTATTAGCTTCTAATTCTTTTAGATTCTTATATCCTAATTCTCCGAACATCCTTGCACCCTTACAAAGAAAATCTATCATTTTTTTAATATCATCTTCTGAAACCACAGGAATTTGCTGTATAGTTTTTATATATTCATCTTCAATAAGTCCAAAATACTTAGCCTGATTTTTAAAATATTCAATTTTAGGTTCTTTAAAAAATACTTGACCTGCAAATAATGTAGCTATGTTTTTCCCATTAATTATTATCGGAGCACCTATATATATCAAACCGCTCGTACATCTACATATAGCGTATTCCTTACCCTCTTTTATTTGTTTTAAAATATTTCTTTCCGCCCCATCACATTTAAATCTATATAAGAAATCATATTTGTTTATATCACTACAATTATCACTATTTTTGGCTACTAATTTATCATCGTTGTCCTTTATTAGACAACTTATCCCTGTTACTGAATAAAAACTATTAACCAACTCCTGTAACTCGCCCATGTTCACTAGTTCCGAAAATTTATATTCCAAGCTCCCACCAACTTTCATTTTCTATACTGAACTAATTATATTAATTGCATGGAATTTTCTGTGCCTTTTAATTAAAATAAATTTACCATTAAATTTTAAAAATAACATGCATAAATTAAATAAATATACACTCTTGTTTACATTTTACCATATTAAATGGCTCATGTGTTAAAAATTTATAATTTTTTTGTCAAATTTTAAAAGTTCCTAATTATTGTGGAAATATCTCTCCACATATTAACATACCATAACCTACCAGCTCATGTAAACAAAATAAAACAAGCTATCACTATTTTGATAACTTGTTCTATCAACTAAAAACTACTATATTACAATAAAATTACTTTTTCTTTAATCAAACTTAAAATCCTTTAGTTTGTCTTTGAATAAATCTCCAAGAGTCACCCCTGAAGCTGTATCAACATATTTTTTAATGTCTTCCTTTGGCTTTTCCACAGCTTCCTTCATACTTAAGCTTATTTTCTTTTCTTTCTCATCTATATTTAGTATCTTAACTTTTACCTTTTGTCCTAAAGTTAACACATCACTTGCCTTAGTAATTCTTTCTTCGGATATCTCTGAAAGATGAACTAATCCTTCAACTCCTAGCCCTATCTCAACAAAAGCACCAAAGTTTAAAAATTTAGTGACTGTTCCCTCAATTACATCTCCAATCTTAAAGTTTTTTATGATATTGTTCCAAGGATCTTCACTTAGATCTTTTAAAGCTAAGGATATTCTATTTTTTTCTTTATCTGCTTCCAACACATACACTTCTACTTGTTGACCAACAGAGACCACTTCTGAAGGGTCTTTAACTCTCTTCCATGAAAGCTCTGATATATGAATTAGACCATCTATTCCTCCCAAGTCAACAAAGGCACCAAACTTGGCAAGTCTGCTTACCTTACCTATTCTTTTTTCCCCTGGTTTAATTTCCTCCCATAGCTTTTCTTTCTTACTTTCACGCTCCTTTAGCTCTACCTCTTTTCTAGATAGCACTAATCTTTGTTTATCTCTATCAAGTTCAATCACCTTTACTTCCAGAGTTTTGCCTACAAATTCATTTAAATCCTTTACAAAGGATGCTGATAGTTGAGATGCTGGAATAAAAGCTCTAACCCCCTTTACGTTGGCTACTACTCCTCCTTTTACTACTTCCTTAACTACTACATCAAAAGTATTGTTTGCAGTAAATAACTCCTGTAACTGCTCCCAAACCTTTTCTCTATCTGCTATCTTTTTAGACACAACAACATTGCCCTCTCCATCGTTCATATCTAATATGTAAACATAAATCTCATCATTTTCTTTTAATAATTCATTAAGGTTTACCTCTGTATCTTCAGTAACTTCACTTTTTGGCAAAACTCCATCTGACATATATCCTAAATTAATAATTGCCCCATTATCTGTAACAGAGATTACTTTCCCCTTTACTATTTCTCCTCTTTTAACAGTTTTCATTGAGGATTCGATCTCATTCATAGCCTCATTCATTGAACTTACTTCGTTATTATCAAATGACATATAACCAGCTCCTTTTATATTGATATATATTAAGATTTACTTTAATTACAATTTTATTCTATCACAAACCTAATGGAACATTCTACCACTAAGTACACCTAATACCAAAGATAGTTGTGAAAGGGGATTTTTCAAGAAAAATTCGTTGAAAATTTGAAGGTATATAGTTCTCTATCTTCATTAAACTTCAAAATAAATATTGTAAAATTAATTACTTTAGATATGATTAAAGTAATAGTTTATATGTTCTTAATTATTAGGTTGGTAAAAATTTATTCCTTAACAAAAACTTTAAAACTTTTCATTTATTTTTTGAAGCATAAGACGCTTATAATGCGTCTAATATGCTGAAAGGGGGAAATATCTTAACATAAGATATTATTGCGTATATGGATAAAGAGATTGAGAAACTAATTGACGAATATGGGAATGATGTACTCAGAATTGCCTATATATACTTGAAGGACAAGTATCTTGCAGAAGATGCATTCCAAGAAGTGTTTGTGAAGGTCTATAAGAACCTTAATAAATTTCAAGGAAATAGCAGTGTGAAAACTTGGATTTTATCTATTACTATGAATACTTGTAAAGATATATTAAGAAGTTCTTGGTTAAAAAGAATAGTATTCAACCAGGATCAAAAACTTTTCAATTGTGATACCAATATTTTGGACAATCCCGATGAAGAAGTTATTAAACAATTCGAATATAATGAATTACTAAAGGAAGTTATGAAACTTCCTAAAAAATATAAGGAAGTAGTTATTCTTTTTTATTATGAAGAAGTTTCAACTGCTGAAATAAGTAAAATACTATGTATACCTGAGGGAACAGTAAGGAGTCAGTTATTTAGGGCTAGAGAAATTTTAAAATATAATTTAGATGGGAAGATAAGCTATGAATAAAGATATTAATAATTTGAGAGAAATTACAGATTCTGTTCTTAAGGATATTAAAGTTACTGATGAACTAAAATCATTAACTTTAAAAAAGTGCAAAGAAAAAAAAGAACATAGTACTAAACCAATTTTTATAACTGCTGCATCAGCAGCTATTATAGCATTTTCAATTTTCAACTATAAATTTATATTACATAACCCTAAACTAAATAATAATGTTAGTAAAGAATTACCTAATAAATCAATTAGTCTTAATAATATTGATAATGATACTTTTCCAAAGGAAAGTAAGACAAATGATCAAGATACTTTAAAAAGTGATCTTGCAAAGGATGAAATTCAATCAAAAAACAAAAGTCAACAGAATGACTATGATACCATTGTTAAAAATAACCAAAGGGAAGAAAAACTTATTTCCTCTAATAATGATAATAACCTAACTGACTCAAGCAAAAATGAAAGCTTAACCAGAGTACCAGAAACAGAGGCTTCTAGAACCTTGCCACAACATAATACAACAAATAGTATACCAGAAAAATCATCATTGGACTCTAATATAGATAAAACAAATGATATTCCTCAAAGTAGCCTTTTAAACATGGATGTGCCTTCTATGAAAGTTGCATTAGACTCTCCTAGTCCTATAAGTATTGCTGATGCCGAAAACTTTTGGGGAGATAAAATTCTCATGCCTTCTTATTTACCAAATGGCTTCCAGCTTACAGATGTATCAATACCAAAAGATAACTCTAAGGAAGTGTATGTGAAATTGAACTATAGTTTTGAAAATACTTACTTTAGAATAGTACAAAATAAAAGCACTACTTATATAAATTATGTTGGTGAAAGTATCGACTTTAATGGTTCAAAGGCATATGTTTCTAAGACTAAGGATTCAGCTAACCCAAACATAATAATAACGGAAATCAAATGGATAAATAACAATATAGAATATACAATCACAGGAAACTTATCCGAAAGTGAGTTAACCAAAATATTAAAATCCATTGGTTAACTCACTCAAATTAAGTTTTTTCTAAATTTGCGATTATTGTTATCTGTAAGTTAAACCTACTATACAGCCCTTCTTAATGCTGTATTTACTACATTAGATAATATAAGTGAGGCTACAGTGTTTATCAAAGATGCCGGTAAAACCACAGATAGAAATAGTATAGCGAATTTAGTCGGTAGGCCTACCATAAGAGAAGCTGCTGTTAAAAACACTGTGCCGCTTACTATAGTTCCTACTATTGTAACTAAAATAATTTTTAATTGACAGTTTATATTATTTCTCATAGGTTTTAAGAATAAAAATATTACATTTGCTGTTACAATCTTGTCTATAAAATTTGCTATTTGTCCCCCAGGAAAAGTAGTTGTTGCTGCTGATAGTATTCCTGCTACAATTCCTGCACTTATACAAGTTTTATAATCCTTATTTAGAATCATTATTATAAATAACATTACCAAGGAAAAATCCGGCTTCATACCTAATACTATTGGAGGGGAAATTTGATGCAATACAGCACCTATAGCTAAAAACAGTGAATTTAAGATAAGGTTTTTTACATTCATGAAATACATCTCCTTTTCAAATAATAATCAAATGATAATAAACGAATATATAAACTCTTTCACAACATAGCAACTCCTCCTGAAATATTTATTTAAAATAAAAAACTCCGTCCTAATAAATAGGACGGAGATATCCGCGGTACCACCTAAATTGTGTTTAAAATAAACACCTCTTAATTTCAGGCACTAACATGCCTCATCCACTATAACGTGTGGCTTACGGTAATTGACTACTCTTTAAAAACTCTAAATTTCGATTTACTCCTCAAAGGCCCATTCACTGGTAACTATCGTATTGAGATCACACCATCCTCAACTCTCTGTAACTAAGTAATACAGCTACTCTTCCTCATCAAAGGATTAATTAATATTAAACTGTATTTATATACTACCAGTTTAATAGAGCATTGTCAACGACAGTTTTCTCAATAGTCCAAAAAATTATTATATTACAAATTCACTTACAAGTATTTGATATAGCCTTACAGAGAATATTTGTGAACTTTTCCCCTATCTTTGGCAGCTCCTCTTTTTTATCAGATATCCTTAGCATAAGAGGTAATTCAATATGATAGCTCACCCATCTCTTATCAGTTATGGTGGAAGATTTAGTTGCTTTGAAATATATATTATCAAAATCTGAATTTATTCTTAGCTTTTTTAATTCTGCTAAATCCCCGTCACTATCATTTTTTAAGCATTCGTTATTTATTAATCTTTGAATTTCCTTTCTAAGATTATGTGCATAAATTTCTTCTTCCTTACTTCCACAGGATATTTCTATATCATACTCACCAGCATTAAAGGGTCCATGTCCATGTATTTCGACTAAATATCTAGGTCTGCACCTCTGAAGTGCCAAATAATAATCGCTATAGTTATAATCATGATTTTTATTTGGATCTATAAAATAATTACAAGCGCATAAGAAAGAACAGTTTAGCATTTCCGCAATGTAATTACCAATATATCCTGTATTTTCATCTCCATATTTATGACTTTCACAAGGCATTTTGTAAGTTCCAGATGGAGTATGATGTGGAACTCCTATTGCAAGACTATTGTTTTCTTTTATATCTGCAGTAAATATACTAACATCATTTAATTTTAATATATCTGAATGCAAAAAATCACCTCTCAATCTTTTTTTAGTTACAAGTGCGAGTTGAATTTTAGACATTTAGATAACATTATTTTGTCCTATTCTTTTATAATTTACTTTAAACAATAATGGAATATTAGCCACTGATTATAAAGAATAAAACTGTTCCAGTAGGAAAAAATAATTTTGAAAGGGGAGTTGTAAATGGTTAAGAAAAAAATTGAGGTTCTTACAAAAAAAGATAGAGTTCACAATCCTGCAGTTAAAGATGCAGAGAGAAGAATAAATAAGGAAATCCCCGGAATGTCTGGAAAGTATTCTGGAAGATAATACAAGAAGAAAAATAAAGGTGGGATAAATTTATGGCAAACAAAAAGTCTGATCCAACAACAGATGCAAAAATGAAGTCTATGGATGCTGAAGATAACGCCAGTAGAGAAGCAGATAATGGATATATGCAGCGTGGAAACCCTGCAGGTATTGCTCAAAAACAAAGAGTTTTAGCTAATAACGATAACGGCTCTCATATGTAGACATATTTAATTTCACTAAGTTTGTTCCAGAAAAGATTTTACACCTTTTCTGGAACAAACTTAAATTAAAATCCATGAATATTCCTTAAAGTAAGTGGAACAAATTATGTTAGATATAATCATTAGACTAACGTAATATAGCCTAAGCTGATTTTTAATCTTTTTTAGCAAATAAATTCTTATACCAATAGTTGATTATATCACTTCTTTTGATTATCCCAATAAATATTTCGTTATCGTCTACTACTGGAACGAAATTTTGGTTAATAGATAAGGTTATTAAGTCTTCAATATCAGAATTAATATAGACTGGCTTGTTATTCACCCTTCTCTCTATATCTTTTATAAAAACCTTACTTGTATCGTCAAAAGTTAGCCCAGAGGTATTCTTTAATTTCCAAAGCAAATCTCCCTCTGTCAAAGTTCCAACATATTTTCCTTTTTCATCGATAAGAGGTATAGCAGTATATCTATGATACTCCATCCTCTCCAATGCTTGTCTCATTGTTGAATTTAAACTCGCATATATTACATCATTTTTTGGTGTAAGAAAAAAAGCTATATTCATATTATCCCTTTCTCCTAACATACTTTTCTTTAAAAACCTTATAGGTATTCTTTGTTTTTACAATAAGTTTTTATACTTTATATTCTACTCTTTAAATATAATTATAATGCTAAATATTTAATCAGTCAAAAAACCTGCTGATATTTAAATTTTATAACAGCAGGTTTTTGTCTTACTATTCTACTATAATTAATTCTTTGTCATACTTATTAAGTATTTCGCATCCGTCCTCAGTTACTAAAACTAAATCCTCTATTCTAACTCCAACTTCACCTGGTAAGTATATACCTGGTTCTACAGAGAATATCATACCTGGCTGTACTCTATCAGTATTTACTGAAGAAACATCACCAAAGTCATGAGTTTCAATACCTATTGAGTGTCCTGTTCTATGAGTAAAGAACTTTCCATATCCATGAGCTGATATATGATCTCTTGCTGCAGCATCTATATCACAGAATCTTACTCCTGGTTTAACTATATCAATAGCTCTTCTATTAGCTTCTAGTACTATATTGTATATTTCTTTACCTTTATCTGAAGCGTATTTATAGAATACAGTTCTTGTCATATCTGAACAATAAGAATCCTTTACGCAACCTATATCTACTATTACACTATCTCCTTCTTTTACTACGGAGTTATCGCATCCATGATGTGGGTCTGCAGCATTTGCTCCATAAGCTATAATTGGGTCAAAGGAATAACCTTCTGCACCTAACTCTTCATATATGCTTAATAATAACTGTCCCATCTTCTTTTCAGAATGTTTTTCTGGTATTAGCTTTATCATTCTGTCTACAGCTAAATCATTTATTCTTGAAGCCTCTCTCATCAAATCTCTCTCTGCAGCATCTTTACACATTCTAACTCTGTCTAATATTGCTGAACCATTAATAAAAGTGCTTCCTCCTTTTAGCTCCATAAGTCTTAGTAAGAAACGAGCTGGCCAGTTTTTATCAACTCCCATTGGTTTATCCTTTTCTACATATCGGGAAACGATTTCAACTGCATCCTGAGTGTCATTAAACCAAACCTTTTCAACTCCTAAGTCTTCAGTAACAGGGAATAATTCATTTATAAATAATTTATTATTACCATTTAAATTTATGTATAGTGCAAGCATTCTTTCACCAGGATGAATCCATTTTCCAGTTAGATAGAATATAGCTGCTGGATCAGAAACCAACATTTGAGGTGTATTTGCAGCTTCCATTTCTTTTAACACTTTATTAAGTCTTTCCATATTCATAGTTTAGCTCCTCCTTTATTATGCTTAAGTCTTTGTTAACTCTTATTAAGTAAGAATTACTAGATTAAGTCTTGGAAAAATATTTTTGTTGCTTAATTAAATATTTTTAAGTGATTCCTTATTTATATAATATAAAAAGTTTCTAAATTTCGCAAGTTCAAATCTTAAAATTAGCAAAATTAATTTTAATTTTCAGCATATAAATAATATCTTTATGACATAAATTATTCATTTTCTTAAAAATATGATTAAGTAAAAACTAACTTATAATTTCTACTTAATCATACTTTTTTATACTTTTTATTGTGAAATTCTTTTACTTTCCACTCTATCTTTAAACCCTGTTTTCTTAACGAAGCTGCTCCAGATTCTCAGCCCTAGTCCTACAACTACAACAGCTCCACCTACCATTTCTATCTCATATAGTAGATTTTCCTTAAAAGTATTCATAACAGGCGCTGCTGATAACACTATTCCTAACACAGTAACTATTAGCACTAAATATGCTAACCCAATAGCATTCTTGTTGTATTTTGACATTTCATAAGGTCTAATCTCACCTAACCTAGTCTTTCTCAATTTTATGTAGGCAGCAAATAAAAGAACATATGGAAACAATGCTGTTAAAGCAGTCATTGTAAGAAGTACGTTATATATAGCATCAACAGATGGCAGCAAATTAGTACCAAGTAATATAATACTTACTATTACCGCCTGAAGTATAACAGCGTTAACAGGTATATTCCTGTCATTAACCTTTGTCAATCTTTCTGAAAATATACCTTTCTGCACACTTCCAAATAACATTTTTATAGGGGACGCTATATAAATTATTATAGTACCTATTACTGAGAGTGCTATTCCAAAGGCTACAATACGTATAAACCATGGACCTATTCCTAAATCTCCTGCAACTGCTGAAAGAGCCTCTAATATTCCCTGTGATGCAGTAATCTTATCGGATGGAAGTACCATAGTAATGGCTATTGATCCTAAAACATAAAGTCCTCCAACTAATGCTGCAGCTATTATAGTCGCTCTTGGAAAAGTCTTTTTAACATCTTCAACTTCTGTTACGAAATTTGCAGAAATTTCAGCACCAGCAAGTGCAAACATTATAGAGGAAATTGAAGCAAAGGAATCTGCGCTTAACTTAGGAGTTAAGGTAGCCATTGTATAGGTTGATGCTGGTCTATTCCCAAATATAAACACCGAAATAAAGGCCATACTTATTAAAAGTATCGCCGGCACTGTAGAACCCAAAGCTCCAGCACTTGTAAAAACTTTTCCTAAGGCCATTCCTCTAGTGCTTATTAGAGATAATATCCAAAAAAGAACTAGTGATGCTATCAGTACAAATAGTTTGCTGGTAGCAAGTTCTGGTCTTCCTAATATATAGGAAATATTAACAGTTAAAAAAGTTAGAAAAGACGAATACCAAAATATCTTGGCAGTCCAATTTAGCCAAGATACCATAAATCCCCACTTTTCACCATAAGCTTCTTTTACCCATTCATAGAGACCACCATCCCTAGGGTATGTAGCCGCTAATTCTGCACATATTAAGGCACTAGGTACAAAAAAGATAAAGGCGAAAACAATCCATATTGGTATAGCCCCAAGCCCTAATCCGAAGCTGGAGGCAGTAGATTTTGCAATCCACCTAATTCCGAATAATGCCGATACATTCATGAAGACTAAATCCCATAAACCAATTTTTCTTTTCATTTCTACACCTCTTTGAATTTGATTTAGTTGATGCAGTAATAAATTTTATCATAATAGCTAGCACATGTACACATAGAATAAAATACCAAATATAAACAAAAACCACCTTATCTTTTTCAGAATAAGGTAGTTTTTGAAAGTTCAACTATAAATTTTAATCAATTTCTGGTTCATCTTTTTTACGATCCACTTGATCACCTTTGAGTAAGTTTTCTACATGTGTTCCGATTTCATGGCCTTTTCTATAGGATGAAAGTTTTTCCATAGGCACCTCATCCTTATGAATATCCTTGCCTAAAAGGCTGTCAATTACTCCTTTTTTAGCTATTGGAACATCACCTACATGAATATCTTTTATATCATCTAATTCAAATCTATCCATATTTAAAAAGCCCCCTTATCTGTTTTTTCATTTATAGGTTATCCATGTAGATAAAAATAATGTATTTATAAATAAGATTGTTTTAAAGAATTTTCTAAAGATAATCTTCGTAACTAGCTTTTTGAACAATCATATTGAGCTTTTAATAGCTTTATAAGCATATCCTCTAAATTGTCCTTTTCTTTCTCGTTAAATTTGCCTTCATTCTCATCCATAAAAAGCAATCCATACTTTAATCCTTCTGTAATTTTCTTAATTTCATCTAAAGTTAAAATCATTAAAATATTTTCTTGCATTTCCATCCCCCCATATTTCTGTTGTGATATTGTTAAATCATATAATCCCCACAGATTCTAACCATTTGTTATAATAATTCAAGAAAATTTCAATATAAAAAAATAGAAAAGCCAGTTTCTCACACAGTCTTTTTCATAATGCTAAATATTCTGAAAAATGTTTTTTTACTAAAGTAAAGTGTCTATAATTACCTTACCTTAGTAATAAATTCTACTTAAATATTCCATTATTAAATCCCTAGATACTTATTTACTATTATATAAAATCCTTATCAGATAATTTACCTTAATTAAAAGTTTGCTATAAAATCATAATATTCTTCAAGCATATATTCTGTGTATACTTTTTTTCCCATAAGTCTAAATACTATATCGGATTTTTTATAACCTTCTTTATATAGTTTATAATCCTTAAAAAGCTTCTTTAACATTCCTTTATTTATTTGAAGCAAGAGCACAAGTTCATCTATACTGTAATATTCCTTGTATAATAACTGCTCTAAGCTTTTCTGCATCTGCAACTTATATTCTAAGTCTAATCTCCTATTCTTGTGAGGGCCTTCTTTTCCTCTATGATGTTCAGAACAGAGATATCTAAAATTCAATGGAAAATCCACGCCTCCTTGGCTTCTGTATACTATATGATGTTTATCCGCTTGTCTACCACAGATTTCGCACCTTAGCAATTTTTCCCCTCCTATTATTAAAACATTAATTTATAGCTCAATTATATCACAGCTTTTGAGATATTACACATGAAAATAATTATGGAATTGGTTTAATTTAGAATATTAAATCAAATGACAAATTCAGTACTTTATTTATAGCTTAATTTGCTTTATATGTTATAATTAAAAATAGTAATTTTAACCTAATCTTAGAACCATTAATTTAATAAGGGGGGTTTTTAAATGAGTGCTATGTTTAAGGTTATCCTTTCAATGGCTATATGGGGAAGTATTGGACTCTTCGTCAAAAATATTGATTTACCATCAATTGAAACTGTATTTCTTCGTGCAACCATAGCTAGTATATTTCTTATAGTATATGGTTTCACGAGAAAAAGTATAAGCAAATCTAGTTCCATAGAAAATAGTCTAGAATCTCAATCTATAAATAAAAATGATGATAGAAAAAAAATCTACATCCTAATTGCCTCTGGTATAACCATGGCATTTAACTGGATGCTTTTATTTCAATCCTACAAATATACTACTATTTCAAACGCTACCTTAAGTTATTACTTTGCTCCAGTGTTTGTAATACTGTTGTCACCCTTTATCCTAAAAGAAAAATTTACTAAATCTAAATTTTTTGCTGTAGCTGGTGCTATGCTTGGTTTATTCCTAATATTAAACAACCAAGGGGTTACTTCTAGCGCTAATTACAATCATATTAAAGGAATTATTTTTGGGCTTATGGCTGCAGTATTTTATGCTTCAGTTGTTTTATTAAACAAGTACATAAAGGGTTTGTCCGGTTATGAAATGACTGTAGTTCAGATCTCTACCGCCGCAATAGTATTACTTCCAATTATAATATACAGAAACAATTTGCATATCTCTGGATTAAAAAGCCTAATATTTATTCTTATAGTTGGAATAGTACATACAGGAATACCTTATTTATTATACTTTTCCGCTATGAAGGATTTAAAAGCTCAAAGCATAGCTGTAGTAAGTTATATCGATCCTATATCCGCTGTCATCTTTGGCTTTGTATTCCTAAAAGAAACTATGACAGTATTCCAGGTAATTGGTGGTTTATTAATTTTATTCTCAACCTTTTTTGGCAGCAAAGAAAAAAAGGTCTCAGAATCCCCATCTGAAACCTCTGTATAATTGTAAAACCATAGAGTTTAGAGAAACTCTATGGTTTTAGATATTTAATAAATTTATCTACTAATTCAGGGTCGAATTGAACACCACCACATTTTTTAAGTTCTTCTATGGCTTCCCTCTTACTCATGGGTTTTTTATAAGGACTATTACTTGTCATTGCATCATAGGCATCTACAATAGATATTATCCTACATTCTATAGGAATACGTACTCCTTTCAATCCTATTGGATATCCATTCCCATCCCAAGCTTCATGATGCTTTAGTATTAGTTCTGCGATATGCTCCAAAGCAGTAGCATGTTTTGCTATTCTATAACCTATCTCACTATGCCGTTTCAACTCCTTTTTTTCCTCATCATTTAGCATACCAGGTTTCTGCAACAACTCACTAGACACCCCTACCTTACCAATATCACGAAATTCAGCTAAAAGCCCTATTGAGTTTATGATTTTCTTTGGCAGCCCTAAATTAGCAGCAAATCCAACGGATATCTTTTTCATTCTTTCTATATGTCCCTCTGTAACAAAATCTGTTTCCTTTAAAGCTTTTATCATAGTTTTCATTATTGCATTTCTATTACTCTCTCTATTGTGTAACTTACATATGTACATATCATTGTCTGCTTGTTTAAAAATATCCTTCATAGACTTGAATGTTTGTCCACTGAAAGCTATTCCCTTTGATATACTCAGATGCAGTCTATTATTGTTTTTATTGTATGTTTTTATTTCATTTTCAATTTTACTATTTAACTCCTCTATTTCTTTTTTACTAGTATTTTTCAATACAACTACAAATTCATCTCCACCAATTCTGGCAACTATGCAATTACTGCCACATGCTTTTTTTAGAACTTCCGTAGTAGCTATTAGTAATTCATCACCTACAAAATGACCTAGGGTATCATTAATTATTTTTAATCCATCTAAATCACAAAGAATTAACCCAAGATTTTGAGATTTTTTACTATCATGTTCATTGCTAATACTGTGGAAATAAGTCCTGTTATATACCTCTGTAAGGCTGTCGTATAAACTCATCTTTATAAGTTTTTCTTCCATTAACACTCTGTCTGTAATATTTTGAAATGTAATTACCATTCCTATACTCTTTCCACCTTCTATTTGTATTGGTGCTGCTGATATACTTATGTTATATGCTTTTTTATCTTTAGAAATCAACTGAACATTTTCTTCACTTTTAAAAGTTTTCCCTTCATTTATCACTGTCATAAGTATAAGGTCTTTTCTCTCACTATCATCATCATAGCTTTTTCCCCATGACACATTAAATATATCAGTTAACGCACTCCCTTCAGCTTCAGTTACTGAGTGTCCAGTGAGTTCTGCAGCAGCATTATTCATAAAATTTATTTTTCCTTCTCTATCTGTAGCTATAACTCCGTCTCCAATACTAGATAGAGTTACCTTAAGCCATTCTTTTTGTTCTTTCAGTGCCTTTTCAATAACTTTCTGCTCAGTTATATCTTCGTATACAGCATATATACCTATTTGAGTATTGCTTACTATTATAGGAAAGGCTGTCATCTTTACATTTACTAATTGTCCATCTTTTCTTTTTCTAGTAGTTTCCCGACTTACAAAGCCACCTTGTAAAACGATTTTAGATATATCAAAAGCGTCTTTTGTCAATTTTCTATCTGCTATTACCTCATTTATGGATTTCCCAACTACCTCATTAAGTTCATACTTAAAAATCTTTGTAAAACTCTTATTTATACTTATTATTTCATCTTGATTATTAAGAATGGCTACTGCCTCAAAGGAATTTTCATAAAGCTGACTAAAGTATGCCATCTGAAGTTTAAATTCATTTTTTATATTGATGCAATTAAATTTCAGCTTCTTATTCTTGCTGTTCCTTTTTCTCCAACTACAAGTTATACAACTAATTTTATCTTCCATATCCCTATCACCATATTCATAAATTCTTTTTAAATCTTAAAAATAATATATATGTACTTTTTCTTATTAAAAAGAACGAAATTTTTTCTCCAAAATTTCGTCCTAAAAAGGTATATTAATTATTGATATCTTATATCTTAAAACTAAAAATTAATACCGTTAATGTTTAGACATTGTAACTGCTTCTATCTGTAGTTTTACCGGATTATTAATGGTGTCTACTACTGGTGCCTTTTCTTGCAAAGTTTTAATTAAACTATCAATTTTTCTGGAGCTTTCATTAGTATCTAACAGTAACCTACAACTTATTCCGCTATACCCTGATCTTACATCCTTTATTCCAAGTATACCATCAGTATCAAATTCTCCTTCCAATTCAACTGAAACGCCTTCTAAATCAATATTATGCTTTTTAGCATAGTTAATTGTTGTGATAACTTGACATCCTCCTAAAGCACAAAGTAACGCTTCCATAGGATTCATAGCATAATTTTTTTCCGGATTCTCTTCTGATTGTTGAAGAGTAAAAGTAAATCCTCTACTTTCACATTTTACTGTTGTACTGTTATATAAACTGATAGCCTTTGCTTTCAATGTTAATGGTGGCATATTCAAATCACTCCTAGCTCATAATTAACTTTCTTAATTTATTATGAGCATTTAAATACCTTTTATTAATGCAACATATTTACAATAGTGCCACCTTTATTGCTTTTTATTATTTTTCAAATTTTTTACTAGGGCATAGGCCAAAAAAATAAACAATAATACAAAGGTAGGTGTGGCACCATAGTATAATATTTTATCAAAGTCCATAAAACTCACCCTTTCAATTAAACTATAACTAAATTTTACTTTACAAATAAAATATTCTATATATTCCGTGAAAACCCTTTTTTTATAATAGTTATTAAAAAACTTTACTCTTAATGCTCCCATTTTAAACTATTATACTAATGTGAGTAATTTCATATACTAGTGGGTAAAATAGCTAATACTGTTTTATTCTTATAAAAATTACTTGGTACCTATTTAACTTTTCTAAATATGTTATAATTAAGAAAGAATTTTATTAATTAAATAAAATTCTTCAAGAAGTTAACTACGTGAAACTTAAAAATCAAATATAAAAAATTATAACTGTAAGGAGGTGGAAATAAGTTGAAAACTACTCTCTATTGGTTATTTTTAATTAACGCAATAGTATCTATATTTATAATTATATTAGAAAGGAAAAATCCAGAAAAAACTATTGCTTGGCTGCTAGTTTTTATTTTATTTCCTCCTATAGGTTTTTTTCTATATATATTCCTAGGACGAAACTGGAAAAAGCATAAACTTCATAATGAAACCAATATAAATGTGGAAAGACTAATCTATGAGGCAATAAAAAATGTAAAAAATAACAGTTACACTACTTTAATCGAATTACTCTCAAAAAACAGTGAGTCCCCTCTTTTTAAAGACAATAGTATCAAAATCTTTAAAGATGGTACAGAAAAATTCGAATCATTAAAGGAAGAACTGTTAAAAGCTAAAAATCATATTCATATGGAATACTATATTGTAAAAAGTGATGGTATAGGTAGTGAAATAAAAGAAATTCTTATAAAGAAATCTTTAGAAGGAGTGAAAGTAAGATTAATATTTGATAGAGTAGGCTGTATAAAGTTAAAAAAATCCTACATCACAGAACTTAAAGAAGCGGGAGTAGATATAGTTCAATACTCTTATTTCTTAGCACCTTTGCTTAGGTATATTAATACTCAAATTAATTATCGAAACCATAGAAAAATTGTAGTAATAGATGGCCAGGTTGGCTTTGTTGGAGGTATAAATATAGGAGATGAGTATATAGGAAAAAGTAAATTTGGATACTGGAGAGACACTCACATTATGGTAAAAGGTGATTTCGCCTATGGTCTTCAAGCAGTATTTTTAGATGATTTTGCAACTATAAAGTCAGCCAATAAGGAAGAGTTTTCCTACGGAGACAATTTCGAAGATTTTTTTCCCCAAACCAAGTATGGCAACGGAAAACTAATGCAATTAGTAAAAAGTGGACCTGATTCAGAATTTCCAGCAATCGAGCAGGCAGTTTTAAAAATGATAAGTATGGCACAGGACCATATTTATATAACAACTCCTTATTTTATCCCAAGTGAAAGCATCTTAAATGCTTTAAAAATTGCTGTACTAAGCGGCGTTAGTGTTCATATTTTATTTCCTGGAAAATATGATCACCTCCTAGTTCATTATGCTTCAAGAACATATCTAGAAGATTTAGCTAGAAATGGGGTAAAGATATATTTTTATGACTATAATGGATTTATCCACGGGAAAACTACTTCTATAGATGGAAAGATATGTACAATAGGCACTGCTAATATGGATATAAGAAGCTATGTATTAAACTATGAAATCAACGCTGTAATTTACGATGAGGAAACTACAGAAGAACTGGAAAATTTATTTTTTGAGGACTTGAAAAGAAGCAAAAGGATAACAGAAGACTTTTTTAACAATCTTTCTCCAATTACAAAAGCCTTTGAAGCCTTCTGCAGAATGTTTTCATCACTATTATAAGAAGTATTATGGGACACAAAAATTTGAAGCACCAGTGTTCAGTGCTTCAAATTTTTGTATCGCATAAAACTGCTTTTATGATACTATTTCCTCACTACCTTCTTTAATAAGTCCTTTTCTATAAGCTATTAAAAGCTTTTCTAAATCAGCTACTCTTTCTCTTAAGCCTACTCCTACATCAGTATCTGCAACTCTCTTTCGTGCAACTACATGTTCTAATATTCTAGTAGAGGAGATGATATCCTTGTCCTCTTGAACCGCCCTTTTAATAGCTGCAAATGGTTCGTGGGATGTAAGCAACAGACCATAGGAATTATAAATTAGTGTATATCCTGCAATCCCTGTTTGTGGTTGATAAGCTTTACAAAAGCCCCCATCAATAACAAGAAGCCGTCCATTTGCTTTAATAGGACTCTCCCCTTCCTTAGTTTTTACAGGAATATGTCCATTAATAATATGGGAAGTATTAGGATTAAGATTAAACTCAGATAAAATATTCTTGCATACCTGTTCATTATCTCTATATTTATAATAATAATCTTTTTCCTCATAATGAGTGGATTTATCGTCAATGAAATATCTTTCAAAGGTAGTCATTCTCTTCTTCCCAAATACAGGTGAATCTGGTCCACACCATAAATACCACATCATGTCCATTCCGTATTTCTTCAATTTAATGTCATCTTTGAAGAAATAGGAATCTCTTGCAACCCTGTCAATTCTATCCAAAAGTGCCTTACCACTATATTTTATAGTTCCTATTTTTACTTCTTTAAAGCTTCCATCTTCTTTTAAAGGTATACATCCATGGAATAAAAGATTAGAATTATAAGTTAAATACATACTTCCTTTACTATATAAAAACTTAATATGTCTCTGTAATTTTTCACTGTTAACAAAAGATGCTGTTAGCTTTTTAAGTAAATCTTCTTCTCTCTCAGTTAACTTATAAGGATCGCTCCAATCAACAGTTGGAAACACTATATCATTAAGTTTATAATTTTTTCCGTATAACTGGATTTCTTCGGTTTCCACATTTATTTTATCTAAAAGCAATCTGTCATCCATTTGAAACTCTGGATGCCTTTTAATAATATGACCTTCTACTTTAAATTGAAGCAAAGAAATAGCCTTATGCATCTTAGCAAGAAGATTTAATTCATTTTCACTTACATTCTTGTCTAATGTTTTAGATACAAAGCCCTTGCAAGAATCATCATTGTAAAACTCCATAGCAAAGGTAGCTAAAGGTAGTAGATTAATGCCATATCCATCTTCAATAGTTCTGAGGTTCGCATATCTAAGGGATATTCTAAGTACATTACAGATACAAGCCTCACAGCCAGCTGCAGCTCCCATCCATAATAAATCATGATTTCCCCACTGTATATCTACTGAGTGATGATCCATTAATGCATCCATTATTATTTCAGCACCAGGTCCCCTGTCATATATATCTCCTATAATGTGTAATCTATCTACTACTAATCTTTGTATAACGTTAGATATAGCAATGATAAATTCTCCTGCTCTATCTATATCGATTATAGTTTTTATAATACCATTATAGTACGCCTGTTTATCCACTCTATCATCATGTTCATGAAGCAACTCTTCAATTATATATGCAAAATCTTGAGTTAAAGCCTTTCTAACTTTCGAACGAGTATATTTTGAACATATATTTTTGCACAAATCAATTAGTTGATAAAGAGTTATTTTATACCAGTCCTCAAGATTAGTTTCCGTTTGCTTAATCAGCTCTAACTTTTGTTCTGGATAGTAAATTAATGTTGCAAGACTAGACTTTTGCTCTTCCCTAAGTGAATTTCCAAACACATCGTCAATCTTTCTTTTTATCACACCTGAAGCATTTCTAAGCATATGGGTAAAGGACTCATATTCACCATGAACATCAGTCATAAAATGCTCTGTTCCTTTGGGCAAGTTTAAAATCGCCTGAAGGTTAATTATTTCCGTACTAGCAACTGAAATTGTTGGATATTGCTTAGATAATAATTGCAAATATCTTAAATCTTTTTCTATTAAATCCAAATTATTTTCATCATAGAAAATCATATTGTTTATCTCCTTTAAAGCATTATTACACTAAATTAATGATATACTTTATTTAATTTTCCCAAACATTTAGTATACTTTATAATACATATTATACAATTAGTATAACATATACGTGCATATAAAAACAATTTAATTTTTGCTTACCTAGCATATAGGTTGCATGTTGATTTAACTTTGCAGCTTTCCTTTCTTTGAATTTTCTAAATATTCTAAAACAAGCGTTGATTTTAAATCTTCATATGCTATAATAATTATAGGAAGTAATGTTTATTGCTTCTTATAGTTTCTAATCCAGCTTATTTAGGACTCTCCCCCTAAATATGTATTGTTATTTCTCAACCCCTTTAAAATATCGAATTTTAATCTTATAAAAATAGAGATTATAATAATTTTGAAAGATCTTATTTTCAACTTATTATAATCTTCAAAATTTCTATATTGGAAATATTATTATCTTTGCTTTGAAAGCTTTTAGCTTATAAGTAACTATAATATAATTCTAAAGAACCAAATGTATTTAGGATTAGAAGCTAGTTAAACAGCTGATTCATACTAATGAATCAGCTGTTATTTCAGTATTTATATATTAAATTTATCTGTCTCATCATTAAGCTGCTTTACTACATCATTTAGCTTAAATGTAAATTTAGAAACTTCCTCAGTGCTTGCCATCATTTCCTGAGAAGATGCTGAAATTTCCTCTGAAGCCGCAGACGTTTCTTCTGCTACTGAAGTTACTTCTTCTATTTTACTTAAAACTAATTCTTTGGATTTCATAGTTTTTTCTAGAGATACATAAGAGTCATTTACCAATGGTGTTATATTCGATACGGCCTTAATCATATCGTCGAAAGATATAATTGTGTTCTTTACAATGTTAACCTGGTTTTCCACCAAGCTTTTAACATCATTTGACGTTGTTATTACCTCTCCAGTTTCACTGCTTATTGAATAAATTAATCTTTGTATTTCTTCAGTGGACCCTTTTGATTGTTCAGCGAGTCTTCTTACTTCCTCTGCTACCACCGCAAACCCCTTGCCTGATTCTCCTGCCCTTGCCGCTTCTATCGCCGCATTAAGAGCTAAAAGATTTGTTTGTTCTGATATTCCATTTATTACCTCTGTTATATTTCCCACCTTTGACACACTGGTATTCAAGCTGTTAACCTTATCCACCACCATTTCAAAGGATAGCTTTATATCTTGAATTGATTTTAACAAAATATCAATTTGATCTTTTCCAGCTGCCGCCTTATCTCCAGTAGCATCTGAGCTTTCTTTTACTATGGATATTTTTCTTTCTATATTTTCTAGTTCATCAGATAGACTAGACATATGATTAGCAACCTCAACTAGAGCATTGGCCTGCTCTTCTGCTCCCTTAGTTACCTCCTGAATTGCTCCTGCAACTTCACTTGCAGCACCACTCATATGCTCTGCATTCATATTTAGACTTTGTGCCATATCATTTACATTGGCACTTTGCATTTTTATCATTCCCATGGTTTTTTTAAGACTATCTGACATATTCCTAAAACTTAATGCTAGTACCCCTATTTCATCATTACTTTGAATAGATATCTCATTATCAAAATCCCCCTCAGATATCTTCTTTGATACTTGTACTAGTTTCAAAAGCGGATCTATTATTCCCCTAGATATTTTCATCATAATTAATGAGGATATTATAAAAGCAGCTAATGCAATGGCTGAAATTAACATTACTGTATTATATACAGTCTTGGTTACGTTTTCTAGAGACAACCCTATATCTATAGCTCCTATATGAGCACCATTTTTATAAACTGGAACTAATACATCATATACTTTTACCTTATCTTTATAAAGGAAAGTTGAAGAATGTGTCTTTCCTTCTACTGCTGCTTTTTTACTTCCTTCATCATTGAGTGATATTCCAATTCTATCCTTTTCACTATGAGCTACAGCTTTTAAGTTTTTATCTATAAATAATGCATACACTATATTTTTATCCTTAGTTAAATCTTGAATTAAAGTTTGCAGCTGTAGATTTTCACTTAATTTTTGAACTTTATTTGCAAGTACTCCTATTTGAACCATTCCACCATTTTGGTTTGCTATATAACCATATTTATAGTAGTTGTCACCTACAGAGCTTTTTCTTATAGCTTCCATAAGCTCTCCCTTCTCATTCTTTAGCACTGAGTTAGAGATATGCTTATCGTCAAATACGAATCCTATATTAGGTTGTAAATTTGAATAAACTATCTTTCCACTAGAATCTACAATGTTTATTTCATCAACTTCAAATTGCTTTGCTATAGCTAGTAAATATTCATTATTTACGCTATTAGAGTTAGTTACAATGAAATTTCCTAAAGTTTTTATTCTAGTGTCTATAGACTCATTTAAAGTATCTATAGCAGCACTGTTTTTCCCAAATTCGCTTGCCAATTGATTTGCCATATTTGCCCCATCATTCTGCATTTGGCCTATTATTTTGCCTCTAGCGATAGTAATAGCTACTGTAGCTATTATAGCTATAACTATAAACATTATAGTTAAAGGCACTGTTAAAATCTTTAATTTTATGGATATATTTTTTTTCATAAAGTTCTTCCTTTCAAAGTTTAATTATACTTTAATTGTCGTAAAAAATTAGATTTTTTTAATATTTTACAGACAATTTTAATTTTGTAGATGGTAAACTTTATTTGTAATCTTATTAAAACTTAAAATTTTATAGTTCCTTATTTTGATAACATTTTCTCTAGAGAGCCTTTAGTTCAGTCTCTTCATTAGTTAACTAACATCACTAAGAAAATATTTTCTTCAACATTTTATAATAAAATATTACATTTTTACAAATAGATTTTAGCACAGTTCAAAGAGAAAATCACTATTATTTAACTATTTATTTTTATGTATTAAATTTTTAAAATATATCAGATCTCGTAATCAGCAAATAAACTGTCTATATAAAACTATTTTTCCCAAAGCAAAAAGAGCTCTTCAGTTGAACAGCTCTTCTTAACTTAGGGGATTACCAAAGCCCTTTATTATTATTCCACTTAATTATTTAACTCTTCTTTTAAAGTATTTTCTAACTCTTTCAAGTCTTCTTCATCCATAGTCTCTACATTCTCCAATTTGTACTCTATGCCAAGTTTTTTATACTTGTCAACACCTAAAGTATGATATGGAAGAAGTTCTATCTTTTCAACATTTTTTATATTTCTTATCATTCCAGCTAATTTTAAAATATGCTCTTTAGAATCCGTTATACCTGGTACTATTACATGTCTTATCCAAAGCTTGGTACCTGCCTTTTGCACAGCGTCCAAAAACTCATCAAAACCTCTTTTACTAGCTCCAGTTAAGTCTTTATAACCTTCGTCAGTAACATGCTTTATATCAAGGAGAACTAAATCTATATATTTTAATATTTCCTCATACCCTCCTCTACCATAGCCTGCGGTGTCTATGGTAGTATGGATTCCCGCATCCTTGCATAGTTTTAATGTTTCTACTAAAAAATCCGGCTGCATTAAAGGATCTCCACCTGAAAATGTTACTCCGCCACCATCCTTAAAATAAGGTTTAAATCTTATAATCTTTTTCACTAATTCCTGTGGTGTTATCTCTGTTCCTCCAGCAAAGATCCATGTATCTGGATTGTGGCAGTAGGAACATCTTAAAGCACAGCCCTGCATAAACACTACAGTTCTAATTCCAGGCCCATCTACTAAACCCATACTCTCAAAGGAATGTATTCTTCCTAGTGTCATTTTATTATCCTCCCTTTGTAAAATTTAAAATTCGAAAGTTTTCTTAGCAAAACTAAATCTATCGTTAGCTAAAACTTTAGCCCGCTGCATTAAAACAACGGGCCCATCCATGATGTTATATAATTATAGGGGATACTACAATATACTAACTACATTGTTCCATGGAATGTTCTGCTTATAACTTCTCTTTGCTGTTCTTTAGTTAGTCTGTTAAAGTGAACAGCATATCCTGAAACTCTTATTGTTAAAGTTGGATATTTTTCTGGATGCTCCATAGCATCTTCTAATGTTTCTCTTCTAAGAACATTAACATTTAAATGGAAAGCAGCTTGTCCAAAATATCCATCCATCATATTTACAAGGTTATTTATTCTACTTTCTTCATCTTTTCCAAGAGCATCTGGTATTATGGAGAATGTGTTTGAAACTCCATCTTGGCAGTACTCTCTGTAAGGTATTTTAGCTACTGAGTTAAGTGATGCTAAGGCTCCATTCTCATCTCTTCCGTGCATAGGGTTAGCTCCTGGAGCAAAAGCTTCTCCTGCTTTTCTTCCATCTGGAGTTGATCCAGTTTTCTTACCATATACTACGTTAGATGTTATTGTAAGAACAGAAAGTGAATGTTCTGCATCTCTATAAGTTTTATGCTTCTTAAGTTCAGTAGAGAATTTCTTTGTAACCTCTACAGCTAGGTCATCTACTCTATCATCATCATTTCCAAACTTAGGGAAATCTCCTTCTATGTTAAAGTCAACAGCTATTCCCTCTTCGTTTCTTACAGGTGTAACCTTAGCATACTTTATAGCACTTAGTGAGTCTGCTGCAACAGATAATCCTGCTATACCAAATGCCATAAATCTCTTGATATCTGTGTCATGTAAAGCCATTTGTCCTGCTTCATAAGCATATTTATCATGCATATAGTGAATTGTATTCATTGTATCTACATATAACTCAGCTACGTATTCCATAACTTTGTTGTAGTTTTTCATTACCTTATCAAAATCTAGAACTTCATCAGTTATTCTATCTATTCCAGGTACAACTTGGATTAAGCTGCCATCTTTAGCCTTTTTCTTCTCGTCAACTCCACCATTTATAGCATAAAGTAATGCTTTAGCAAGGTTTGTTCTTGCGCCGAAGAACTGCATTCTCTTACCAACTTCCATAGCAGATACACAGCAAGCTATAGCATAATCATCTCCATATATTGGTCTCATTATATCATCATTTTCGTACTGAATAGCATCAGTTTTTATAGACATTTCTGCACAGTACTTCTTGAAGTTAGCTGGTAACTTTTCTGACCATAGTACCGTCATGTTTGGTTCTGGTGCTGGTGTTAAATTAGTTAAAGTGTGTAGGAATCTAAAAGCTGTTTTAGTAACAAGCGGCTTTCCATTTACTCCTACTCCTCCAATTGATTCTGTTATCCAGTTAGGATCTCCTGCAAATAGGTCGTTATATTCTGGAGTTCTTAAATGTCTTACCATTCTTAACTTTATAACAAATTGGTCAATTATTTCTTGAGCTTCTTCTTCTGAAATAATTCCACTTTCAAGGTCTCTCTCGATAAATATATCTAGGAAAGTAGTATTTCTTCCAAGAGACATTGCAGCTCCATTATTTTCCTTAACTGCAGCTAAATATCCAAAGTATAAGAATTGAACTGCTTCTCTAGCATTTTCAGCTGGGCTTGATATATCAAATCCGTATGACGCAGCCATTTCCTTTAATTCTACCATAGCACGGATTTGCATATTCACTTCTTCTCTAAGTCTTATAATTTCTTCTGATGAACCTTTTAATTCTTTTAAATCTTTTTTCTTTTGAGCTATTAAGAAGTCTATTCCATAAAGAGCTATTCTTCTATAGTCGCCTATTATTCTTCCTCTTCCATAAGCGTCTGGAAGTCCTGTAAGTAGTCCTACTGTTCTTGCCTTTCTTGTTTCTTCTGTATAAGCATCAAAAACTCCTTCGTTGTGAGTTTTTCTGTACTTTTTAAAATTCTTATTTAACTCTTCATCCATCTTAAATCCATAAGCTTCAAGAGATTGTTCTACCATTCTCATTCCACCATATGGGTTCATTATTCTCTTTAAAGGGGCGTCTGTTTGAAAACCAACTATTACTTCATTTTCTCTATCAAGGTATCCTGGCTCGAAACTGTTTATACCAGAAAACCTACTAGTTTCAACATCCATAACACCTTTTTTAATTTCTTCTATTATAAGCGTTTCTGCCTGCTCCCAAACCTTCTTAGTTTTTTCTGTAGGAGATGCTAAAAAACTTTTGTCTCCTTCATATACTTTATAGTTCTTTTGTATAAAGTCTCTAACATTTATTTCTTCTGTCCATTTACCTTCATTAAAACCCATCCATTGTTTTATCATCTGCATTCACTCCTTAATTCTATAAATGAATTATCCCTATTTTAATTCCTTCATTTATACTTTAATCAATTACGACTTTTTCTTATCTTATGAGTCTATTATATACTATTTTGAAATCTGTATCAATAGTTTTTTTGTTTATTTTTAAGATTTTATAATGCAATTCACCACAGTTCGATAAGCTGTATTACTTTTTATAATCTTCTGTATTAGTCTGAATTTTTCTATTCTATCTCTTTAAATTTGTCCCCATTATATGACATTAATTCTTTTATTATATTTAATTTTACATATTTCATTACAAACTATTAAAAAATAATACTTATTTCAAAAAATAAATTATCCACGTAATATTCTTTTAGCAAAATAAGAACCCATTTCCTAACGTCTTTTAAGAAATGGGTTCTTATTAGTGTTTTACTGCAGTTGACTAACTAATGTTCTTACTGCATTAATAAATAAATCTACTTCCTCTTCACTGTTATAAGGCGCAATTCCTACCCTAATCCAACCTTCTGTTTTATTTACATTAAGCTTTTCGGCTAAGGTAGTTGCATAAAAATGCCCATCTCCAGCAAATATAGAATATTCTTCTGACATTATTCTGCATACTTCCTTTGAAGACATCCCGTCTATTGTAAAGGCAATAGTGGGAGTTTTTCCAGCCCACTCAGGGGCCTGGTATAAAGTTACTCTTTCTAATTTACTTAATCTTTTTCTAATCTTACTAGCTAATCTATTCTCGTAATCTTCTATTTTTTTAAAGCCTGATATTATTTTTTCTCTCCGTGTTTCTCCTGTGCCAAGAGATGCTATAAATTCAATAGCTGGCTTTATGCCGGCTATTCCTTCATGACTTTGAGTACCAGTTTCTAATTTATCGGGAATATAAGATGGAGCTGGTTCTAACTTATAGGAGTTTAAGCTTCTGAATAGATTTTCTTTAATTACTGCTATACCTATATGTGGTCCAAAGAATTTATAAGCTGAACATAGTAAAATATCTGCTCCTAACTCATCACGATTAATTGAAAAATGGGGTGCGGCATGAACAGCATCCACTACTACAATAGCGTTAACTGCTCTTGCACGAGATGATACTATTTGAACTTCATTTATTGTGCCTACAGCATTGGAAGCAAGTCCTATGGCTATAAGACGAGTTTTATCCGTTATAATAGAACCAAGAGTAGTAAAATCTAAAGTAAGAGTATCCTTATTTACTTTTAACCAATTTACTATCATTCCTTTTTCCTTTGCAATAGCTAACCAAGGATCTACATTTGCTCTATGATCTGACTCACAAAGAACTATCTCATCTCCTTTTCGCCAATTGCGCCCAAGAGCCCTAGAAATTGAAAACTCTAAACTTGTAGCATTTGCTCCAAAGGCCACTTCCTTTGACTTTGCTCCAAACATATCTGCAATTGCTTCCTTTGCTTCTCTTATTAATTCTTCTGTTTCTCTACTAGTTGGGAACTGACCATGAAGATTTGCACTACCACTAGACATATAGTTTGATATTGCTTGAATTGAAGTGTCAACTACCTGTGAACCTCCAGGTCCGTCTAAATAAACAGCCAGTTTACCATTATAGATTCTTCTTAAAGCCGGAAACTGTTTGCGTATTTCGCTTACAGGAAAAGTATAGGAATGACTTACAAGCATTGTTTCGTATGCCTCCTTTGAATAGCTTTGATTGAGAGCATCTTAATTAGTACTTTGAGTACTATATCATTATGATTTTTTTTCAATGAACATTCCAACTTTCTAAAACTTTTTAAAAATTGGATTTCACCTTATTTACAGCTTTATAAGCATTGACTAAGCCATGACCAGACTGTAAATCTTCCCCTGTTGTTAATATATCTGTTGTAGTACTATTTAAAACCTCAGCAATTTCATCCGGTGTCAAATTAGGGTTTTGTGCTTTAACTAATGCAGAGATTCCAGATACTATAGGTGCAGCCATACTGGTACCATCCCAAACTGCATACCCATTAGGTACAGTACTTATTATTTTAACTCCCGGTGCAGCAGCATCAATTGACGTTCCATAATTAGAAAAACTAGCTTTTTTATACTGTTGACTTATAGCAGATACTGTATAAACATCTTTATCATCTCCAGCAGGAGTGTATAAATCAGCATCTGAATTGTCATTACCTGCAGCAACTACAATAAATACTCCTTTTTCTTTGGCATATGCTATAGCACTTTCAATAACCCTGCTTTCACCTTCAGTACCAAAGCTTAGGTTTATAATATCTGCACCGTTATCTGCAGCATATTTAATTCCTTTAGCAACCACATCTGCCTCTCCTTCTCCCTGTGCATCTAGGACCTTTATAGGTATAATCTTTACATCCAATGCTCCTACTATCCCTGTTATACCTTCATTATTATTGGCCTCTGCTGCAATAATTCCAGATACATGAGTTCCATGTCCATTATCATCCATTACATTTTTGTTATTATCAATAAAATTATACCCCAAATCCGTAAGAACTCTATTCTTTAAATCATTATGAGTATAATCAACTCCTGTGTCTACTACTGCAACTTTAATTTGTCGCTGTTGGTTAATTAAAGCCCATGACTTATTTGCCTCTGTTAAAGTCACAGCCCATTCATACTTATATCCCGGATCATTTACAGCGGAATCAGTGTTTAAAGCTATATCGGTAATGCCAGAATTTTTATTTACAGGAGTCCTTTTTATCGGCTCAACTATTCCTACTGGATTTTGTCCTTGTACTCTCCTAATTTCCCTACCTCTTAACTGTCTTTTCATATCTTGTTTATTATTATATCGCCCTGATGCATCTATATAATTTTTACCACTAGGCAAATCTTTTTTTATATTTCCTGTATTAACACCACTATGATAGAAAGCCTGTACAGTTTTATTTATGTTTGTATTATTTATACCATTGCTATTTAGTGCTTCAGGTTGCCAAGTTAGAAAATTGCCTCCAACTATTAAAACCGCCAGTGATACTAACGCTAAAACCTTCCTAGATACCATAAATATTCTCCCTTCAATAAATGATAACTCCAAATTATAGTGATAAGTATTTAAATTTTCCTCAGCTAAACTTATTTTCTAATTATATCACCCCATTGTGTATGTTCTGTTACAAAAATGCTCTTTTACAAAAATTTAATGTGATATTTTCCAACTGATAAATTTAAAGCTTATTACAGAAAAAAGTCTCTACGGAATTTTGCGCTTCCATAGAGACTTCTTTGACTCTGTTTTATTTAATCTATTTTTCCCTTTAATTTTCTGTATTTATTAATGATTTAATTTACACTTGTAATTTTTAGGCCTTATCTATCTTCATTGCTCTCATTGCATTTAGCACTGCTATCAATGCCACTCCTACATCTCCGAATACGGCTTCCCACATAGTAGCCACACCTAAAGCTCCTAAAACTAGTATTATAGCCTTAACTCCCAATGCAAATATTATATTCTGCCATACTATGCTTTTTGTCCTCTTAGCTATTTTAATTGCAGTAGCTATTTTAGAAGGCTCATCTGTCATAATTACTACATCTGCCGCTTCTATAGCCGCATCAGAACCTATTCCTCCCATAGCTATTCCTATATCCGCCCTTGCAAGTACAGGAGCGTCATTAATTCCATCTCCTACAAATATCAGCTTACTCTTAGAGGATTTTTCTCTATCTAGTTTTTCTAATTTCTCAACCTTTTGATCTGGTAAAAGTTCTGAATACACTTCGTCAAGACCTAAGCCGCTAGCTATCTTCTCTGCGGCAATCTTATTGTCGCCAGTAAGCATTACAGTCTTCTTAACTCCAACAGCTCTTAAAGCTTCTATTGCCCTTGCTGAATCTTCCTTTAATTCATCAGAGATAAGTATATAACCTGCATATTGTCTATCCACAGCCAGATAAACTACTGTTCCTACTACTTCTGTAGTATCATATGAAATTCCTTGACTCTTCATTAACCTTGAATTTCCTGCTAATATTTCTTTTCCTTTTAATCTTACTTTCACTCCTTGGCCTGAAATTTCATTATAACCTTGAACTTCCTCTTTTTTCACTCTTTTACCATAAGCGTTTAATATAGATGTTGCAATAGGGTGACTTGAGTAACTTTCTGCATATGCCGCATATTCTAGTAACTCTTCTCTTGTAACATTTCTCTTAGGCTTTATTTCTGTAACTTTAAATACTCCCTTTGTTAAAGTACCAGTTTTGTCGAATATTACTGTCTCTACATTATTAAGAGCTTCCAAGTAGTTTCCACCTTTTACAAGAATACCATTTTTAGATGCTCCACCTATTCCTCCAAAGAACCCAAGAGGAATCGAAACAACTAAAGCACAAGGGCAGGAAACCACTAGAAAAACTAATGCTCTATACAACCATTCTGAAAAGGTTGCTCCAGTTATAAATAATGGTGGTAAGAAAGCTAAAGCTGCTGCAAGTATTACAACTGCTGGTGTATAATATCTTGCGAATTTAGTTATGAAACTCTCCGTTGGTGCTTTTTTACTACTTGCGTTTTGTACTAAGTCTAGTATTTTAGCTACTGTTGACTCCCCAAACTCTTTAGTTATTTTAATAGTTAAAAGTCCATTCTTATTTATAAAACCGCCTAGCACATTATCTCCAGATTGAACTTCTCTAGGAAGAGACTCACCGGTTAAGGCTGATGTATCAAGCATAGAGCTTCCTTCAACTACCTTACCATCCAAGGGAATCTTCTCACCAGGCTTTACCAAAATAAAATCTCCCACCTTAACTTCTTCTGGTGCTACCCTTTTTATACTCTGTCCAACTTTCACATTTGCAAAGTCTGGTCTAATATTCATCAGTTCAGATATAGATTTTCTAGATCGATCCACTGCTAAGTCCTGGAAAAACTCGCCTATTTGATAAAACATCATAACCGCTACAGCTTCTGGAAATTGTTTAATTGCAAAGGCTCCTATGGTCGCTATACACATTAAGAAATTCTCATCAAAAATTTGCCCTCTACCTATATTTTTGATTGCCTTTATTAATACCTCTCCTCCTATTAATAAATAACTTACCAAGTATAGGGTAAACTCTATCCAAAAGGAAAAGTTTAAAACTGTAGCTATTCCGAAGGCAGCAGCGCCTAATGCAAATTTTACAAAATCGTCTTTGTCCACACCTCCATGTTCATGAGTATGCTGATGACTTTCTAAGCTTTTAGTTTTACCCTGCTCCTCTATGATCACTTTTACATCTGGCTCTATTCTATTTACAATCTTTGTTACTTCATGAAAAATTTCATCTCTTCTATTAGTATCTATTATATCTATAATTAACTTTTTAGATACGAAGTCTACTGTGGATGCTTGTACACCAAGTATCTTTTCCGTTTCTCTTTCAATTTTAGCTGCACAATTTGCACAACACAATCCTTCTAATATTAATACTGTCTTAACGCTCTTGTCTGTTACTTTTTCTCTAACCACTACATCCGGTTCTATTTTATTTATGATACTTTTTGCTGCTGCTATAAATTCGTCCACCTTGTTTATTTCTTCTAATTCTACCGCTAAAGTTTTTGTAATAAAGTTCATAGAGGCACTGGCTACCCCATTTAACTGTCCAACTTTCTGCTCAATTTTAGATGCACAGTTTGCACAGCATAACCCCTCTAATATTAATTCTTTTTTGAGCTTTCCCGGTTTCTTTTTAACTACTGTTATAAGATTTCCACCAGTCACTCCCTTTTCTTTAACATTAGTATCCATATTATTTCCCCCTTAAAATATTAAATTTAATAGTCTGAGGTTACTTTTAAATTTCAATGAATATTACACTTGATCCTAATTCATTATTTTTAGATTAACATATATTGGATAAAATGCAAATTTATTATTTTTCGCTTATATGAACTAATCCCTGATCAAATATTTGCTTAACATGTTCATCATCTAAAGAGTAATAAACAATCTTACCTTCTCTTCTATACTTTACAAGTCTTGATTGCTTTAGAATTCTAAGTTGGTGAGATATAGCAGATTGAGTCATATTGAATAATGCCGCAATATCACATACACACATTTCCGCATTAAGTAAAGCATATAAAATCTTAACTCTAGTAGGTTCACCTAAAACTTTAAACAACTCTGATAAACTGTAGAGAGTTTCTTCCTTAGGTATATTACTTCTTACCTCTTGCACTATATCTTCATGTATTACATTACAATTGCAAACATCTATATTATTTTCAAAAATAATCACCTTTATCACCTTTTTCTTTATATTTGAACATATATTCATATGTTTAAGTATAGTATACCATTTATGTTATATCTGTCAACTAGATTTACCATATTTGCTTAATAATATTATATTAAGATATAGGGTTTTTGTGACTCCTTATAAAGATATTTTATATTAATAAATATTGACATCTGCATTATTTAAAGATATAATTTTTACTACAAAACAAAAAGAATACTTATCGGTTGGGCAAATTTAAAAATTTGCTTTCAAGCAGTTCGGTTTCTAGGGAGGGAAACTCTTTTATGAGTTTTCCTTCTTTTTATTTTTTGCATTTATGCTACTAAACAAAAAAGATTAACAATTTAAAGTTATACAGATAATAATATTATTATCTGTGATTAGACTATTAGTTAGATAACATAAAGGAGTGATTAAATTATGGTAAAACTTGCACGTAAAATTCTTGCCCCTTTTAGAGAATTTTTCAAACATGAATCTACTAGCGGTATTGTACTTATGATTTGCGCCATTATAGCAATAATTGCTGCAAACTCTCCCATAGCATCTACTTATAACAATATACTGCATAGCTATGTAACCATTGGATATGGTAAGTACTCCTTATCAATGTCAGTTCTTCATTGGATAAATGATGGGCTAATGGCTGTGTTTTTCTTTGTCATTGGCATGGAAATTAAAAGAGAAGTCCTAGTTGGTGAACTTAAGGATATTAAAAAAACCATACTTCCTGTAGCTGCTGCCTTTAGTGGAATGATTATCCCTGCATTAATTTATATAGTGTTTAACTATAACCAAGAAACTATTGCTGGTTGGGGTACACCTATGGCCACTGATATAGCCTTTGCCTTAGGCATACTTTCGTTAGTAGGAAGGAAAAAAGCACCTAAAGGCCTTGCTGTTTTCTTAACTGCCTTAGCTATAGTAGATGACCTTGGTGCTATTTTGGTAATTGCTATATTCTATACTAACCAAATTTCTTGGATAGCCCTTATAATTGCTTTGGCAATACTAATAATTCTTATACTGGCAAATAAATTCAAAGTCAACTCCGTCCCTGTATTTCTAACTTTAGGCCTTATTATGTGGGTTAGCTTTTTAAAGTCCGGTATACATGCAACTTTCGCTGGAGTTTTACTTGGAATGACAATACCATCTGGAAGAGATATTCGTACATTCAAAAAATCAATGTTGTATAAACTAGAACATCTTTTAGAGCCTTGGTCTGCATTTTTAATAATGCCTATATTTGCATTAGCTAACTCAGGGGTAACCATTCAAATCAACAGCTTTACTGAACAGTTTTTAACCCCTGTCAGTCTTGGGATTTTCCTAGGTCTTTTCTTAGGAAAACAATTAGGTATTTTTATAACCTCTTATTTATTAGTTAAATTTCAAATCTCTAAGCTACCTTCAAAAGTAACCTTTAAACATCTTTACGGTGCCAGCTTACTTAGCGGTATTGGGTTCACAATGTCATTATTTATTGCATCACTATCCTTTACTGAGGGGCCTTTATTGTCTACTGCTAAGATTAGTATAATATCCGCATCTGTTGTATCGGCACTAGCAGGATTTTTAGTTTTAAAATCCATTAAGACTGAGGCTAAAACTTAAAGCTAGGCCATTGTCCTAAATACTAAAAGTTTGGGTGCACTGAACACCGGTGTGACCGATAGAGGTATACTGCTTGAAAGCCCTCATTTCAGGAAGAAGGTCTAATGCTGGCTCAACTTTGAAAATGAACTCAAACTCAATACTTTCTTCGAAAGCCGAGTTTTCGTTAACATTTTCAAAATCACCAGCATAAGACCTTCTAACCTCATTCGAAGCTTTCTACGCAGTATACCCCTACCTACACACCTGTTTTTAGTGCACCCAAAAGTTTTATAACGCTAGGGCTTATCGCCCTATAATATAAGGATATTTTTATTTAGATAAAAAGGAAAGTTATAGTAAGAATTAAAACTTAGTAACCTGTGTGTCGCATAATAATGCTACATATCCATTTTCATATTTGACATATCATTTATAATTGAAGGATCTACCATACCAAAAATCATTGCAATATGTGCAACAACTAAGAAACCACCTACTAAAATAAAATGAATTTTCATTTTTTCATTGTCAGTCTTTTTTCTAAATATAATACCTAGCTCCATTAATGCAATTGGAAGTAGGAATAAAACTCCACTTAAATAAAAACCAACAGCTACCACATCTACCCAGGTATGCCAACCACCAGTTTGGGTTAAAGGAATAACTGCATTAAACAATAGATAAATAAAAATTCCTGTAAAATAAAAACCATCAAAAATTCCAACTACTTTATTCAGCGTCCTTAGGCCACCACTTTTAGTTCTGTTAAAAATAATAAAAAATTCAGTTATGGTAAGTGTTTCTGCCATTATAACAGGTATAGCCATAAATATTATTAAGTTCCAAGGCTGATTCTCTGCTAGAAGGGACATATAATGTGTCATATTCAATGTTATTACCTCCTCTTTTTCTTTGAGAAGATAATATCACTTTCTTATGAAGAAAATATGAAGAAAAAAATCAGGTAGTAAATGACCTACCTGATTTTTTTCTTCATATTATTTTAAACCTTGCTCATAAGCTTCAACCATTTTTTTAACCATGTTTCCACCTACTGATCCAGCCTCTCTTGCTGTAAGATCTCCATTATAGCCTTCTTTTAAATCTACTCCTACTTCTCTAGCTGATTCCATTTTAAATTGATTTAATCCTGCCTTTGCTTCTGGTACTAATACTCTATTACTATTTCTGCTTGCCATAATGTTATTCCTCCTTAGCTTTTCTTTAATTTAAATTTCCTTTGTAATGACAGTTTGTGCATTTATAAGATTATTAACCTATTAAATTAAATGAAAAAAAACCACCCTTTACTAAAGATGGTTTTTTTATATATTATTAATTAACTCTTCTTGCAGTTAAATAATCTCTTCTATTAAGTGGTGATATTTTTACTACATCTCCTGTCTGAGGAGCATGAATGTAGGCACCGTTTCCTAGGTAAATACCTACATGAGTAGGGTTTCCGCTTGTCCCAAAAAACACTAAGTCTCCTGCCTGAAGCTGGTCTCTTGATACAGCTGCCCCATGATTTATTTGATCGTAAGTTGTTCTGCCTGTAGATACACCAAAGTGTCCATAAACATACTGAACAAATCCTGAACAATCAAAGCCAGGATTAGGAGAAGTTCCACCCCATACATAAGGTGTTCCTAAAAAATTGGAAGCATAGGCTATTACATTGTTACTGCTAGTTGATGCTGCACCTCTTGATAAATTTACTTTAGGTGCTGCTTTCCTTATATCCTGAACCTGTTTTGATGCACTATTAACTACAGCCTGGTCTGCTGAAGCTAATAGCCTTTGTTGTTGTCTTGCTTGGGCAACTAAAGCCTTTTGCTTTTCTTTATCTTCATTAAGTTTAGATAATTTTTTTTCGTTATCTGATTTTAAAGATACTAACCTTTTATTTTCTGCAGTTAGCTTGTCCTTTTTATTTTTAATATCACTCTGCTTTACCTTATAATCTTCTACTACTTTTTTATCAAAGCTGATAACTCTTTTCATCATATCAACTCTTGAAATAAAATCTCCAATACCTTCTGAATCCAATACTAAATTTATATATCCACTAGAACCATTTATGTACATTGCTCTCATTCTACTATTAAATATACCTTGTTGCTTTTTTATATTATCTTCCGCAGTTTTTATTTCTTTTTCTGCAGTCTTTATATCATTTCCTGTTTTAGCTATCTGTTTTTTATTATCCTCTAAATTATGTAACACGCTTTCTATTTGATTGTCTAGCTTTTCAATATTTATCTCTAAATTCTCAACCTGAGACTGAGAATTGCTTCTAGGCGCTGCAAAAACTGCACCATTAACTGTAAAAACCGTCGCCAGTGCTAATAAGAAAACTTTTACTGTTCTGTTCACTGCTACCACTCCTATTCAATCACATATACTATATAAAATATCATTAATTTCTAATAATGTAAAGTTTCAATTTAAAATTTACACTTTTATCTTCATAAATTCTACATAAAAATGTTGTATACTTCTAAATAATAACTGAAGCTATTATTGATTAAGAGGTGGATTTATGACTTTAAAAAAAATAAAGATAAAAGTATATGATATGACCTGTTCATCTTGTGAAAAGACTATTGAAGGAAAGCTTTTAAAGCAAGTTGGAGTTTTAAAGGTAAAAGCAGATTATGTTAAACAATTTGTAGCTATTGAGTTCGATTCGGATTTGTGCAGCTTAAATGAGCTAAAAACTATTATAAATAATGCAGGGTACTCTACTGAAAAATCTGGAAGCTTTCATCTAGCTGGAATATTTGTAATCGCAGCAGCTATTATTCTACTTGGTTCTTCAACTTCTGGAATTGATATGAGCAGTATGCTAAATGGTGCTACCTACTTTGTTCTGTTTACAGTGGGAATCCTGACATCTATTCACTGTGTAGGTATGTGCGGTGGAATAATGCTCTCTCAAAGTTTATCATATAAAGACACTAGTAAGCTGGAAGCAATAAAACCAACATTATTATATAACCTAGGAAGAGTAATCTCTTATACTATTTTAGGAGGCATAGTTGGTGCCCTAGGTTCTGTTTTATCTCTTTCTTTAAGAACTCAATCAGCACTTCAAATTTTTGCAGGGATATTTATGATCATAATGGGGCTTAATATGGCTGGCTTTTCCTTGTTTAGGAAGCTTCAAGTAAAACTTCCTTGGTCTTTTTGTAAGGTTAAAAACAAACCAAAAGCCCCTTTTGTAGTAGGTATTTTAAATGGCTTTATGCCCTGCGGCCCCCTGCAAACTATGCAGCTTTATGCTTTAGGCACAGGTAGTGCATTAAAAGGCGCCTTATCAATGTTTATATTCGCTCTTGGAACAGTGCCTTTAATGATGACTTTTGGTGCAATTTCGGGACTGCTAAGCAAAGGGTATACAAAGAAAATTTTAAAATTCAGCGGAATTCTTGTGGTGGTTCTCGGGCTTATAATGGGAAGAAGAGGCCTGGCACTAGCCGGTGTAAACCTCCCTACAATAGGCTCACTTATGCCACAAAGGGCTGTAGGATCTTCTGGTGCAAATGTAGCTAAAGCTACATTAAAAGATGGTGTTCAAATTATAAATATGACTGCAGACAGCAACGGATATATTCCTAATGCTTTTTATGTCCAAAAAGGTATTCCAGTTAAATGGATAATTGATGGTAAGCAAATTACATCCTGTAATAACGAAATTGTTGTTCCTTCTCAAAATATAAGAAAAAAACTAAAAAGTGGAGAAAATATAATAGAATTTACACCAACAGCTGATGATATTACCTTTAGCTGCTGGATGGGAATGATAAGAGGAGTTATTAAAGTAACAGATAACTTAGATTCGGTGGATACATCCAAAACAGATTCTTCCCTGCCTCCTGCAGGAAGCAGCGGCTGCTGTGGAGGAGGCGCTGCTGTACCTCAACAGGACAGTATTTACGGTGATTTAAGTAAAGTTCCTACTGAGATAGTAGTTAACAAAGCTTTGGTAGTTGGTAATAATCAAAGCACTACAATTAAAGGAGTTGGTTACGAACTAAAGCCTCTCATCGTTGTTGTAGATAAGGACAAAAAGACTAAGCTAACCTTTGACTTAACTTCCTTTGATAACGCTGAAGGAAGATTTGATTTGGTATCTGCTGAAACCGGTGATGTACTAACATATTTTGAAGGAAAAAAAGGAGTTGTGGACCTAGAGATAACTTTCGATAAACTAGGTGGCTATGGGATAGTTAAAGATGAAACTATTCTTGGTGTTATCGAAGTTGTAGAGGATGTAAAAAAAGCTGATCTTGAGGAAATAAGAAAAAAATACATTGAATAGCTGGATATAACTAAATAAAAGGGGCTGTCGCATTAGCATAAAAAAATATGCTAACGCGGCAGCGTTTTTTTGTATTCCATGGAAATTTTAGTGATATTTCAAACCCAAATAAGCCC
>NZ_JAODOO010000017.1 GCF_025398335.1 Clostridium sp. CX1
CTTCGCCTTTTAAGAAGACCATTACATAATCTAATATTTAAATTTTATATAGGATTTATTCTATCTTACCTTTTTTAAAACTTTTCAACATTCTTATATAATGATTTGCTTCTCTAACTACATGATCACCTAAAAGTGGATACGCAATAGACTTAATCTTACATTGTACTAGTCCTTCTGTACCTTGTTTTTTAAAATCTCTAATATCTATTGCATTCTTAAGGCTTCTATTAGTTACTTCTGGTAGCAGTGCCATGTCTTGAGACAGGCTCCTAGCCTCTTGAGTAAGCTCATCAAACTTTTTCCCAAAGTTATTTGCAGTATCAAACAATTTTTCCTCAGTAGGATCTAAAAGTCCTCTGATAAACTTAGAGTGTTCAGCCATAATCCTGTTCCAGAAGGTCTCCTGATATGCGGCTTCTCTTGCTATGTTAAACTCTTCCCTTCTCTGAAGCATGGTAAGCATTCTTAGGTAAAATTTAGCCTCTCTTAGAATATGGTCAAGAAGTAGTGGATAGTTTGTTGTAAACATCCTGCAGCATAAAACATTCTGAAGTATATTACTTTTGAAACCTGCGATTTGCTGTGCCGCTCTTATAGCCCTATTGTTTAGATTTTCTACCATTCTTACAGTATTCATAGAAATCTGTCCTGGACTACTCATAGCAAGAGATGCTTCCATTCTCGTTATGTTCGGATTAACTTTAATATTAGTATAGAATTGAGTTTCTCTTTCTGCATCTAAAGTTAGGTCAGTTACTAATTCACCAGAGTTTGCAACTTCAGGACTGATTATACCCTCAGACATTCTAATAGTTTCTACAAGAAGCTGGCTGAATATATTTTTTAGTGCCTCTGACTGTTCAATGTACTGTTGATCTCTTGTAGTAAATGCTGCCTCTAAAAATATAGAGTGTTCTTTAGCAATTCTCATAAAGAATAGGTTTAACTCCAGGGATTGTCTTACAAATTCGCTATTTGATAACATATTAGACCTCCATATATTTACTCATCATAACATAATATGAGTAATAGAATTACTTTACTACTATATAGTAAAATAATTAGCATTCTTCTTAGCAGCCCTTTCATGTCATTTTTTAAATTATAGTACCAGTTTACAATAAAATATAGCGTTAAAAGAACCAAGCATAAATAGTACGCTTGGTTCTTTTAACGCTATATTACACAGCTATGTTAACTTCATTATCAACATCATTGTCATTTTCATTAATATCCATCAATTTGCCCTTCTTATTGCGAATTACGCTAACGGAGTATAAAACCAATCCTATAGGAAGCCAGAATAAAGTATATTTAAGTCCACTATTTATATAAGGAAGTATAACCTCCCATCCTACTCCTTTTAGATTTAAATACTTCAATGGTATTGCAACATGTATAAATGGCCATAAAGCTCTAACAACCTGTGAAAATCTACCCGGCATCATATATTCAGGATATGTAACCCCACAGGTCATAATCATAACCAAGTTAGACATAAGATAAAATTGAAAAAAGTAAACATTATTATTAATAAAGGATGAAAATACTAATCCTACAGCTGTAAGATTAATAAAAAACAAACTCATCAATACAATATATATCACTATGTCCCCCCGAAGAGGAAGCCTATACATTTTTCCAATAATACATAATGCAGTAAAGCTCGATATAATAGATACAATAGAAATCAATAATATTCTTCCTAAAATATTAAAAATGTTTTCTATACCTTCTTTTGACCGTAATTTAATAGAAGAAAAAACCTTTTTCTTTTCTATTAGAAGCGGCATTATAAATTGCGTTAAAAAAACCATTTGTATTGAAAATGGTACAACAGTATAAGCTAAATTTCTAATATAACTAGATTGAGGATCATAAAGTGTACGTTCCACATATGAAAAAGTCCCAAGAGTACTTTTCGCTATGTAGGGCAACAGATTATTTCCTTGTAAAACATTTAGTTGTATACCTGCGCTTAGCGTACCTAGAACTGCACTGCTATATCCTAATGCATTACCTCCAATAATCATATTAGTTCCATCTACTAATATGAGTGCATTAGGTGCTTTCTTTAAGCTTAAATTTTTACTAAAATCTTCAGGTATTATAATGCCTCCATTTACTTGCTTTTTCTTAATTGCATTTTCTAGTTCAGCCTGAGAATCTGTGTAATAGTTAACCTTTAGCCCAGGGTGATTTTTAAGTTGTTGAACAATGCTTCTTGACAAGGACGAATTGTCAAGATCTACGACTCCGAAAGGAATATTTTCTACGAAAACCTTACTATAAACAAAACTTACAAGAAGTATTCCGATTATAGGAGTCATAATAAAGCTAATAACATTATTTTTCTCTTCCTTTAGCAACTTTAGTAACTTCATATTTCTACCACCTCACTGTATTCTGGCTTTTCAGCTTTTTTACGTCTAGGTAATCTTTGAAGCATAAATATTAAAAATGTAATGCCCCACATAATAATTACAAATTTAGAAAGCCAGTAAATACTAGGTAAAACATCTTGTATGTTGCCCCCTATAAGTGATAAATCTCTCATAGGTATAGCAAAGTATGTAAACGGAATATACTTTGCTATAGTTGAAAAAACATTGGGCATAGCTATTAATGGGTATGTATAACCTGAAAGCATAAGCGTTGTTCCTATTATGCCGCAGGAGGACGTTGCTGCTAATTTATCCCCTTTTTTAAGCAAATTCATGAGTATTCCAAAGTTTGTCATACCAATACTGAAAAGTATAGTTAATATAACCGCTGCAATAATAGAGCCTCGATAAGGAAAAGCAAAATATTTATATTGAATCCCAATAGTTAGCGAAATAGAAACCGCTCCTACTAAAGCACAAAGGATTCCTTTAAAAAAGAGGCGTATATAATTCTCCTTTTCCATTATCATAACACCTACTAAAGCAATTCCCATTTGAGCAATGACTAATAAAACTCCCTGCAGCATGAAATTAGGCATATTTTTTGCAGGATTCCCTATAAATCTTGAAGTATATGTCATCGGAATAATATTTTCCTTAACTACGTTTGGTTTTAGACCAAGTTTTCCTTCGCCTATGCTAATTAAATATCCTGTTTTTATAGTACTTAAAACTTCTGAAATTTTTCCTTTTGCAGAACTAGCTAATGAAGATTGTGCTCCATCATAAAAGGTCATAATTTTAGGAGACTTGCCATTTAATAAGTCTCTTGAAAAACCTTCAGGTATAAGTATTCCTGCTGCTACTCTTCCCTCATCTATTAGCCTTTTAATATCATCATCATTATTACTGTATGCTATAACATTAAAGGTTTCATTTGTTCTTATTTGCTCTACAAGGTTTTGAGTTGTTGAAGAGTTATCATGATTTACAATGATAGTTGGAACACGACTAACCTGATGGGCACTAAATTCGTACCCCAGAATGAAGCTGGACATAGTAGGTATTACTAAAAGCATAATTATAGGGATCAATATATGCTTAAATCCTGCCAACTTTCTGAAAACATAAAATATCTTTTCTTTCATAACAAGTACCTCTTTACTTTCCAAAGTCAACAAAAGCTGTCATTCCCGCACGAAGAGGTACATCTAAGTTATCAAATTGAATTTTAACCCCATAGGATAATATGTCAAATTCCCCGTTATCATTTGTTGCTCTTTTAACTGCAAAGTCAGCATTTTTGTTAATTCTAGCAACCTTACCAGTAAATTTCTTGTCCTTATAGCCAGGAATTTTTATAGAAACCTTTTGATCCAATTTAACTTTTGAAATATCAGTTTCTCTTACGTTGCACATTATTGAAGGGTCATTAGTATTTGTGATAACAATCAGCGGCATTCCTGAGGACACAAGATCACCGGATTTCACGTTAAGCTCAGTGATTACCCCATCTGCCGGAGCTGTAATTGTAGTATTTTTCATGTTAACATTAAGCTCCTCTAATGCAGCTTGAGCCTGTTTAAGTTGTCCTTCTACAGCATTAACTGCTGCACTTGCCTGTTCTACCTGTGCCTGTAGTCTTGCTATAGCCTCAGGTCTTGTCCCTTTTTTAAGTAACTCATATTTATTTTTTGCAATTTCAAATTGAGACTGAGCATTATCTAGAACTTCCTTAGCTGCATATCCTGAATCGAATAACTGTTTTGTTCTATTGTAATTCGTTTCAGCAAGATCACAAGTTATTTTAGCTTGGTTAATTTCTTCCTCTCTTGAGCCATTTTGCGCCTCCTGGAGCTGAGAATCCACAACATTTCTAGCAGCTTGTGATGCACTGAGCTGTGCAGTTACAGTTTCTATTTGAGCTTGTATCTGAGATTTTCTTGCTGCTAAAGAATCGCTATTTACTGATACTAAAACTTGACCCTTTTTAACAGTATCACCTTCTTTTACAAATACTGTTTCAATTTGGCCTCCGGTTTGAGAATTCACATTGTTACTTTCCATTGATACATTTGATTGGACCGTCAAAGTCTTATTATCATTATTTATTATTTTATCTCCTGTTAACTTTGTACATGAAGTAAAAAAAATTGCCATGATTACTAATGATAATAATGCAGTAACTTTTCTAATTTTCATAAAAAACCTCCTAAACAAAATAATAGTTTTAAAACTTTTTTTGATTAAGGATAAGATTTCCTATAAAATTAAATGAGAGATTATATTAATTTAGAGAAATTTTATTGTTCTAAAGTAATTTAGTCTGTAACTTAATGATAGATATGTTGATTGTGAAAAAATTTGATAAACCTGTAATTACTAAAATGAATATCTTTTGGAATTAGAGCGACAATACAAAATTATATATAATATTGAAATATTGTCAATATAAATATTGAACTTTTTTATTAAGAATTTTATAAATAGAGAAGTAAAGACAATTTAAATCATTATAGTTGCAAAGGAAACTAATATCTGCTATACTCAAATTAGTTTCCTTTGCAACCAACTTAAAGGAGATGTTGATATGAAAAATGAATCCTTTGGAAAATACATAGGTGCGATTAATAGAAGATCTCAAAGTTTGATAAACAAAAAACTCGAAGGAATTGAAATTGGAAGTGGACAGTATGAATTTTTTTACCTTATATCACAAAATCAAGGGATAAGTCAAAAGGAATTAAGTGAGAGATTAGAAATAGGCAAAGCTACAACTGCAAAAGCAGTTAAGGTTCTTATGAAGAATGGATATGTAAGAAGAGAAAAAGATTTAGAGGATAAAAGATTTTATAAACTGTATCTTACAGAAGAAGGTACAAAAATTGCTCATTTGGTCACCCCAGCTCTCGAAGAAATAATGGCAATTTATTCAAGTGGTTTTACAGATGAGGAAAGTGTTTATGTATTAAAGGTATTGAAAAAAATACTTAATAATGTTTATAATGCCACAAAAGACATGGATTTGGACTAAATAAAAGAGCTTATTGATATACTTCTACAATGAAAAAAACTACAATAAAGTTTTTGGAATTTCCCAAACTTTACTGTAGCCTTTTTTTATTAACTAACAAAACCTTATTTTATATTTTCTCGCCCTAATGTAACTATATTCCATATACTTGAGACATTATGGATTTTATATCTACCTATTTTTTTATCTTTTCTGCTGCAATTTGCTCTCTAGCTTCTCTATCCAATCTTGCAGCTTCACTTTCCATAGCCTTAAATGCCACTGAAAGCATAAGTTTTATTCTATTAAGTTGATTAACTTCACTAGCTCCTGGATCATAATCTATAGCTGCTATATTAGCTCCTGGATATCTCCTTCTAAGCTCTTTTATCATTCCTTTGCCAGTTACATGATTAGGCAGGCATGCAAAGGGCTGCATACATATAATATTTTTAGCACCACTTTCTATTAGCTCAACCATTTCTGCAGTTAGGAACCATCCTTCTCCTGTCTGGTTGCCTAGGGATACTATAGGTGATGCTCCTTCTGCTAATCTTTCTATATCCACTGGAGGATCAAATCTATGACTATTTAGTAGTGCAGCTCTCATATATCTTCTATAGAACTCGATAACTTTAATAACAGCTCCTCGAATAGCCTTACTTACTCTGTCTCCTGATAAATATTCATATTTAAATTTAGCATCATAAGCGCAGTATAGGAAAAAATCCATCAAATCTGGTACTACCGCTTCAGCACCTTCTTTTTCAATTATATCAACTATATTGTTATTGGCTGTTGGGTGGAATTTAACAAGTATTTCTCCTACTACTCCAACCCTTGGCTTTTCTATATTATTAATTTCTAGAGTATCAAAATCTTCTACTATAGAGTAAACATTTTCTTTAAACTGCTTGTGATTTCCGTTTCTCACATTTTCCTTGCATTTTTCAATCCATTTTTCATATAAAACATTTGCAGATCCTGAAATTTTCTCATATGGTCTTATTTTGTAAAGTACTTTCATAAATAAGTCCCCATATAAAATACCTATGATTGCTTTATTTAAAAGACTAGGCGTGATTTTAAATCCAGGATTCTTTTCCATACCTACAAGGTTTAAGGATATTACCGGAACTTGAGGCATGCCTGCATCTTTTAATGCCTTCCTTAAAAAGCCTATATAATTTGTTGCTCTGCAGCCACCTCCAGTTTGACTTATCATAACTGAAATATTATTTAAATCATATTTATTAGATTTAAGTGCCTCAATTAATTGTCCAACCACAATTATTGACGGATAACAGGCATCATTATTTACATATTTCAATCCTTCATCTACAGCTTTTTTATCTACTGAAGGAAGCACTTCTAAATTATACCCACAGGCTTTAAAGGCCTCTTCTAAAAATTGAAAATGTATTGGTGACATCTGAGGGCATAAAATAGTGTGATTTTTTTTCATTTCCTTTGTAAAAGCAACTCTTTCATCAAGTAAAGTAATCTTATGTGGTTTAAATTCTCTGGCATCTCTTTCTTCTAAAGCTGCCTTTAAGGATCGTATTCTTATTTTTACAGCACCTAGATTACTTCCCTCATCTATTTTTAATACTGTAAATATTTTTTCGTAACTATTTAGTATTTCCTGTACTTGATCTGTAGTTACTGCATCCAAACCACAACCAAAAGAATTTAATTGTATTATATCTAAATTTTCCTGAGTAGCTACAAAGCTTGCAGCAGCATATAATCTTGAGTGATATACCCATTGGTCTACAACCCTTAGAGGTCTTTCTATTTCCCCAAAATGCGCTACAGAGTCCTCTGTAAGCACTGCCATTCCATAGGAGCTGATTATATCAGGAATACCATGGTTAATTTCTGGATCTATGTGGTATGGTCTTCCTGCAAGTACTATTCCTCTTTTTCCCGTTTCATTAAGATACTCTAAAACCTCTTTACCCTTTTGTCTTATATCTTCTTTTACAGCTCTATCTTCCTCGTAAGCCTTCCTAACAGCTTCAGCGATTTCACTTTTTGGTATATTAAACTCTCTTAGTTCGTCAAATAATCTTTTTATCAGTCTATTTTTGTTATCTAAAGGCAAAAATGGACTCATAAATTTTATATTTTCTTCCTTTAGAATGTCCATATTATTTTTTATTACCTCAGGGTAAGAAGTAACCATAGGACAGTTGTAATTATTATCTGCCTCTATCTGTTCTTTTTGTTCATAAGGAATACATGGATAGAATATGAACTTTACCCCTCTCTTAACTAAGCTTACTATATGCCCATGTACTATCTTCGCAGGGTAACAGGCTGACTCGGAAGGTATAGTTTCAATTCCAAGTTCATATACTTGTTTAGATGACCTTGGAGACAACTCTACTCTAAATCCTAATTGGGTAAAAAAAGTAAACCAGAAAGGGTAATTCTCATACATGTTAAGTACCCTTGGTATTCCTATTTGGCCTCTTTTAGCCTCCTCCTTTTTAAGAGGAGTATACTTAAAGATTCTCCTATATTTATAATCATATAAATTAGGTATATCTACATCAGCTTTTTCTAACCCAGTTCCCCTTTCGCATCTATTTCCTGAAATAAAGGCTCTTCCGTCAGAAAATGTATTTATAGTAAGAAGACAGTTGTTAGCACACTTTCCGCATCTCTTCATATCTACTTCTGTAGTAAACTTATCCAACTCATCAGAACTTAACAGTGTGCTTTTATATCCCTCTAAATACCTCTCTCTAGCAATTAATCCGGCACCGAAAGCCCCCATGATACCTGCTATATCCGGCCTTATTACCTCTCTTTCTGATATAAGTTCAAAGGCCCTTAAAACAGAATCATTATAAAAAGTTCCGCCTTGTACAATTATCTTGCCTCCAAGTTCTTTCGGGTTTCTTATCTTTATAACCTTAAAGAGAGCATTTTTAATTACTGAATAGGAAAGACCTGCGGATATATCTCCTACAGTAGCTCCTTCCTTTTGTGCTTGTTTAACCTTGGAATTCATAAAAACTGTACATCTAGATCCTAAATCTACAGGGTTTTTTGAGCTTATTGCTGTTTCCGCAAATTCCTTAACATTCATGTTTAATGAGTGAGCAAAGGTTTCTATAAAAGACCCACAACCTGAAGAGCAAGCCTCATTCAACATGATACTATCAATAACACCTTCTTTAATCTTTAGACATTTCATATCCTGTCCACCAATATCTAAGATAAAATCTACTCCTGGCCTAAAAAACTCTGCTGCCTTGTAATGAGCTACCGTTTCAACTTCCCCTATATCCACTAAAAGCCCAGATTTTATAAGCCCCTCTCCATACCCGGTAACTGCTGAGTTAACTATTTTTGCTTTTGAGGTTAATCTGCCATATAAGTCCTTTAATATATTTATTGCAGACTTTAACGGACTTCCTTCATTGCTTCCGTAAAAAGAATAGAGAAGATTTCCCACCTCATCTACAAGTGCTGCCTTTGTAGTTGTAGATCCTGCATCTATTCCTAAAAAACAATTTCCTTCAAAATCTTCTAAACGTTTTTTGTTAACAGCATATCTACTATGACGTTTTCTAAACTCTGCTAACTCCTCTTCGTCTTTAAAAAGAGGTCTTAAGGACTGTACTTCCCCAGTGGTAACAAGTTCTAGTTTAGGGAGCCTTTCTACCAAGGCACTAGAAGAGATAGTAGATTCTTTTTTTGAAGCTAGTGCTGCTCCCATAGCCACAAATAACTGAGAATTCCTAGGAAATATCACTTGCTTCTCTGTTAGTTTTAAAGTTTCAATAAATCTCTTTCTAAGCTCAGATAAAAAATAAAGAGGCCCCCCTAAAAAAGCTACATTACCTTTTATTGATTTGCCACAAGCAAGTCCACCAATTGTTTGATTTACTACTGCCTGAAATATTGATGCTGCTATATCTTCTTTGGCCGCCCCTTCATTTAATAAAGGTTGAATATCAGTTTTAGCAAAAACTCCACACCTTGCAGCAATAGGGTAAATCACCTTATACCCCTTTGCCAGATCATTTAAACCCTGAGCATCTGTTTGCAGAAGAGATGACATTTGATCAATAAATGCCCCAGTTCCTCCAGCACAGGTTCCATTCATCCTTTGATCTATTCCATCGTCAAAAAAGGTTATTTTGGCATCCTCACCACCAAGTTCTATTGCAACATCAGTAATTGGAATAAATCTTTCTATGGTATTTGTGCATGCTATTACCTCCTGTATAAATGGTATATCCAACCATTTAGATACAGATAGCCCACCTGAACCTGTAGCCATTATCGTGATATTCGCATCTTTAATATGCTTATAGGCTTCTTTTATAACGCTGATTATAGTGCTTCTTATATCAGAAAAATGTCTTTGATAACTGCTATATACTATACTATCTTTATTGTCTGACACAATGATTTTTACTGTAGTTGACCCAATATCAAGTCCTATATGAAATAACTTTCTCATAAATCTTATCACCTTTTTACAAATTAATAAAAACAGTTCGATTGAAAGTATAAACCTATCACAACATTATATTAATCCTGAGACCATTTGTTAAATGTCTTGTTTACTATTAAATATATAATTTTTAGTGAAAAAAATAACCATACCTTTTAAATATACGGTTATTATGTAAGCCTATAGATTTAATTAACTTTTAATTAAGATTCAACTAACTTTTTATTAATTTTTATTTAAATCTATATGCTTTCTCCTATTAGGACCTGTTAAAATTACCCTGTATATTAATATTATAACATATATCTGCCTTTGTCTATTTCAAATTTTTGGTTATACACTGTACAATTATAAATTAGCAATATATCCTCCTAATTCATATAATGAACTAGAATATTTTTAAATAAAATTTGATAGGGGATGATCTTTTGAACAAGGTATCAATTAACAATATTCATATGAACTATCACTCCTTGAAAACTTGGACTAAGGCATTAAATAATATATCCTTTGACGTAAAAGAAGGAGAATTTTTAACTATTGTTGGTCCTTCTGGTTGTGGGAAATCAACGCTTCTAAATATAATTGCTGGTCTTTTAAAGCCATCTTTTGGTGAAATCCATGTTGATAATGAAAAACTATCCTCTGTTTCAACAAAAATGGGTTATATGTTCCAAAGAGATCAATTATTTGAATGGCTCACTGTGTGGGACAATATAGTTTTAGGGCTTAAAATTCAGCATAAATCTATAAAGGATTACAAAGAAAATTTAGACACACTTCTTAAAGACTATGGTCTGTGGGATTTTAAGTCTCATTATCCTGATGAACTTTCTGGTGGAATGCGTCAGAAAGTGGCTTTGATAAGAACCCTTGCACTGAATCCAGAAGTACTATTGTTAGATGAACCTTTCTCCGCTTTAGACTATCAGACTAGACTTAATATAAGTGATGAAATATTTAAGATAATAAAAAAAGAGGGTAAAACTGCCATAATGGTTACCCATGATATTTCAGAGGCAATAGCAATGTCAAATAGAATAATTGTCTTATCTAAGAGACCTGCAGAAATACGAAAAATTTTCGACATCCAGTTTGCAAATAATCACGATTCGCCATTAAAGTGTAGAGAAGAACCTGAATTTAGAGTTTACTTTAATGACATATGGAAGGAGTTGAATACTTAATGAAAGATGAAATTAGAGAACATGATTTATATATTCAAGGAGTAACTAAAAGAAAAAGAAAGATTATAGCAACAAGATTTATAATACTAATACTATTCTTTGCACTTTGGGAAATCGCTGGAGACCTTAGATGGGTAGATCCTTTCCTCACCAGTACTCCGTCAAGAATGTGGAAGGCTCTCATTAAGTTATATGCTGAAGGAGCTTTATTCAAGCACATTTGGATAACTTGCTGGGAAACTATAGTTGGCTTTGTACTTGGAACTATTCTAGGAACTATAATTGCCATTATCTTATGGTGGTCTGATTTTGTTTCTCAAGTTCTAGATCCATATATTGTTGTCCTTAACGCTCTTCCAAAAGTAGCTCTAGCCCCTATTATTATATTCTGGGTTGGTAATGGTGCTGCAGCTATAATTTTGGTAGCTCTATTAATTTCTATAGTAGTAACAATTCTAACTGTGTTAACGGGATTTAAGGAAGTAGATATAGATAAAATAAAGCTTCTTCAAACCTTTGGGGCTTCCAAATTACAAATTTTAAATCATCTTATACTTCCAGCTTCTATCCCTACTCTAGTTTCAGCATTAAAGATAAATGTAGGTCTCTCTTGGGTCGGAGTTATAATGGGAGAATTCTTGGTAGCAAAGGATGGTCTAGGCTTCCTAATAATCTTTGGAGGTCAAATTTCTCAATTGGACACAGTTATGCTTAGTATAATAATACTAGCTATCCTAGCTTATATAATGTATGAAGCTGTAGAATTTATTGAAAAACGGGTAAGAGTAAAAGCTCAACATTAAATCTAAGTATATAACCTAGATAATATATCTTTGTAAACTTACTCTCTTAGCTCATTTATTCATATTAGCTATATAGAAACAGATTACTACTTGTTGAATAAAAATCCAATATGTGGTTAATATCTTAATATTAAATCTTATATTTTATAAGATTTTCACGGAAATCTAACAGAAGAATATAAGACACTCAAGGAGGATTTAAATGAGCTATTTTCAGAAGGCTAATGATTACTATAATACTAAAGATTATAAAAAAGCTATAGATATGTATGAAAAAGCTATTAAATATAAGGATAATGAAGCTTCTTCCTTTTATAATTCTGCTGTATGTTTTATTAAGCTTAAAGAGTATAAAAAAGCCATTCCTCTGCTAAAGTCAGCTATTAACTTAAAAATGGATAGTAAATATTTTTTTAATCTTGCATACTGCTATACTATGTTAAAGGATAACAGAAAAGCTTTGGTATACTTTAATACAGCCTGGTGCTTGGATAATAACGACAGTGATTGTGAGAAAGCTATAAACATCATATTAAAAAACTACTTGCTAAAGTCAAATTAGAAATAAGCATGAAGACTCCCATCTTCATGCTTATTTTTTTACCATTCTCCTGCTATTTGTGCACCTTTATGATCTAATTCAAATCTCTTACTATTAAAATAATTTCCTCCTTTATAGAAGGTAGTATCTACGTTAATCCACTTATCCTCCTCTGGTATATAAACCTGATTCCAGGCATGACTTACCCAACTTACTCCATTAAAGCCTTCACCTGTTATAAGTCTTACCTTTATACCATTGGCTCTGCACATGGCAACATATAAACAAGAATAATCAAAACAAATCCCTTTTCTAGAGTTAAAAGCAGATATTGCACCGGATTCAACATCAAAATCATTATTTAAAACTTTATTGGCCTTGTCATGATCATAAGATATATTACTACCTACCCAGTTATATAGTGCTCTAGCTTTGATTTTAGTGTCACCATCTTCTTGTACAACACTTCTGGCAAGCTTATCTACTTGACTATTAGATTTTACCCCCTGATCCAAGGTAACTCCATTATAATAAACTATAGTCCTTCCTTTGCTTATAGCTTTACCTGGAGATGTTTCCTTAGAATCATTTTCCCTAACCACTATCTTGAATGAATTATTAATTATGTCTGGCAGCTGTCTAGCTATATTGGAATTGGTAACAGGTATAACTACCTCTTTGCAAATACGACTGTATATCTTTGAGTTCTCTAAATATTTATTTAATCTGCCATTTGTACTAAACATAGATACTACGTTTAGTACAAATGTTACTATAAGTATATAGCATATAGCCTTAGGAACTCCGAAAAATAGCCCTGTTATTCTTTTAAAAAGACTATTTTTTGAGCTTAGATATCTTTCTATGCTATCTAAAATAGGGTAGAAAGTTAAATAGTTAATTAATTCAAAAACAAGCTTTATTATCTTATAGCATATTAATACCATTAACGGTATTATTAAAGCGTAAACAATAAAACTGTTACTTTCTATATATTGAAGTATGTCTGGCGGTATTCTGTTATATATTTCTTTATATATGCCATAATCATGGGTTATAAAAATTCTTTTCCCAGAATAGACACCTAAAAAAATAGATACTATAAAAGATATATTCCTATTTACTTCATCAATGTCCCCTTTTAAATCCTGTGAGGAGAACTTAAATAGAAATCCCTTTAATAGAGGATATGAAAATATTAAAACTAACATTAGCGTTACAGGATTAATATTAGTATTTATAGTTATCACCTCTTAAATTTAATAGCGATATTTTATTTAAAGATCTTGATAAGTCAAAATGTCTTTAAGCACTGTTTTTATACTTTCCCATGAATATCCTCTACGTAATAGATAATCACTTAGTTTCTTATAGATCTTTTTATGGTCACTCTCTGATTTTGTTATTATTCTATATCTTTTTTCTGCTAGTTCTCTTATTGAGCTTAATTCATCATTTTCCTTTAACCTCTCCGATTCATCTTGCTCTTGGAAGTCTTCTCTTACTATCTTTTTTACTACCTTTTGAATCACTTCTAAATTATATCCATTTCTAGACAAATAATCCCATACCTTTTTATAAAGTTTCTTGTAGTTAGTTTCGCTTTTAATGAGTATTTTGTACTTCTTCTCAGCTAGTTTTAAGGCTGCCTCTTCTTCCAAATCTTTATCAAAATCACTCAACGCTTCATTTATTAACTTTTCACTAATTCCTTTCTTTATAAGTTCATACTTTATTCTATTCCTCCCATAGGAATGACTCTTGTCATTTACATACATCTTTATAAACTTTTCATCATCAATAAACTTATATTCTTTTAAAAAGTTCATAGCTCGTTTTACTATCTTCTCCTCATAGCCCTTTTCTATAAGCTTGTCATATACTTGCTGCTCTGTTTTATAAGCCCTCTCTATGCTCTTAAGTGCACTATTTTTACACTTTAAGTAGTTATCTTCATCTATTATTTCTTGAAGATATTCCATATCAGCAATTTTTCCTTTTGAAAGGTTATGAGCATAAATAAGCTCTGCACTACAGGCAAAGGAAAATTCATCGTTTATATAAACATTTACTCTTTCCTTATCTCTCTTTTGTAGTTCAATTTTTGTAATGACTTTTTTATTCATACTTATAATCTCCATTTATTATTCATTTTTAAGTATGTGTATTGTAGGATCCTTAAACACTAATTTAGCTACATTATATATGTCTTCTTTTTTAATCTTTTCTATATCTTCCATGTCCACTGAAAACTTATATATATTCTCATCATCTATGATCTGATGCAATACATAGTTACCTATATCTGTAGCGTCCTCTAGGGTAAATGCCACTGCCGTTCTCAAAACCTTTTTCATAAGTGCTATGGTGCTGTCATCAAAAACTATTTCTTCTTTTTTTATTCTTTGAATGCAATCATCAATAGTATTTAAGGTCTCATCGATATTTTCTTCACTTACTGCTGTGTAAATATATAAGGTTTTAACCTGATTAGTTAAATCTAAATCAGTATAAACATCGTAGGCAAGTCCTCTTTCTTCTCGAAGCTCTCTAAATAATATAGAATTAGCGCTCTCGCCAAATTTGTGATTCAGTATCCTAAGAGCTAACTCCTCTTCCTTACTTACGTTATGAAAAGTAAAAAGATATATTATGGTACTTTGCTCTATGTCCTTTTTATAAGAAATTCTCTTACAAGGTATATTATTTTCAACAATTACTTGCTGTCTCTTAAATTCCTTCCATTCCCAATCTTTAAAATACTTTAAAACAATATCTAATACCTCTTCATGGTCAAAGGAAGACACTACAGATATATAACAATTGTTTGGAGCGTAGTTTTCATGATAAAACTTCATAAGTTTTTCCTTATTAAACCTTCTTACTGTCTTTTCATCTCCTATAGTTTCATATCTTAAAGGGCTTTTATTGAAAGCTATTTCATTTATTCTCTTAAAGCTGTAGTCTTCCACATCATCTCTGCTTGTTCTAATCTCCGCTAGTATGACATCTCTCTCCTTCTCAATTTCCTCCTCAGGAAATATAGAATTTATAAGCATGTCTGATAACAGTTCCAATGACTTTTTAAGTTCTTCATTTAAAGCTGTTATACTATATACTGTAGATGTGTTATCAGTATAGGCATTATACTCTCCTCCTAAAGCCTCAAGCTCTTCGTTAAGTTTTTCATTAGTTCTATTTTTAGTTCCCTTGAAAAGCATATGCTCAATAAAATGAGAAATTCCTTTTAAATTTATATCTTCATAAATAGACCCAATTTTTATACCTGCATGTATAGCTGCTAATTGAGTATCCTTCTTTATAGTAACTAATTTTATTCCATTAGGCAGAACCTTCTGTCTAGCATCAAACATATAATTATCTCCTTCAAAATGTATTATAAAAATCTATATTAATGTTATTTGAGAACTTTTCAAATCACTTACCTTATAGATAGTATATCATTATTATAATTTATATCATTAAAAATAAAAAGATATCTAAAGCTTACAATAAATCTCAAAAATTTCTTAAAGATTTTTAAATAAAATTTGCTAATATATACATACTATGTTATGATAGAATTTGTTTTTGTATTATAAAAAAGAAAGAGGAATTTTAATGGAAAATATAAAATTTAATGAATTACAGCTTCATACTAAAGTACTACAGGCTATAGATGCTATGGGATTCGAAGAACCTTCCCAAATTCAAGCTGAAGCGATTCCAGTAGTGCTAGAAGGTCATGATATGATAGGTCAGGCTCAAACTGGTACGGGAAAAACTTTAGCCTTTGGTGCTCCAGTAGTAAGTGGAATAGAAAAAGATAATAAAACATCAGCTTTAGTTCTTACTCCAACTCGTGAATTAGCAATTCAAGTAAATGACGAATTATCACGTATTGCAAAGTTTAAAAGGCTTCAACTTCTTCCTGTCTACGGCGGTCAACCAATTGAAAGACAAATTAAAGCCTTAAGAAGAGGTGTAGAAATAGTTGTAGGAACACCTGGCAGAATATTGGATCATATCAAAAGAAACACCATAGATTTATCAGAAATAAAATTTTTAATACTTGATGAGGCAGATGAAATGCTTAACATGGGTTTCATAGATGATATAGAAGAAATTATCAAGGCTTCAAATAGTGAAAGACAGACCTTACTTTTCTCAGCTACTATGCCAGATCAGATAAAGAGATTAGCTTCTAAATATATGAAAAAAGATGTAAAGCATATTAAAATAGTAAAAAGTGCTTTAACTGTTGAAAAAATAAAACAACATTATTATGAAGTAAAAGCTAAAGACAGATTTGAATCTCTTTGCAGAATCTTAGATGTAGATGAACCTTCCAGTGCTATAGTCTTCTGTAAAACAAAAAAAGGTGTAGATGAGTTAGTTGAATCTATGCAATCAAGAGGATATAATGTTGAAGGTATGCATGGAGATATGAACCAAAATCAAAGACTTAACACTCTTAGAAAATTCAAAGAAGGTACTTTAGACTATTTAGTAGCTACAGATGTTGCCGCAAGAGGTATTGATGTAGATGATGTATCTCATGTAATAAACTATGAACTGCCTCAGGATATAGAATCCTATGTTCATAGAATAGGAAGAACTGGAAGAGCAAATAAGGAAGGTACTGCTTATTCTCTTGTTACTCCTAGAGAGTATATGTTCTTAAAACAAATAGAAAAAGCTACTAAGAGCAAGATAAAGAGAAAAGAAATACCAACTGTCGATGAAATTTTTGAAACAAAGTATAAAAATATAATAAAAAATATTAAGCAAACTCTAGAAGAAGATGACTACAAGAATTTTATTCCAGTAGCAACTGAGCTAGATGAGGAGTATAATTTAGTTGATGTAGCTGCAGCTCTTATGAAGATGATGTTTGAAAAAGAACTCAGCTTTGACTATAGCGAGAATGCTTTAGCATCTACTAATGGCAATGTTAGACTATTCTTATCTGTAGGTAGAATAGATAGAATTTCACCTAAGACTTTATTACAATTCATGAGAACCAATTCCGGTTTAGATGTTGGAGAAATAGGTGATATAGATATATTCGATAAATTTACATTCATGGACGTTCCTGAAAAATTTGTAACTCCTATTATAGATAAGGTTAGTGGAAAGAGATTCCAAGGAAGAAAATTAAATATCGAAGTAGCAAAAAGTAAAAAATAAATAATTATGATGAAGTATTCTCAATTCAAACACTAAATATAAATCAATTCAAACTTACAAAAGGCATACAGACTACGGTCTGCATGCCTTTTGTAATAATGTTAATAAATATTTCCCCTATAAACCTCATAGTCTATATTTTTAAATATGTTATCTAATTCCTCTAAACTAGCAACGTATTTAATGTCAATACTATCTTTAGTTATGTCTTCATATAACTTATTAAATCTCTCTAAATGAGTATTAACTCTTTTTACTGCATACTCTACAGTTGTATTATTTTTAATAATAAATGGCCAGTCAGATGATTCCGCTAACATCAATTCTCTGGCAGCCTGGTTAAGTGCTCTTCTTTGAGTGTCCGTAGGACTAGAATAAGTGTTTGCAAGTCTTATCATTGCCTCTGCACATTTGTGGAGTTCCCTATATATCCAGTGATTAGATGGATTTATCCATACAGAAAAATCTCCATTCTCTCCCCAACTGGAGGGATTGGGACTGCTGCACTGTACTATTGGATATTTATCTAGATACTGTGATGGAGTTATCAGGCTATAGTTAGTCCAATTTTCTGAAGACCTTCTTATGAAATTGTCTATGAAATCTGGTCCCTCAAACCACCAATGTCCAAAAAGTTCTGTATCATAAGGACATGTTATTATTGGAGGCTGCTCCATATGTTTACTAATATAGTCAATTTGGTTATGTCTGCTGGATGCAAAATGATCTGCATGCTCTTTAGCTTTAACTAAAGCATTCTCCCTATTGTAGTATTCCTTATCATCGGTTTTTCCAGTAATCTTATAATACTTTATGCCAGTATCTAGTCTTATACCACTCTTGTTTATATATGGCTTAATATATTCATTTGGTAGTTCATACCCTATGTCCCTATAAAATTCTCTATAGTTAAAGTCACCTGGATACCCTGTAAAATTACTCCACACTTGATAAGAAGATTCCATGTCCCTTGCAAAAGCACAAATTCCATTAGGGGTAGAAATTGGTGCATGTGTTCCATACTTAGGTTTAGGAGATCCATTAAGTACTGCTTTGTTTTCCGATATGAAATACTGTATTCCAAATTCCTTAAGTATAGAGTCTAAAGAATAACTATATGCACATTCTGGTAACCATATCCCTTTAGGAGCATGGCCTATACAATCTATGTAGGATTGCACACCTGTAGCTATCTGTGCTTTAACCGTTTCTTGATTAATTGTCAACAATGGTAATAATCCGTGGGTAGCGGCACAAGTTATTATTTCTAGATACCCTAAATTATCAAACTTTTTAAATGCATTCATTAAATTATAATCATACTGTTTATATATAGTTAGCAATTTATTAAACCTATCATTATAAAACAAAGACAATCTATTTAGTTCACTATTACTATTAGTTCTGACTATCTCTTTTTCTGAGAGTTCTATAGATTTATTTAGATATTCTAAATACCTCCTCTGAAGATATTCATCCTGCAGCATGCTCATAAGAGTCGGAGTTATAGACATAGTAATTTGAAATTTAATATTGTCTTTTATTAAGTTATCATATACATCTATTAAAGGTATATAACACTCATTGATAGCTTCAAAAAGCCACCTTTCTTCCATGGCATCATCTATTTCTGGATGCCTTACAAAAGGCATATGACTGTGAAGCACTATTGAAACATATCCTTTAACCATATTTTACCCCCATATCATTATACAATTTGTCTATATTTTCTCAAAGAACATATACTATTTGTTTCCTGAAGAATTTAATTTATACTTTTTCATCATTTCATCAAAGTAATCATCGAAGAAACTATTCTTGTAGTTCCTCTCTCCTATTATTATTTCAGGATAGTAGAAGTGTTTTTTTTTATATTTGAAAATGGATAAGGTTTAGGTTCCTTATGTTCAATATGATCTATTTTATCTTCTTCATATCTTGGAAGAGCTACTTCTGAATTAAAGTTAACCTTTTGAGAAAGATCAACGAAATATACAGAGGTATCTGCAGATTCTAAATCTCTAGGAGTTGTGACAGTATTAGATACTGCGAAAGCTGCAAAAGTATTGTCTGGAAGCACCCTCCCCATCTTTATAAATATATCTAAATCACCTTTGTCCATATCTATGTACCAGTTGTTTGCAAAGGCATCTATAAAAATTGTTTTTATTTCTCTAGGAATACCATTTTCCACAGAATAAACCTTAAGAACAGGTTTAGAATTTTTCCATGAATTCTCTCCATATCTATCTTCAAATTCTTTTACAGTCATAGGTGAAACGTTAAAATAACAAAATACCTTCTTTGCGCTTTGAACCATTAAAATCAACTTAGATTTCTCGTTAACTAGCATAAACTCCCCCCAAAAACATAATAAACATATTATAACTTAAAATACAATATATGTCACTTGATTGATATAAAACTTTTATATAACACTTTCCAACCTTCTTTGGTATAATATATTTGATTAAAAAACTAGGGAAAGGAAGAAAACAAATGACAAAAATAAACTTTAAGGGTAGTGCTATGTTAAACCCTGTACCTGCCGTACTTATAACTTCTAAAAACAGTGAAGGCAAAGTAAATGTTTTTACTGTAGGCTGGGTTGGAACTGCCTGTACAAGACCTCCTATGGTGACAGTGGCTATAAGACCAGAAAGGTTATCCTATGCTTATATTAAAGAACTTGGTGAATTCGTAATAAATCTCCCTTCAAAAGACCTAGTTAAAACTGTTGATTTTTGTGGAGTTAGATCTGGTAAGAATATAGACAAAATTAAGGAATGTGATTTAACATTAGAGGACAGTGAAAAGGTTCAGGTTCCTGGTATAAAGGAATGTCCTGTAACAATAGAATGCAGGGTTAAAAATATAACTCCACTAGGAAGTCATGATCTTTTCCTGGCGGAGGTATTAGCAGTTAATGTAGAAGATACCTTAATCGATGACAGCGGTAAAATTCGCCTGGAAAAAGCAGATTTAATAGCTTATTCTCATGGAGAGTATTTTTCATTACCTTCTAAACCTTTAGGCAAGTTCGGTTACTCTGTTCAAAAAAGAAAAAAAAGCAAGAGCAAGTTGAAAAAATAATCCTGTAACATGTCCCTCCTACATAGACTTATGTTAGGAGGGATATTTTATGTCAACTTTTAAAAAGCTATTGTTCACCTTAATGTTTATACTAATTATTGAGATTATTTTAATATACATAAGATATAAAATAGCTTGAATAACCTCTTGTGCTATAACAGAAACAACAGTAACATTTCGTAATCTCTTGAATAATATAAAATTATCAATGTTTGGAGGTATAATAATGTTATGTAACCAATGTTATCGCTGCCCCTTCTCTATGCATCGTCTATGCGGTGAATACTGTGCCTTCGGCTATCCACAACATAATTACCCTTTAAAAAATCAATTTAGGAACACTACGGAAGATCTATATGATGATTTATATGATGATCTACCCTATATTCCTGAAGAAATATTACCAGAAGATGAGATAGATTATATTGAAGAAGAATATTACTTAGATGGAGTTCGAGCTCCTCAGGGAGAAATAAATAGAATACTAGGTTTATTAGCTGCCAGACAGCCTAATGTCTTTAACGAGTTAAACAGGTATGGTATAGACCGAAGAACCTCAACCTTCTTATTTAGGTTAGTTATAGGTTATGTATTAGATAATGAAGCAAATTTAACAGGAAATCAGAATCAAAAGGTAGATACTCTTTTAACAGACTTCGAGCGAAGATATAGAGCAGTTCTAGCAACTTATATTGCTAGAGGAGTACCTCGCAATAGTTTAAATAATATTCTAAGAACTGTTATAAGATTTTCGTTAAATAACCTAAGACCAGGTACTCGTCCTACTCCTAGACCAACTCCTAGACCAACTCCAACAGATGGTTGGAGCAGATGGGAAAATCTTGGTGGAAAATTAACTTCTGGTCCTGGCGCTGCCTCCTGGCAGGCTAATAGATTAGATGTATTTGTTAGAGGAACTGACAATGCTTTATATCATAAGTGGTGGGATGGCTCAAGATGGAGTGATTTCGAAAACCTTGGCGGCGTTTTAACCTCATCACCAGATGCTGTATCCTGGGGAAGAAATAGAATAGATGTATTTGCCAGAGGAACTGATAACGCAATGTGGCACATTTGGTGGGATGGTTCAAGGTGGAGTCAATGGGAAAGCCTAGGCGGTGTTCTAACTTCTGCTCCGGCTGTAGCATCTTGGGCTTCTAATAGGCTAGACACTTTTGTCAGAGGAACTGACAATCAACTATACCACAAATGGTGGGACGGTTCTAAGTGGAGCAACTGGGAAGCATTAGGTGGAGTCCTAACATCTGCTCCGGCAGCAGTATCTTGGGGACCTAATCGTATAGATGTATTTGCTCGTGGTCAAAATAATGCAATGTGGCATATTTGGTGGGATGGTTCAAGATGGAGCAACTGGGAAGATCTTGGCGGCAACTTAACTTCTGATCCAGCGGCCTCTTCTAGAGGAGCTAATAGAATAGACTGTTTTGCTAGAGGCAGAAACAATCAATTGATATACAAGAGTTGGAACGGAACCAGGTGGAGCAATTGGGAAAACCTTGGTGGAAACCTAAACTCAGAACCTGCTTCAGTTTCTTGGTCATCTAACCGTATAGATGTATTTGCCCGTGGACAAAATGATCAATTAATTCATAGTTGGCGAACTTTTAGGTAGTACTCACTAACAACAAGTAACTAGCCTTTATTTTATAAAATAATATGAAGCCTATAGAGTTTAATATATACTATAGGCTTCTGAGTATTACAGCTATATTTTTATAGGCTTACTAAAATATAGCTATTTAAAATTACTTACATATTAACTTAAAGTATTAATTTGGCATAAACTGTCTATAATTAATTTATATAATAATAAATTACTACTTAAAACTAACCTGCTAAAAGATACAACTTTTAGCTATTTTGTTGTGTTATTTGCTTAGTAATATTATAATTATGTAGTAGCGAAAAATGACATATACTATAAAAGTTTAAAATATAAGATTGTAGGTGGTTTTTATGAAAAATGTAATGTTAACAGAAGCTGGCAAGAAAAAACTAGAAGAAGAGTTAGAATACTTAAAAACAGTTAAAAGGGTAGAAATTAAAACTGCTTTAAAACATGCTCGTGCTCAAGGCGACTTAAGTGAGAATGCCGATTATTCTGCTGCTAAGGATGATCAGTCTATGAATGAAACTAGAATAATGGAGTTAGAAGAGCAGTTAAAAAATGCAGTCATAATAGAGGACTCAGAGGAAGCAGATGTATTTGGTATAAACAAAACTGCAGTAGTTAAATTTTATGATATGGATGATGAAGAAGAAGTTACATTAGTAAGTTCTGTTGAAGCAGACGCTAAAAACATGAAAATAAGCATCGAGTCTCCTTTAGGAAGTACACTATACAAATTAAAGGTAGGTCAAAAGAGAACAGTAGCTTCACCAGACGGAGAGTACGATGTAGAAGTTATAAAGATATTAGACTAGTACATAATTTGATACAAGTAGTCTGATAAAAATTAATAATGAAACATAATAGAATTAAAGCTATTGACAGGTAAATATTCCATGTGGTAACATATTTATATATGAAGTTATATTTAATTTTTGAAAAGACATTCACACATAATGGCCTATTATTGTGTGTGTAATGAGAGCATATAAATCTGATGAGATTATTCTCTTGGATTCATATGCTCTTTTTTAATGAATAAATATAATAAGGAGGAATGTTATATGATGAAAAACTTAAGGAGTTATTTTTTAATTTTACTTGGTGGATTATTAGTTGCAATTGGTACCTATTTCTTTCTTGCTCCAAACAAAATTGCTGCTGGTGGAATAAGTGGAGCTGCAATAATTATTAATAGCATCTTCCCTCAATTACCAATAGGTGGATTAATGATGGTTATGGAGGTTATATTATTTACAATTGGAATTATAGTAATTGGTCCTGTTTTCGGCGGAAGAACTATTTTTTGTAGTTTTTCAATCTCTGGAATGGTTTTACTATTAGAAAAGGTACATCCTAATGTTAAACCATTAAGTAATGATATTTTAGTTCAGCTAATCTTTGGCATATTGATATGTGGCTTAGGTATGGCTATTGTATTTAATCAAAATGCTTCAACAGGCGGAACAGACATAATTGCTAAAATAATAAATAAATACTTTAAAGTAAGCATAGGTAAATCCCTTTTAGCTGCGGATATTGTCATCACTATGGCTGCTACAGCAATATTGGGAGTAGATAAAGGTCTTTATGCAATATTAGGTGTTATTGTTACTTCTACAGTTATAGACAAGGTTATTGCAAGCCTTAACACTTATAAACAGGTAGCAATAATCAGCAAAGAAGGAGAAGTTATCAAAAATTATATAATGCAGGAGTTAGATAGAAGTGCTACTATATACTACGCAAAAGGTGCTTATAAAAATGATGAGAGCGAAGTTATAACTACCGTAGTTGATAGAAAGCAATTTCTAAAGTTAAAGGATTATATAGGAAACATTGATAGCAGAGCTTTTATTACAGTAAATGAAGTAAATGAAGTCCTTGGTGAAGGTTTTGCTGAAATGGCTTAGTTTTTATAAACTTAAAGGAGCAGTTTTTATTCTGCTCCTTTTTTATTGTTAAAAAGGTTTTATATATAATTTTAAGTCTATTTTATGTAGGTTACTACCTCTCTATTTCTTTCTGGAATTCTAGTTGGTCTCACCTGCTTATATCCAAAGGTAACAGCATAATAAGGAGTGTATCCTTCCGGTATGTTTAACTTTTTCATTTCTTCTTCCTGTTCAAAAAAGAAGCTTACAAGACCAATCCAGCAGGAACCAATATTTAAACTTTCAGCTGCAAGCATCATGTTTTCAATTGCTGCTGAGCAATCTGTTAATGACGAATAGGCCTCCTTTTTTCCTGAAACAATGATAACTGTAGGTGCATTGTAAAAAAGGTGAAGCTTTTCATTGGTTCCCATTTTCTCTATCCAATCTACACCACAATTAGTCATAAAGCCTTTAGTTGTTATACTGATATGATCAAGCAATTCTTTATTCTGTATAACAGTAAAATGCCATGGCTGTTCGTTATGAGCAGTAGGTGCATAGATACCTGCCTCTATTATGGTATTTAGCTCCTCATCCCTTATCTGCTCTGGTAGATATCTTCTAATACTTCTTCTATTTTTGATGTTTTCAACTATTGCGTTCATTTACAAAAGCCTCCTCTATTCTATAACCTTAATATACTTTTAAAAGTATAACCTAATCATTCCATTATATCAATAACCATAATTCTATTACTTACACCTAAGCTGCATCATAAATTAAAACCCTGTTGGGGATATATCCTATTTAGATATATCCCCAACAGGGTTTTATTAAACATTTATTTTAAATTTTCCTATGGTTACTCTCCTAAGATTTCCTTGTTTAAATCTGCCAATAAAGCATCTAAGCTTATCCCATGAATTGCTACTGCTTGTTCAATTGATTCTGCTTGTGAAGATGGGCATCCTACACATCCCATTCCATGATTCATTAATATTTCAGCTGCTTTATCGCTCATTCTTAAAACTTCACCTATTAATGTACTACCTGTTATTTTCATTTATAACCCTCCTTATATTTAAAAACATCTTATATCATAATTTTTAATTTCTCTTATGTACTACTTATAGGTTTATTTTAATTGATTTGATTCTTATTTTCTGTAACCTGTGTTACCAATGTAAAATATTTTTTAATAGTTAAAACTAGAAAATAATAACCATCTAAAACCTAAAGTTTTTATCCATGTCTTAATTTTATTAGAAATAAATTAAATAATCGGTAACTTCTGTTACAGAAAAAATAAATGTTTAATAGTATAATGAATTTCATAAAATAAGAAAAACAAAGCTTATAGTTAAGCAAAAAAGAGAGGAGAACATAATTATGAGTAGATTTTTAGCACCAATTCATACTTGGTTATTTAACAAAATAAGATTATATGAAAACTTAGAGGCAGGTTTAGTAAAAAACTATACAGAAAAATACGGCAAGGATGTAGAAGCTTTATATAATCAGATACAAGAAAGACATGGTCACCCTTTAGAAGATAAGCCTATTGAAGAGTTAATTGATGTTTCAAATATTCATGGATGGCTTCAAAACAAGATATCTATTGCTGAAACAAGACAGGCAGCATTACTTACTGAGTTAACAAATAAGCATGGTGAAGAGGTTAAAAATATAGCCCTTAACCATTATTCTAGCCAGGGTAGTGAATGCGGCAGGGATGCAGCTGCAAAATATGAAGTTAATAGTGCTCCTGAACTTTACCAGGCCTTAAATAACTATATCTTAGAAGGAATGCCTTGTGACAGAGTTAACGTTACAACTGTAAATACTGAAGACAAGTTAGAATGGAAAAATGAAATGTGTCTTCATAGAGGTTATTGGGATGCTGTAAGTGGAGATATAAGCTTTTTCTATGAATTAAGAGATGCTTGGATTAAATCCTTCGTAGAAGATGCTAATGATAACTTTGTTTATAATGCAAATCGTAATGAATCTACTTTTGAAATTGTAAGAAAGTAATTACTAAGCCGGATGGGTATTACCCTTCCGGCTTTAAATTATGCCTTAATAAGTGAATTAAACTTCTATTCTTTATGGTACAATTTCTTCAGTGTTAAAAAACCTCATTGTCTTTAGGAGCCTTTTTTACTCCACTTAGATTCTAACTCATCTAATATCCTCATGTAATTGCCTTGTGTATTTTTTCCCTCCCCTATTTTCTCCACTTCACCTGCTTCACTATTTACTTCCTCCAGTATTTCTGGACTTAAAGCTCTTCTTGCAAAGGAATATATTGCTTTATCTTCTTTCTCTATATGTCTATTAAGTAAGTCTGTATAGCCTACTGCATTTGCAATAACATCTACCCTTGAATCCTTATCTCCTTCTTTAACTCTCTTTAAGGCCTCTTCAAGGTTGGTGGTAAAAAGTCTTCCTAAATCATGCTCAACGAGCATCCCTGAAAGAGGTGCCTTTACCATATCTCCTATTACCTCTTCCATTCTCTTAAAAAGAATAGATTCTTCTTTATTATGATGGTGTTTGTCAGCATAGTTTCTTATAAAATCAATCATTTCATAGAAATCATCCTCAGCTACTTCACCAGTCTCTATTATAGATATACACATTTTTCTAATAACAGCTAATCCTCTTTTTATATTTTTATGTTCTTCTTTCATTAAATCTATAGCATCCATATTAATCCCTCCCACTATAGTTTTTCCTTTTTTTTCTCTTATATGCTATAAAATAAATCTCTACTGTAAGTAGATTAATTACTTTAATCTAAAGTTAACGAATATTTATCCTTAGTTTTGGGTCAACTAGACTTATATTATATTAAAAGATGGTGATATATTTGGCTCAATATATGTTATTGGTTTTACTAATAGTTATAGCCCTTGTATCCTATATTATCATGGTCATTACCACTAATAACCAATTCCTAGGGCAGCATGCGGATGAGATACAGCAGATTAATTATATTTACATTAATGGAATAAGAATAAACTATGTTAAAAAAGGTAAAGGTAAGCCTTTACTTCTTGTACACGGCTTTATTAATTCCTTATTAATGTTTGATAAGTTAATTAATATTCTCTCAAAAGACTATACTATCTTTGCTCTAGATCTGATTGGCTTCGGATTTTCCGATAAACATCTAAACTTGACCTATACTAGAAAAAACATGGCAGAACTAGCAGTGAAATTCATGGTATCCCAGGGCTTTGATAAATTTGCTTTAATGGGTCATTCAATGGGAGGCGAAGTTGCCTTAAATATGTCATACTATCACCCTGAAAATATAACTAAATTAATTTTAATAGATGCTACTGGTTGTACAGACATACTTAAGCTTCCTAACTTTATGAAAAAGTTCAGCTTTTTGGGGATTTTTCTATTGAAAATTTCCTTTAGAAACTATTATTTTTTAAAATTCTGCTTTAGGCTAGGCTTCTATGACCAAAAAAACTTTGATAAAAAATTATTTGATAGAATATATTCCATCCTTCTTCGGATACCTATTAAAACCTTATATAAGTTCGGTATACAAGGAGATAGAATGCTGATAAAAGATAAAATTCCGCTTATAGACACAGATACCCTTATAATTTGGGGTAGGGATGATAGAATAGTCCCTTTAAAACAAGGTGAATCATTAAATAGAAAGATTAAAAACAGTAAATTGCTAGTTATAGACAACTGCGGGCACATACCCTTTGTAGAGAAACTGGAACCTTTTATATCCTCTTTACAAAAATATCTCTAGTATCATCAAGATATTCATTAATTCTACCTATACTTATAAAAAACTGCTTAAAGGCTCTTTACTTTAGATTATAAAGAGCCTTTAAATAATTAATATTATATTTTTTATTTACTTTTTTAAAATAGCAATTCTAATCTGTTGGCTCAAACTGATCCTTACCTACTCCACATAATGGACATACCCAATCATCTGGTACATCTTCAAAGGATGTGCCTGGTTCTACACCGTTATCTGGGTCTCCTACTTCTGGATCATAAATATATCCACATGCAATACATAAATATTTTGTCATAAAAATCTCTCCTTTTAACATAGTTATTTTGATCTAAAAGTAATACTGTAAAAGTTTATGTAATCGCCATTTATATTATTCAGAGATTAAAATAAACCCTTAATTCCTCCTTGGCTCTGCAAAGCTTGGTGGTGTTGGATTTGGATTTTCAAAGAATTTTCCTGGTGTTGATAAATCAAAGTATAGTCTTGAATCTTCTGTTACTCCAAAATCCTTATTTGATGCTTCATTTTTCATTTTATTTAAAGCTTCTCTAAATAAAGCATTATGTGCTTCTTCACGATTTAGTAAGAAATCTATAGTTTTTCTTACTTCCTTATCATTTATCTGACGGTATAAGTACTCGTAAACCACCTTTGCTCTTTGTTCTGCTGCAATATCTGATAGTAAGTCTGCCGTGATATCTCCAGTTACATTTACGTAATGTGCTGTCCATGGATCACCGGATGAGTTTATTAACATAGGTGATAAGCCACTAAGTACATGAGCTTCAATATTACCTGCGGATACTTGGCTAGCATTTACTTCATGCCCATTAAGAAGATTAATAGTTTGTGCTACCATCTCCATGTGGCTCATTTCCTCTGCAGCTATATCTAAGAATAAATCCTTTATAGCTGGGTCTTTTATTCTAAAGCTTTGAGACATATATTGAAGGGCAGCCTTTAATTCACCATTGGCACCGCCTAGTTGTTCCTGCAGTAATACTGCATATTGTGGGTTTACTCTTTCAACTTTAACATCTTGCAATAAGCTTTTATCGTGTTTAAACATTAATATAACACCTCCATACAAATATTATTTAAATAAGTCACCTTAATTATAGCTAGTAAAGATTTCCTAAACCTAATTAGTCTTATCTATTTATCTCTTGGTGATTACTGGAATAATTTTTCTAACTAATGGTAATACTGTGATTAGTGCTGTATTTAGAGGAGGTGTCTTGATATGAGAATTCCAAATCATATTGGAATTATACCAGACGGAAATAGACGTTGGGCCGTAAAAAATGGCTTAAATAAAGAACAGGGTTATGGCCCTGGATTAAACCCCGGATTAGAACTTTTTAAAATTTGTAAAGGACTCGGCGTAAAGGAGTTAACCTATTATGGTTTTACTACTGACAATACTAAGCGTCCCTCAGTCCAAACTAGAGCCTTTACAATAGCATGTATAGAGGCAGTTAAAATACTTGCAAAAGAGGATGCTTCTCTCTTAGTTGTTGGAAATACTGACTCACCTATGTTTCCTAAAGAACTACTGCCTTTCACCGAAAGAAAGACTTTTGGAGACGGATCTATGAAAGTAAACTTTTTAGTTAACTATGGCTGGGAGTGGGATTTAAGTGATGTGATGGATTTAGAGACTACCAATAGAAAATATATAATGGGCACCTTAAAATCGTCGGATATAACCAGAGTAGACTTGATAGTAAGATGGGGAGGAAGAAGAAGACTTAGTGGTTTTCTACCAGTACAGTCTGTGTACTCTGATTTCTACATAATAGATGATTATTGGCCAGACTTTAAGCCTTCACATATATATGACGCTCTGAAATGGTATGATAAACAGGATGTTACATTAGGGGGTTAATCCCTTACATAATTAAAGTAAGTTTTCAGCAGGTAGAATCAAAACCATACCTGCTTTTTCTATCCTATACTATTTGCCCTTTTTTATCGAGCTCTTTACTCCCTTAACTATTTCAGCAATACTGTTATAGGCTTTTAATGTTCCGTAGGTTACTATAGGCCTTCCTATGCTTACTATACCCAATTTCCTAGAAGTAAAACCTCCAATCTTCATCCACATGTTTACCGTTGGGTGGGTATCAACTATTTTTAGTTCTTCTTCTCCTCCTGCTATATTAAAAATATCTTTTATAGCTGGTATCAATAGCTCAGGACTATATTTACGGCCTACAGTATATACCTTGCTCCCAAATTCATCCTTTCCGATATATATCATGTGTCCTAGCTGATTCTTATGTATTTTATCAAAGGTCGGTAATGCTAATAGTTCACTCTTATTTGGTATTCTATCTACAGGTAAGTTGTTTATATGAATATTTGCTGCCGTGGCAGTAGAATGTGTTCCTCCAACATCATGGTAAATTACTATCATTTACAATGACCCCCTTAACTAAGATTTAGTAATATTATTTTACAAAAATCAACTGTATATCTCATACAACTATTAAATATTATTAATTATTTTACTTATAGCTTTAGCAAACTTTGAAAATACTATTAGATGAAAGATAAGTAAAAATAATGATAATAAGGAGTGTTATAAATGACTAAAAAAACAATTAAAAGTTGTTCTTTTGAAACACCTATAGAAAGACATGAAACTGCTTCTTGGGCAAATATTGAAGAAACAAAGCCTGTTTCAAATGTTACCATACCTAGTGATAACGAAGTGAGAAATGCAAAAGACTATGTTGATGATAATCAAAAATAAATCTTGTAGTGATTTTTTAAAAGTCCTTCTGTTCATTGAAGGACTTTTATATTTAAGCTTAAATTACCTACAAGATACTGAAACATAATTGTATTGGTATAATTAAAATAAGCATTATATGATTTATTTTCTCACATAATGCTTATTTTTCTACATTTTATTAACTTTTAAAACTAGTACTGCATATCAGCCAATCTTCTATAAGTTTGATACTTATCCTTAGCGTGCTTTTCAGCAGTTGTAAACATTTCTTCTGCAATATCAGGGAATACAGTTGCTAATGAGCTGTATCTTATTTCACTATTTATAAACTCTCTAAATGGAGCAGTTGGCTCTTTAGAATCAAGGACAAATGGATTTTTTCCTTCCTCTTTTAGTACTGGATTATACCTGTATAAATGCCAATATCCTGACTCTACAGCCTTCTTTTCTTGTCTTTGACTAGTTCCCATGCCTGATTTTATACCGTGACTGATACATGGAGCATAAGCTATTATTAATGATGGTCCTTTGTACTTCTCTGCTTCAAGTATTGCCTTCATTGTATGATTCATATTTGCTCCCATAGCAATTTGAGCAACGTATACATATCCATAAGTCATAGCCATAAGTCCTAAATCTTTCTTTCTTACCTTTTTACCTGAAGCTGCAAATTTTGCCACTGCTGCAGTTGGAGTAGCCTTAGATGACTGTCCTCCAGTATTTGAGTATATCTCTGTATCCATTACAAAGATATTTACATCTTCACCAGAGGCAAGAACATGGTCTAGTCCGCCGTATCCTATATCGTAAGCCCAACCATCTCCACCTATTAACCAGTGAGACTTTTTAATTAAGAAATCCTTTTTCTCCATTATTTCTTTTAATATTGGATTAACATTGTAGTTTTCAGATTGTAGAGCCTCTATAACTCTAGTAGAAGCTGATGCAGATGCCTCTCCATCTTCCTTACACTTAAGCCATTCATCAAAAGCTTCTCTAATGTTATCCTTTGCGTCGCCATCCATGTACTGCCTCATTAAATCCGCTATTCTATTTCTCATTTGACCGACAGCTAAGTACATTCCATATCCAAACTCGGCATTATCCTCGAATAGAGAGTTAGCCCAAGATGGTCCCTTTCCTTCAGCATTTACAGTATATGCTATTGATGGAGAACTTGCACCCCAGATAGAGGAGCATCCAGTAGCATTAGCTATCATCATTCTATCGCCAAATAGCTGAGTAAGTAATCTTATATAAGGTGTTTCACCGCATCCTGGACATGCTCCGTTGAACTCTAATAGAGGTCTAGCAAATTGACTTCCTTTTAAAGTCTTCTTATCCATTAAATTATCTTTATTGGTAACTTTGCTGCTTACATATTCCCAATTATCTGCCTGAGCTTCTATTTCCTGTTCTGCAGTCTGCATAACTAGAGCCTTTCCTGGAGCAGGACATACGTCTGCACAGTTTCCGCATCCTGTACAATCTAATGGAGCTACTTGAATACGGAAGCCTAAGCCCTCTAACCCCTTTCCTATAGCTTTCTTAGTTACAAATCCTTCCGGTGCATTTTTCATTTCTTCCTCATCTAATAAGAAGGCTCTTATAGTAGCATGTGGACATACGTAGGCGCATTGGTTACACTGAATACATTTTTCCGGTTGCCACTGAGGCAACATTACTGCAATACCTCTCTTTTCATAAGCAGTAGTTCCCATTGGATGTCTTCCATCTTCCATTCCTTTGAAAGCACTTACTGGAAGCTCATCACCTTCAGCTCTAGCCATAGGTTTTTGAATATTTCTAACGAATTCATTTTTGATTTCACCTACAACTTCCCTATCCTCAGCATTTTTCCATGAATCTGGCACTTTCACTTTTACAAGAGCCTCTATTGCCCTATCTACTGCTGCCTTATTCATATCTACTATTTTTGGACCTTTCTTTCCATAGGTCTTTTCAATGGAATCCTTTAGATATCTAATAGCATCTTCAATAGGAATTACATTTGCTAATTTAAAGAAGGCAGTTTGCATTATCATATTAATTCTTCCGCCTAAACCTATTTCACTAGCAATTTTCACAGCATCTACAGTATAGAAATTAATATTATTTTCAGCAATATATTTCTTAAAGGTTCCTGGAAGCTTTTCCTCTAATTCTTTTTCAGTCCATGGACAGTTTAATACAAATATTCCACCCTTTTTAAGTCCCTTTACTAAATCGAATTGATATACAAAAGATTTATTATGGCATGCCACATAGTCTGCATCATAAACTAAATAAGGAGATTTTATTGGCTGCTTTCCAAATCTTAAATGTGAAACAGTACTTCCTCCTGATTTTTTACTATCGTAGGAAAAATATGCTTGAGCATAGAGATTTGTGTTATCTCCAATTATCTTAATAGCAGATTTATTAGCCCCTACTGTACCGTCAGAACCTAAGCCCCAGAATCTACAGCTTATTGTTCCTTCCGGTGTAGTATCTATAATTTCTTCTTCTTTCAGTGAAGTGTTTGTAACATCATCTACTATACCAATAGTAAACCCATTCTTAGGGTTATCTTTTTTCAAGTTATCAAATACTGAAAGTATTTGTGATGGTCTTGTATCCTTAGAACCTAATCCATATCTTCCGCCTACAATTACAGGCTTATCTTCTCTATTATAGAATAGGTTGGTTACATCAAGATATAATGGCTCTCCTACTGATCCCGGCTCCTTTGTTCTATCTAAAACAGATATTTTCTTTACACTTTTAGGCAAAACATCAAAGAAATATTTTGGTGAGAAAGGTCTGTATAAATGTACTTTAATACGTCCTACTTTCTCTCCCTTTTTCATAAGATAATCTATTGTTTCATCTATGGTATCACATACTGATCCCATTGCTACAATTATGTATTCTGCATTCTCTGCTCCATAGTAGTCAAAAGGATGATATACTCTTCCTGTAATTTTTTCTATTTCTCTCATATAATTTTCTACTACATCAGGAACAGCATCAAAAAATCTATTTGATGACTCTCTTCCTTGGAAGTATATATCTGGATTTTGTGCAGTTCCTGCTACAGTTGGGCGTTCTGGATTTAATGCTCTATCCCTAAACTCCTTTATGGCATCATAATCTACTAACTTGCCTAAATCCTCATAATCTATAACCTCTATTTTTTGATATTCATGAGAAGTTCTAAATCCATCGAAGAAATGTAAAAATGGTACTCTTGATTTAATAGCAGCAAGATGAGCTATAGGGGCAATATCCATAACCTCCTGCACACTTGATGAAGCTAATAATGCAAAACCAGTTTGCCTAGTAGCCATTACGTCTTGGTGATCTCCAAATATTGATAGTGCGTGGGTTGCAATAGCACGAGCACTTACGTGGAAAACTGCTGGAAGAAGTTCTCCAGCCATCTTATACATATTAGGAATCATTAATAGCAATCCTTGTGATGCTGTATAAGTGGTAGTTAGAGCTCCTGCTATAATAGAACCATGCACTGCTCCAGAAGCACCTGCTTCTGACTGTAATTCTGAAACTCTAACTGTCTGCCCAAACAAATTCTTCTTGCCATGAGCGGACCAGTCATCAGCTAATTCTCCCATTGGGGTTGATGGAGTAATGGGGAATATGGCTGCAACATCTGTAAATGCATAGGATGCATAGGTTGCTGCCTGATTTCCATCCATAGTTTTCATAACTTTAGCCATAAGATTAACCCTCCTAGCGGTTACTAAATTTAAAGTTCAGATTTTTCTCTAACTTATTATTTGAAATAGAAAAATTATCATACATAAAAACTAGAATTTTATTATTTTTATTACTTAACATTAAATTTGGGGTTAAATGCTTTCTGATAATACTTTTCATAAAAATAAGAATTGGGAGTGGTAAAAAGTTCACTTCACTCCCAATTCTTATTTGCTAAGATTATATTTCTATTAAATTATATTCTCTGCTTCCTAATCCTAATTCTTCTCCATAAGATAGTTGAATATCTCCACAGGTATTGCTTCTCATTGACTTAAACTTATCATGCTCACAATTTTCATCATGATGATGATGTTCATTTTCTAATAATGAGTTATTTAACGCCTTTGCCTTGTTTACTAAATCTAAGCATGCTTGATCAAGGGCTATAGGATCTTCAGATGCAAGAATCCCTATATCAGAAACTATAGGTGCGTCACTCCATGGAACGCAATCACAGTCTGGTGTTATGTTTATAAGGAAATTAATATATCCTACCTTGCCCTCCTTGCCTTTCACCGCTCCATAAGCATACTCGGTAAGTTTCTCTGTGAACTCTTTCATTTCCACATCCCAGTTCAATTCAATAGCTTTTACAGAACATACTGTCATACACTCACCACAGCCTATGCACTTTTGTCTATCTATATAAGATTTTTTATTTTCAATAATTGCAGCTGCTTGAGGGCATACCTTTGCACACTTTTCACAACCTACACAATTATCAGCATTTACAAAAGGTCTTGTAGAGTGTTGTTCTCTTTTTCCTGACGCTGGAGCACAACCCATAGCTAAATTCTTAATTGAACCGCCAAAACCAGCCATTTCATGTCCTTTAAAGTGAGACATAACAATCATACTGTCTGCAGCGGTTATTCCCCCTGCTATTTTAGCATTTTTAAAATGCTTTTTATTAATTTCTATCTCTTTAACATCTTCCCCTAAGATTCCATCAGCAATAACTACTGGAGCCCCTGTCACAGCGTAGTCAAAACCATGCATTACTGCAGTTTCTAAATGGTCTACTGCATTATGTCTGCTTCCAGAGTATAATGTGTTTGTATCTGTAAGGTATGGCTTAGCCTTACTTTCTTTTATTTTGTTAACAACTTGTCTAACATAAACAGGACTTATAAAAGAATCATTTCCTAATTCCCCAAAGTGAATTTTAATCGCTGTTAAGTCCCCTTCATTTAAAAGCTTTGAAAATCCTGCTCTATCAAATAATCTTTGAATTTTAGTTATTTTATTTTCTTTTTCACTTCTAGCTCTAAGATTAGCAAAGTATACATTACTTGTCATAGATAGTCATCCCCTTTATATTTTATAATAGCTTCTTTTATTTCTAGAAAATACCACAATTAAAATACTAAATATTAATGTAGTTATATTCAAGTAGTTACTTTTATGTAATATAGTAACAATGTGTAAACCAGTATGACTTTAAATGCAAAAAACTATAGAAATAAATAAAACCTCCATCAATAATAATGGAGGTTAGTACTCTTCTGAAATTAAATACTGTTACTATAGTGCATTTAGAGCTCTTAATAAGTTATCTAACTCTAAACCATGAACTTGAGCAGCCTGCTCTAAAGTTTCAGCTTGAGATGCTGGGCATCCTACACATCCCATTCCAAATGTCATTAGAACTTCTGCGTATCTAGGGTTCATTCTGATTATTTCTCCTATTGTCATGTCCTTTGTTACTTTTTCCATAGCATATACCTCTCTTTACCATTTTTATAAGAACATTTTTATTATATACTTTAACTATAAATTTATTATATTTTTATTTTATAATAAATTCAAGATAGCACTTTAAAGTCTATTAGTTACATTTTTGTTACCTAATATAAGTTTAATGTTAATTATTTTATATATCAAGCTTTATAACTTTTTTCTATAATTACCATATTTTCTATTGCCTAATTTTGATATTACATTACTCTATAACTTTCGTCAAGGAATTAAAGTATTGGTGCTGGTAAAATATTATTGATAATTACTTAACCCAATGTTATAATTCAGTTAAAAGTAAATAATATGGATTTAGGTACTTATGGAGCAAATCATAAGTTTAAAAGGGAAACGAGTTAAAGCCTCGTGCGGTCCCGCCACTGTAATGAGGAGTATATTGATATTATGTCACTTGGTAACAGGGAAGGCATCAATATGCGATGAATCAGAGCCAGGAGACCTGCCTAAATTTTTCACTGAGCATGCTTACGTGGATAAGCTGGTGAACAAATAGTTTTGTTTGTAAACCGTTATCTAGCTGATAGCGGTTTTATTATTAAGATAATTATATTCAGGTAGTATATTTCTGTCTGATAGAATTTTTAATTTATTTCAGGAGGATGACATATGATAAACTTTAAAAAGATTGTTACGTTTCTAATTTGCTCCATTTTTGTTATATCTCTAAGTGCTTGTTCAAATAAAAGTTCCTCTTCAGAAAATAGTAATGGTTCTAGTAATAACAACTCTAAAATTACCTCTTACCCACTAACCTTCAAAGACTTCTATGGAAGAGATGTAAAAATAGACAAAGAACCTCAAAGGATAGTTTCAGGCGCACCTAATATTACAGAAATATTATTTGCTTTAGGTGAAAAGGATAAGCTAGTTGGAAGGACTGATTTTTGTAATTTTCCTCAAGAAACTAAAAGTATTCAATCTATCGGAGGAATTCAAAATCCTAATATAGAAAAAATAGTAGAGCTAAAGCCAGATATTCTTATCGCTTCATCAATCTTTCCAAAGGAAGCAGTAGAAAAATTAGAAGCTTTAAATGTTAAGGTTGTTATAATCCAAGGCGATGAAAGCTTTGAAGGAACTTATACTACAATAAAAAAAGTAGGACAAATCGCAAATGCTAATGAAAAGGCAGCTGAAATTGTAACTAATATGGAAAAGAAGATTGCTGAAGTTAAAGAAAAAGTTACTGGTAAAAATACTCCTAGCGTATATTACGTTATATCCTATGGTAAAGATGGAGATTTTACTGCAGGAAAAAATACCTTTATCAGCAAAATGATAAGTATGGCTGGCGGTAAAAATGCTGCTGATGATGCTGAAGGATGGGCTTACAGCCTGGAAAAACTCATAGAAAAAAATCCTGATATTTTAGTTTGCTCTACTTATATCGCAGGAAGTCCTGATGATATTAAGACTGGAATTAAAAATACTAACGGATATAAAGACTTAACAGCTGTAAAAAATAATAAATTATTTGATATTAACCCTGATATTTTAGAAAGACAAGGTCCTAGACTGGCAGAAGGCTTCGAGCAGCTAGCTAAGATAATACATCCAGAAGCATTTAAATAATTTTATCGATGAGAGGCTTTATTATGGTATCATCAACAAATAATAAACACTACAAACTTTATCTTACATTATTAATTATTATACTTTTTGCTTCTTCAATTCTTTGCAGTACCTTAGGTACTGCAAATATATCCTTTTTAGAATCTCTACAAATTATTTTACATAACATTCCCTTTATAAGTAACTTGATTTCAGTAGATAGCTTTTCATCTACTCATACTGTAATAATACTTAACATAAGATTGCCCCGTATTATACTATCCGGTATTGTGGGCATGGGATTATCTATTGTAGGTGCGGCATTTCAGGCAATGTTTAAAAACCCAATGGCAGATCCTTATGTATTAGGTGTATCCTCAGGCTCTGCTCTTGGTGCTGCATTAGCAATAGTTACAGGTATGGATAACTCTTTCAGCGGACTGGGCATTACTACCCTTCTGGCTTTTGCTGGTGCAATTATAACCACTATAATAGTATATAGCATTGCTAAAGTTGGTAATAAAGTTCCTATAAATACCTTATTGCTTTCTGGTATATCTGTAAGCTTTCTTTTGTCTTCGCTAATATCCTTACTAATGGTATTTAATCGTGAAAGCATTGAAAAAATAATATTTTGGACTATGGGAAGTGTTTCAACTGCAAGTTGGAATCAAGTTATAATGCTCTCTATATTTGTAATTATAGGCTTATTAATTTTTATGATTTTTTCAAGAGACCTAAATATAATGCTCACTGGCGATGAAACTGCAAAAAGTTTAGGCATTGAAGTTGAAAACTTGAAGAAAATAACGCTAATTATATCTTCTTTAGTTGTTGCAGCCTGCGTATCTGTTAGCGGAGTTATAGGCTTTGTAGGTTTAATAATACCTCACATAATAAGAATACTCTTAGGACCTGATCATAGAATTCTAATTCCATTTTCAGCTGTAGGTGGAGCTCTGTTTATGATACTATCAGATACTTTAGCTAGAACTTTAGCATCACCTGCTGAAATCCCCGTAGGAGCTATTACCTCAGTAATTGGGGCCCCTTACTTTATCTATCTTTTAATAAAAAATAAAAGGAAGGTGTAATAGGTGACTAAACCTAAAGCTTATTCAGTACAGGTTCAAAATCTAGACTATAGCTATGAAGACAAGAAAATTCTTCAGGATATAAATATCAATTTTAAAGAAAATAAGTTTTATAGTATTATAGGTCCTAACGGCTCTGGTAAAACTACTTTTATAAAGAACTTATCTAAAATTTTAGAGCCTAAAAAGAATTCTATATTAATTGAGGACAAAGATATTATAAGTTACAAAAATAAAGAGTTAGCTAAAAAAGTCTCCACTGTTCCTCAAAATACTATTTTAGACTTTGACTTTTCTGCTTTGGATATAGTTTTAATGGGAAGATCACCATACATATCCAGACTTCAATCAGAAAATGACAAGGATATGGAATTAGTAAAAAATGCAATGGAGATGACCAATACCTGGCAGTTAAGAGAAAAAAATATTTCCTCCCTAAGTGGAGGCGAACAGCAGAGAGTTTTAATAGCTAGAGCACTTGCTCAAGATACAAAAATAATTCTGTTAGATGAACCAATTTCTCACCTTGATTTATATCATCAGGTAGAATTGCTAGATACTATCAAGTTTCTAAATAGAGACATTACCATCATAACTGTACTTCATGATTTGAATCTAGCTGCTCAATACAGTGATGAAATACTGTTAATGAGCAAAGGTAGAATTATTTCTCAAGGGTCTCCTGAAGAAGTAATAACTAAAAAAAATATAAAAGAAGTTTATAATATGGATGTACATTTATTAAAAAATCCTTCAAATGGAAGACCACATATTATCCCAATAAGCAAATCTTTAGAAAATAAGAAGGAGTTATACGCAACATAGTATAACTCCTTCTTATTACTTTAACTTTAAAGGAAACCCACAGGCCACCAAATACGCTTCATCACTGAAGCTTCCTATATATTGATTTACATGTCCTAAAATATCACTAAATATTCTTCCAAGTCTATATTCAGGCACTAAACTCCAACCTACTTCGTTAGTAACAATAACTACTTCTTTGTCACTGTCCTTTGCCGCTAAAAGCAGTGTTTCTACCTCTGATTTTATCTTCTTACTAAGCTCTGATATATCTTCCTGTGACATAGTATCAAAGTTGTACTCTTTGTCAAACATAAAGTTTGTTACCATAGTGCCTATACATTCAATCATTATATATTTATGGCTATCTTTTTTTATAACTTCCGCTAAATTTTTAAAGCCTTCATAGGTTGCCCATTTTTGATTTCTCTGTTTTTTGTGCTTTTCAATTCTTTTTTCCATTTCCTTGTCTGTTACTATAGCCGTTGCAATATATAACACATCATTTTTGTTCTCTAATAACTTTTCTGCAAAGGTACTTTTTCCACTTCTGCTGCCGCCAGTAACCAAGATTATCTTTCCCATGTCCATATCTCCTTATAATACTATTTAATAATTGCAAGACCATTTTATTATATTTCTTAGTCTGCTTTTATCCTCTTAATTTTCTATTGAATATGTAACTATCTTAAAATAACTGCTATTAAAATTAATGTTAGTATTTCCACCAATTCGTTATTTGCTCCTAAAATATCTCCTGTAATTCCCCCAATTTTACTCTTAGAAAACTCATTAAATATTGCAGTGAAAACCACTCCAGCAAATAGTAGTATTATTACATGTATAGCATTCATCATTAAGATTAAAATTCCTGTAGTTAATAAAAAGCTGATAAAAAGTTGAAGCTTTCCAACATTCTCCACAAAAAGGTTGCCAGATCCCGTCTTTTTAGCATTTTTACCTATAGTAATTATAAAAACCGTGGTGAATCTTGATATAATAGGTACAACTATAATTCCTATAGGAAAACTTGGAGCTATTGATGAGAATAAAGCATACTTAAAGAGCAAGTCAAATATTACTGCAATACAAGCATAGCTTCCTATTCTACTGTCCTTCATTATCTCAATTATTCTATCATTGCCTTTAAAGGCGAAAAAACCATCACAGGTATCTCCTAACCCATCTAAATGTAGCGCTCCTGTTACTATGATTCCAGCTAACAGTATTATTACAATAGTAGGTTCTAATGGTAAAATCCTTATAAAAAGCTCATATATACCCCATTGAATAGCTCCTATTATAAATCCAACTACAGGAAGAAATATAGCTCCTCTTTTAAAATCTTCTTTCTCACAAGGTAAATTTAGGTTAACTGGAATTCTGGTTAAAAATTGAACCATTAATAATAGATTTTGTATTATTCTTTTCATTTTTTGTTTCCCCCATCATTTTTTAAGCTTGTCTTTTGATTTAAAAAACTTAGACATGAGTTATACTATCTATAAATAGATTTCCATACTCATATTTTATTAAAGTTATATCACAATTCTTAGAGCCAAAACTCCAGAAGAAGTCTAAGTTGCCTCCTAATATGTAACAATAAATAGACCTTATAACTCCACCGTGGGTTACGATTAGAATATTTTCTTCATCAAGCTTTAAAATGTCATCCATGAAGCTTTTAACTCTATCATAAACCTGTAAATAACTCTCTCCCCCTGGTGGTGCAAAGTCCCTCCAATTTTCACACCAGAGCCTCCATTCTGCAGGGTACAGCTCTTTTATTTTATCATAAGCTTTTCCTTCAAACTCTCCAAAGTTTGTTTCATTTATTCTACTATCTCTGATTAAATTGCAATGTTTATTTTTCAATAAAATATCAGCTGTTTGCTCTGCTCTCTTTTTTTCACTGATATATACTGTTTTAAAGTTTATATCTCTTAGTATCTCTTCTGCCCTATGTGATTGTAATATACCTTGCTCTGTAAGTTCTACATCAAGGCTTCCATAGTAACTTCCGCCCTGATTTTCCTTAGTTTCCCCATGTCTTACAAAATATAAATTCATTTAATTTCTCCCCCAATTATTTAATTTATTAAAACTAAATACTACTTCTACACCCCTTACATTATAATACAATTAGTAAAATTTTTCACTTCATCCTAATCCTCTATAGTGTAAAATATCCTACTCTACAATAAATACTCTTAAAATAAAAGTTACAGACTACACTAACCTATAGTCTGTAACTTTTAAATTTCCTTAAACCTATCCTTTTCTACTTAATCTAAATTTGGTAAGGTTGAGCCTCCGAAAGGCATGAGAATTACCTTAGAATCTTCCCCAGTTTCTTTGAAAGCAGCTTCCACAGCACTTTGTGCATCGCTAAAAGGCTCCATAAATATACTTCTTACAAATCCTTCTTCAAGTTCAGAAACTAGGTATACCTTACACCTTTTTAATATCATAGCAATTGCTGCTGCTTTATGACCTCCTAATTGAAAATTCTTTTTTACTTGTTCTATCATATCTTCAGGTTTTTCTGCTTCTAACATCCAGTTCTCAAATACCTTTTCTCCTAATCCTTCCCTGCAGGAGGCAACTAATATTATTATCCCACCTTCTTTTACCGCATGTTTGGAGTTGTCCAACGCTTTTTGGGCTTGATATAAGTTTAAATCCTTAGGGTATCCTCCCGGTGTTGTGATAACAATATCCGCTTTTTCTTTTATTCTTATCTTATAAAAACTATCTAAAAACTTACAGCCTTCTCTATGAGCTTTTATATAGTGACCGGCTACCGCTTTAATTATTTGTTTGTTACTATCTAGTACTACATTTACTATAAAGTCTATAGGTACAAACTTTTCTACAGTTTCTATATCCATTCTTACAGGATTATCTTTTACATTCCCCGTTGTTGCTTTTTCATGCACCATTTTGCTATGATTTGCCTGAATAGCTGCCCTTGTTGAAACTCCCGGCATTATGGCCTTGGCACCTCCGCTGTATCCTGCAAAATAATGATATTCTATATTTCCTAAGCAAATTCTTCTGTCAGCTTTAACAACAATTTTACTAATGTCCACCGGCGTTCCCTCTGATGTTACTCCAAGATGCACAAACTCTGTTGAACTGCTGTCTATGCAGTTTATTTTTTCATATATCTCTTTACCAACTAAATATTTTTTTTCTTCCTCTGTGTGAGATCTATGACTACCAAGAGCAAATACTATGGTAATATCCTGATCCTTAATTCCAGCACTATTTAGTTCTTCTATTACTACAGGTAGAACTATTTTACTTGGCATAGGTCTGGTTATATCACTAGTAACTATTACTACTTTCTCTCCTGGTTTTACTATGTCCTTTAATCTGCTGGACGCAATAGGGTTTTCCATCGCCCTTCTGACCTCATCTGCACCAGTTAGCTCTATTTTCACCTCGTTAGGCTCTAATATGCCCAAAATATTTTCACTATCTATGTCAAAGTTCATCTTTCCCTTTCCAAATCCAAAACTATATTCCATCCCCAATTTCCCCCTTATTTTTAAATAAAAACAGTAGAATTAGAATAAAGGACTTTATGCTAATCTACTGTTTTATTTAACTTTTGAATTACTCTATTATTTTTATTGGTCTTTTCTCTTCATAGGACTTTCTTGCAGCCATTGCAATTATAATTGGCTTTAATCCATCTATGCCTTCAACAGGAGTTTTGGTATCATTTTTGATTGCATTAAAGAACTGTCTTAGTTCCTCCACAAAGGAATCCTTATATCTTTCTAAGAAGAAATATTTAGGCTTATCAGCAAACACTCCTTCTGAAGTGCTAAGTACAGCTGAAGATGGAGTATCATTACTTACCGTTACCCCTCCCTTAGAACCGAATACTTCAACTCTTTGATCATATCCGTAGGCAGCTCTCCTGCTGTTATCTATAACACCTATAGCTCCATTTTTGAATTTTAGTGTAATTAAGGCTGTATCTACATCTCCAGCTTCTCCAATAGCAGGATCTACAAGCACTGCTGCATTTGTATATACCTCTTCTACCTCACTTCCAGATAGATATCGTACCATATCAAAATCGTGGATAGTCATATCCATGAACATTCCACCAGAAACCTTAACATACTCAATTGGCGGCGGCTCTGGGTCTCTAGAAGTAACCTTAATGATATGAGGGTCACCTATTTTTCCTTCTTTTATAAGCTCATGTACCTTTCTAAAGTTGTGATCAAATCTCCTGTTAAAACCTACCTGAAACTTAACTCCTGCCTTTTTAACGGCATCGAGAGCAGCAACTATCTTTTCAAGATCAAAATCTATAGGCTTTTCACAAAAAATATGCTTTCCTGCTTCAGCAGCTTCTATAGTTATAGTTGAATGGGTATTGGTTGAAGAACATATGAGAACTGTATTTATCTCAGGATCTTTTAATATATCCCTATAGTCTTCATAAACCTCTTCTATTCCTATTCCCTGTGCCCATTCAATTATCTTATCTGCGTATATATCGGCAATTGCCTTAAGTCTTATATCTGGAAAATTATTGACTATATTCTCCCCATGTAGTTTTCCTATTCTTCCTGCACCGATTATTCCAAGGACAATGTTATTTGACATTTTTAACCTCTCCCATCTAATGCTACTGGTATTTTTTATCAGATCTTTTTCGGATTAACTCCCAGTACTCCTATCTATAAGCCAGTTTGCTCTTTTATAAATTTTCTTGCCTTAATTGCATATTCTAAAGGATTCGCTTTGGCTGGGTCTTGTTCAGCCTCAACAATAAACCATCCTTCATAATTATTTTTGTCTAAGATTTTGAAAAGAGGGGCATAATTAATCATCCCATCACCTGGAACAGTAAAGACTCCATGCTTAACTGCATTAAGAAAGCTCATCTGTTCCTTATAAACTTTATCTAATACTTCTTCTCTTATATCCTTTAAATGTACGTGTTTTATTCTATTTATATACTTATTTAAAACCACCTCTGGGTTTACCTGTGAAAAAGTAAGATGCCCTGTATCAAATAGTAAATAAACTAACTCTGGGTCTGTCATTGCCATCAGCTTATCTATTTCCTCTAGAGTCTGTACTCCCGTCCCCATATGATGGTGATAAACAATGTTCATATCTTGCTCTTTAGCAAGTTTTCCAAGCTCCTCTAAGCCTCTTGCAAGCTTAACCCATTCCTCCTCTGAAAAATGAGGCTTCCTACTTATAACAGGCATATCTATCATTCCCTGAATGCTGTGGCCCTGTTCCGCTACAACAATCACCTCTGCTCCCATTTCCTTTAGAAAATCTCTATGCTTTATAAAGGCTTCAGCAGTTTCTTCAAAGGGTTTAGTAGTTAAAAAGGAACTAAACCAAGCGCTGGCTATACTTATACCCCTTAGTTCTAAAGCTTTTTTTAATACTTGAATATCTCTAGGGTACTTATTCCCCACCTCACTTCCTGTAAATCCTGCAAGTGCCATTTCACTTATACATTGCTGAAAGGTATTTTCTCTCCCAAGCTCAGGCATATCATCATTTGTCCATGCTATAGGAGCTATCCCAAGTCTTACTTTATTTTTATCTAACATACTATTCCTCCACCCATCTCCCTAATATTCTCTAGCTTTTTTCATTTCTTCTTCTAATTCTTCACGGGCTTTCCTTATACTTTCCTTATTGGATACCTCTGCAATGCCTACTCGCCACCAGGATTCATAATCATGAGTCATAGTTTTTGGCAGTATCTTAATGTCAATTAAGGTGGATACAGTTTGTTTTTTAGAATCTTCAATGGCTGTCCTTAGTTCTCCTACAGTTTTAACCCTATAGGTTTTACATCCATAGGCAGCGGCACTCATAGCAAAATCTATTGGAACTAAGCCACCATCCAGCTTGCCTGTTTCCTCATTTCTAAATCTAAACTCAGTTCCAAAGCTTCCCATGCCCTTACCCATTTGCAAATTATTTATACATCCAAATGACATGTTGTCAAAGACTATAATATTTATTTTCTTTTTCTCCTGAATAGATGTTGGTAATTCTGAATGAAGCATCATATATGAACCATCCCCTAATAGTGAATACACTTCTTTTTCTGGAGCTGCAATCTTAACTCCTAAAGCTGCATTTACCTCATAGCCCATACAGGAATAGCCGTATTCCATATGGTAGCTGTTAACTGTCTTTGGTCTCCATCCCCTCTGCAGATCCCCTGGAAGACTTCCTGAAGAACCTACCACTATTGCGTCATCATCCAGCATTTCATCTAGCATCCCTAATACTTTAGTTTGAGTAAGATAAGCTCCTGTTTTCTTTCCAAACTCCTCTAGTACATGATCTAAGTGACCAGCCACTTCCGGCTTAAAAGTTTCACCGGTATATTCTAAATTAAATAATCTATCTAATTCAGCCTGCCACTTATCTTTAGCTTCTTTTATTTCCTCTTTATAGCATGATTTATATCCAACCTTCTCCAATTCATCACCTATAGCTTCCAAGGCTGCTTTAGCATCTGCAGTAACTTTAATTGCATCTAGTTTATAGGAATCAAATTCAGCTATGTTTATATTCAAAAATTCAACCTCTGGATTTTGAAATAACCACTTAGAGGAGGTTGTAAAATCTGTATATCTAGTTCCAACACCTATTATAAGATCTGCCTCCTTGGCAATAGTGTTCGCTGCTAAGTTTCCTGTAGCTCCTATTCCTCCTAAATTTAATTTGTGACTCCACAAAACAGCACTTTTTCCCGCCTGTGTTTCTCCAAAAGGAATATTAAATCTCTCCGCAAAACCTTTAAATACTTCCGCAGCTTCAGAATACCTTACCCCACCACCGCAGATTAGTATAGGCTTTTTCTTCCTAAGAATTAGCTCTGCTGCCTCTTTAACCATTTCCTTTGTTGCAGGCCTTCTTTCTATTCTGTGAATTCTCTTTTTAAAGAAATACTCTGGATAATCATAGGCTTCACCCTGAACATCCTGTGGAAGTGCTAATGTAACAGCTCCTGTATCTGCAGGGTCTGTCAGTACCCTCATAGCATTTATAGCTGCTGTCATTAGCTGCTCCGGTCTGCTTATTCTATCCCAGTACTTACTTACTGCTTTAAAGGCATCATTTGTGCTTATATTTAAATTATGAAAATGCTCTACCTGCTGCAATACAGGGTCTGGCTGCCTTGCTGCATATACATCTCCTGGTAAGAAAAGTACAGGAATTCTGTTTGCAGTTGCAGTTGCTGCTGCTGTCACCATATTAGCTGCCCCTGGTCCTACAGAGGAGGTGCAGGCATATATCTGCTTTCTGTGCATTTGCTTTGCAAACCCCATAGCTGCATGAGCCATTCCCTGCTCATTTCTACCTTGATGAACTATTAAGTCTCCTGAATCTTCTTCTAGGGCTTGACCTAGTCCAAGTACATTTCCATGTCCAAAGACTGTAAATATCCCCTTAACAAATTTAGTTACAGTGCCATCAAACTCTATATACTGGTTATCAAGAAACTTAACAAGAGCCTGAGCCATTGTAAGTCTTATAGTTTTCATATTTTCACCTCTTAAAAACTCTTACGAGTATATTACTTAAGCTGATTTTTTTAAAATTCACTTTATATTATTAACTGAATTCTATTTATCCGGCCAAATTTTAGCATCCTTTTCTGTAACCCATAAATGTTCAGGAACAAAGGTTGGAGTTATATATGGATTTCCATCTAAGTGTCTTATAACCCAGATGTAGTACATTGCATATCCTGGTGCTGTAGTTTGAGGATGAGTAGCGTTATCTAATATTTTTACAGTATCATTATTTTTTATTTTTACTACGTCCTCTCCTAGTTCAGAGAAGCCATATCCATTTTCAGGGTTAAACTTATAGAAGTATATCTCTGGCTGTGGATGATAGTGTGGAGGGTAGCTCGACCATTTTCCTGGATAATCTACTACTTCCCCTACTACTAGGTTTGAATAATCTGCATTTGAATAATCAAAAACAGTTCTTACAATTCTTGTGGATGCCTCCTTCATTGTTCCAGCTCCACGATTTTCACTTCTACATTCTTTATTTGTATATAATTTAGATTGAAATACCTTGTCATTAGTGGTCTTCGTAACAGAGATTTCCGTATCTTCCGAAAGACCAGTAATTTTTACCTCTACATCCTTCGGTACATGAAGCACCCATGGATCCTCATCAAAACAAGATTTTCTTGCAGCTATTTCTTTTTTTTCTTCATATTCAAAAACCACTTCACCTTTTATTAAAAGAAATGCCCTTTCTTTACTGTCTTTATCTATTTCCACCTGCCCTTTAGCAATTCTCAATATGCCAAAGTCCATCATAGTATTATGCTCTTTTTCATCAATTGCAGCTATAGAGTTATAGCCATAACTAAAAGCTTCCTTTTGTCTAATTCTCAACACCTTACGTCACCTCTCCATAAATTTTAAATATAAGCTATTTGCTACACTTTCTTTCTAACACTCTTTTAACCTTTGTAATTATGTGGTTGTAGGTAAGTCCATACTCTTCTTTTAAATAATCTACCGGTCCAACTTGACCAAATCTATCTTCTACACCTACCCTTTCAACAGGTACTGGTACACTCTCTACAACAACCTCCGCCACTGCCGAACCTAATCCGTTAAGAATACTGTGATTTTCAGCAGTTACAATTGCTCCTGTCTCCTCAGCGCATTTTATTATTGCTTCTTTATCTATAGGCTTTAAGGTAAATACATTTTCAACTCTTACAGAAATTCCTTCTTTATCCAACTCTTCAGCCGCTTTAAGGGCCTCTTCCACCATTATGCCCGTAGCAAAGACTGTTACATCCTTGCCGTCTCTTAGTGGTATAGCCTTTCCGATTTCAAAGGTAGATCCTTCTGCATAAATCTTTGTGGCATTTTTCCTTAGAAGTCTTGTATAAAACACACCATATTTGTAAGCAATCTGTCCTATTATATCTTTAAGCATGGTACTATCTACAGGTTCAATAATGGTTATATTAGGAACATTTCTTAATATTCCCATATCCTCAAAAGGCATATGAGTGCCTCCATTATAAGCAGCAGTTACTCCTGGATCACTACCGGTTATTTTCACATTTAACTTTCCATAACCACAGGATAAAAATATTTGATCAAAGCACCTTCTTGTAGCAAAAGGACCAAAGCTGTGGGCAAAGGGAATCAGCCCTACTGCAGACATGCCTGCTGCTGTTCCCATCATATTAGCTTCCTGTATTCCAACATTAAAGGTTCTTTCAGGATATTTCTTCTGGAAAGACACCATTCCCATAGAACTCATTAAATCAGCATCAAGTACAACTACATTCTCATCTTTTTCAGCCAACTCCATAAGAGTCTCACAGTACATAGTTCTCATTTCTTTTTCTTCTTTTACTCTTTTTTCAGCTAATTTTACAACCACTATTTCTCCACCTCCTTCAGCTTATCTTCTAAAAGTCTTATAGCTTCTTTCATCTGTTCTTCGCTTACTGTAATATGGTGGTTACTTACAATGCCTTCACCAAAACAATAACCTTTACTTTTTATAGTGTTAAGCACTATAACCGAAGGTTTTCCCTTGTTCTCCTTAGCTTTAATAACTGCATTATATATCTCCTCAACATCATGGCCACAAACCTCTTGTGAAAACCATCCAAAGCTTTGGAATTTAGCCACTATATCCCCTAAATCATTTATATCCTTTGTAAATCCATCTAATTGCTGCTTATTATAGTCAACAAAGGCTATAAGATGATCTGCCTTTTGTTGGGCAGCACACATAACCATTTCCCATACCTGACCTTCCTGAATTTCTCCATCGCCAAGAATTAGATAAATATAATTGCTTCTTCCTTTTAGTCTGTTTCCAATTGTTACTCCTAAAGCTGTTGATGCACCTTGACCTAGAGAGCCTGTAGTCATATCTATACCTGTAGTAAGATTTCTATCACAATGGCTTGGTAAATGAGTAGCTGGTTTGTTTAGGGTAAGTAGGTCTTCTTTAGGAAAATAGCCCTTTAATGCTAAGGTAGAGTATACCGCAGGGCCGGCATGTCCCTTTGAGCATACAAGCCAATCTCTTTCCTCCCAGCTTGGGTTTTTCGGATCTATATTCATTACGTCACCATAAAGAACTGCTAATGTATCAACTACTGACATAGCTCCACCCATATGTCCAAAACCTAAGGTGCCAATAGTTCTTATAGTCTCAATCCTTATTTTAAGAGCCAGTGCTTCTAGCTCCTTCTTTTTTTCTAAGCTTAACATACTATACCTCCACTTCCCGTGTATAAGCCTTTTTCATTGCTTCAATTAAAGGTAATTTTACTCCAGATAAGAACCTAACCATAGCACCACCAGCAGTACAAACATAATTTATCCTTGACGTATCAATAAAACGCTGTGCGGCACTAACAGTATCTCCTCCACCTATAACAGAATATCCTTTTGCTTCTGCTATAGAAGTCCATATTCCCTTAGTTCCATTTTCAAAAATTTTATTTTCATAAACTCCTGCTGGTCCATTGACAAATATAGTCCCTGCTTTAGAGAGTTCTTTCTTAAACAACTCTATAGTTTCACAACCTATATCCATGAACATATGGTTTAAAGGAAGTTTATCAATAGAAGTCTCTTTTCTCATACCACCTTCTTCATAGGCTAAATCTAGAGGATAAACTATCTTTTCACTATACTTTTCTAAATACTCCTTTGCAGAGCCTATAAATACATCTAGTTTTCTATCCTTAATAAATTTTTCGTTAACCTCTCCTATGTTATAGCCCTTAGCCATCAACATAATATTGCCTGTAACTCCGCAGCATAATATTTTGTCTGCAGTTCCATTTTCTAATACTTGTTTCATCATTCCAAAGGCATCAGATATCTTAAGTCCACCAAGTACAAAAACAGAGGGTTTGCTCGGGCATTCCATAACCTTTGTAAGTGCACTTAACTCTTGAAACATAAGCAAACCTGCTGCCGTAGGAAGTAATTCCTGAAAGGCTACCATTGAAGGAGCATTTCTGTGAGCTGCTGCAAAGGCATCATTTACATAGAAGTCTACTATTGGAGCAAGACTTCTTACTAAATAGGTATTCAGCATATCCTTAGCCTCAAGTTTTACTGCATCCTCAAAGGTTGATATTTCTTCTGTTAGATATCTAAGATTTCCTAGGAGAACTACTTCTCCTGATTTTAAATTCTTAACTGCCTCCTGTGCTGCAGGACCACAAACATCGTCAATATATTTAACTTCTCTACCTAGCTTTTGTGATAACTTTTCTGCATGTTCTCCCATTGGTATTAAATTGTGATAGTCCAGCGTATCTCCCTGGTGGGCAATTATAGCTACTTTTGCTCCCCTGTCTATAAGATATTTAACTGTAGGAATACTCTTATTTATTCTATTTTCACTTACAATCTTTTTAGTTTCTATGTCTATAGGAGAGTTTATATCAAGCCTTAATAAAACTCTTTTATCCTTATAGTCAAACTCCTCCATAGACCTTATTCCAACATCTACTTTGACATCCATTTTCCCAACCCCAAATACTTATTTGTTTCTGTAACTGCTTCAATTCTGTCCCTTTGCATTTCCATAGCTGCTCTTATCGCATCTATATTTTCTGGTATAACTACCGCTTCCTGTGGAATATTTATAGCAAACATTATATCCTTACCAGACTTAACAACAGACTCCTCAAATACAGCTATTTCATACATATCTCCTCTTGGGTTTCCAAGGTCCCTTGCATACCTGAATAAAGACGCATTTCCTAAGAATCCATCAACAAGTCTTACATTTCTTATTCTTGGATGCTGACTAAAAATATCTAATAGTTCTTCTTTTAATATATCTTCCTTAGGCGTAGCTACAACAGTAATTATATGGCCGTGAGTTACTGGTGTATGAACAAGTATCCCTGTAGCATCTACATGAGGCATTATAGTCATAAGATCTAAGGCTTGATGGCTTGGAGCCTTATCTACCTGAAGTGCGTTAGTAAGCCCTCTGTGGTAATCTCCTGGATCTGCAACTCTTCTTATTATGGTAATTGCAACCTTTTCTACACCAACTTTTCTATCTATGCAGTCTACTGCTCTTATTAATCCAGTAGTATTACAGGATGTTAGCTTTAAAAATTGCTTTCCTATACCTTTCTCATAGTTTGCATAGCCATGGAAAAACACATCTGCTACATCATTATTTTCTCCACCTTGGAATATTGCTTTTTTATTATATTTTTTATAAAGCTCCTTATTTTTAGCACCTATACCAGCACTGGTAGCATCAAGAATTACATCACATTTTTGAATCAAATCTTCTAGTGTTCCACTTATAGGTATTCCAGCTTCCTTGAATAATCCTTCATTTCCAGCCATCGCATTATATAAGTTATAAGGCATACCCTTTTCCTTTAAAGCTCTTACCGCTAAAGTAGGCGAAACATCAGCAACCCCTACAAGCTCCATATCTCCTTGCAGAGCAACTCCATCTGCCAATCTTTGTCCAATAACGCCGTATCCAACAACTCCTACTTTTATCATCCTTAATTCCTCCTAAAACTCAAATTATACTTATACTCTTTTTAGACAAATCTATCTCTTATAGACCTTGTCTAAGAAGTTCAATTGTATGCTCTTCAACCATTTCTGGAGTAATATCCTTTCTTCTTGCAACCCCTGTTTCAATAGCAGCCTTCGCCACATATAAAGCAACCTTTGGTGCTATTCTCAAATCAAAGGCCTCTGGAATAACATAGTCTTCTCTTAACTGATCCTCATTTATAAGTTCTGCTATTGCATAGGCTGCTGCAATCTTCATCTCATCATTAATTTCGCTAGCACGAACATCTAATGCCCCTCTAAATATTCCTGGAAAAGCTAAGACATTGTTAACTTGATTTGGGTAATCAGATCTTCCAGTGCATACAACCCTAGCCCCTGCTTCCTTTGCTAAGTTAGGAAGTATTTCTGGGTTTGGGTTTGCCATCGCCATTATTATTGAGTCACTATTCATTGATTTAACCATTTCCTGTGTTACACAGTTTGCTGCTGAAACTCCTAAAAATACATCTGCTCCCTTTAGCACCTTTTCAAGATTACCTTGTTCTTGGTCAGGATTTGTTATTTGAGCAATTTCCTCTTTATATTTGTTCATGCCCTCTGTTCTGCTTTTATATATAGCTCCCTTAGTATCACAAAGTATTATATTTTTTGTTCCCATCTTTAACAGAAGCTTTGTTATAGCAATTCCAGCAGAACCAGCACCATTAATAACCACTTTTAAATCTTCAAATTTTTTATTAGTAATTTTTAGGGCATTAATTAGGCAGGCAGAAGACACCACTGCAGTTCCATGCTGATCGTCATGAAATATTGGTATATTACATATTTCCTTTAATTTATCTTCTATTTCAAAACACTCCGGTGCCTTAATATCCTCTAAGTTTATGCCGCCAAAAGCAGATTCCATAAGTTTTACCGTCTCTACAATCTTATTTATGTCTTTAGTTTCTAAGCATATTGGAAAAGCATCCACTCCTCCAAAGGATTTAAATAAAACAGCTTTACCCTCCATAACTGGAAGCCCTGCTGCTGCACCAATATCTCCAAGTCCCAGTACAGCTGTTCCATTAGTAACAACAGCTACCCAATTTCCCTTTGCTGTATAGTCATATATACAATCATAGTTTTTCTCAATCTCTAAGCAGGGTTCTGCTACCCCTGGAGTATATGCAAGAGTTAAGTCCTCCTTATTCTTTACCGGCACCTTGCACCTTAAGGCAATTTTTCCTTTGTTATCTTTATGAAATTTTAATGCTCTTTCTCTTAATTCCAATGTTTTTTCCTCCCGTCCTTGCTATTTTCAATTTTAGATAGAAACTCTTTATTGTATGAATAATATTCCAATTTTTATGCTTTTACATTAACCGGTGTATTAGTATTTGTGTTGCTATTTGAATTTGTCTTAGCCTTCTTTTGAGCCTGAGTTCTTAAAACATCCACATAAACAGCACCAATTATAACTAATCCTATAGCAACAGTCTGTACGTCTGCTGGTACTCCTAGAAGATTCAGTCCATTTCTAAGTACAGCCATAATCATAGAACCTATTAGTGTACCCCATACTGTACCGGAACCACCCATGAAGGAAGCCCCTCCTATGATACAGGCTGCAATAGCATCCGCATCATAGTTTAATCCTGCCAGCGGAAAAGCAGCGTTAACTCTTCCTACTAAAACTATTCCACAAAGGGCTGCCATAAAACCGCTTAGAGAATAGACTAGAACTAGAGTTTTTGATACATTAACTCCTGATAACTTTGCAGCTTCTGGATTACCTCCAACTGCATATATATATCTTCCTTGAGCAGTTCTATTCAAAAATATGTGAAATATAGCGTATACAGCTATAACTAATATAAAACTAACTGGAATTAGACCTATTTTCTCTGAACCTAAGAATTGAACAGATTTAGAAAAACCTGATATCGGTGATGCTCCTGTAACTATAAGTGCCAAGCCTGCTGCCACATTTTTCATAGCTAATGTAGATATAAATGGATGAGGTAATTTCAATTTTGTAAGCAGTATCCCATTGATAAACCCTAGAAAAGAGCCAACTACTAGACATAGTATAATTGCCATCATAGCATTAAGGTGCCATTTTGTTATTGCTACTGCCATTACGCAAATAGATAAAGCTAATACAGAACCAACAGACAAGTCTATCCCTGCTGTTAATATAGTTAACAGCATACCTACTGAGATTAAACTATTTAGTGCTGATTGATTTGCTATGTTCATGATATTTTTAAAAGTTAAAAATTGATCTGAAGCAAAAGTTAAAATAACACAGAGCAATAGTAATCCTAGTAAAGACCCAAATTTAGATAAAATTGCTCTTAAGGATTTATCTTCTGATACGTTAAACCTATCCTTTTTTCTCTCTTGTTCCATTACTTACACCCCCCCTGAAGCTGCTTTCATAATATTTTCTTGGTTTGCATTTTCTCTAGCAAATTCTCCAGTAATCCTTCCCTCATGCATAACAATAACTCTATCACTCATGCCTAGTATCTCTGGCATTTCAGAAGATATCATTATTATTGCTGCACCATTAGAGACTAGCTCATTCATAACGTTGTAAACCTCTACCTTTGCCCCTACATCTATTCCTCTAGTAGGCTCATCAAAGATAAATATGTCTGCCTTTGTATTCAGCCACTTTGCTATAACAACCTTTTGCTGGTTTCCTCCACTTAACTGTCTTACTATAAACTTTTCTGACGGAGGATTTATATTTAGCTTTTTGATATTTTCTTTACATCTTTCTTTAGACTTTTTCATGTTCAATAGAAACCTAGATTTTATTTTATCGTATGAAGAAATGTTCATATTGAAGGAAACAGTATTGCCAAGAATCAAACCTTGTCCCTTTCTGTCCTCCGTAAGAAATGCAATTCCTGATTTCATAGCATCCTCAGGAGACTTTATTCTTACTTTTCTACCATGAATATATACGTCACCTGAGTTTATCCGGTCTGCACCAAATATTGCTCTAGCAACCTCTGTTCTTCCTGCCCCTACAAGTCCTGCTAGACCTAAAATTTCCCCTCTTCTAACACTAAAGCTTATGCTCTCAAATACTCCTGTACTTTTCAAATTTTCAACTCTTAAAACTTCTTCTCCTAAGGTTGTGTTCACCTTTGGAAATTGATGCTCTAAATTTCTTCCAACCATTAGCTTAATTAACTCATCAGTAGTAACCTCACCAATAGGAAGAGTCTTTACCTTTTCTCCATCTCTCATTACGGTAACTCTATCGCATATCTCCATTATTTCATCAAGTCTATGGGATATAAATATTATAGCTATACCTTTACTTTTTAAATTTTTTACAGTTCTTAACAACTCTCTTACCTCTCTGTTACTTAAACTGGAGGTAGGCTCATCCATTATAAGAAGTTTTGTTTTAACACTAAGGGCTTTAGCAATTTCCACCATTTGCTGCTTTCCCATTCCCAATCTATCTATACCTATTCTAGGATCAATCTCCTGACCTAATTCTCTCAATAATTCTGAGGATCTTTTCCTCATTTCTTTTATATTAAGCAATCCAGATCTACCATTATTCTTTAACTCTCTACCTAGAAATACGTTCTCTGCCACAGTAAGCTGTTTAACAATATTTAATTCTTGATAAATAGCTGTTATACCTAATTCCATGGCATGCTTAGGTCCATTAATTTTAGTTTCTTTTCCCTCTATTAATATCTGTCCTTCATCATTTTTATGAGCTCCTGTTAAAATTTTAATTAATGTAGATTTACCTGCACCATTTTCCCCAACTAGTCCTAGTACCTCTCCTGGATATACATCTAAGTCTATGTCATTTAAGGCCCGTACTCCCGGAAAAATCTTAGAAACACCTTTTAGCTCAATAAACGGTTTTTCCATTATTCAAACCACCTCAATTTTTGTAAGCTATAAAACTTATTTGATGGGCCCAACATAGTATTTTGATGCAATTTCATTTTGTAACTCCGTTGGAGTTTTTACTAGTTGGGCTCATCTTTCAATTTAATTGCTTTGCTTTATAAAAGCTATAATATGGCTATATTATTCTTATTTTTTCAAAATCTTATCTAAGTCTGCTTGAGCTTGGTCTACGTTTTCCTTTGATATTACACTTGTTCCAGTATCAACTCTAACATCAACCTTTTCACCCTTTGCAGCCTTAACTGCAGTTTCAACACCTAGTTTTCCTATATTGTATGGACTTTGTGCAACTGATGCTGTAAGTTCTCCTGCTTTTATTGATTTTAAAGCATCTGGAGAACCGTCAAATCCTACTACAGCTACGTTAGCTTTATTAGCTTGCTTAAGAGCTCTTTCAGCACCTAAAGCCATCTCGTCATTTGAACAGAAAACGCCTTTTACATTAGGATGAGTTTGTAATAAGTTTTCCATTACGGACATAGCTTTGTTTCTATCACTATTTGCAGGTTGTACTTCTACTACTTTTACTCCAGCAGCTTCAAGTTCTGTCTTGGCACCGTTTACACGTTCATCATGAGTTGCATCACCTAATGCTCCCCTTATAATAACTACTTCTGCTCCCTTTCCAATTTTATCAGCTAAGAATTTACCACCAAGTTTACCACCAGCTAAGTTTCCTGTTCCTACAAAAGATTTCTTCTTATCCCACTTTGCGTCAGTATCTATAAGTACAACAGGGATTTTAGCCTCATCAGCCTTATCAAAGGTAGCTAATGCTGCACTTGGTTGAGATGGTGCTACTACCAATACGGATACTTTTTTAGTTATTTGGTCTTCCATAATAGATGTTTGTCCTGCTATATCCGTTTCATCATTTGGACCAAGCACCTTTACTTCTACTCCTAAAGCCTTACCAGCATCCATTGCTCCAGCCTGAACTATTTTCCAGTAGTCACTATTTAACGCTTTTAATACAACTGCTACATTAGTCTTTCCATCCTTACTGCCTGATGTCTGCTGACTGTTATCTGCTGCCTTATTTCCACAACCAGCAAAAGTTGATGATAATACCGCTGTAATAGCAAGTATTCCTAAAATTTTTCCATACCTCTTCATTAAAATTCCCCCTTATTTAATTAAGTTTCAATTTATAAATGCAATTTATAAGCTGTACTACCCTCCTCCTATCGAAACTATATATTAATTTATGTGAAAGATATTTAGTACAACCGTAGAAAAACGCCATTTTTTCCCTCTGCATGTTTATAATAATTCATTTTTTTAAAGCTTCAAACTTTTACTTTTAATTTTTTCTTTGTTTTTTGAATAAAATAATAATACAAATACCGTTCCATTATTTAACTTTTCTGATATAATTATTCTATCAATGTATAGTTTATTATTATTACTTTTATTTTTGAGACAGACATTCTTTAACTTTCCCAATTACTATGTACATAGATATAAATCTATTACTTTTATTTATGACTTTTTATTTAAAAATGAATAGGGTATGTCTATAAATTAGTCCTAAATATAAATAATACTTAGGAAAGGAAAGAGATAATGAAAGGTTTTTTAATAAATAAAAAGATTAATTTAAAAAGTACCTTTATAAAACTAATCCTATCTTACATAATACTTACTTCGCTGATACTTTCTATAACAACCACAGTTCTATATAATAGCTATAAAAATCAACTAATAGAAAACTCCATAGGAAGTTCTGAAAAAACACTAAATCAAGCTATTTATTATACAGACTACATATTAAATTGGTCCAAGCTGTTTTTATATCAGTTATACCTAAACGAAGATATATATAGCCTAATGTATTACGGTAAAAATAATTATTATAGTTCCAACGAAAATTCGAAGATACTTCAATTGAATTTTCCTTTACCATCTATTCATTCAGTCTATGTCTACAATAATAATAGTGGAAAGGTCTATAGCTCTATAAGTGAAACTGTAGACATCAACAACTTTTATGATAAGGGTCTTTTACCCCTTATCAGTGATTCTCCTGACGGCTTTAGTACAGGTTTAACTCCAAGAAAAGTAAGCTTTTTATCTAAGGACAACTTGAAATATGATAGAAATATTCTTTCTATCACATTTTCTAATACTAAGAATTCTAAAAATAACTTGCCGGATGGAGCTATAATTTTAAATTTATCTGTAGATGAAATTGAAAAATACTTTAAAACTATTTCTAAGGATAAGTGTGATATATTCGCTATTGATAACACTGGAAATATAATTTTCCACTCAAATTCAAGTATGTTTCTTAAAAATGTTTCATCCCTTGAATACGTAAAAACTATACTTAATGAACATAATTCTAAAGGTAGTTTTTTATCAGACATAAATGGTGAGCCTTGTGTAATATCTTATAATTCTTCAGATAAACTTGGTTTAAAGCTTATAGCAGTAGCTCCATATCATACGTTACTAGGAAGTATGGAGGAAATGAATCATCTAATGTTAATAATCTTTATAAGCTTGCTTTTTATAGGTATTATAGTTTCCTACTTCATATCTAAAAAAATATATTCGCCTATAGGGAGAATTGTAAAAGATGTTGAAAATAAAATTATAAAACATAATCTGATAGGCGAAATACAATCAAATGAATTCGATTTTTTATCTTTAGCTATAGATTCAGTATTTAATGAGAATATTTCCTTAAAAAAACTTTCCTTTGAGGATAGAAAATTTTTAAGAAATCGGTTAATAGAAAGTCTCTTACTAAATAATTTAACAAATTTCAAAGACATAAAAGAAAGGTTAGATGAATTAAGTATTAAAGTATCAGAAGGAACTAATTTAGTTATCTTATTTAAGATTGATCAAATTTCTGAGTTTTACTCTAAATATTCCCATGAAGACAGAAAACTTCTAAGGTTTGGAATATGCAACATATGTCAGGATGTTTCTTCAAAGGCTTATAATAGTGAATGTATATCCATAGGTAAAAAACATATTTCTCTTATTTTAAACACATCAGACAGAGGAAGTCTTGACAATTTAGACTTAGTTGAAAATCTTATAAAAGAAATTCAGAACTACGTTATGTTGTTTTATAATATTTCTCTATCTGCTGCTATAGGATGTTGTGCTGATAATTTATACAAAATATCTACTTCTTATGAAGTTGCTATGAACTATTTAAATTACACATTAAAATTTGGCTCAGGCTCTATATTAAATTATGATAAAATCATCCTAAACTTAAATAGTGAGTATCAGTATCCAGATGAGATTGAAAACGCTTTATTTAGTGCAGTTAAGCTAGCAAATATAAAAAACATGGAAAAGGAACTGGACAGAATACTAGAAAAAATAAGTTCTTACTCTTACAGCAATATGCTCCTTGGAATATCTCAATTAGCATTACATTCAAAAAAACTAATTGATACTTTGTACAACATTAATAATGAGAGTTCAAACATTAACCTTAAAAGTTTCTTAAACAATTTAGATAAACTAGAAACCTTTACCGAGGTAAAAAGCTGGTTTATTGATTTATATACAAGTTCTATTACTCAATTAGATGAGAAAAAATCAAACAAAAAAAATGATATTATAAAAAATACCATAGCTTATATAAACGAAAATTATAATAACCCAAATTTATCTGTAGATATTATATCCGACTATGTAAATATCTCATCTAGCTATCTAAGAGCAATATTTAAGACTACAGAGAATAAATCTTTATCTACTTATATATCTGAGTTGAGATTTAACAAGGCAAAGGTTTTACTTGAAACAACTAGCCTAACAGTTTCTGAAATATCTACTGAAGTTGGTTTTAGTAATAGTAATTATTTTTATACTGCATTTAAGAAAAAATATGGTATTTCGCCTAATCAGTATAGAAACACCTTCAAAATCCGGGGCTAGAAAACTTTTCGCACTAGCCATTTATTATATGTTATTTTTTCATTAATAATAAATAAAGGGTATATAGAACTTTTATACTATGGAGGGATAGTAATTGAAAACTATAGGAGTTTTAACAAGTGGTGGAGATGCACCAGGAATGAATGCGGCTATAAGAGCCGTTGTAAAAGCTGCAGCTTACAATAACATTAAGGTAATAGGTATAGAAAGGGGTTATAAGGGATTAATTAATGGGGAATTTAAACATTTAACTCCTTCAGTAGTTGAGGATATTATTGATAAAGGAGGAACTATCCTCAAAACGGCAAGGTCCCAGGAGTTTATGACAGATGACGGCCAAAAAAAGGCACTAAATGTTTTAGATATACTTGGAATAGAAGGTTTGATAGTTATAGGGGGCGAAGGCTCCTTCAAAGGCGCGTCAAAATTAAACAGATTAGGCGTTAAAATAGTAGCTATACCTGCAACAATAGATAACGACTTAGGTTATACAGACTATTCAATTGGTTTTGATACCACATTAAATATAGTTATAGACTGTATAAGTAAAGTACGAGATACTACTATCTCCCATGAAAAGGCTACTATTATTGAAGTTATGGGAAGATATTGCGGAGATATAGCCCTATATGCTGGGATAGCAGGAGGCGCTAAAATTACACTTATACCAGAAAAGGGAATAGAAGTTAACTCAGTTTGCCAAAAACTCCTTGAGGATAAAGCTAAGGGAAATCTAAATAATATTATTATACTAGCTGAAAATTTGTATGATCCATTGCAACTAAAAAAAGAGATAGAGGAAAAAACAGGAATTAATACAAGAGTTACAATGCTCGGCTTTATACAAAGGGGTGGTAGCCCTTCTGCCTTTGATAGAATACTTGCTAGTAGAATGGGTGCAAAATCCATAACTTTATTAGTAAAAGAGAGCACCTCAAAGGCAATTGGTATCAGAGGAAATTTCATGATTGATGTAGATATTGATGATGCTATAGCTTCCAAAAAAGAATTAAATGTTGAGTGCTATGAACTTTTAAAGGAATTCTCTATAATTTAAGATTTTTAATAGTAAAAAAAGCTGTAAGAAGAAATCTATCTAGATTATCTTCTTACAGCCTCACTTATCTAAAATTAAGCTATATCTTCATCAGACTTTATAAACTTATCTTTTCTTGATTTATAAACTGGGTATCCTATTAAAGTAGCTACAAGTCCTAATCCTGCATTCATAGGTTGAGTGAATAGAGTGTTTAATATTATATATAAACCTCCTATTATAGCTATAGCTGGTATTACAGGATATAGAGGAACTTTATATGGTCTGTGTAATTCTGGTCTGTTCTTTCTAAGAGTAAATACAGCACAGAATGTCATAACATAGAATATCCAAATTACGAATATTAATAAGTCTGTTAACTGGTCAAACTTACCTGAGAATATTAATAGTATTGAGATAACACCTATTAATATACCACTGTTTATTGGAGTTTTGAAAGTTGGGTGTAATTTTCCTAACCAGTTACTGAATGGTAGTTTATTTTCAACTGCCATAGCATATGGAATTCTCATTCCTGTCATTATATATCCGTTTAATGATCCAAATATTGAGATTAGAATACCTATAGTAATAATCTTTCCACCACCTGGTCCGAATATTACTGATGCTACGTCTGCAGCTGGTGTCTTAGTTGCAGCTAGTGTTGTTGCTGGTAATACGAATAGATAAGCAACGTTTATTAATAGGTAAATTGCCATAACTACTGATATACCACCAATGATTGCCTTAGGTAAATCTTTACCTGGGTTTTTCATTTCTCCTGCTATAGCTCCAACGTTTATCCATCCATCATAAGCGAACATTGTAGCTACAAGTGCTGATCCAAGACTTGTACCTATCGGATGATCAGCAGCAGTCATTGGGAATAATCTTACTACTCCACCATCACCTTTTGTTAAACCAACTAATATTATTGCAAATAAAGGTACTAACTTAGCAACAGTTGCAACAGTTTGGATAGCTCCACCTGTTTTTGATCCTAATGAGTTCATGCATATTAAGAATATAGTAGTTATAATTGCTATTGGAATTATCATTCCGTCGCCTAATGCTAATAATGAAACTGCTTGTGTTGCAAATATTATTCCAAGAGCTGCGATATTTGCTGGGAAATATATTACTGTCTGAGCCCAACCTAAAAGATATCCCCAAACATCTCCGTATGTCTCATTTAAGTAAGCTACCATACCACCTGTTTTTGGAATTGCAGCAGATACTTCAGCTGCTGTAAGTCCACCAGCTACGGATATTATTCCGCCTAGAACCCACGCCATCATACCTAGTCCTGGTGCGCCTGTCGCAGTAAATACAGCTGTAGGCTTAAAGAATACTCCTCCACCTATAACCATACCGATAACGATTGCAAGGGCGGGTACGAGACCGATTTCTTTTTTTAATTCATTTTTGCTCATTATACGATTTACCTCCCTACAAAAATTTTTTATTAAATATATTTTATTTCGATAAAATCTTAACATGTTTTACAGTTTAAATCAAGTGTAATTTTCGCAATAATTTTATTTTTATACCTAATTGTTGTATTAATCATCATAATTCTGATATCATAAGTATGAAATTACAAGTATAAAGTCGTTTTGCGAAGCGAAAAAACTCGAATATTGTAACTTTTTAAATATAAAATTTAAACCAAACATTGTTTTTATTAAAACTATTTTTAAATATGAATTCAATTATTCACAACGGTTTTTGTATTGTAATATAGATTATTAAAGTTTCTCTTTAGAAAATCATTATTTTAACAAAGCTAGCATAATTTTATTAGGTTTTATTGAGATTTTGTAAAAAATTATTAGAATATTGCTTAGCTATTAATAGACTTTCCCTAATAACCTTATTGTTATGCCATATAAATATAATTTTATTTCTAAAAATTGAATTTATCACAATCTATTTTTTTCAGCACAATTATTTTTTTTAATAAGCGTAAAATATTGAAGACTTTTTAGTCAAATATAGTTTCATTTATTTTAATAAACTTTTATTTATAAATTTTTATGTTAATATTTTCCCAGAATCCCTCATTTCCACAAGGCTGTGAGGGTATGGTTCAAAAAAACTTTGATTAATAAAACTAAAAACTTCAAATCTTATTAAATATCCTTTTATTAAGTATAAAGGAACTGAAAAAGGTATATTTCCACTTCTATATTTTTCTAAAGTATCTAATATAAATACGGTTTCTCTTTCTGAGATTTTATCCTGGAATACTTTTATAATGCTTAGCATTAAGCTAATATTTGATGTATATCTGGGCACCCTTGCCAAGACTAGTCCCAAATAATACTCATATTCCTTAATAATTCTTTCTGTGCTTTCCTCACTTTCTTTCTTTATTATATCGGACAGCTTTCTAAATCCCTTTTTATTGTAGTACATGAATAGCAGCTCATTATATTTATGAAACTTCTTTAACTCTACAATGGAATTTGTCTTTTTTAGTTCTCTAAATCTAGCCATTGTATACAATTTTGTTAAAAAGTGTTCTCTAATTTTATAATCTTTCAACCTCCCTTCATCTTCAACAGCTAGATTAGGATATCTTTTTGTTACCTCTCCCCCAAAAAAACCCTTTCCCTTTCTAACTGCTGCTCCCTTATCTATACTGCTATATATTTTTACGTCTTTAATTCCACAAGAAGGAGACCTAGTTTTTAATAGAAACCCATCTACTTCTTCCAGGTTATTTAGAAATGTGTTAGAAAAATCATTCATCATTACTGATAAGTCCCTTCCTGTTTTAGTTTCAATAATTTTAAAATCTCCATCAATATTTACTACTCTTATGGAGTTCCTGGGTATTTCTAATCCTATTTCTATTTCCGGACATACTGGTACGAATCTAACATAGTCATTTAACTTATTTACAAACTCATCATTTTCAATTTGTCCGTTATATCTACATGCCTGAAACCCTAGACATTTGCTTACTACTACAATGGGTTTGACCTCCAATAATTTCATCTCCTTACTTTTCTAATATAAAACTGATGAATGTTACTCCTGTCTAATTATTTTCTGTAAAACTCTAAAAAATATGTTTATGAATTAATTCCAATAAAATACTTTTGACAATTAATAATTTCTATTATATGATATAATTAATTATATAGTAAGGATGGTGTATATGGATAACCTAGCTAATATCTTTAGAGAAAAAAAGTTAAAACTTACTCCTCAACGTATCGCTGTGTACAAATATTTACAATCTACAAATGAACATCCATCTGCTGAAACAATATATAAAGCTCTACAACCAGAGTATCCTACAATGAGCTTAGCTACTGTTTATAAAGCTCTTAAAACCTTAGTTGAAGTAAACCTGGTTCAAGAGTTAAATGTAGGTGAAGGTAACTTTAGATATGATGGAAATGTATGTCCTCATTCTCACATACAATGTCTAAATTGCGGAAAAGTAAATGATGTAGAAGGTATTTGCTTTACTGACTTAAATGATAAAGTTCAAGATCTTACAGACTATGATATAATAGCTAATCAAATATATTTTTATGGTATTTGTAGTTCTTGCAAACAAGATGCTAAAGAAAACTAAAAATATGTTTATATAGATAAAGAGCAGTTTAGTGTATAAACTGCTCTTTATCTATAAGCTTCATCTACTGCTTCTTCCCATTCCTTTTTGCTTTGTTTTCCTGATAATATTTCATCGACCTTAGAAGATATGCTGCCCTTTAACTTTTCTGGTATATTATATACAAATGCAACACCATCCTCAGTACTCTCCTGTAAGTGCTGTATGATACTACCTTTTACGCCTCCACCCTTAGAATTGTTAACCTTCTTATTTCCAGTTATAAACCCCTTTTCCACCAGTTTCTTTTGAGTATCATCACTTAGAGCAAACTTTATAAAATTAGTCACTTCTTCTCCATTCTTATGGTTTAGAGGAACAGCCATAATTGATTCTGTTACAACTGGTATATTGAAATTTATTGAGGAATCCCCCATATTCTCTCCTATTACCTTTATATTTTCATCCTTAAAGCTTTTAGCATAGTGGGATGTAGCTACTATTAATGGCATATCTCCTTTCACAAATTTATCTACAGTACTATCATTTCCAATTTCAAAAGTATTCTTATTTATACCTCCAGCTTTACTTAAATCTGCTAATGTATCAAATGCTTGCTGCATCTCGTTTAAGGATTTATAGGCAGATGCTCCACTATCATATATACTCTCTAACTTTCTCATACTCACCTTATTATTTACTATTATAGAAAAGAGCCCATTATTTATATCTAAGTCTTCTGGTATTATAACTGGAATTCTTTTTCCTGATTCACCTAACTTTTTTAACATACTTCCAAAATCAGTTATATTTGATGGCGGCTTAATATTTAACTTATCAAGTGCCTTTTGGTTATATAGAATTTCAATTGTATAAGGTATTAATGGTACTCCATAGTATTTATCATTGAATCTTCCATATGCCTTTACAACAGTATAATATCTTTCACTTATTTTATTTTCATCATAATAGCTATCCATATCACTTAAAAGACCCTTTTTACTTAGCTTCATCATATTATTTCTAGAAGTGAAAACAATATCTGATTCTCCGCCTTTACTTATATCTTCTTCTATCTTTCCGCCAATAGGGTTGTTAACATTTACTTTCACCTTTCCATTATCCTTTTTATATTCTTCAGTAATGAATTTAAGGATATCTAAGGATCCTTTATCTTTAGTATCAATATATATGTTCAATTGTTTTTCTTTGGCTGTCTCTTTTCCCTTACCACATCCACTAATATTGATTAATAATAATATTAGTAAAAGCATTGCTAATCCTCTTCTTCTAACAATCATATTTTCCTCCTTTCGCTTCTAGTAACTGTCAATTAAATTACTTATTTTTATCTTGATAAGTATTGTAAATTTATTTTGTGCATAATAATTAAATATATAATAATTTCATATAATTAACTGGAGGTGAAATATATGAAATTTAGGGTAATTTTTCTAAAGAAAAAATATATCTATTTTTTACTATTAACACTGATTATTTTGATACTGCTATTAATCTTGTTAGTTTCTAAAAACTATTCACCAACTTTCAATAAAATCTTAAACGACACAGCAATAAAAGCAGATCTTAACGGTGATGGAAAAGAGGACATACTATCTGTAAAAAAAATTGGTGAAAAGTATGACCTTGAGGTAAAAACTAAAGATAAAAGTTTTTCTATTAAAACAGACAAAAACTCTCCCCCAATCGGTCACTATTCTACCTATTGGCCAATGAGAGTTACCCTCATGGATGTTTCTAGAGATAAGATTCCTGAAATTTTTATTCAGTCGTCTAATAAGGATACTCCCATTCAACATATTTTTATTTGGAATGACGGTAAATTTGAAAACTTATTTTCAAACACAAATAACATACTGGGCTTTATAGACTGTAAAAATAACAAAACGCCTAAAGTTATCTCTGGAAAACTCCAAAATGACGATATAACACTATCAAACTATATATTTCTTAATTATAAATTTAAGAATTATAACTATGAAACTAATAACGTATTTATGGGTAAAGATACTATTTGTTCCTTTGTCAAATTTGTACAAGGTCTTCCCCATAATGAATCCTACAGGCCTAAAGATATATTTGTGCCAACACTAGATAAGTCAAGTTTGTCTGTAATTGATAAGTTAGCTGGTGATAACAATAGTTACGTATTTCAAGATGGCATTTTTACAGAAAATAAGTGCAATCAAGATGGCGAAGTATCTGAAGTTCTCTGGACTCTAAGTTTTAAGGGTGTCTCTAACCTAAATAGTAACACAGTAAAAAATTACACGATAAATCTCCTGCTAACTAAGGATGAAAATAGCAAAGATAATTTCTACTTTAAAATTACTTCCATGTACTTTAAATAATATAGAAAATAAAAAGGGACCGTTTTACGGTCCCAAGGGGGATGGGGGGTTATTACATCAAATGAAGATTTTTATCATTTGATGTTTATGGAGATTTTATCTCCAATTACATTTATTATATTGTCCCGTTCCTTAAAAATTATTCACCTTCATACAAAAATTTTAATATTTTTTGCACATTTCTTCTAATTCTTCTCTTATTTCCTCTCTAAGATACTGAGGTTCTATAATTTCTGCATTTTTCCCAAAACCCATTATCCACTTTTTTAACTCATCAGTTTCATCTACATATAAATTAAATAGTATATCGTCCTCTTCTAAGGACTGTAGTTCTTCACTAACGTGCCAGCTTCCATTCTTTATAAATTCTGCAGCTTCCCTGTGAAATTTTACAGTTACCTTTATCTTTTCTCCCTTAAATAATTTTTCGTTATCTTTCAAATAGTCTTTTAATGAAAAATTGTAAGGTCTCATATATATTTCATTTGTTATTTCTATGCTCTTAATCCTTGACAGTCTAAAAGTTTCTACAGAATCTTTTTTATGGCAATATCCAATTACATGCCATCCTCCCTCTCTAAATATTAAATTATAACAATCTAACTTTTCAATGGTTAAATTATTTTTGCTCATGGACAAATACTGAAGGCTTAAAGTACGTCCTCTACTCATTGCGTAATTAATCTTTGAAATTTTATCCTCAAGGCCCTGTAAACTTCCGATTTCGCTTATCTTAAAATCTCCACTATTATTTAAATGCTGTAAATTACTATCTTTATTTATACACAAATTCTTTATCTTGGCTACAGCACTTTTTAACTGCTTTTCTCCTGTAAACCCATTTTCCTCTGTAAGTATTTCCGAAGCCATTAATAGACTTTGCAGTTCATCTTCACTAAGTTTTGACGGTTTCATATAAAATTCTTCATCTATGAAGAAGCCACCGTATCTTCCCTTTCTAGTATGAACAGGTATATTAGCCTTATTTAAGCTGCTTATATATCTATATATAGTCTTTTTATCTACTTCCAGAGTATCTGCTAATTCTGATGCAGTTGTAAGACCCTTATATTGAAGTGTAATTATCATTTCCATCAAATGAGATATCTTAGACATAATGCTTTACCCCCAGCGTAATTATTATACTAATCTATATTTATATCGTTTTATTTGTCGTTTTTTTTAGTATATTATTGTATAAATTTTAAGACACTTTTTACTAGTTATTCAAAGTATAACCTGACGATATTTTTGATTCCAGCAATTGAAGAAAATATGATAAAAATTTTCAAGTGCAAATTCCATAATTATATGTGTCAAATTTCCTAAAACTGAATATTATGTACTATGAGCAAAGGACAAGCGATTACCTGTACCTTAAGCTAAAAAATTAATTAAAACTTAAGATGTAAAGTAAAAAGAGTTAAATAAAACCAATGCCCAGAAAGGGGGGTTAGAGCATGCATGATCATCAATTACTAGCATTAGCTGCTTTAATAGCATTATTGCTATTAATATTCTGTAGAAGAAAAGGAGCTTATCTTGCTCTATTAATTGTTCTTGCTATCTTGATCGTAGCTGGTACAACCGGAAGAAGATAACTAATCAATAATAAAGAATTAATGTACCAATATACTTTATACCAGTTTTAAAACATTTTTTGTGTCAAGTATTACTAAACTTCATAATATATACTGTGAAGTAACTAAAGTACAGGTATTTTATATACAAAAGATACAATAAATGTTTTAACACAAAATTTCATAGAATCTGTGTCAACTTTCTTAATGATGAATACTATGTAGTATAAGGCAAACAAAAGACAAGCAGGTACCTAAGCCTAAGATAAAAGATTAATCAAACCTATGATGTAAAGTAAAGAGACTCAAATAAAACCAATGCCCAGAAAGGGGGGTAAAGTATGCGTGATCAACAATTACTAGCATTAGCTGCTTTAATAGCATTACTTCTATTATTATTCGGTAGAAGAAGAGGAGCTTATCTTGCTCTATTAATCGTTCTTGCTATTTTAATTATTGCAGGTACAACTGGAGAAGGAAGAAGAAGAAGAAGATGTTAGGCTAAAAATATAAAATTAGTGTATGGATATAAACAAAGGTTCTAGAGTAATAAAAACAGAAGATATAAAGTAAAGAGACTTAAATAAAGCCAATGCCCAGAAAGGGGGGTTAGGATATGCGTAGAAATCAATTATTAGCATTAGTTGCTATAATAGGCATAATACTATTAGCTTTCAGAAGAACTAGAGCTGCTCGTCTATCTATCTTAATAGTTCTTGCTGTTTTAATAGTAATAGGTGCTGCAGGAAGATTTGGATGGAGATAGTATAATTACTTGATAGGAGAGCTTAGATAGCTCTCCTTAATATAAAGGAGTGATAAAATGGGAAAACATCGCAGCAAAAGCTTTGTTGACAACCTAAATCTTGGTGAACTATTAAAAAGCATAGATATAAATCAAATTATATCATTAGTTTCTACATTGGTAGGAGCAAATAACATGAATGTAAATCAACTAAGTTCTATGCTCCGTAATTATGATTTAAATGACATAGCTAATGAAAATGGTGGAAATAAATTTGATGAAAATAAACTCAAATCCCAACTTTCAGCTTTAGCAGATAAGCTTGATGAAGTAGATGGCGGAAAAAATGGAAACATCCAAGACGAATTACTAAAAGCTGTTAAAAACCTACAGTTATCTTCTGATGATAACGATGCAATATATGACTTCTTAAAATCTAACCTAGATAGTGCTAGAAATAATTCTGATGAAAAAGACCACAAAAGAGATAAGAAAAGTAAAAAATAAGTAGTGCACTATAGTTTTTATCCATAAATTAAAGACATGTCATAATAATATTGACATGTCTTTACTCTTTTTAACTCTGTTTATAAATTCATTGTTCCTAACTTTTCTAGTAACAGCATCGTGGTAGTTATAGCATTAAACACGAAATGGTTAAACACAGAGTACCAATATCCTTTTTTATGAATTAAATAACAGTTATATACTCCAATCCATATTAATAGTGGAAATGCCTTTAAGTTAAAATGAATAAATCCGAAAATTAGGCTGCTTAGTATTGCTGCAAAATATACTCCTATTCTTGGTCTAAATATCTTCTCAAAGAATAACCATCTAAAGACAAACTCTTCAAGAACTGGGGCAAATATTATGACAATAGGAACTATAATTAAAAACTTTCCTAAAGGCATGTTTGCCATCCATGTAACTATTTCCTGCTGTTCTGCTTCAACCTTATAATTGGACAACATTATTGATTCAAAAATAGATATAAAAATTGTTATCAAGTATGAAATCGCTGTTAGTCTTATAGCTGAGAATAGTCTAAACTCCTTTAAACTAAACTTGAATCTTTCATAATCTTCTCTAACTCTGCTGCTTATGCTCCTTCTACTATACTGAATATTATTTATGGACATATAATCATTTCTAAATACGTCCCACTCTCTATTGGAAGATTTCAAATACATAATATTAAAAATTACAAGAATAAATGGAAGCAGGTTCTGAGTGAAAAATGAAAATATTATATATAAAAGACTTAACAGTACTGCTAATACCTTGCTCCTATGTCTCTCTCTCCAAAATCTTATAAACAGAATAAGTGGAGGAATATAAACAAACAAAAATACAAGAGCATCCTTAACTAAACTAATTCCATTCATTTTATTTTCTCCCTGCTTAAGTTGTAACACTTATTATAATATAGTCTTTATATTATCTTGCACTTTTATCTAATGTCTCTTGAATAACTTCCAAAAGTTCTTCTTTCCCCTGCTTTTTTAGGGAAGAAAAAGTTAATAATTGATCATTATCCTTTAACTCCAATGTATCTTTTATTAATCTTAAATTTTTCTGTAGTTCAGTTCTTGTTAATTTGTCAATCTTTGTAGCAACAACAATAGTATCATAGTTATAATACTTTATCCATTTATACATTGTTATATCGTCTGCTGATGGTTTGTGTCTACAATCCACAAGAAGTACTATCTTCTTTAGCTGTTCTCGCTGTACTAAGTATGTCTCGATTACCTTTCCCCAGCTTTCTTTTTCTGTCTTAGATACTTTCGCGTAACCATAGCCTGGTAAATCTACAAAGTAAAATTCGTTGTTTATTAGAAAGAAATTCACTAATCTTGTCTTACCTGGAGTTCCACTTACTTTAACCAATTTTCTTCTATTAGTTAAGGTATTTATCAGTGAAGACTTCCCAACATTAGATCTTCCTACAAAGGCTATCTCCGCTCTACCATCTTCAGGGTATTGAGTTCTTACTACTGCTGAAGTTATAAATTCCGCTTGTTTTATCTCCATATATTCATCTCCGTCTACAAGTTTTACTTTAGTGTTAACTTGTTTTTAATAAAAATCCTATTCATCTTTAACCAAAGCATTGTCTAGTACAATATCAATATTATCTGCAAGTATATATTTAAGTTTACTCTTAATAGTCTTTGGTACTTTTAGTATATCCTTCTCATTGTCTTTTGGTACTATTACAGTATCAATTCCAGCTCTATAAGCTGCAAGACTTTTCTCCTTAAGGCCTCCAATAGCCAGTACTCTACCTGTTAAAGTAATCTCACCAGTCATTGCAACATTATGTCTTACCTTTTTACCGCCAAGAGCAGATACCATAGCGGTAATCATTGTTACACCTGCTGAAGGGCCGTCTTTAGGAACAGCTCCCTCTGGAACATGTATATGTATATCTTTGCTCTTATAGAACTCTTCTTCTATTCCATATTTATGTCCATTAGCTCTAACATAACTATAACCTGCCCTTGCTGATTCCTTCATTACATCACCAAGTTGGCCTGTTAACTCTAGCTTTCCCGTTCCTTTCATAACAGATACTTCTATCGGTAAAGTATCTCCACCGTATCCTGTCCATGCCATACCCATTACTACGCCTATTTTGTCCTCTTCCTCTGCCCTATCGTAGCTATATATCTCTGGTCCAAGATATGTCTTAACCTTATTTATAGTAATCATTATATTGTCTTTGTTTTTTTCTATCATTTCAGCCATGGATTTTCTTATTACAGTAGAACATTTTCTTTCAAGAGTTCTAACACCTGACTCTCTAGTGTAGCGATCAATAATATGATATATGGATGAATCCGAGAACTTAATTTTACTTTCATCTACTTCATGCTCTTTTAATCTTTTAGGTATTAAATGCTTTTTGCATATATGAAACTTTTCTTCACTTGTATACCCTGATACCTCTATAACTTCCATCCTATCAAGTAAAGGTCTTGGTATAGTATCTAAACTATTAGCTGTAGTAATAAATAATACATTAGACAGGTCAAAATCCAGTTCAAGATAATGATCCCTAAAAGTACTATTTTGCTCTGTATCTAAAACCTCTAAAAGAGCATCTGCTGGATTGCCTCTAAAGTCACTACTCATTTTATCTATTTCATCTAATAGAAATAATGGATTTTTAGACTTGGCTTGTTTCATTCCATAAATAACTCTTCCTGGAATAGCCCCAACATAAGTTTTTCTATGACCTCTTATCTCAGCTTCATCTCTAACTCCACCTAGAGACATTCTTACGAAATTTCTATTTAAAGCATGTGCTATAGACTTAGCTATGGAAGTCTTACCTACTCCTGGCGGTCCTACAAGACATAGTATTGGTCCTCTTAAGGAGTTACTCATTTGCTTCACTGCTAAGTATTCAATTATCCTGTCTTTTACATCTTCCAATCCATAATGCTCTTCCTCTAGAACCTTTCTAGCATCCTTTATGTCTAAGTTATTTTTAGTAGTATTATTCCATGGTAAATCTAAAATCCAATCTAGATAAGTCCTTATAACTCCGCCTTCTGAAGAATAAGTTCCACTATTCTTTAGCCTATCAAGTTCATATAATGCCTTTTCTTTAACTGGTTTTGGAAGCTTTGCCTTATTAATTTTGCTCTTATATTTTGCTATTTCCTTTTTATCCTCGTCATCCTCACCTAGTTCTTCTTGTATGGCCTTAAGCTGCTCTCTCAAGTAATATTCCTTCTGAACCTTATCTAATTTAGTCTTAACCCTTAGTCCTAGCTTTCTCTCTAGCTTTAAAATATCCACTTCATTATTTAATATATCAAAAAGCATCTTAAGCCTTTCGCTTATAGTATATGCTTCTAAAAGTTCCTGCTTAGCTTCTTGCTTAAGCATTAAATAAGAACTGACTATGTCTGCCATTCTTCCAGGGTCCTCTAATTCATCCAATGTAATTATAGTCTCTACTGGTACATTTCCTGATAGCTTTACATATTCATCAAAGCTTTTTCTTATTGCTCGAATAAGTGCTTCATCCTCTTTATTCTCTACAATTAACTCATCTTTTAAAACTTCAATTTTAGCTTCAAAGAAAGGCTCCTTTTTAATATATTCTGCTAATCTTCCTCTGCTTTCACCTTCCACTAATATACGTACAGTGTCTCCCGGCAACTTTAATATCTGCTTTATATTACAAATGGTTCCGATTTTAAAAATATCATCTTCATTAGGTTCTTCTATTTTTGCTTGCTTTTGAGCCACTAGAAATATTTTTTGTTCTCTAAGCATTGCTTCCTCAAGGGCAAGTATAGATTTCTCTCTACCTACATCGAAATGCAAAACCATATGTGGAAATATAGTAATACCTCTTAGCGGAATTAGAGGAAGAACTTTTTCAACATTATCCATATTTCTCCCCTCACTTCAAATAATAATTTAATAAAAGTAAATTCATGTTCAGGATATAATTAGACTAATATATTATAACCATAAAATGGACTTTTTTCAATTCTTCTATTAATTGATGTTAACTTTTTAAAGCAAGCTATTTTCTCGATATAGAAAACAGCTTACTTTAAGTATAACTATAAGATTTATATATCTAAGGATTCAGCAGCTAAAACATCTAAATTTGTTTCTATCTGTATTGATGAACTATCCTTATTTTTTGATAATATTCCTAAAGTAAATACCTCATAAATAGTTTTAACTGGAATAACTTTCACATCTTGAATTTTTGAGAAACTCTCCTGCCAGTTTTCACTTGGTATTAAGATAGTTTTTGCACCAGCCTTTTTGGCCGCTTGGACTTTTGCATTTACTCCACCAACAGGTTTAACATCTCCATGTATTGATAGTTCTCCAGTCATAGCTACCTCATTGTTAACTGGAATATTTTTTATAGCACTATATACTGCAGTAGCTATACTTATTCCTGCTGAAGGACCATCTACTGGCACTCCTCCAGAAAAATTGATATGTATGTCATACTCATCACAATTTAAATTATATAACTTTTCAATTACAGTTATTACATTTTCCACTGAACACCTTGCGGTACTTTTTCTTATCATCTTCCTATTCTGATTGCTTATCTCTTCTTCCTCTATTATACCTGTTATCCTTATATTGCCCTTTCTAGAACTGACCTTTTTTGCTGTAGCCTCTACTTCCATTACTGCTCCTATATTAGCGCCATAGACTGCTAATCCGTTTACATACCCTATAGTTGGTTTTTCAATTATTTTCTTTTCAGGCCTTGGCGAGTATTGACCATTTTCGATAACCCACTCTACATCGCTCAGTGTAATCTCATCTCTACCATCGTTTAGAGCTATTCCTGATGATAACTGAATTAAATTTACTACATCTCTACCATTTTGCGAGTACCGTCCTACCAATTCTTCTGCTTTTTCTTCTATTGTAAAACCTATTTTATCTACTGCATTCTTAGCTATAATCTGGATTTCTTCCGGAAGAAGGGCTCTGAAAAAAATTTCAACACATCTTGACCTCAAAGCAGGAGTAATTTCTTCTGGATTTCTAGTTGTAGCACCAACAAGCCTAAAATCTGCTGGAAGTCCATTATCAAAAATGTCTTTTATATACGCCGGCATGTTATCATCAGATGAATTATAGTATGAACTATCTAAAAAAACCTTTCTATCTTCTAATACCTTTAACAACTTATTCATCTCTATAGGATGAAGTTCTCCTATTTCGTCAATAAATAGAATTCCTCCATGAGCCTTTGTAACTGCTCCTGCTTTAGGCTGTGGGATACCTGCGACCCCTAGAGGTCCTGCCCCTTGGTATATAGGATCGTGCACTGAACCAATTAGTGGGTCTGCTATACCCCTATCATCAAATCTTATAGTAGTAGCATCAATTTCAATAAACTTTGATTTATCATTAAAGGGTGAAAAGTCCTTTTGCTTTGCATAATTTAATACTAACCTAGCTGCAGCAGTTTTACCAATTCCAGGTGGTCCATATATTATAACATGCTGTGGATTAGGACCGCACAATGCTGCTTGAAGAGCTTTTATTCCCTTCTCCTGACCTATTATTTCACTGAAAGAAGATGGTCTGCTTCTTTCTGTAAGGGGTTCTGTTAACTTTATTTCTCTTAATTTTTTTAGTTTCTCCATCTCTTTTTTATTTTCTTTATCTATTACTATCTTCTTAGATTGTTGACCTTTCAATGCATTAAAAAAGTATAGTCCCATAACAACAGTTACAACAAACTGGATAATCATCCAAGTATACATCATGCTTGAAAACCTCCCTCCAAAATTCCCTTTATCACTTATCTGTTTAGTATTATGCACATCTTCTGGGCAACATATTCCAGTTATCAATTAAGAATTAGGAATTAAGGATTAAGGCTAAGCATCAGTAATTATTTTCATATTAAAGTGTAAAAAAGAGTACCGATTTCCCGGTACCCTTTTTTCTATGCTGATTCTGAGCCTTTTCTAGCTCTAGACTTTTTTACTTTTATAGGTGTTCTCTTTTCACCTTCAGCCTTAATAAGCTCTGGTTCCTTTGTAGTAATTGTTTCTTTATTTACAACTACTTTAGCTATTTCTTCTCTTGAAGGAATTTCGAACATAATATCTTTCATAGTATCTTCAATAATTGCTCTAAGTCCTCTTGCACCTGTATTTCTTTTTAATGCCTCATCAGCTATAGCTTCTAGAGCTTCCTCTGAGAAGTCAAGTTCAACATTATCAATTTCGAAAAGTTTTTTGTATTGTTTTACAAGGGCGTTTTTTGGCTCCTTTAATATGCTTATAAGTGCTTTTCTATCTAAAGCCTCAAGAGTAACTACTATAGGAAGTCTTCCAACAAACTCAGGAATAAGACCAAATTTCAAAAGATCTCCAGGCATTATATCCTTTAAAAGCCTACCTACATCTTTTTCTTTTTTAGACTGAATTTCAGCCCCAAATCCTAAAGTGCTTATTCTTGTTCTGCTTTCTATTATTTTATCTATTCCATCAAAAGCACCACCACAAATAAATAGTATATTACTTGTATTTATTTGTATAAACTCTTGATGAGGATGTTTTCTTCCACCTTGAGGTGGCACTGAAGCTACTGTACCTTCAAGTATTTTTAACAATGCTTGCTGAACACCTTCTCCAGATACATCTCTTGTTATAGATGGATTTTCCGATTTTCTAGCTATTTTATCAATCTCATCTATATATACTATTCCTCTTTCAGCTCTTTCTATATCGTAATCAGCATTTTGTATTAATTTTAAAAGTATATTTTCAACATCTTCTCCAACATAGCCTGCTTCAGTAAGAGTTGTAGCATCTGCAATAGCGAATGGAACATTTAAGAACTTAGCTAAAGTTTGAGCTAATAAAGTCTTTCCTGATCCAGTTGGACCAAGTAAAAGAATATTACTCTTTTGCAGCTCTACATCATCACTATTGGCATTAGAATTAATTCTTTTGTAATGATTATAAACTGCTACAGCTAGTGATTTTTTTGCTCCATCTTGACCTATTACATATTGGTCGAGATAAGTTTTTATCTCCATAGGCTTTGGAAGAGAACTCATATCTACCTGAACATCTTCTTCAAATTCATCAGTAATTATTTCAGAACAAAGTTCTATACATTCATCACAAATATACACACCTGGCCCTGCTATAAGTCTTCTAACCTGATCCTGAGTTTTGCCGCAGAATGAACATTTTAATTGTTTTTTTTCATCAATTTTGGCCATCTTTACACCTCTCTAAAGGTTATTTCTTTTTTATGACAACTTCATCAATTAAACCATAGTTTTTAGCTTCCTCTGCTGACATAAAGTTATCTCTATCTGTATCTTTCTCAATTACTTCCATTGGTTGCCCTGTTCTTTCACTTAATATAGTATTTAAGTTTTTCTTTATTTTTAGTATTCTTTCTGCATGGATTCCAATATCTGTTGCCTGGCCTTGGAATCCACCAAGTGGTTGATGTATCATTATTTCTGCATTTGGAAGAGCAAATCTCTTTCCTTTTGCACCTGCTGCAAGTAAAAATGCACCCATAGAAGCAGCCATGCCTATGCATATAGTTGATACATCTGGCTTAATATACTGCATTGTATCATAAATTGCCATTCCAGATGTTATAGATCCTCCTGGACTATTTATGTATAAATATATATCCTTATCTGGATCCTCTGCCTCTAAAAATAACAGCTGAGCTACTACAAGACTCGCAGTAACATCGTTAACTTCCTCGCCTAACATTACTATTCTATCCTTTAAAAGTCTAGAATAGATATCATAGGATCTCTCTCCCCTGTTAGTTTGTTCAACGACTACTGGTACTAAACTCATAAATCTCTCTCCTCCTTTTTATGATCACATAAGTGATTTTACCCATTTGAAAATTATTTATATCAACCTATATAAGGATGAAAACCCAATAAAGTATTAATTTTAAAATTAATTGCCAGAAAAACTCCTGGCAATTAACCCTTAATATATTCTATGCTGTTGCTTTGCTATTATCCACTAACATTTTTATTACTTTTTCATTAACTACATCTAGCTTTAAGTAATTCTTTTGGGATTCAAGAACTAACTTAGCAGTCTTTTCAAGATCCTTACTTCCATATTGTTTAGCCATTTCTGTAGCCTTAGCTAAGAGCTCTTCTTCAGAAGCATCTATATTTTCTACCTTAGCTATTTCTTCAAGTACTAAATCTGTTCTTACTCTCTTTTCAGCTGTTTCTTTCATGTAATCTCTAACTTTTTCCTCAGTGTTATTTGTGTATTGATAATATGTTTTTAGGTCTAATCCTTGATATTGTAATCTCATTTCTAAATCCTTAAGCATATTATCTATTTCTTTGTCTATCATAACAGCTGGGATATCAATTTTTGCATTTGAAGAAACTGCATCAACAACTGCTTCTTCATATTCTCTCTTTGCTTTTAATTCATTTGCTTCTTCCATCTTCTTTTTCATATCAGCTTTTAATTCTGCTAAAGTATCAAATTCTGAAACTTCTTTAGCAAACTCATCATCTAATGTTGGTAATTCTTTTTTCTTTATATCCTTAACAGCAACTTTGAAAACAGCTTCTTTGCCGTTTAAGTCTTCTCTACCATATTCTTGTGGGAAAGTAACTACAACGTCTTTTTCGTCACCTTTATTTAAACCTACTAATTGATCTTCAAAGTTATCTATGAAAGTACCTGATCCTATTTCTAATTGATAGTCAGTTCCTTCTCCGCCTTCGAAAGCTACATCGCCAACAAAACCTTTAAAATCTATTACTGCCATGTCGCCTTTTTCTATGCTTCCTTCTTCCTTAGTTTCCACTCTTGCATTCTTTTCTTGCATTGCTTTTAATTCATTTTCTATTTCTTCATCTTTTACTTCATATACAGGTTTCTTTACTTCTACAGCTTTATATTCTCCTAGTTGCACTTCTGGAAGAACTGTAACTGTAGCAGTGTAAACAAAGTCCTTACCTTCTCCTACTTCAACTATGTCAATTTGAGGATAATCAACTGGTTTTATGTTATGTTCTTTTAATGCTTCTGGATATGTATCATCGCAGCAGAAATTTATGGCATCTTCGTAAAATACTCCTTCGCCATAGTATTTCTTTATTATGTTCATTGGGGCTTTACCTTTTCTAAAGCCTGGTATATTGAATTGTTTTCCATTCTTAGCGAAGGCCTTTTTCATAGCCTCATTGAATTTGTCTGATCCTACTGTTATTTCTAGTTTAACAATATTATTTTCTATTTTTTCCATTTTAGTGTTCATTATACTTTCCTCCTAATCGTCCGTGCTTATGTTAACCATATTATTATAACATATATTTAAAAGTATTAACATATGCTACTTAATCTTATACAATTTTTAGTATATGCGGCTTTTTTCAGTGTAAATTAAAATTTCTGTATTAATAATTATATACCAAAAAACATAATTTTTACAATTATTTTTTTATTTTATAATGGATTGATGCAAAAAATTTTTCGCCGAAATTAGCTCATCATAACTAGAGTAATTATCGCTGTAAACCTCAATAATTCCTACTCTATTATAACCTATTTCCTTTAATTTACAACAGATTTTTTTGTAATCTACATCCCCTTTTCCAGGCAACAAACAAATGTTATCTTTATCCCTATCATTTATGTGGAAATTAATCAAATTCCCCCCCATAATTTCTAGGTATTTTTCAGGATTATTACCTGCTTTATATGCCTGCTTTATATCTAAAGTAAAATGAATCGGATACTTACAACTTTCTTTTATCCTATATAAAAAATCTAATTCTGAAGACATGCACCAAGAAACATTTTCCTGTGCAAGCTTAATTCCTTCCTCGTTAGCAGTGTATACTAGCTTATTATATACTTCTGATATAAATTCCTTATTTATAAAATCAAACTTTTGCAGTCTCATGCCGTGGAAGGTATAACATTCTGCACCTAAAAGCCTTGCTGCCTTACATATCTTCTTAAAGTATACAAACATGTCATCTCGCCTTCTTTTATAACTATCAAAGAGGTAAGGTTCAAAAGAAGATGAAAATCCATGTACAGAATGAATATTAAAATTTTGTTCATTCTTTTCTTGCAAAAGCTGCTTTATAAAGTCCTCTTCATACTCACTAGGACTATTTAAAAATATTTCCCCACAATGAAAACCTAAGTCCTTCATTAAATGTATACTATCTTCAGTTTTAACATTTGGATAAAAACTAGCTGATGATAAACCTATCTCCATTAAATCCTCCAAGTCCCCTAAATATTTAGTCATTTATTCACTTATATTCCCAGATGCATCTAAGAAAACTGTTCTCCCATCTGAAGTAACTGTTACTCCCTTATCTGTCAAATCACCTAGAGTGATATCCTCGCCCTCTATCCCCTGTACAAGAATATGACTTTTATCCTTTAAATTTTCAATCCAAATATATTTAGTAGTCTTTCCTAACCAAGGCAGTTGACTTATATATGCAATGTTATCTTCGTCTATGAATTTGGGCGAAGAACACCAAATGTAATCTGGTTGACTAGATAACTGAGAATCCTTTGATATTACCGTTCCACTAGTTGAAGTATATTGTGGATTCGCTACATCCTGCTTATTACCATTTACATCTATTAAAATAATACTTTGAACCTTGTTATCGAACACAACCATCCTTTGTTTTGAGGGACTCATACTGTAACTAACATTATTCTCTGCTGGTGCTATTTCTTTAAATAGCTTGTTATTATCTTTAACCTCATATACTGCAGTTATAGTCTTCCCATCACTTAGCTGTATATCATAGCCCTCTGGCTTCTTATCTTTACCATTTTCCTTTGTCTCTGTTTTTTTAGGCTCTTCCTTTTCGGAATTCTTAGGGTCTATAGTTTTTACATCCTTTTTATCCGTTGTGGTTAAGTTCTTTGTCATATCTTTTCTTACCTCTTCAAATATGCCCTTCACAGACATAACAGCAAAAACAATTATAATAATAGATAGACAGCCTATAAAAACTATTCTTCTTTTCCTTCTTTTCATCTGCTTTTCATAATCTTTACTAAATATACTTGGCTTCACCACAACTAATTCCTCCTATATACATTTAAATATATTAATTCAACATAAGTTCTATATAAGAATTTACTTCTCTAACTTCTCTATATTAACACTATTTCCAATAATTCATTATTTATTATAACTCAAAAAAATGAAAAATAATAATAAATTTTTCTAAATTCAGCTTTTTACTCATTTAGTGATTAAGTAAAAGTTGTTATTTCAAAAACATAAAAAAATGTCTCAAGTCCTAAGACTTGAGACCAAAATAAAAATAAAATAAAATACAAATAAAACACAAATAAAACACAAATAAAACTTTAAGAAAAATACTCAGCTATAAATCTATATAAAATTTGTAGCTAACATTAATTAATTTTTCTGCTGCCTGGCTTAACGTATGGTATTCCCTCTTTACATAGAGGACAATCTTCTTTATCATAGCTCTTTATATGAAGCTTCATTGCATCATATACAGGATAAGGAAGTTCATTTCCCTCTCCTCTTCTATCAACCAAACAACAGATCCCAACTACTTCTCCTCCCTGAGCTTCTATAACCTTAGCAACCTCTAGAGAAGACTTTCCTGTAGTTATAACATCCTCTGATATTATAACCTTTTGTCCTTTTTTAATTTCAAAACCTCTTCTTATAGTCATTATGTTATCCTGTCTTTCAGCAAATATTCCAGGCTTTCCTGTTTGTCTTGCTAATTCATAGGAAACAACTACCCCACCCATAGCAGGGCCAACTATTATGTCAAAATCTATATTTTTAAGCTTTTGTGCAACTATATTTAAAACTTTTTCAGCCTTGTCAGGATACTGTAAAAGCTTTGCACATTGGCAGTACATATCGCTGTGTCTTCCTGAGGACAGTAGAAAGTGACCTTCTAATAATGCCTCACATTCTTTAAAAATATCTATAATAAACTTTTGATTATTTTCCATAATACTTACCTCCGAATTTTTCAGTTAACGACTTATTTAGGCCTTTTCCTTGTATTTCTACTAAAAGTGTACAAGTTAGCTTAAATTATCCCTCTAATTTCACTTATGTTGCTTACGCCTTCCTTTTCCATGTATCTCTCTATTCCCTGGATTATATCTACACATATGTCTGGCTTAATAAAGTTTGCAGTACCAACTTGAACTGCATGGGCACCTGCCATTATAAATTCTATTGCATCCTGCCAAGAACATATTCCCCCTAGACCTATTACAGGAATATTTACAACCTTTGATACTTCATAAACCATTCTAAGTGCAATAGGTTTTATTGCGGGCCCTGAAAGTCCTGCTGTTATATTATTAAATATAGGTTGTCTTCTTTTTATATCTATGGCCATTCCCTTAAAAGTGTTTATAAGAGATATTCCATCTGCTCCTGCCTCGCAACAGCTATAAGCCATATCTACAATATCCTCCGCATTAGGTGATAACTTAACAATTAGCGGCTTCCTACAAAACTTTTTTACTTCTTCTGTAACTTTATAGGCAACTTCAGATTTTATTCCAAAGGCTACCCCTCCTGATTTTACATTTGGACAAGATATATTAAGCTCTATTACATCAACCTCTGAAGAACTTAACTTTTCTGCCCCTTTTATGTAATCCTCAATAGTTCCTCCACCTAAGTTAGCTATAACAACAGTATCCAGTTCCTTCATTTTTGGGAGTTCATTTTGTATAAAATAGTCTATCCCTGGGTTTTGAAGTCCTACGCTATTTAACATTCCACCTCTTGTTTCGTAAACTCTAATGCCCTCATTTCCTTCCTTTGGATTTAAAGTAAGTCCCTTTGAGCTTATTCCCCCAAGCTTGGATACGTCATATAACTCCCTGTACTCTTGTCCAAATCCAAATGTGCCAGAAGCAGCAATAACTGGATTTTTAAACTTTACACCACATATATCAACTTCAAGCATTAAATATGCCTCCTTCTTATGTGCTGAATAATGAAAATAATTCTATAATTATCAAACTTTAATATAAAATATTAATCTATTTCTAAATCGCTTCCTAAGAATACTGGTCCATCCTTGCATGTTCTCTTATTTCCATTTCTAGTCTTACAGGTACAAACAAGGCAGGCTCCAATACCACAAGCCATATGTTTTTCCATGGAAACATACGAGGTTACATTTGCTTCATTACAGACCCTCACCACTTTATTCATCATAATTTCTGGTCCACAACATAGCACCATATCATAATTTCCTGGGGAAAATACTTCTGTTATATACCCCCTATGTCCTTCTTTTCCATTCTCAGTAGATACCTGTATGCTTTTCACGTATTTCTTAAATTCCTGTAGACCATAGGTCTCTTCTCTAAAACCAGCATAAAGGTCTATTTCACAATCCTCTAATCTCTCCGCTGCATATAACATAGGTGCAACTCCTATGCCTCCTGTAACAATTGCAACTTTCCCCTTTATCTTTTCTATATCAAATCCATTTCCTAAAGGCCCCATTAACTGTATCTTATTCCCCTCTGTTACTTCACTTAAAAGTTTGGTACCTTCGCCATAAACCTGATATAAGAATGTTATCTTTTCTTCACTAATTTCATTTATACTTATTGGCCTACCTAGAAGCGGTTCATTTCCCCAGCTTCTTAACATATAAAATTGACCTGGATTTCCGTTAAAGTTTCCCTTCACTACTAATCTATATATTCCATCAGTTATTTGGACATTTTCATAAACTATTCCATCTATATAATCAATCTTAAGTTTCTTCATAAACTCCTATCCACCCTTATATTGAGAGATTTTATTAATACTTAGTAAGACTTTTTAGTATATCATCCTTCATCCTTATAACTTCTTTTCTTGCGTAGTCTCCAAAATCTCTTTCTCCATTATCCTTATCTCTATAGGCAAGTAGTATTCCCCTAGATGAGTTAACTACGCCACCATTTCCATCTTTTAAATAGAGTGCTACATCTTCTGCTTTTCCTCCTTGAGCTCCATAACCAGGTATTAAGAAAAACATCTTATTTAATTTATTCCTTAACTCAATTGCCTCTTCAGTATTGGTACAACCTACTACTCCACCTAAGGAGCTGAACCCGCAGCTTCCCATATACTTATCTCCTAATTGCTGAATCTTTTCACCGACTACAGTGTATAACTTTTTGTTTTTATTAGTGTCTAAATACTGTATATCCTTTGCCCCTTCATTTGATGTTCTTACTAAGACAAATAATCCCTTTTCTTTATTATTAACATAAGGTAAATATGGTTCTAGTCCGTCAAGCCCCATATAGGGATTTAGCGTTACAAAGTCGCTTTCAAAGTCTCCTTCAAAATGTGCCTTTGCATACATTTCAGCTGTTTTAGCTATATCTCCTCTTTTTATGTCTGCTATAACGATGCCTTTCCTACTCTTTAAGTAATCTAGAGTTTTTTTATAGGCTCTTAGACCTTCAAGCCCTAATGCTTCATAATATGCTATTTGAATTTTATAGCAGGCTGCTACATCTAAGGTAGCATCTACTATTGTTCTATTATATTCAAATACTCCATCCTCAATTGAAGTATATTTATTTAAAAATTCATTGGGTATATAATCTAAAGCAGTATCCAAACCAACACAGACATGCCCTTTTTCTTGCACACTTTCAAATAACTTATCTATAATCATAATCAAGGCAGCTCCATTCTTATTTATTTTCAAGTCCTGTTACAAGTTTACTCCTGTGAAAAAACAACTTTCCCACCCTTAATTGTTTTTTTAATTCTTCCATAAACAGATGCTCCATCGAAAGGAGTATTTTTTCCTTTTGATTTAAATTCACTAGAACATATAGTGTAGCCTTTATCTGTGTCTACAAGAACTATATCTCCATCATAGCCAATTTTTATTTGTCCTTTGTTAACTCCCATTATATAAGCTGGATTTCTCGACATTAATTCCGAAAGTTTACTTAGTGTTATATGTCCTTTTTTCACTAAACTTGTATAGCATACAGCAAAAGCTGTTTCTATTCCTGATATACCAGGAGCTCCTCTTTTTTTATCCTCTATTGTGTGTGGTGCATGATCTGTAGCTATTGCATCTACCCAGCCTTCTTTTATTGACTTTATTAAAAAATCAACATCACTTTCTGTTCTAATTGGCGGGTTAACACTGTAGTCACTGTCTACAAGTGCTATATGATGGGGAGTAACTTCACAGCTTAAGTTATGTCCCTTATTCTTAGCCTGTATAATATATTCCATAGTCTCTTTTGTACTAACATGTGCCATATGAACCGCACAGCCTGTAAACTGCGCTAGAGTAATATTTCTCCATGCCATTGTATTCTCTGCTAATCTAGTATCTACACTCGTAAGAGAATGCTCTTCAGAGTGACAGATTACTATTCTCCCGCTTTTTCCTGCCTTTACCATAGCTTCAAGCATTACTTTGCTGTTCATAATATCTCGTCCGTCATCAGATATCATTTTCACCTTTGAATCTAGCTTATCCAAGTGTGTTAAATCATCTCCAGCAAGGTTATTGGTAATAGAGGCAACCTGATGAGCATCTATAAGACCTACTTCTTTAACTTTGTCTAAAACATAATTTATAGTATCCATATCACTGCATACAGGATCAGTATTTGCCATCAAGTTTACCATGGTATATCCACCTCGAACTGCTGCTCGACTTCCACTATATATATCTTCTTTATTAGTAAAACCAGGTTCTCTAAAATGACTATGGAGGTCTAGGAAGGATGGTAACACTATGGAACCTTTAGCATCTATAGTGCTGCAACTTTTATCTAAATTTTCTCCAATTTCAACTATTCTACCGTTATTTATATAAATATCACCATTAAAGTCCTGTGACCAATCAACTATTCTTCCATTTTTTATTAGTAATTCCATAAATATATTTCCCCTCTCTTCTTGTAGGCTTATAATGAAACTTTATATATTTCATCACAGTATATGCACCTATATTCTCCATTTTTGTCATCTACAAGATAGAATATATGGGATATATCCCTTTCCATAGAGGTAATACATCTTGGATTTTTGCACTTTATAATATTTTCAACCTTATCAGGTAATTCTAACTTAATCTTCTTCTTTATATTTTCATTTTCTATTAAATTTATAGTTATATTAGGATCTATAAACCCTAATACATTAAACTCTAAATCTAAAATGTTATCTATCTTTATTATGTCTTTTCTTCCCATCTTTTTACTTTCCACATTCATGATAAGTGCAACGGAATACCCTACCTCATGAAGTCCTAAGTAATTAAAGAGCTTAATACCCTGTCCTGCTTTTATATGATCTATTACTATGCCATTCTTAATACTATTTATTGTTAACACTAGTTCTTCCCCCTTAACCTATTATCTAAGTCCTAAAAGCTTAGCAATTAACGCCATCCTTACGTACATTCCATACTTAGCCTGTTTAAAATAACATGCTCTCGGATCCTCATCAATTTCGTAAGATATTTCATTAACCCTTGGCAGAGGGTGAAGAATCACTAGTTCACTAGTTCCCTTATTTATTTTATTTTTATCTAATATATAGCTATCCTTAAGTCTTATATAGTCTTCCTCATTAAAAAATCTTTCTCTTTGAACTCTTGTCATATATAGTATATCCAGTTGCCCTATAACTTCTTCCAACTTTTCACATTCCATAAACTCAGAGTTACTTTTTACAAGATCTTTCCTTGTATATTCTGGTACTCTCAATTCATCCGGCGATACCAAAATGAATTTGTTATCTTCATATCTAGATAAAGCTTTTATAAGTGAATGTACAGTTCTTCCAAACTTTAAGTCTCCACAGAAACCCACTTTTAGATTAGATAACCTTCCCTTTATTCTTTTAATTGTCAGAAGATCCGTAAGGGTTTGAGTGGGATGTTGATGTCCACCATCTCCTGCATTTATTATCGGTATGGAAGAATATATTGAAGCAACCTTTGGAGCACCCTCCTTTGGGTGTCTCATAGCTATTATATCTGCATAGCACGCTACTGTTCTTACAGTATCTGCTACACTTTCTCCTTTTGAAACTGAACTGGAATTTGCTTCTGAAAAACCTATGACCTGTCCTCCAAGTCTTAGCATCGCAGCTTCAAAGCTAAGTCTTGTCCTAGTGCTAGGTTCATAAAATAGTGTGGCTAGTATTTTGCCATGGCACAGATTTGAAAACTCTTCTGGGTTTGCAATAATTTGATTTGATAACTGAAAAATTTCATCAAGTTCTTCTATGGAGTAGTCCATAGGATCTATTAAATGTGTTCCTTTTAACATATAGCTTCCTCCTTCTTAGCCTCTCTGGGCTAAATTTAAAGGTATAAAAAATGCCTTCCTTAAAAAGGAAGGCATGAATACACTAATAAATAGTATAAAATATATACTAACTCTCACTGCCTTCTTAGTCTCACAGGACTATTTTAAAGGTACAATACAAATTTATTTGATTTTTATTGTTTTAATCATACCATGAGTTTTGTAATAAGTCAATAATTATCTTACCCCTTTTGCCATAATTGCTGCACCCATAGCTCCTGCATATCTGCCTAATGGACTGGTTTTTACCGTGGTGCCAAGCTTTTCAGATAGCTTTTCAATTATATAGTCATTCTCACTTAAACCGCCAGTTAGAAAATATCCAAAGCTATCTGAATGTTTTTGACATAAGGTTTTCACCTTACTTGTTATAGAGTCTACTACTCCATAAGCTATATCTTCTCGTTTTTTACCCTTTCCAATTAAGCTTATCACCTCTGATTCTGCGAATACAGTACACATAGAGCTTATAGTGGTTTCTTTCCCTTCTGTTGCCATCCTACAAAGTTCAGTTATGTCTAGTCCTAGAGTATTAGCCATTAATTCCAAAAACCTTCCAGTGCCTGCCGCGCACTTATCATTCATTGTAAAATTAGTTACGTTACCATTCTGCACAGTAATAACTTTTGTGTCCTGCCCTCCTATATCTATGATTGTGCAGTCCTTGCCAAAAAGGTAATATGCACCCTTCCCATGACAGGTTATCTCTGTTAGAGTTTTATCAGCATAAGGAACGGATACCCTACCGTATCCCGTAGCAACAACCTTAGAATTTGACACATTTATACCGAGTTCCTCTAATCTTTCTTTTATTTCCTCTGATGTTTTTACACTACTCCATCCTGTAGGCAGCACGAAAGTATCTGTTATTTCATCATTTTCCAAAATGCATACCTTTGAAGCAGTGGAACCTATATCTATTCCTACGTAAAACATAATAACACCACCTTGTTAACCTAAATATGGATTAGTAATTTTTTTATTCACAGAGTGAAGTCCCAAAGTATTCACACTGTTATTATTTATTATACACTTTATTTTTTCTTCATCTTGAATATCATACATTATTGATATGCCACAGGATGCTGAGAGCTCTCTTGGAGTTGGTACTATTGTATATTTTATTTTTCCCTTTTTAAGCAACCCTTCTAACTTCATACCTTCTGTATGAGAAGGAAAAAGTACATAGTGTCTGACCTGTTCCATTCTACTCACCCTTATTCCTTATTTTATTAAACAGTCCCATAAAATAAGGCTGCTTACTAAGCACAGCTTAATAATTGCAGCCTTTTCACTTTAAATCATTTCTAAAAATGCTTCTACTCTTGTCTTAATCTGCCCTGAATCCTCTGTTGAGTAGTCTGTTTCTATATGAATATTAGGTATATTTTTTTCCCTAAGTGCCTTTTCAACTTCATTATGTTCAATAGCATAAGTATGACAGAAAGATAGATTGCAATCTATTACTCCATCTGCATCATATTCCTTAGAATATCTAATTATATCATCTGTTCTTCCGTGATTTGGTGTAAAACAAGCACAGTTTATATTTAAATATCTATCTGCAAGATTTTTAATTAAATCTTCGATAGTATCTCCCTCTTCAGACACTTCATTTTCAAAATATCTTGTTCCAGTACATGTCTCTTCAACAACTACATCTGCATTTAAGCTTTCAATTATTGAATGAAGCTTCCAATTAGGTATTGCCATCGGAGTTCCTGTTATTAATATTCTCTTTTTATCACTAGTACTTGAATTTTTTACTCTTTCATCTAATTCATCGCAAAGTTCATTTAGCTTCTCTGTAAATCTAATAGGATCATCATTAAAGGCAATTTGTGATATTAAAAGAACATCTAGTCCACTTATTGGTGATGGTTTATGTTTTCTTAAATCAGATAACCTTTTTAATGCTCTTCTCTTAGCATTTGCAATTTTTATTCCTTCTTTTAATGATTCTACAGTAACTTTGTTTCCTGTTAACTCTTCCATCTTGCTAATGAAAATCTTTATTTCATCCATCCACATTTTATAGTCTTTTTCTCTCTTCATTTGTGGAAGGTCCATAACATGAACTGGTACATATTCATCTAGAATTTCCCAAGCCTTTTTCTTACCATCACAGGTTGTTTCTCCAATAACCATATCACAGGATTCGAAATAAGGGCATGTACCACTTAACTTAGCACCCATAAATGCTTTTATCAGTGGACATAAATTTCTTGGAAGAACCTTTTCTCCATCTTCAACCCAAAACTGTGAACCAGCACAAAGTCCCACTGCAATAGCATTTACAGCAAATATAACTTCATCTGGAACAAATACGCAGAAGGTACCTATTACCTTACCACCCTTTTTCTTATGTTCATCTAATTCTTGAATTCTTAAACCATGTACCTCTGAAAACACAAAATTAAAATAGTTCATTCCATCTGGTCTATTTTCTTGATTTAAATATGTATCTGAAAATAGTCCTGGTAAAACTGCACATAACTGATCATGTTTTTCTAAGTCCATTCCTAAATCTGACCATAACTTTCTATAATCTCCCATTGTTATCCCTCCATTGTTTTGTACAGTATAATTTTAACATAAGAGGAACTGAACAGGTTATTTTAATATATTATTCTTTGAAGTTCATCTATAACTTAAACAAATAACGAAAAAAGATAGATGCCAGTGCAAAAGCACTGGCATCTATCCAATAATTTTATCATTCTATATAAACTATTTAATCTATATAGGAAGATACATGTAAAAATTACTTATGAACCTCAACTAGGTATCCATTTTCTTTTAAATTCTTAATTATTTCTTCGCCATGTTCTTGAGACTGTACAGTAACCTCGAAACATACATCTGCAAAGTCTAATCCCTTTTTATTCCAGTTGTTGTTTTGTCTTGCAGTAACAACGTTTCCGCCCATGTTTCCTACTTCAGATATTAAAGCACCTAATGTTCCTGCTTTATCTTGAAGCTCAACTGTAAATCTTATTCTTCTATTTAAAAGAACTAATTCTCTTTCTATTATTTTAGAAACAGTAGCTATATCTACATTTCCACCACTAATTAAAGCAACTACATTTTTGCCTTTAATTCCATCTATTTTACCAGCTAATAAAGCTGCCATAGTTGAAGCTCCTGCTCCCTCTGCTATTAATTTATTTCTTTCCATTAATGAGAACATACCTAAAGCAATTTCATCTTCACTTACAGTAACAACCTCATCTACGTATTTTTGTATATACTTGAAGCACTCATTTCCTGGTGTACTAACAGATATACCATCTGCTAATGATTTAGCTCCTGGTAATGTTACAACCTGTCCTTTTTCTAAAGAAGCTTTAGTTGATGCTACTATTTCTGGCTGAACACCTACTACTCTAATTGAAGGCTTTATAGATTTAACAGCAGTTGCAATACCAGCTATTAATCCGCCCCCGCCTATTGGAACTACTATAACATCTGCTTCTGGTAATTCTTCTAACATTTCAAGACCTGCTGTTCCTTGACCAGCCATTACATCTAAATCATTGAAAGGATGTAAGAAAGTTGCTCCTGTCTCTTTTTGTAATTCTACAGCTTTTGCATAGCACTCATCATATACTTGTCCAGCTTGTACTACTTCAGCGCCATATCCTTTAGTAGCGGTTACTTTAGCTTGTGGAGCTGTAACTGGCATAACAATTGTAGCCTTAACACCAAATGCTGTTGCAGCATAAGCAACTCCTTGTGCATGGTTTCCTGCTGAAGAAGCTATAACTCCTTTTTGCTTTTCTTCCTCTGTTAAGTTAACTAGTTTATTGTAAGCACCTCTTAATTTGAACGCTCCAGTTTTTTGCTTATTTTCGCACTTTAAGTATAAATTACAATCACATTGATTTGAGAAAGTACTTGTATAGAATAAAGGTGTTTTTCTTGCCACTCCTTTGATGTTTTCTTGCGCTTTCTTAATTCTTTCTAAATTTAATTCCATAATTGTTTCCCCCTACTCATATTTATAATTATATACATTATTTGACCTTATTAATGTGTTTATTTAAAACATCATGAATTTAACATTACACACCTAAAAGCTGCCAATACTTATACGCTGATAAATTTCGACATAAAGAAACGTTTACAGGTGATGAAAAAAAATTCACAATTAAATTCATACATAATAATACATTAAACCCACAATTTATACCAAATTATATAATAATATTATATAATTTCTTCAACTTTCGATTACATTTTAGCACATATATAAAATTTATACAATTCAATTTTGTGCTGAATTTGTTGTTTTTTTAACACTTTTTCGGGTATATTGACGTATTACATTCACTTTTCGCAATAATTATTGCAGAATAAAATTATAAAAGGCTATTTTCTTTGATACCAATATGTATATTATCAGTACAGTAACCATTAATTAAAATATAATAAAACTATACAGAAAGTACCTACGCGCATAAAAAAACAGCTTTTAGAAAATCCAAAAACTGTTTACCTCTCCAAACAATTATATAGCAACATTTTAAATTAATTTTGGTGCGCCCAGCAGGAGTCGAACCTGCGGCCTCTGGATTCGAAGTCCATCACTCTATCCAACTGAGCTATGGGCGCTCACAGGATACTAGTACATTTCTATACTTCGAACTATTCTGCAACTAATACTGTATAAAATACTTTTAAAAATATAAATGGAGCGGGTGAAGGGAATCGAACCCTCGTAACTAGCTTGGAAGGCTAGCACTCTACCATTGAGTTACACCCGCATGTTATTGGAGCGGAAGATGGGATTCGAACCCACGACGTTCACCTTGGCAAGGTGACGCTCTACCACTGAGCCACTCCCGCTTATTTACTACTATCTATATATGTAATGATAGACTAAATATCTATCAG
>NZ_JAODOO010000018.1 GCF_025398335.1 Clostridium sp. CX1
ACGCTGCCGCGTTAGCATATTTTTTATGCTAATGCGACAGCCCCAAGTATTTTAGAGAAAATAATAAGTTATTAGATTGTTATTCATATTCTAATGTTAAGTAAATTATCCTTCTTACCATTCTTACTGCAACTGGATAAGGAACTCCATACATAACTAATCTTCTGATTAGCATAGGATTATTTTTTTCTATTTTTCTTAGAATGCTATTTACATCAGCAGGGCTTCTAAATTGATTTTCATCATATTCTATTTCTGCTGGAGAATCTTCCACCTCATCTCTATTATCTTCTATATTTTCTACAGCTTCATCTTGGATATTTTCCTCTGTGGTATCTCTCAAATCCTCATCCACACCACTGTCTAAGTTATTATCAACACTATCATCTAGGTTATCATCAAAAGGTATATCTTCCTGAAGCTCCATATCCTCTGAACGCATCATATTATAGGCATCATTAGGTATGCCATACATAGGATGCATAAATGGACAGCAAGGCATTACTCCACGGAAAGGCATATTATACATCATATCATTGTACATTTAATCATTTACCTCCATAAATTTAACTCGTACCATAATAATATATGTATTAATAATAAAAATTGTGAAGGTAAAATTCATTGTAAATCTCGTCTATGAAAAGTGTATTAGTACATAGAAAATAGACTTACCTGATTCAAGTTTGACTTCATAAATCTTTAGAGAATATACAAGAAGGTTTTTACTAAAAATACTAATGAGGAGGTGTTCTATAGTGAAATTACACAAAGCAGAGGAAATATATAATTCACGGGGTGTAATAAATGTAACTTACAAAGATAGGCCAGTATGGATTGAAAGCATTTCAGAGCAAAGTGAAGTTGCTCATGTTAAGGATTTGGAAACAAATGAACTGAAGATAGTTCCTATTTTAGAGTTAAAGGAAGAATAGATATTTCTGTAAAAAATAAGTACATCCCTGACTTAGAGATGTACTTATTTTTTAATTATGAAATTATTAAAGGAAATTTTAGTTATAGAAACTTTAACAACTAATAGTATAACCAGATTAAAAGAATTTATACTAGTGAATGAATTAATATCTTTAGAAAAATAAAAAAACCTTGGATACACTCCAAGGTTTTTTTATTTGGTGCCGAAGGCGGGAATCGAACCCGCACGGTATCGCTACCACCGGATTTTGAGTCCGGCGCGTCTGCCAGTTCCACCACTTCGGCAAATTACAAAGTTATCTTATCATAAAAAAACAATATAGTCAAGGTTTTAGAGAAAATTTCACCCTAATATAGAAGAGAAATAACTAGAATAAATTTTTTCCTTAAGGAATATAAAGAAATATGGGGGTGGTAAATTCATGGATGTATTTAACGAAATAAGAAGTGAAGAACTCAGAAAAAGAGCTATTGATGAGTTAATTGAGGCACAAAATAAAATAATAAATGATTGTCAAGAGAGATATAATTACTATAGAATACAATTGGAGAAGATAAACATACTTGAAAGTTTAACAAATAATATAATAAGTAATAAAGAAGAAAAGAACAGATTTAATAAAGAAATAAATAGTGCACTAAATGAGGCTAAGGAAGCTATTGAGCTAAGAGATAGATTAGAAAGCCTTTCCTAAATAGGAGCTCCCTAAAGAGCTCTTTTTTGTTATATTTACTATTAGTAAAATCTAATTAAAAGATTATTATCTTTAACTTTTACATAATAGAACTTAGTACACTATTATAGATATAATATCAGCTGGCACCTCTAAAGCTATAAATTTAGCATCTTCCATATAGAAATTAAAAATTAGATTAGAAAAAAGTACAGGGGAAAATAATATTAGGATTTGTAGATTTATATGCCTAATAAATAGTATAATTGGTAATGGCTATATAATATTATCATAAATAATCTATTCATAATCAAGCAAGAAAATATCTTTTATATTACTCTACAAAATATAAAAAATTCAAAACCAATAAATATCATTAAACAAAAGTTATTATATGTCAAAATTTTATGTCTATGGCTTTTGTTTCAAATTATTCTTAAAATCTATTGTTATAAAAGACTAAATTTGCTAAAATGTAATTGTTTATTAATTAGTCATTTTGTGTCCCGCTGGGTACAAAAATGTTCCAATCAAAATAAATGCTAATTCTTAGAGTGCAAAAAACAATTTTTATGCTCTAATCTAAATTATATTTACCAAACAGGAAGGAGAATAAAAGATGATTTATTCAACAGAAGTAGACAGAATGTGTTGTGTAACTAAAGGACCAAACCATGGTTCAGCACCAATTCCACAAGAAGGAAAATGGGTACAAGCTAAAGAAATAAAAGATATTTCAGGTCTAACACATGGAGTTGGTTGGTGTGCTCCACAACAGGGTGCTTGCAAACTTACTTTAAATGTTAAAGATGGTATCATAGAAGAAGCATTAGTTGAAACAATAGGATGTTCAGGAATGACTCACTCTGCAGCTATGGCTTCAGAAATACTACCAGGAAAAACTATACTTGAAGCATTAAACACAGACTTAGTTTGTGATGCTATAAATACAGCAATGAGAGAATTATTCTTACAAATTGTTTATGGAAGAAGTCAAACTGCTTTCTCAGAAGGTGGACTACCTATCGGAGCAGGTCTTGAAGACTTAGGAAAAGGATTAAGAAGCCAAGTTGGTACTATGTACGGAACAAAGGCTAAAGGAACAAGATATTTAGAGATGGCAGAAGGCTATGTTACAAAGGTAGCTTTAGATGCTGACAACGAAGTAATAGGATATAAATTCGTTCACCTTGGAAAAATGATGGAGTTTATAGGAAAAGGTATGGACGCTAACGAAGCTATGGAAAAAGCTACTGGACAATATGGTAGATTCGATGAAGCTGTAAAAGTTATCGATCCAAGACATGAATAATATATAAGGAGGACGCAGAAAATGGCATTATTTGAAAGTTATGAAAGAAGAATTAATCAAATCACACCAGTGCTTGAAAAGTATGGTATGAAGACTTTAGAAGAAGCTAAAGCTCTTTGTGATGAAAAGGGAATAGATGTTTATAATATAGTTAAATCAACACAACCAATATGTTTTGAAAATGCTTGTTGGGCATATATTTTAGGTGCTGCAATAGCTATAAAGAAGGGTTGTATAAAAGCTGCAGAAGCTGCAGAAGCTCTAGGAGAAGGCTTACAAGCTTTCTGTATACCAGGATCTGTTGCTGATGACAGAAAAGTTGGTTTAGGACACGGAAACTTAGCTGCTATGCTTTTAAGGGAAGAAACTAAATGTTTTGCATTCTTAGCAGGACACGAATCCTTTGCAGCAGCTGAAGGAGCTATAAAAATAGCTGAAAAAGCTAACAGAGTTAGAAAAGAACCATTAAGAGTTATATTAAACGGTCTTGGAAAAGATGCTGCTTACATAATCTCAAGAATAAATGGATTTACATATGTTCAAACTAAATTTGACTACTATACTGGAAAGTTAGAAATAGTTAAAGAAAAAGCTTACTCAAATGGACCAAGAGCTAAGGTTAAATGCTATGGTTCAGATGATGTTAGAGAAGGTGTTGCTATAATGCATCACGAGGGCGTTGACGTATCAATAACTGGTAACTCAACTAACCCAACTAGATTCCAGCACCCAGTTGCAGGAACTTATAAAAAAGAATGTGTAGAAATGGGTAAGAAATACTTCTCAGTTGCATCCGGTGGTGGTACTGGAAGAACACTACACCCAGATAACATGGCGGCAGGTCCAGCTTCTTATGGTATGACAGATACTATGGGAAGAATGCATTCAGATGCGCAATTCGCAGGATCATCCTCTGTTCCAGCACACGTTGAAATGATGGGACTTATAGGAATGGGTAACAACCCAATGGTTGGGGCTTCTGTTGCAGTAGCAGTTGCTATAGAAGAATCAGCGACTAAATAATAAAATAATTATTAACATATATTCAGCAAAATCCTATATAGCTTATATAGGATTTTGTTATTTTTTAAATATTAAAAATATTTGAAAAATTATGATTTTGTAGTGACATTTCTTTATAAACATATTATAATAATTATTAATATAGATTTTCCGTTTTTTGAAGAGTTTTAATTGAATGCTTTTATTTTTATATAAAATAAATATAAAGGAGTGATTTGTGTGCAAGAAAAGACAAAAAACATCAATAACAACCAGGATAAATTAAAAAAACCTAAAAAAGGAAAAGGAGACAAAAGAGAAAGTTGTAAGTTTCTTTTTGACATGATAGGAAGAGTATTTTCTAAGTAAGATTTTATTATCACCTATATAGGACAGCAGATTTAATCTGCTGTTTTTTCTGAAAAAAATTTATAAAAAGGATTACAAAATCACCAAAAGGATATATAATATTATATGAATGAATTAAATCTTTAATGATAAACATTTGAGGGAATTAGTTTAAATTTGCGACAATTATTGTTGCAATTGGCATATTATATTAATCAAAGGTGGATGATGAACATATGAAAAGATTATTAGAAGGTCTAGTAGAAAATAACAGGGTATATACAGCAGGGGGAAAGGTGGCTTCTTATATACCAGAGTTGGGCAAAGCCAACAAGGATTCTCTCGGCATATGGATTACTACTTTACAGGGAGAAGAATACTTTGCAGGAGACTTTGAGGAAAGGTTTACGATTCAAAGCATTTCTAAAGTAATAACTTTAATGCTAGCTCTATTGGATAACGGCAAAGAGTATGTATTTAAAAAGGTAGGAATGGAAGCAACTGCTGATGCTTTTAACTCCATAATCAATTTAGAAACCAAAAATCCTCAGAGACCTTTAAATCCTATGATAAACTCAGGTGCTATTGCTACGGTATCTTTAATTGCAGGGGATGGACGAGATAACACCTTTGAAAGAATATTGAAATTTACAAGAAAGATAACTGGTAACCCAGATATAAATATAAATGAAGATGTATACCATTCTGAGAGTATAACAGGGGATAGAAACAGAGCTCTAGCATATTTTATGAAAAGCACTGGTGTTATAGAAAATGATGTAGAGGATGTGCTGGACGTATACTTTAAACAGTGTTCTATAGAAGGAACTTGTAAAGATATAGCTAGAGTAGGTGCAGTACTGGCAAACAATGGTGTACTTCCATGGAGCGGAGAAAGAATAATACCTGTGTATGTTGCCAGAATTGTTAAAACTATAATGCTTACCTGTGGAATGTATGATGCATCTGGAGATGCTGCAGTTAAGATAGGAATACCTTGCAAAAGTGGCGTAGGCGGAGGAATACTTGCAGCATCACCAGGAAGAATGGGCATAGGAGTATTTGGACCAGCATTAGACCAAAAGGGTAACAGCAGTGGTGGTATGAGACTTCTAGAAGAACTATCAAAGGAACTAGATTTAAGTATATTTTAATTAATGTTGTAAAAAACTTAAAATGTGTATGAACTGAAAACCCCTCTTATTAGTTTAGAGGGGTTTTATTTATAAATTATTTACAGGATAAAATTTTTGAAAAAATAGAGAATAATAGTGTTAAATGTTATAATAGAGAAGCTGAGGAAAAATAAAAAAGAACTGGTTATAAAGAAGAAAGAGACACCATTGGGGGAAGCAGTGGTTTTGAGGTTGCCTGAATAAATTTAGTTAATATAATAATGGAGGTACGATATGTCTAAGGAAAAGTTATTAATATTGGACGGAAACAGTTTGATGAACAGAGCTTATTATGCACTGCCACCTTTGACCAATGCAGAGGGATTACATACTAATGGAATATATGGATTTACAAACATGCTTTTAAAAATGAAAGAAGAGATAAAACCAGACTATATAGTATGTACTTTCGATAGAAGTGCACCTACTTTTAGGCATAACGAGTATAAGGATTATAAAGCTGGAAGAAAGAAGATGCCAGATGAATTAAGGGAGCAGTTTCCAGTAGTGAAACAACTTTTAGAGCTTTTGGCTATTAACATATTCGAGATAGATGGCTTTGAAGCAGATGATTTGATAGGTACTATTTCAATCTTTGCAGAAAAGAAGGATATAGAGGTTTATATAGTTACTGGAGACAGAGATGCCCTTCAACTAGCTTCAGATAGCATAAAGGTTATTATAACTAAAAAGGGTATTACAGAAAAAGAGCTTTATGATAAAGATAGAATGATTGGAGAATTAGGAGTAACTCCAACTCAATTTATTGATGTTAAAGGACTTATGGGAGATGCATCTGATAACATACCGGGAGTTCCTGGTATAGGGGAAAAAACTGCTTATAAGTTAATAAAGGAATATGGAAGTATAGAAAATGTCCTTCAGAATATAGATAATATAAGTGGCAAAAAAATTAAAGAAAATTTAATGCAGTATAGCGAACAGGCAGTTTTTAGTAAGAAGCTAGCCACTATTGTGACTGATGCACCTATAGAAATAGACTTAGATTCAATAAAATCAAAAGAGAACTATGACGCTAAAGGGGTAAAAGAATTATTTATTAAGCTTCAATTTAAATCTCTCTTAGATAAAATTCCTGGTGCAGAAGGTACTGATGAAGGTGAAGCTGAAGACAATACAGAAGATATAAAGATAAGTTACGATATAATTGAAAGTATAGAAAAGTTTAGAGAATTAACAGACCACTTATGTGAAAGTAAGGAACTATTATATTTGACCTTTAAAATAGCTGAAGCAAATGTATATTCAAAAAGTTATATAGAGCAAATATTTATAAATATAAAGGAAAAGAATTACGTAGTAGAACTAAAGACACTATATGATGAAAATAGAGATGAAGTTATAGCTCTGTTAAAGAGAATATTTGAAAATCATAGTGTTGAAAAGGTAAGTCATGATGTAAAGGTACCTCATACTATACTGCATAAAATGGGGGTAGACTTTGTAGGGATGAAATTTGACACTAAGATAGCTGCTTATCTAATAGATTCTTCAAGAGGAAAATATGAGTTAAGTGATATTATAGAACATTACTTAAAGGTAAATATTCAAGAAGATGATAAAGATAGTCAGGCTAGAGCAACTTCTCTTTTATATAAATTATACACAACCTTAGAGTCCCATATAAGAGAAGCTGAAATGGAAGAACTTTTATATAAAATGGAACAGCCTTTAACTGATGTTCTATCATCTATGGAATACGAGGGCTTTAAAGTAGATAAGGAAAAGTTAGATGAGCTTGGAAAGAAATTTAAATCTGAAATAAGCTCTATTCAGAAGGAAATTTATGATTTAGCAGAGGAAGAATTTAATATAAACTCTCCTAAGCAACTTGGAAAGATATTATTTGAAAAATTAGATTTACCTGTAATTAAAAAGACTAAAACTGGATATTCCACTAATGCAGAGGTACTGGAGGAACTATCAGATAAACATCCTATAATAGAAAAGATTACCTACTATAGACAACTTACTAAATTGTATTCAACTTATATTGAGGGTTTAAAAGCTGTAATAGATGAGGACGGCAAAATTCATTCTAGTTTTAATCAAACTGTAACAACTACTGGAAGACTTTCAAGTACAGAACCTAATCTGCAAAATATTCCCATTAAATATGAAATGGGAAGAGAGATAAGAAAGGTTTTTGTACCAAATAATGAAGACAGTATTATAATTTCAGCAGACTATTCTCAGATAGAGCTCAGAGTACTTGCACATATTTCTGGAGATGACAATTTAATAGATGCCTTTTTAAATCATAGTGATATACATACAAAAACTGCATCTGAAGTTTTTAGAGTTCCTATGGAGGAGGTTACATCTTTACAAAGAAGTAATGCAAAGGCAGTAAACTTTGGTATAGTATATGGTATAGGAGATTTTAGCTTAGGAAAAGATCTAAAGATTTCAAGAAAAGAAGCAAAAAACTATATAGACACATATTTCGAAAGATATCCAGGTGTAAAAAAATACATGGATGATATAATAAAACATGCAAAGGAAAATGAGTATGTTACGACAATAATGAATAGAAGAAGATTTATACCAGAGATAAATTCTTCAAATAAGATGGTAAAATCCTTTGGAGAAAGACTGGCTATGAATGCTCCTATTCAAGGTAGTGCAGCAGATATTATAAAATTAGCTATGGTTAACGTATATAATGAGCTTGAGAAAAGAAATCTTAAAAGCAAGGTTATACTTCAGGTTCATGATGAATTAATTCTTAATGCCTATAGAGATGAAATAGATGAAGTTAAGTCTATAGTTAAAGAGGAAATGGAGAAAGTCCTTCAGCTAAAGGTACCCCTTGAAATAGATATGAATATAGGAGAGAATTGGTACGAAGCAAAATAAGTAATTTGAAGGTATTGGGATAAGGAACAATGCCTTCAGATTAACCATAAATCTATTAATTGAAATAAGCTTAAGATTATTTATATCTGAGGTGATAAGGTGTTAAGAATTGGTCTAACAGGTGGAATAGGAAGTGGGAAAAGTACGATTTCTAGTATATTAAGAGAAAAAGGCTTCAATATTATAGATGCAGATGTAATTGCTAGAGAGGTATTGCTGTTATATCCTATAATATTAGAAAAAGTAAAAGAATGTTTTGGAGAAAACTTCTTTGATGAAAGTGGGCAGCTAAAAAGAAAAGAATTTGGTAATTTTATCTTTGCAGAGGAAGAGAGAAGAAAACACTACGAAGATATAATATTACCTTATATTAAAAAAGAAATTTTTCATAGAATTAAAAGATTCGAAGAAGAGAAAAATGAAATTTGTGTTCTTGATGCTCCTACTCTAATTGAAAATGGGCTACATAAAGAAATGAATATAAACATACTTGTTTGGGTGGATATAGACACTCAAATAGAAAGAATAAAAAAAAGAGATGATTTGTTAGACACTGAAATAATTGATAGAATAAACTCACAGATGTCTTTGGAAGAAAAGAGAGAGTTTGCAGACTATATAATTGATAATTCTCATACAATAGAAAGAACAAAACAGGAACTAGAAAATACGCTAAAGGAAATAGGCAGAAAATATAGGGGGGTGGAGTGCCTTAGAACCTAAAGGTCTAAAGGCATAATTTAGATTGAAAGTTATAAAACGTGCATTTGTGCTTATATTGATAGTTATACTACTGATGAATGGAAAAAATATTGGGAAACACTTTTTTCCCCTTAAGTATTCAGAGCATATATTTAAATACTCACAACAGTATGATTTAGATCCATACCTAGTTGCAGCAGTAATAAAAACTGAGAGCAACTTTGAAGAAAAAGCTAAGTCTAACAAAAATGCATATGGACTTATGCAGATCACAGGAGACACAGCGGAGTGGGCAGCTGAAAAAATGGATATAGCTTATCCTGGTGACAGTATGCTTTATGATCCAGAGTTTAATATAAGAATGGGTTGTTGGTATTTAGATGATCTTAGAAGAGAATTTAACGGAAATATGGAACTAGTGCTAGCAGCCTATAATGGAGGAAGGGGAAATGTGCAGAAGTGGCTCAACAATGAGGAAAATTCTGCAGACGGTAAAAATCTTCACTACATACCATTTAAAGAAACGGACAAGTATGTAAAAAAGGTTAAAGTAAATTATAGTGTTTATAAATATCTATATGGTAAAGAATAAACAGGCAGTATGCTTCAATTATAAAGTTGACAATTGATAAAAATGTAGTATAATATAACCATAAAGTGCAGATGTGGTGGAACGGCAGACACGCTATCTTGAGGGGGTAGTGTCCACAGGGCGTATGGGTTCAAATCCCATCATCTGCACCAATTAATAAAATTATAAAATATTTGTTAAGACTTATTTTGAATTTAAATTATGCAATAAAGAGAGGTAAAATTACCTCTCTTATTTATTTGCTTATTAAGTATCAAAGGCCTTTATAATAACATAATCAGCACCGTCATCTAAAGCATAATCTATAGCTTCACTTCTGCTGACACCGTTTATAACTATGTTATCTTCTGTAGTATTTATCTCTGTAAGACTCTTTACAATTTTAGCATCATTTTCTCCAGATTTCTTCATATCATGTATTTGATCAAAGGTATTCTGGCTTATCTGTTTAACTGCACAAGAGTTTTCATCTTGCATTAATATTACTGAATATTTTTTTGCCATATCTGAAAACCTCCATTAGTAATTCTTTTATATATTCTAGTGTGCCACCTTTAGTCTTTTTTATAACTAGATTTATATGTAAGTGCAATCTTAGTTAAAGTGAATCAAATTTCCATACTAGGTTATGAGAATATGTAGAATAAAATACTAATATTAGGTTATCCTAAGGGTGGATTTTGTTTTATGGATGATATTTAATGAGATATGGTTTTGTTTATAGTTTCTATAAAAATTAATTAAGTATGCATAATATGAGGTGGAATATATGAAGTCAATATTACTTAAAAATTGTTTGTTAATAGAAGATAGCAAGGGAACTACAATAAAGAAGGATATATTAGTTAAGGATGGAAAAATAACTGACATAGATAATGTTATCAACTATGAAGCTGAAGATATAGAAGTTTTTGATATTAAAGAAAATTATGTTTTACCAGGATTTGTAGATTGTCATACCCATATAGGAATTATAGAAGAAGCTACAGGAAAACTAGGAATTGATAATAACGAGACGTCAAATCCTATAACACCACACTTGAGGGCATTAGATGGCATAAACCCCTTAGACATTGCATTTAGAGATGCAATAGTATCAGGAGTTACTACAGTTATGAGTGGACCAGGAAGCAACAATCCGGTAGGAGGTCAAAACATAGTTTTAAAGACCCATGGTAATATAATAGATAGAATGGTTATAAAAAATCCTTCTGGTCTTAAAATTGCCTTCGGTGAAGATCCTATGAGTACCTATGGACAAAAGGATAAATGTCCTGTTACAAGAATGGGAGTTGCATCACTAATAAGGGAATTATTTATGAGGACTGAAGATTATATTCAGCGCAAAGAAGCAGGTAAGATAACAGAAAGAGATGCTAAATTAGAGGCAGTAGTTCCTCTGTTAAAGGGAGAAATGATTTTAAGAGCCCATGCCCACAGAGCAGATGATATAGTTACAGCTATAAGAATAGCAGATGAATTCAATATTAAAAAATTAGTTATAGAACATGGCACAGAAGCACACTTAGTTAAGGAATATTTAAAAGAAAAGAATGTACCAATAGCTTTTGGACCAATGCTGACTCCTAGAATAAAAATGGAGTTGAGAAAAAGAAACTACGGTTCTGCAGTAGATTTAGTAGAGTCTGGTGTAAAGATAGCTTTGATGACGGATCATCCCTACAATTCCATAGATCAGCTAAGAGCTGTTGCTGCACTAGCTGTATCAGAGGGATTAAAAAGATTAGATGCTATAAAGTGTATAACTATAAGTGCGGCAGAGTTGCTAGAATGTGATGATAGGCTGGGAAAAATAGAGAAGGGATATGATGCAGATATAATAGTGTTAAATGGTGATCCGCTAGATGTAGTTAATACGAAGGTAATAATGACTATTATAAATGGGGAAGTTGTCCATAGGAGAGAAACTCATTCTTAAAACATTGGGGTGCTTCAGTTTTAGAATTAAAGCTACAGTAACAGATAACATACATAGATGACTAACCATACACCAATATTCCAATAGTATACTTAAATAAATACTGACGACATTTTTAGGACAAAAAAATTGTTTTTTCTTTTATTAATTTTCTTATAATTATCAATAAATTTAATAACTATGTGAAATAAATAATTATAAAGTATACTATATCTAGTAAAATGTTAAAAGGAAAAGACATTACTAAATATAATATACTTTATTTAAAATATATTTAGTAATGCCTTAATGAAGGAGATGTTAATGCTACTAAACCTAATGGTTCAGTAGCTATTAAAAATATCAGTTATCTTTTACTTTGTCTTGATTTTTCATTTAATTTTCTAGTTTCTTCTAGTGCTGGATCACTAAAGTTGTTCATACCAGAACTTATACTACTAGTCATTCCCATGTTGGAAGCTCCCATACCAGAAGAGTTTTGTCTAGACTGTGCATTAAGTTGTCTTGCTTCTTCAAGTGCAGGGTCGCTTGAACTATTCATACTAGAACTTATGCTGCTAGTCATTCCCATGTTGGAAGCTCCCATACCGGAGGAGTTTTGTCTAGATTCTGCATTAAGTTGTCTTGCTTCTTGAACATCTGAGTCACTTGAGCTGCTGCTTATGCTGCTAGTCATTCCAGCACCTGAAGATTTTTGTCTAGATTGTTGATTAAGTTGTTTTGTTTCTTCTAAATAGTTTTTATCCATAAATTTTACTCCCTCCAAAAATATTAGTTTAGTATTTATTTTAAAACCATTAATATAATTCCCTCCTTACATAATACTATTCAATTATAAAGGTACCAAATTAAGGTACAAAGGGGTAGAGTTTTGTTAAAAAAATAACATAAATTACCAAGAAAATATTATAAAAGGTCACAATATTCAAAAAAAGGTTTTCGATTTTAATTTAACTATATTAAAGGAAAGCTAAAATATCCATGTCTTTCAATGGCATTTTAGAATTTAACCTTTATTTTGGCCAATTAGGGCTGTAGTATCTTTTAACAAAGTTAGCTTGACTTTGATTTCAGAATATTTTAAAATGTAATTATATTACACGGTTTGCTATAAGAAGGAATTGCTTACAGATAATAGAACAAAATATGATTAATAATATGTAGTTAATTAAAATAGTCATAATGAACAACTAATGAACTTATATATATAACATCAGGTATGAGTAGGTCTTAAAGGGAGGGAAAAGAATGGAACAAAAAATACTAACAATATGCCCTTATTGTGGTGCTGGATGCAACCTTAATTTGATTTTAGAAGATGATAAAATAGTAAGAGCAGAACCAGCTAATGGTAGAACAAATGAAGGAAGTCTCTGTCTTAAAGGGTATTATGGATGGGATTTTTTAAATGATCCCCAAATTTTAACTGCACGCTTAAAAAGCCCAATGATTAGAAGAAATGGTGAATTACAAGAGGTTTCTTGGGATGAAGCTATTAGTTTTACTGCATCTAAGTTAAAGGAAATAAAGGACAAGTATGGTGCTGATGCTATAATGGGAACAGGCTGTGCACGGGGATCTGGTAATGAAGCTAACTATATAATGCAAAAGTTTATGAGGGCAGTAATCGGCACTAATAATGTAGATCACTGCGCTAGGGTTTGACATGCCCCTTCCGTAGCCGGTCTGGCTTACGTATTAGGAAATGGAGCTATGTCAAATGGAATTCATGAAATAGACGATACTGATTTACTATTTATTTTTGGTTATAATGGTGCGGATTCACACCCTATAGTGGCTAAAAGAATAGTTAAAGCAAAGGAAAAGGGAGCAAAGATTATTGTAACTGATCCAAGAATAACAGAGTCTGCTAGAATATCTGATTTGTGGCTTCCAATAAAGAACGGTACTAATATGATACTGGTTAATGCCTTTGCTAATGTTTTAATAAATGAAGGACTTTATAATAAGGAATATGTTGAAAAATATGTTGAAGGTTTTGAAGAGTATAAGGCTTTAGTTGAAAAATACACTCCAGAATATGCGGAAAAGATGACAAGTGTTCCAGCAGAAGACATAAGAAAAGCTATGAGAATGTATGCTGAAGCAAAGAATGCTATGATACTTTACGGTATGGGAGTGTGTCAATTTGGTCAAGCTGTTGATGTAGTTAAGGGACTAGCCTCCTTAGCATTATTAACTGGAAACTTTGGAAGGCCAAGTGTAGGTATAGGACCTGTAAGAGGCCAAAACAACGTTCAAGGGGCTTGTGATATGGGAGCACTACCAAATGTGTACCCTGGATATCAAAGTGTTGAGGATGATGCTATAAGAGAAAAGTTTGAAAAAGTATGGGGAGTAGACCTTTCTAATAAAAAGGGTTATCATTTAACAGAAGTTCCAAAGCTTGTGTTAGAAGAAGACAAGATTAAAGCTTACTACATAATGGGAGAAGATCCGGTTCAAAGTGATCCAAATTCCGCAGAGGTAAGAGAAGCTTTAGATAAAATGGAGCTTGTAATTGTTCAAGATATATTTATGAATAAAACAGCACTTCATGCAGATGTAATACTTCCGGCTACATCATGGGGAGAGCATGAAGGAGTATTTAGTTGTGCTGATCGTGGATTCCAAAGATTTAGAAAGGCAATTGAGCCAAAGGGTGATGTAAAACCTGATTGGCAAATAATTTCTGAAATAGCTACAGCTATGGGATATCCAATGAAGTACAATAATACTGAGGAGATATGGGATGAGCTTAGAGGCTTATGTCCAAATTTCTCAGGAGTAACTTATAAGCGTTTAGAAGAACTTGGTGGAATTCAATGGCCTTGTCCTACAGAGGATCATCCTGGAACTTCCTACCTATACAAAGACAATAAATTTAATACTCCAAATGGCAAAGGAAGATTATTTGCAGCAGAGTGGAGACCTCCTATGGAGCTTACTGATGAGGAATACCCACTTAGTTTATCAACAGTCAGAGAAGTAGGACATTATTCTGTAAGAACTATGACTGGAAACTGCCGCGCCCTTCAACAACTTGCTGATGAGCCTGGATATGTTCAAATAAATTCAAAGGACGGAGAAAGATTTGGAATTAGGGATCAGGAATTAGTTAGAATAACTTCACGAAGAGGTTCTGTGGTAGCAAGAGCATTGGTAACAGATAGGGCTAATGCTGGAGCTGTTTATATGACTTACCAATGGTGGGTAGGTGCATGTAATGAGCTGACTTTAGATAATTTAGATCCTATATCCAAAACACCAGAGTATAAGTACTGTGCAGTAAAGGTGGAGGCTATAGAAGATCAAGAAGCGGCAGAAAGATTTGTTAAAGATGAGTACGACAATATTAGAAAAAAGATGAATGTACAGTTTAAGTAGGTATATATTCGTAGGTTTTTACTAAATATAATAACTAGCATCCGATGGTAATATTCCATCGGATGCATTAAAAATAAGAAAGTAGTTTCTAATTACAATAATATAATATGACAGCATTTAGGGAGGAATATGAAGTGATAACTGTTGAAGAAGCCTTAAGTACAATAATTGCAGAAACAGAAGTTTTAGGAACGGAAACATTAAATTTAATATCTTCGCTTAATAGGGTTTTAGCAGAAGATATTTATTCGAAGGACAATCTACCTCCTTTCGATAAATCAGCTATGGATGGATATGCAATTAAGAGTAACGATACCGAGGGATGTTCAACTGAAAAACCAGCAAGGTTAAAGGTAAAAGGAGTCATAAAGGCAGGAGACCTCTATGAAGAAGAATTACATAGTAAAGAAGCAATAAAAATCATGACTGGAGCACCATTACCTAGGGGAGCTGATACAGTTATTCAAGTTGAGAAAGTAAAAGAATTCAGTAATGAGATAACTATAATTGAACCTATAGGCAGAGAAAAAAACATACTAAAGATGGGTGAAGAAATTAGAAATGGTGAATTAGCAATACCTTTAGGAAAGAAAATAAGACCAGCAGAAATAGGTTTATTAGCTTCTTTAGGATATAGTGAAATCAAAGTACATAAAATACCTAAAATAATTTTGCTTACTACTGGAGATGAGCTAATAGATATTGAAGAAAAGTTAACACCAGGAAAAATAAGAAATTGCAATGAATATTCTCTTCTAGCCCTTGCCAAAAATCTTGGTGCAGAGGTAAAATCCTATGGAGTAATTAGAGATGATCCGGATTTGATTTTTGAGAAGATTGAAGAGGCCTTTGAAGAGGGAGATATAGTGATAAGTTCTGGTGGTGCTTCTGTTGGAGACTATGATTTTATTCACGATAGTCTAAAAAAATTAAAGGTAGATACTAAGTTTGAAGCAGTAGCTATTAAGCCAGGAAAACCAGTAACCTTTGCAAAGTTCAAAAATAAGTTATATTTTGCCCTTCCAGGCAATCCTTTGTCTGTGATAAATACCTTTGAACAGTTTGTAAGTCCTGCTATCAAGAGAATGATGGGAATTGATGAGGTAAATACTGATGAGTTTCCTGTAATTTTAGCAGAAGACTTTAAAGTTAAAAAAGGCAGAGACAACTATGTTTATGTGGATATAAGAAAAGAAAATGGGGCTTATTATGCATATAAGACTGGCTCACAGGGGTCAAATCAACTTCTAACTATAAGCAAAGCAAATGGAATTATAATTATTGATAAAGATACATCTATAGCGAGAGCAGGAGAGATTTTAAATGGAAGATTTATATTTAAATAGAATACCAGTAATTTCTATATTAGCATCTAAGTCTGGTACTGGAAAAACTACCTTAATTAAAGAAATTATAAAAAACCTTAAAAGTAAAAGTTATAAGGTAGGAGTTATTAAACATGATGTACATAAATTTCAAATAGATTATCCTGGTAAAGATACATATCAGTTTACTGAAGCAGGAGCAGATAATGTTGTAATTGCTTCAGGGTCTAAATTAGCATTAATACAAAGACTAGAAGTACCAAAAACTGTAGAAGAGCTACTGTGGCTCTTTCCTAATGTGGATATTATTATTTGTGAAGGTTTTAAAGGAAATATTTTTCCTAAGATAGAGGTTCATAGAAAAGAAATAAATGAGAGTTTATTATATAAAAATAGTGATATATCGAATTTTATAGCTGTTGCCAGCAATGAAAAATTAGAACTAGATATTCCTGTCTTAGATTTAAATGATGCAAAGACAGTAACTAAATTCATTGAAGACAACTTTTTGAGGAGGACTCAATAATTTGAATAAGACAATAAAGTATTCTGTAGTTAAGTATGATAGAACTGAAACTGAAACTGTAGAAGAAATTATGATATATGAATATCCATTGAGTATCATTTTAAATGATACTCATATCACAACTTTGACATGTACTCCAGAGAACCTTAAAGCTTTAGTAGTTGGATATCTAAGGACTCAGGGAATAATAGATTCCATGGAGGACATAAAGACTTTAGAAATAGATGAGAAAAATGGAATAGCAAGAGTTAATATAAATTCAAATATGGATAAAAAGCCCTACAGGCAGGTTTTACCTGTAGGGTTTAATGAAAATAACAAAAAAGAGTTTTTTGAAAAGCTTATTAAAGATTTGAACTGCAAAGTTGTAAAAGACAACAACATTACCATAGGAATCGAAAAGATTTACCACCTAATGAAAGAAAATCTTTCATACTCAGAAGCTTTTAAACAAACAGGGGGAGCTCACTCTATTGCTTTATGTGATAAGGAAAAGATATTGTTTATATGTGAAGATGTAGCACGGCATAATGCAGTGGATAAAGTAATGGGAGAAGCACTTATACGTAATATATCTCTTGAAGATAAAATACTACTTATAAGTGGGAGAGTATCCTTTGAAATGGTCTTGAAAACTTCAAAATCAGGCATACCAATAGTAGTTTCAAAATCAGCACCGACTAATCTTTCAATAGAACTTTCCAATGCGCTAAATATAACATTAATTGGTTTTGTACGGGGAGAGAAGGCTAATATATATACAAATTCTTATAGAGTAACAGAGAAAAATTAATAAGTTTTATATTTAATCAGTTCTAGTTAAGGGTTAAGCAGAATAGTCATACTATTCTGTTTATATATAATTACCAATAGAAGGGGGATTAATTTATGGAGGCGGCACAAAAAGAAATTCTACAAAATGACTCCTTATGTGCAAGAGACGTAATAGAAAAATATCCTAAGGAACAGAGATTTACTTTAGCTATACTTCAGGACATACAAAGAAAGCATAAGTATATACCAAGAGAAGCATTAGAAACTCTTGCTGAATACTTAGATATACCTGTAAGTAAGTTATATGGTATGGCAACTTTTTATAAAGCTTTAAGCTTAACACCAAAGGGAGAATATATAGTAACTGTATGTGATGGAACAGCTTGTCACGTTGCAGGTTCAATGGTTGCTCTTGATGAGATTGAAAAGTGCTTAGGTATTAAAGCTGGACAGACAACAGAAGATCTTAAGTTCTCAATTAATACTGTTAACTGCATAGGATGTTGCGCTATAGCACCTGTTATGATGATTAATGAGAGATACTATGGGAACCTAACACCTAAAATGGTAAAAGAAATTCTTGATGAATATAGAGGTGAGTAGTGATGAGTATAAAGAAAACTATTTATGTATGTTGTGGAACAGGTTGTTTAGCTAGAAACAGTATGGAGCTATATGAAGAACTTAAGAAAAAAGTAGCTGAATTAGGGGCAGCAGCTGATGTGCAAGCTGAATATGAGTTCAAAGCTACAGGCTGTGATGGTCTATGTGAAAAAGGACCTGTAGTAAAGATTCAGCCTGATGATATTGCTTACTTTAAGGTGAAATTTGAAGATGCACAGGAAATTGTAGAAAAAACAATAATGAAGGGTGAGGTTATTGATAGACTTCTTTACCTTGAAACTTCAACAAAACAAAGATTAAGAAATCATAAACAAAGTGAATTCATGAAAAGACAGATAAAAATAGCACTTAGAAACGTAGGAGAAATAGATCCTGTTGTTTTTGAAGACTATTTAGAGAAAGATGGATACAAGGCCCTTCATAAAGTAATCTTCGATATGAAAAAAGGAGATGTTATAGAAGAGGTAACTAAATCCGGCCTTAGAGGAAGAGGTGGTGCAGGTTTCCCAACAGGACGTAAGTGGAAAACTGCCTTTGGTATAGATACTGATCAAAAGTATGTTGTGTGTAATGGTGACGAAGGTGACCCAGGTGCTTTCATGGATAGAAGTATAATGGAAGGCGACCCTCACAGTGTTATAGAAGGTATGGCTATATGTGCTTATGCTATCGGAGCAAACCAAGGCTTTGCATATATAAGAGATGAATATGGACTAGCTATTGAAAATATGAAGCTAGCAATAAAACAGGCAAGAGAAAGAGGATATCTTGGTAAAAACATAATGAATAGTGGTTTTGACTTTGATATTGACATAGTAAGAGGTGGTGGAGCCTTCGTATGTGGAGAATCTACAGCATTACTATCTTCAATAGAAGGAAAGGTTGGAGAACCAAAAGCTAAGTATATCCATACTACTGAAAAGGGATTATGGGGACAGCCTACAGTACTAAATAACGTAGAAACTTGGGCTAATATTCCAATAATAATGAATAAGGGTGGAGAATGGTACAGTTCTATAGGAACTATGAAAGATAGTAAAGGTACAAAAGCTTTCTCACTAGTTGGTAAAGTTAAGAATACAGGTCTAGTAGAAGTGCCAATGGGAACTACTCTTAGAGAGATAATATATGATATCGGCGGCGGAGTACTAAATGATAGAGCCTTTAAAGCAGTTCAAATAGGAGGTCCTTCTGGTGGATGTCTGCCTGAGGAATACTTAGATTTACAAGTAGACTATGATACTCTAGTTAAGGCTGATTCTATGATGGGTTCTGGCGGTATGATCGTTATGGATGACAGAACTTGTATGGTTGACGTTGTAAGATACTATCTAAACTTCCTTGCAGAAGAATCCTGTGGAAAATGCGTTCCATGCAGAGAAGGCGTAAAGAGAATGCTTGAGATATTAACAGATATATGTGAAGGAAGAGGAAGAGAAGGAGATATAGAAGAACTTCAAAAAATTTGTAAGACTGTAAAGAGTGCAGCATTATGCGGACTTGGAAAGAGTGCACCAAATCCAGTTGCAGCAGCTATTAGATATTTTAGAGACGAATTTGAAGAGCACATAAGAAATAAGAGATGTCGTGCAGGAGTATGTAAGGAGCTTACAACTTTTGTCATAGATGAAGAAAAGTGTATTGGTTGTGACTTATGTAAGAAGAACTGCCCTGTGGATGTTATCAGTGGTGAGATTAAAAAGCCTCACACAATTGATACTGACAAGTGTGTAAGATGTGGTAACTGTATGAACATTTGTAAGTTTAATGCAGTTAAAGTTAAATAGGGGGTGCTGCTATGAAAATTATAATTGATGGAAAAGCATGTGAAGCAGAACATGGTGAATATATACTACAAGTGGCAAGAAGAAATAACATATATATACCTACATTATGTCACAGCGATGCTCTTTCAGGGCTCGGAAGCTGCAGACTTTGTGTAGTTGAAGTAATAGACCGTGGATGGTCAAAGGTTGTAACTTCATGTATATTCCCTATTACTAAGGAAGTTGAAGTTGTAACAAATTCTAAAAAAATAAGAGAAATGAGAAAAGATATAATCATGCTTCTTCAAGCTAGATGCCCTGAGAATGAAGAACTTAAGAAAATGGCAGCAGAATTTGGAGTTGAGGAAGAGAGAGTAAATAGATTTAAGCTTGATAGAAGTGAAAACTGTGTACTTTGCGGACTTTGTGCAAGAGCTTGTGAAGAAATGGGCACTGGTGCTATATCCACAGTTGACAGAGGTATCTTTAAAAAGGTATCTACACCATTTGAAGACCCATCACCAGAATGTATAGGTTGTGCTGCTTGTGTTAATGTATGTCCAACTAATGCAATAAAAATGGTGGACAAGGATGGAGAAAGAGAAATATGGGGCAAAAAGCTTAAATTACAAGCTTGTGAAAGCTGTGGTAAGGAATTTGCTACTGTAGACCATTTAAGATTTGCATTTAAGAGATCCGGAGTGGAAATGGAAAAGGCCCTCTGTGAAGATTGTAAGAGAAAGGCTAGTTTAGAGAACATAAAAAATATTTTTGAAGGTTTAGAGCTGTAGCTTAGAGTTACTTAGAATTGAGAATTGGAAATTAAGGAAGGGTGGTAAGTTAAATGAAACCAGATCTTAACTCTTTTGTGATGGGGGACCCAAATAAGTGTATCGGATGTAGATCCTGTGAAGTAGCTTGTGCAGCAGCTCATAGAGAAGATAATACAGGTGCAACAATAGGTACTATGGATACCCCTATAATACCAAGATTGTTTTTTATAAAAAATAAAAATGCAGCTATGGAAATTCAGTGTAGACATTGTGAAGATGCTCCTTGTGCAAATTCGTGTCCAGCTGGAGCAATAACTGAAGTAGATGGAAGTATAGTAATAGATGATAAAGCTTGTATAGGATGTAAGACTTGTAGTCTAGTATGTCCAGTTGGAGCAATTGATTTATTACCAAGGTATGTAGGAAAAGTAGTAAATGGCGGAATTGACCGTAAGTTAACTATAATGGCGTATAAGTGTGACATGTGCAAAGAAGCTGGTGGTACACCAAATTGCATTAAGGCATGTCCAAAAGATGCTTTAAAAATAGCTACCCCAAAAGAAGATAAGACAGATCGTAATGTTAAAGCGGTTTTAGGGTTACTTAACCTTAACAAAAATCTGTAGGATGTAAAAATCCGGAAAAGAAAGGGATGTTAGAGATGTCAACAAATACTGCCATAATAAATATAGATAAAGAATTATGTACAGGTTGCAGACGTTGTTCAGATGTTTGTCCTGTTGACGCAATAGAAGGCAAAGAAGGAGAGCCACAGCAAATAAATGCAGATAAATGCGTAATGTGCGGACAATGTGTACAGACTTGTAAAGGCTATGCTCCTATGTATGAGGAAATTCCAACACCTAGAAGTAAAAAACTCTATGATAGAGGAATGTTAAAAAGTGTAAAAGAACCTATATTTGCAGCCTTTAATAAAGGTCGTGTAAATGAAGTTAGTGACTTATTAGAAAATAAAGATATGTTTAAGGTTGTACAATGTGCACCAGCGGTAAGAGTAGGATTAGCTGAAGATTTTGGCTTAAAACTGGGAACACTTACTCCTGGAAAACTAGCAGCAGCACTTCGCAGATTAGGTTTTGACAGAGTATATGATACAAACTTTACTGCAGACCTTACCATAATGGAAGAAGGAACTGAGCTTATAAAAAGAGTAACAGAAGGTGGAACCTTACCAATGTTTACATCCTGCTGTCCAGCATGGGTTAAGTATGTAGAACAAACATATCCAGAACTTATTGCTCATCTTTCAACCTGTAAATCACCACAGCAGATGGCTGGAGCAGTATTTAAAACCTATGGTGCTAAAATCAATAATGTTAACCCAGCTAGAGTGTTTAGCGCATCCGTTATGCCATGTACATGTAAACCTTTTGAAGCAGATAGAGAGGAAATGCAGGATAGTGGCCATAGAGATGTAGATGTGGCTATAACAACAAGAGAATTAGCACAATTAATAAAAGATAAAGGTATTGATTTCAACAGCTTACCTGAAGAAGAGTTTGATAATCCACTAGGAAATTACTCTGGTGCAGGTACTATTTTTGGTCTAACTGGTGGAGTTATGGAAGCAGCTCTTAGAACAGGCTATGAACTTATAACTAAGCAAGCTATACCAAGTGTAGATCTTACTGCTGTAAGAGGTGGAGAAGGCTTTAGAACAGCAGAAGTAGAAGTTGGAGACTTAAAGTTAAAGGTTGGAATAGTTTCAGGACTAAAACATGTTGAACCTCTAATGGAAAAGGTAAAAGCTGGTGAATGTGATTTACATTTTGTAGAAGTTATGACTTGTCCTGAAGGCTGTATAAGCGGAGGCGGACAGCCAAAGCTAATTTTAGATGAAGATAGGGATTTAGCTTATAATAACAGAAAAGCTGGACTTTACAATCATGATGCAAACTTAGAGATTAGAAAGTCCCATGAAAACCCTGCTATAAAGAAAATATATGAAGAGTTCTTTGGAGAACCTTTAGGTCATAAATCCCATGAACTTCTGCATACAAGTTATAAGTGTAGAAAATAGTTTTGACATATCAACCATGTTATGCCACTAACTTCTGCATACACATTATGAATGTAGAAAGGAGATCTAGTAATGACAAATCGCTTCGTAGTAGCTGACCCTAAAAAATGTATAGGCTGTAGAACTTGTGAAATTGCCTGCGTTGTATCTCATTCAGATACAAGTATTTTTGAGGAAGATTCTAGAGATATTCAATTTAATCCTCGTTTAACTGTAATTAAGACAGCAAAGGTGAGTGCACCAGTTCAATGTAGGCAGTGTGAAGAATCTCATTGTGCGAAGGTGTGTCCAGTGGACGCTATAAAAAATAAGGATGGCTGTTTAGTTGTAGATGAAAATCTATGCATAGGCTGTAAAACCTGTATAGTGGCTTGCCCATATGGATTAATTGAGCTAGTTGCACAGTATAAGGATGGAGAGAAAGTTTACCAAGACAGATTAAAGCGTATTGGTGAAGAAGGTGGAGCTGAAGATAAAGAGAGAATAGTCGCTAACAAGTGTGATCTTTGTAGAGATAGAGATCAAGGACCAGCTTGTATGGAGGTTTGTCCGACTTCTGCTCTAAGAATAATTAAATATGAAGATATAAGTTAAAACAAAGTGGACAGTTATGAGATTCTTCTCCAACTGTCCACTTTATTTCATGAGAGATAAATATATTTTTAGTGTTTATTAAAATCATCTAAATCAATTTCGTACTTGCTTATTTTTCTATAAATTGTGGCTTTTCCTATCTTTAACAAAACTGCTGCTTTTACAGCGTTTCCACCGCAGTGTTCAAGTGCTTCCTTTATACAGTTTTTCTCAACCATTTCCAAAGGAAGTATTTCTTTAGGATGTGGATGATTGTGCTTATGTTCTGGAGAAACTACGTGGGTATGGGTTACTACTGTTCTTATCTTGTTAAGTATATTTGAAGTAATTAAGGAGTCCTCACAAAGGTAATAAGATCTTTCTACTAGATTTCTAAGTTCACGTATATTTCCATCAAAACTGTAGTTTTTTAGTTTTTCTATATAGGATGAATCAGGGTATTTAGGATTACATGGATTTTTGGAATTTAATTTAGTAATGAAAAATTGAGCTAAAGGTTCAATATCTTCTTTTCTTTCTTTTAATGGCAGCAGGTGGAGGTTCATCACGCTAAGTCTATAATAAAGATCACTTCTAAAATTCTTGTTTTCTATCTCCTCTGTAAGAGTTCTGTTGGTTGCAGCAATTACCCTTACATCAATGGTTTTTTCATAAGTGCCGCCTACCCTTACAATTTTAAGGTTGTCCAATACTCTAAGAAGTTTTGATTGTATGTCTAAAGGAAGTTCACCAATCTCATCTAAGAATATAGTTCCGCCGTCAGCAAGTTCAAATTTTCCGGGATTTCCTCCTTTAGAGGCTCCTGTAAAGGCACCTTTTTCATAACCAAAAAGTTCACTTTCAACCAATTCCCTTGGAATTGCAGCACAGTTTACTGCAACAAAAGGGCCACGATGTCTTGAACTATAATTATGAATTGACTGTGCAAATACTTCTTTTCCTGTACCACTTTGTCCTTCGATTAGTATATTACAATTAGTTTTAGCAGCCTTTTGTGCAAACTCAACTATATTCCTCATTTCCTCAGTTCTGGTGATTATATCATCAAAGGTAAAGGATGCCTTATATCCTACAACCTTGTTAACAATATTATGTAAGTTTTTGGTATCTCGTAAAGATAGAACTAGTCCAATATTCTTACCTCTAACTCTAACAGGAATAATATTGGTGGAACACCTTATTTGGGTTCCATTTGAGTAGAAACTGCAGTCTTCATCAAAATGTTTTTCTCCAGTTAAAAGAATTGTATTTATAATATCATCCTTAAGAATATTGTTTAAATAGGTTTCATATAATACATCTTCTTTTATGCCAAGAGTTTTAACCGCAGCAATATTTACTTTTTTTATTAAAAGATTTTCGTCTGTAACAATTAAACCATCATTTGAAGAGTCAAAGACAGCTTGAAGTATAAAGGAAGAAATATCATATTCCAATATACTATCCATATCTATTCTACACATATCGCCTATATCTGACCAGAATTCTAAATCGTTCATAAAGTGCCTCCCCAAACTTTATTTTACATAAGAAATGTATTTAGTAAGTAATTAATGTAGAAGTGGAAAAAAACTAATACTTATAAGCTTATTGTAACATATTTTAGCAGTATATTAAATATTTAACTGTTTCATAATGATATTAAGTAAAAAGTAGCTTTATTATGAGAATAAAATTCTCATAATGATAATATATATTGTAAATTTTAATCATTTTGATACAAAAAATATTAGAAGTCAAAATAATATAATTTTATGTTGAATTTACATTGAATTTGTATAATAATTTATATAAACAATATAATTTTTGTGTAAATTTAATGATATATGATAGATATTAGGAGGAAGAACTACAATGAACGTAGAGTATATTGATCCATTTATAGAAGCTACCCAGGATATGCTTAGCCAGGTGGCTAATGCAAAAACTACTTTAGGTAAAGTTTTCTCAAGAAATTCGTCCTTTAGCGGAGATAACGTTGTTATAATAGTAGGTATAGCAGGAGATTTGAAAGGACAGGTTATTTTTAACTTACGTAATGAATCAGCTTGTAGTATTGCTTCCAGTATGATGTGTGGTATGCCTGTATCTAAATTAGATGACATGGCTAGATCCGCTATTAGTGAACTGGCAAATATGATTTCAGGAAATGCTGCAACAATATTTTCCACAAAAAAAATAGCTTTAGATATAACACCACCTACCATAATGATAGGAGATAACATAGAGATATCTACAACGAAATCTACTTCAGTATGTGCACCTCTTACCATGGAAAACGGTAACTCTTTTGAAATAAATATTTCACTTTCTGATAACTAGAATAGAGTAGTAGCAAAAATTCCTGGGCTAGACGATAGTTCAGGAATTTTATTATTATCTCTTTAGTAATTTGGTCAGCAAATATAGAATTCATTAAAATAAAGGAATTTAAAGACCAATGTAGAATTTAAAATTTAATGTATTTTTAAGCGGTAAAGAGGTGGAAGTATGTTAGATGTAAATATAGATTTTGGAGATATCAGTGTGTCAAGGATAGAAAAGGTTGATTTGCCGCAGATCGAAATGTGTATGGAGCTTGAAAAACAGTTCTTAGGAGGTATAGACAATTTAGATGAGTTGTCAGAAAGGTTTTGGGAAAGCTATATAAGCGAATGTGAGTTTTTCCTAAAGATAAATAAAAGAGAAAAATTAATTGGAATTTTGAAGGGAAGAATGGAATTTAAAAACCCTAATGAAGTATGGATTTGGTTTTTCTATCTTAATGATAACTATAAAGACACTGATTTAGGTAGCAAAATAATTAAAGAATTAATTAAATACTTTTCAGAGGAATATGGTACAGATATATTTTTCACTAGAGTAGCGAAAAACGATTCCCTAAATATTAGTTTTTGGAAAGAAGTTGGATTTGAAACAGTTAGAATGGTAAAGAATTTTTATCGTATTGATAATGAGTATGTAGACATGTTAATTATGAAAAAGATATTAACCAGTAATAAATTTAATACAATATAAATATTAATAGTATATATAACAGTTTATCTTTATAAAAGTAAGTTGGGAGGACTTTTAGCTGGGGGTGAGAAAATGAAGTACACACGGTATGATCTGAAAAGGAAAAACGATAATAAAGCTTTTATATTAATGATACTTTTGGTATTTATTTTAGCCTTTATACTTGGAACTGCTATCTTTAGATTGTTGACAGGAAACGCTTTAGGCTTTAATAGTGGGGGAAGTAACACTAATAATGGGGGTAGCGTTAATAATTCATCTAAAGCAGTAGATAGTTCTAGCAAGAACACAGATACTAGTGATAAAATTGTTAAATACATAGCAGTACAGGGTGGTATATACCAAAACAAGGAGAATGTAGACAGTGAGAAGAATCTATTGATACAGTACGGAACTCCTTTTACAGTAGTTGAGAATGACAAAACTAGAGTGTTTTTAGGAGTTTATACGGAAAGTCATGGAGAGGAAATAATTAAATCTCTTTCAGAACAAAAGGTAGACAACTCTAAAATGCTTTTTACCATAAGTAAGAAGGACCTATGTGATAGTGAGATAACGGAAATAATAAATGCTAATCTACAAATATTAAACAAGCTATCAGAAAAAGATGTTAAGGCTATACAGACAGAAGAGTTAAAGAAGTGGTGTTCATCTTTAAAAAAAGTAGATAAGGATAGTAAAAATATAAATTTACTGAATGATATCAAGAATCATGTCAATAATATGCCTAAGGAGTTGCCTAAAGACAAGGCTGCAGAAAATTACGCTTACATATATAGTATTTTAAAAAAAATGAGTCAAAAGTAGAATAAGATAACTGCTATAAGCTTTAAGTATGTATAGGTACTTAAAGCTTATTGTTTTTCATCCTAATTATTAATGAAGGGAACTTAAGTTTTCAAATAGATAAAGAGAAACTTTATAAGTCTTTATCATGAATAAACAACCTGTAAATTATTTTAAAAATTTTTCTAAACAATATCATATATACTTGTTTATGAATTTATTAAATGATAAACTATATTAGATATATTATTAAGGTAGGGGATGTCTGTGAGAGGGGTTGAAAAAGGCATAAGTTTCTTATGGTTTATAATATTCTTAGGCGCTGTATGTGGCAGTCTCATTGGAGATATACTAGGAAGTAGCCTAAGTATTTTAAATTTTCTCAAGGACTCTTATGCGATAGGTACATCAACACCAATTATATTAAATCTTAAGGTTATGGTTTTAACTTTAGGTTTGAATTTTAATATTAATATTATGACTATAATTGGTATAATTGTGGCTATAATACTATACAGAAGATATTAGGAAGTGGGATTATGAAAATCATTTTAGCGTCGGCTTCTAGCAGAAGACAGGAGTTACTAAATAGATTGACAGAGGATTTTAAAATTATAGTTAGTGATTTTGATGAAAGTTCTGTTGAATTTAAAGGTGACTGTGGTTCCTATGTTATGGAGTTAGCAGAAGGGAAAGCTTTAGACGTCTGTAATAAAGTAAAAGAAGAGACTATTGTAATAGGATGTGACACTATAGTGTCTTATAAGGACACTATACTAGGAAAGCCACAGGATAAAAAAGAGGCATTTAATATGCTTAAGCTTCTAAGTGGCAACATACATCAGGTATACTCTGGAATAGCTGTTGTAAATAACAGCAGCGGTAAAATAATAAGGGAGTTTATCTGTACAGATGTAAAATTTGACAAATTATCCGACGAGCAAATAGAAAAGTACATAGAAAAGGGAGAGTATGCAGATAAAGCAGGAGCTTATGGCATCCAAGGATATGGTGGAATTTTTGTTGAAGAAATTCACGGGTGCTATTATAATGTTGTAGGGCTTCCTTTAAATAAATTGTCAAAGATGCTGAAGGAGATGGGGGTAAATCTATAAGGAGTATAATTTTATGGAAGAAACTTTAAAGATTATGGATTTACCAGAAGGCGAAAGACCTAGAGAGAGATTGTTAAGATACGGTGTTGAGGCTTTATCAAATGCTGAACTTTTAGCAGTGATTTTAAGATCCGGAAGTAAAAAAGAAAATATATTAAACTTAAGCAGTAGAATTATTAAGGAAAATGGGGGATTAAGTGGCATTTTAAATTCCACGTTAGAAGATTTTATAAGCCTCCATGGAGTTGGTAAGGTAAAAGCGGCACAACTTATGGCTTTAGTAGAAATTTCTAAAAGATTTAAGTCCTACAAAAATGGTGATGAATATAAAATATCCTCACCAAAGGATGCGGCAGATTTAGTTATGGAAGAAATGAGAAGTTTAAAACAGGAGCATCTAAAGGTAATAATGTTAAATACAAAAAATGTAGTAATTTTTACTAAGGATGTTTCCGTTGGAAGTCTAAATTCATCTATAGTTCATCCAAGGGAAGTATTTTGCGATGCTATTAGAAAAAATAGTGCTTCCATAATTATATGTCACAATCATCCATCAGGGGACCCCGTTCCTAGCAATGAAGATATTAATATAACTTGCAGGTTAAAAGAATGTGGAAAACTTTTAGGTGTTGACTTATTAGACCATTTGATTATAGGAAATGGAAAATACACTAGTCTTAAGGAAAAAGGAATAGTGTAAAAAGTGAAAGGAGAATTTAGAATGGGATTTTTCGGAATGTCTAAGGACATGGGAATTGATTTAGGAACAGCTAACACTTTAATATATGTTAAGGGAAAAGGTATTATGCTTAGAGAGCCCTCAGTAGTGGCTATTAACAGTGATGTAAAGAAGGTACTTGCTGTTGGTGATGAGGCAAAGCAAATGATTGGAAGAACTCCAGGAAACATAGTTGCTATAAGACCACTAAAGGATGGAGTTATAGCTGATTTTGACGTAACTCAAACAATGTTAAGAAAGTTTATTGAAAAAGTGAGTCCAAAGTCTGCTTTTACAAGTCCTAGAATAGTAGTATGCTTTCCATCAGGAGTAACTGAGGTTGAAAAGAGAGCAATAGATGAGGCTACAAAACAGGCTGGTGCAAGAGATGTATTGCTTATGGAAGAGCCTATGGCAGCGGCAATTGGTGCTGGACTTCCAGTAAATGAGCCAACAGGAAGCATGATTGTTGACATCGGAGGAGGTACTACAGAAGTAGCTGTAATATCTCTTGGAGGTATTGTTACAAGTAAATCCCTAAGAGTTGCTGGTGATGAACTAGAGCATGCTATAATGAGCTATATTAAGAAAGAATATAGTCTTGCTATAGGAGAAAGAACAGCAGAAAATGTTAAGATAGAGCTAGGTTCAGCCTTTGATACTGGAGAAGAAAACTCTATGGAAATAAGAGGAAGAGACCTTATTTCAGGTCTACCTAAGGTTATAAACATTACATCACCAGAAGTAAGAGAGGCTTTAAAGGAACCAGTAGCAGCAATAATTGACTCAATTAAAACAACTCTTGAAAAAACTCCACCAGAACTTGCTTCAGATATTATGGACAAAGGAATTATGTTAGCAGGTGGTGGTGCTATGCTTAGAGGACTAGACCTGCTTATAAATAAAGAAACTCATATGCCTGTTCATATAGCAGAATCTCCTCTTGACTGTGTTGCACTAGGCGCTGGAAAGGCACTAGACACTATTGATAAAATAGTAGCTAGCAGAAAATAGAAAATAGACATGAAATTTTTGAAGAATAAACTGGCGGTAACTATAGTGGTACTGTCAGTTACATTTTTAATTTTAATTTCACGCAGTATTAAGAGGGATAGTATTTCATACATGGGAAATGGTATAGGAATAACCTTTAATTCCCTGCAGGGTGGTTTGTATAAGTTTAATACTAAGGTTAAAGATTCTGTAAGTTTTATTTTTAGTTTTTCAAGAGTAAAAGAGGAAAATGAGCAGTTGAAAAAGAAAAATAGTCAGCTTGAAAGCAAGGCTCTTGATTACGATTCATTAAAAAATGAAAATGAGAGATTAAGAGAAATGCTGAACTTTAAAGATCAGAGATCAGAATATAATTATATTGGCTGTGACATAATAGGGAAAAGTGGTAGTGGACTTTTAGATCAATTTGTAATAAATAAGGGAAGTAAAGATGGTATTGAAAAACAAATGATTGCAATAACTTCTCAAGGGTTAGTTGGTCAGGTTACTAGTGTTGGAAGTAACTGGGCTATAGTTCAGACCTTAGCTAACGAGAATCTGGCAGTAAGCGGAACCATAGAAAGCACAAATGATAACAGTGGAATAGTTAAAGGTTACAAAGACAGTGATAACAGATTACTTGCAAAGTTATACTATCTTCCTTTAGATTCAAGTGTTAAAAAAGGCGATGTAATATTAACTTCAGGGCTTGGCGGACTTTATCCAAAGGGAATAAGAATTGGATCTGTAATAAATGTAGAAGAGGATAAGGGCAAAGTAATGAAAAATGCTGTAATTAAGCCTTATGTTGACTTTAACAAGCTTGAAGAACTGTTCATAGTTTTACCTAAGAACAAAATAGAAGTAAAGTACTAAGGTGATATAAGATGAAAAAAATAATGATTTTGGCTCTTTTATCAATTCTATTTTTTATATTAGATAATATATTTATGCCTTTTTTAGCAGTAAAAACTATCTATCCTAGTATGGTTTTAGTTTTTATAATCTGCTATTCTATTGTTAACGGGAAATGGGAAGGTTTGTGGCTAGGTGTGTTTTGTGGTCTGCTTCAAGATGCATATTTTACTAGTGCTTTTGGACTAAATGCTTTTGTAAATATGATAGTGTGCGTAATAGCAGGGGTTATAGGAGACAACATATTCAAGGAAAAGAGGCTAATTCCGGTAGCATCCTGCTTTATGCTTAGTTTTTTAAAGGGTATTTTGTTGCTTTTAATACTATATTTAAATGCAATATATATGGACTTTAAAGACATACTTTATATAAGTCTTTATAATAGTATTGTCTGCGTGCTACTTTATAAAAGTATATATAAACTCTGCGGAAAAGAATATATGCAGAGACGATGGAAGTTTTAGAGGAATGGTGATTCTATGAAGGGAAATAATAAGAGAGAGTTTACTAGATACACTGCATTAATAGTAATAATGATAGGTATATTTACTGCTATTGCCTCAAAACTATTTACTCTTCAGGTGCTGAGGGCTGAGGAATTTAAAGAAAAGGCAAATAATAGATCTATAAGGGAAATTCCAGATGCTGCGCCAAGAGGAAATATTCTTGATAAAAATGGAGTTCCTCTAGCTGTTAACACTCAAAGTTACGTCTTGGTATACAATCAAACAGATGAAAGTGACAAGACTTTTTTTGATACTATGGACAAGGTCTTTAAAATATTGGATGAAAACGGCGAAATTCAGCAAGATGACTTTGAACTTAAAATAGATCCTTTTAGGTTTGAGTTTAGAAGTGATGACCCACAAGTAAAGAGAACTATTGAGTTAAGATTTAAAAAAGACAGAGGATTACATGAAGAAATTAGTAGAAAGATACTAGACGATAAAAAAGGTGAGGTAACAAAAGAAGAACAGCAAAAAATTGATGAGGAATTACTTAAGATAACCCCAGAAGAAACCTTTAAAAAGCTAGTTAAACAATATAAAATAGATGAGAGTAAATATCCTTTAGATAAGCAAAGAAGATTTATGATAGTTAAAGATACTTTAAAGATGCAGAGCTTTTCAGGGTATAAGCCTGTAGTAGTGGCAAGTAATATAAAAAAGGAAACTGCATTTAAGTTTTTACAGATGTTAAATGAACTTCCAGGTATTGATGTAAATACTCAGCCTATAAGAACTTACCCTAATGGAGAAATAGGTTCTGCTTTCTTAGGATATATATCAAAGATCAGCTCTGATCAAGATAAGTATCAGGAAAAAGGATATGACACAAGCACAGATTATGTAGGGGCTGCAGGTATTGAAAGTGTATTTGAAGATAGACTTAAAGGATCAAAGGGTGGAAGAATAGTAAAGCTTAATAAACAAGGAAGAATAATAGAAGAGCTTGGAAGAAGAGAACCTTATCCAGGACAAAGTATTCAATTGACAATTGACAAGGATGTGCAGGCAGCTGCAGAAAAATCCTTAGATGAAGTTATGACTAATTTAAGGAATAACCCATATAATGGAGACGTAAATACATCCAATGCTACCAGAGGAGCTGCTGTAGCTATAGATGTTAATACTGGTGCAGTAATAGCTTTGGCAAGTAGACCAGGATATGATCCTAATTTATTTGCAGCACCAGGAAGATTGTCTTCAGAATTATACAAAAAGTACTTTAGCCCTGATTTAGGAGAGTTTGGAAGAGAGTATATTTATCAGCGGGGACTTACAGGATATTATCAAGGAAAAAGTGTAGAAGATGTATTAAATGTATTATTCCCTTTAGATAAAGGAATTGAAAATAATACAACTATAAGACAGGATACCTACGATATATATCCAAAGCCATTTTATAACTATGCTACTCAATCTGTTGTACCTCCAGGTTCTACCTTTAAGCCTATGACTGCTATTGCTGGGCTTGAAAGTGGTGTTATAACACCAGGATATACCATATTTGATAATGGAACCTTTGATATGGGTGGAGGACATATTACTCATTTTGCTGTTGGAGGCTATGGTCCAGTAGATTTGGCAAAGGGCTTAGAGGTATCAAGTAACCCTTACTTTATGACTGTAGGAAAGCTAATGAGAGAAGCTTTTGGTGATGATATACTAGCCAAATATGCTTGGAAATTTGGATTAGGTGCACAACCAAACTCTAATGTTAAGCCAGCTACAGGTATAGAGATACCAGAAAGATTTGGCCAGGTGTTTAATAGTTATTCTATAAAAAATATCTATGCTAGTCAGTATTTATGGCGAACTATGGAGACACTTAAAAATGGAACAGATAATAGAGGTTCAAGTTACACTGCTATAGATTTGTATGACGACAAAGGTGATTCAGATAAGGTAAAGGGAATCAAAAGTGACTTAAAGAAATTAATACAAGAGTCTATAAAAGAAGGAAGCAAGGTTTTTGACAAATCCAAGTACAGGACTTTATTACAAGACTTAGTTGCTTCTGATCCAAAATACAGTGGTAAAAGTATTAATAAAAAAGAAATAGATTCAATGATAGATGCAATTTACTATGTTACTGTCTCTGACGCAAACAGTCAGCTAAGAGTTGGTGCTAATATGTATAACGCATCTATAGGTCAAGGGATAAGCAATTTTACACCACTTCAAATGGCTAATTTTGCAGCAACAATTGCTAATGGTGGTACTAGGTATAAATTGCACTTAGTAGACAAAATATTAAATGCTGATGGAAAAGTTATTGAGGAAGTTAAACCAGAAGTAATAGAAAAAACAGGTGTTAAACCAGAAACCTTAGAAGCTGTTAGATATGGAATGTCATTGGTTAACAGCGGGGAAGATGGAACAGCTGCGCAGGCCTTTAAGGGATTTCCATTGAAAACTGCAGGTAAAACCGGTTCAGCAACTTTCAGTAACTCTCAGGATGCTTTTGGAAGAACTTCTTACGGTCTTTATGTTGGATTTGCACCTTATGAAAATCCTCAAATAGCAGTATGTGCTATAGTGTTTGACGGTGGACACGGAGGTTTTGTAGCACCAGTTGCAAGAGCTATGTATGATGCATACTTTAAATTAGAGAACGGACAAAACACAGACCAAAATTCTAATAATGCACAAAATAGCGGGCAGAATGAAACATCTACAAATACTGATGCTCAAGGAAATACTGAAAACAATAGTGGAAATAATTCAGGGAATACTGAAGGACAACAGTAAAAATAGGGAATTGGGAATGGGAAATTAGAAATAAGAGATAGTTTTTCTACTAGTGTCGAAAAGTCATCTATTATTTCTAATCCCAATTGCCGGTTTCCTATTTTATTTTTATGTTAATATGTCTTGATTTGTACAAAATATAAATTTTGAAAACCTTTTTCCTTTTTAGAAAATAAAATTAAAATTTAGAAGGATTTAAGGGTGCTATGTTGAAATATAAAGTATGGTGGTTTATTGGAGGTCTAATATGGTTGATGATAATATTGTAATTAAAGGTAATAGAGATGGAATAAATGCAGTTATAAATATGAATAAGTTTAAAGATTTTGACGAAATGCTCGATATATTAACAAAAAGGCTGTCAGCAGGAAAATCCTTTTACAAAGGATGCACTCTAAAAATAACCACTGAGCTTAAGTATATAAATGATAAAGAATTTAGAAAGTTAAAGGATGTTCTATTTGAGCAATTTTTAATAAAAGACTGTATACTTGAAGATAAGGAAGAAAAAAGTGCTAAGATTTTTTCAGGTATTTATGAAGGTCGTACAAAATTTCTAAGAAGAACTATAAGAAGTGGACAGGTTATAAATTACCCAGGAAATGTAGTTATAATTGGGGATGTTAATGCAGGGGCAGAGATATATGCTGCTGGTAATGTAATAGTCCTTGGATCCCTAAGAGGATATGTACATGCTGGCTTTGGAGGAAACACTAGAGCTTTGGTTGCGGCATTTTATTTACAGCCAGAAATATTAAGAATTTCAGATATTATGACTAGGTCTCCTGAGGATAATGTTAAACCGCAGTATCCGGAGGTTGCAAGAGTAAAAGGGGACACAATAATCGTAGAACCATATTTGCCTAATAAATTTATTTAATGGAGGTAGTGTAGATGGGAGAAGCTATAGTAGTAACATCAGGTAAGGGTGGAGTTGGAAAAACTACTACCACAGCGAATATTGGAACAGGCTTAGCTGCACTGGGGAAAAGTGTCGTTGTAATTGATGGAGATACAGGACTTAGAAATCTTGATGTTTTAATGGGACTAGAAAACAGAATCGTTTTCACACTAATAGATGTAATAGAAGGAAAATGTAGATTAAAGCAAGCTTTAATAAAAGATAAAAGATTACCGCATCTTTTTCTGCTTCCTACAGCACAGACACGTGATAAAGATGATGTAAGTGCAGAGCAAATGTTAGACTTAGTATCTGAATTGAAAAAAGAATTTGATTACGTTATAATAGACTGCCCAGCTGGAATAGAGCAGGGATTTGAAAATGCCATTATTGGTGCAGATAGAGCACTAGTAGTAGTAAATCCTGAAGTAACTTCTGTAAGAGATTCTGATAGGGTTATCGGTAAATTAGATGCTAGAGGTTTAGAGAATCATCAACTTATAATAAACAGAATAAATTATAAAATGACACAAAATGGAGATATGCTTGACGTTAATGATATATTAGATAGCTTAGCAATAAAGTTATTAGGAGTAGTGCCTGATGACAGGACCATTACTGTTTCGACTAATAAAGGAGAGCCAGTAGTACTAGATGATAAGGCACTTGCGGGACAGGCTTTTAAAAATATAGCGAGAAGAATAACTGGTGAGACAGTACCCTTTATGGATTTAAGCATTGGACAAGAAGGATTATTCTCATCCATAAGAAAGTTATTTCGCATTAAATAGGGGGTGGAGTAATGGACTTGTTTAAGATGTTTTCTTCAAAGCCTTCTCCTAAGAATATGGCTAAAGAAAGATTAAAACTTATTTTAATACATGACAGAGCAATGCTTTCTCCAGAATTATTAGAGTCTATAAAAGAAGATATACTTACAGTTCTTTCAAAATATGTTGAAATAGATAACGGAGAAATAGAAGTAAGAATGACCCCTCTAGAAGAAATTGAAGGAGATTCGCCGGCGTTAATTGCTAGCATTCCGATAAAAAGGATGAAGACAAATAGGTAAGGGCTTGTAGGCTATGTATAATTTGTACATAGCATTTTTTTTTCTATATGATATAATCATATTTGTAGTGGAGGGATTAGGATATGCTTGAAAAGTTCAAGATTAGTAGAAAGCTTTTAAGAGAATTAGATTTTACAATTATTGCTACTATAGTGATTATAGTAGTCTTTGGTGCATTAAATATATATAGTGCTACAAACATGAAGTTTGGTATTTACTATTTAAAAGCTCAGCTCATTTGGCTGGCAGCTGGCTTGGTTTTAACTTATATAATCTTAATATTTGATTATTCTATTATCCAGGGGTACGCTGATATAATTTATTGGCTGGGGATATTTTTACTTATACTAAACGATACTATATTTAAATCTACTGTCAATGGAGCTTCATCCTGGATGAAGATTGGGTCCTTTTCCATGCAGCCTTCTGAATTTGCTAAGCTAGGTATGATAATAATGCTGGCAAAGGAATTAAGCAAGATGGAAGGAAAAATAAACGATTTAAGAAACTTTGTTAAGTTAGCAGGATATGCAGCCTTGCCAATGCTCCTGATAGTAATTCAGCCAGATATGGGAATGACAATGGTTTGTTTCTTTATAGTACTTGGAATATTTTTTGCTGCAGGACTGGATTTAAAGATAATAGGCGGAGGAATATTAGGTTTAGTAACATTAATAGCTATAGTGTGGAATTCGCCGCTTATGGAGGATTATTGGAAGGTAAGGTTAACCTCTTTCTTGAACCCATCTGCAGATGAATTAGGTTCTGGTCTACAGCTTATACAGTCACAAATTGGGATAGGCTCTGGTGGAATTCTAGGTAAGGGGTTTTTAAAGGGAACACAAATTGCCGGTGGTTTTATACCAGAATCTCATACTGATTTTATATTTTCAGTTGTAGGAGAAGAGTGGGGGCTTGTTGGTGCTATTGCCTTATTGTTTTTATATGGAATAGTTATATATAAGCTAATAAATATAGCTAAGAATTCTAAGGACATCTTTGGTTCTGTTATATGTGTAGGAGTTATATCTACCTTGTTATTTTCTGTACTGCAGAATATAGGAATGACTATTGGAATAATGCCTATAACCGGTATAACATTACCTTATATGAGCTATGGAGGTAGTTCTATGTTGACAAGTTTTATGAGTTTAGGGCTTGTCTTGAATATAGGAATGAGGAAAAAGAAAATTAATTTTTAGGGGGCGATTGGCCATGAGAGTTGCTTTTATCGCACATGATAAAAAGAAGGACGATATGATAGACTTTGTGAAGAGATATAAGGATATCTTTGCAGAGCATCAATTGTTCGCAACAGGCACTACAGGAAAGCTTTTAGCTGAAATTGTAGGTATGAATGTACACAGATTTCTTTCAGGACCGCTAGGTGGTGATCAGCAGATAGGTGCTAAGGTAGCTCAAGGGGAGTTAGATTTTGTAATATTCCTTAGAGACCCGTTAACTTCTCAGCCACATGAGCCGGATATTTCTGCATTATTAAGAATATGTGATGTTCATTGTGTACCTCTTGCAACTAATTTAGGAACTGCTGAAGTTTTTCTAAAGGCTTTTAAAAGTCACCAAGAACGAGGTTAAAACATTAAATAAAATATAGTTATGTACAGGCTCTAACATATATGTTAGAGCCTTTGTGCTCTACTTTTAGTTTAATATTTAAAGTCATAAATGAAGAATTTTTAAATATATATATATCATACTAGAGAAAATTTATATATAAGAGTAAACAAACTGAAAGTTGGAGGGTAGGTTTTATGGGGCATTATAATTCAGAGTATGAAGATTATTATAGTTCTTTAAAGAGAAAAAGTGGAGCAAGATATTCGCCTTATTATAATAATGGAACCGCTTTTAGCAGAAGAGTAAAGGAGAAGGGGAATTTTTGGGTTAGAAGGCTTACAACAGATTTAATAGGAGTTCTTATACTTTTTATTATTATAATGGGATGTAAACTAGTAGTTACTCCTCAGACCCAAGGCATTTATAATTATTCCAAAAGTGTATTGAATCAGAACTATGATTATAAGCTTCTAAAAGAAAAGAGTGAAACCATCAATCTTAGTAATGTACAGGAAAAAATACTGAATGGCATTGGTGAGCTTAGAAGCAAGATTACTGGAAAGGAAACTATAACTGATAAAATTAAAAAAAATTTTATTTTGCCAATAGAAGGAACAGAGACTTCAGTTTTTGGATATAGGACTGACCCAGTTACTAAAGAAGAAAAGTTTCATGAGGGGGTAGACATTGACGCTAAGGAAAATACGGCAGTAAGAGCAAGCTTCAATGGAAAGGTTAAAGCTTGTGGGGAAGATGAGCAGTTGGGAAAGTACATTATAATAGACCATGGAGATGGTATAGAAACTAAATATGCACATTTGAATGACATTCTTGTAAAAAAGGAAGATGCGGTTAAAAAAAGTCAGGTTATAGCCAAAAGTGGTAATACAGGCAAATCTACTGGACCGCATCTTCATTTTGAGCTTTTATATATGGGTGAGAACAAAAATCCTAAAGAATATTTTAATATAATTAAAAAATAATTTGTGGGAGTACTTCTGTGGTTAGAGTAAGTAAATATTTTATTCCTTATATAATATTTTTAATTATTATAGGCTATAAGGGTCAGCTTTTCTATTCATTTCTAATAGTAGTTTTGCATGAAATAGCTCACTATATTGCCGCAAGATACTATGGATTTTCAGGCTTTGATATAGAGTTTTTGGCTATAGGTGCAGCATTAAAATTCAGAGAATTAGACGAGGCTTCACCAAAGGAAGATTTAGTTATATCAATGGCTGGGCCAATGCTTAACATAGCTTTAGCTGTGATTTTTTATTTTTTATACAAAAACTTTAAACTAAGTGGATTCAATATATTCTTTCAAGGCAATTTAGCCATAGGTCTTTTTAACCTTATACCAGCTTTTCCTTTAGATGGAGGGAGAATACTAAGAGATTTACTAAATTTTAAAACAACCTTTAAAAAAGCAAATAAGATAATGATAAACATCGGAATCTTAATGGGAGCTATCCTTATGTTTATTTATATTTTATTGTTTCTCAGAGAAAGTAATAATTTTAATGTAGGAATAATAGGTTTATTTATAATAGTGTCATCACTAAGAGAGAAGGAAAGGATATCATATATAATTATGGGAGATATTATAAAAAAGAAATATAAATTTATAAAAAATGGATATATTGAAAATAAGAACACTTCTGTATACTATAAAAATGATATGTTAAGTTTAATGAGTATATTTGATAAGAATAAGTATAATATTTTTACTATCTTAGATGAAGAAATGAAGGTTATGGATATAATCTATGAAGAAGAGGTTGTAAATACACTTAAAGTTTATGGAAACATAACTATAGAAGAATTTATTAAGAATGAAGAGGAAAGAAAATAATTTACATTTTTAATTTATAAGTTATTATGTTAGAATATAAACAGAATTCTTGGCTTTAAGTGGGGGAAGCCCACCTGAAGGTTAGAAGTCGTTATCCAGGGACGTAGCCGCTCTTTGCTCCCATCTTGAGAAAGATGGGAGCAAAGAGCGGGTAGTCATCGGGTAAAAATATGATAGGATACACAAGAGGAGGATTTTGATGAACAAAGTTACTGATGATATATTGTTTAAGGTAGAAAAGCCTGCCCGTTATATAGGTGGAGAAATTAATTCTTATAATAAAGATAAAAATAAAGTGGATATTAGATATGCTTTCTGTTTTCCTGATGTCTATGAAGTCGGAATGTCTCATTTAGGTACAAGAATTCTTTATTATGTTCTAAATCAGAGAGAGGATACCTTTTGTGAGAGAGTTTTTGCACCATGGCCTGATATGGAAAAGTTAATGAGAGAAAATAATGTGCCTTTATATGGTTTAGAGAGTAAGGATTCCATTGGAAATTTTGATTTTATAGGTTTTACGCTTCAATATGAGATGAGTTATACAAATATATTGAACATGCTTAACTTAGCAGGTGTACCTATAAGAGCTTCTGAGAGAGGGGAAAATGACCCTATAATCATGTGCGGAGGTCCTTGTGCTTATAATCCTGAGCCTCTTTATGATATAGCAGACTTTTTTGCTATAGGTGAAGGCGAAGAGCAGATGAATGAAATTATGGATCTTTATAAGAAGTATAAAGGTAAGGGAAAGAAAAAGGAATTTTTAAGAGAATTGTCTCATATGCAGGGTATTTATGTGCCATCCCTTTATAACGTAGAATATAAGGAAGATGGAACTATTAAAGAATTCAAGCCTTTATATGAAGATGTGCCAGAAAAGGTTACAAAGAGGATAATAAAGAACTTTAATGAGGTAGTTTATCCGGATAAGCTTATTGTTCCATATACAGAAATAGTTCATGATAGAATAGTTTTAGAAACCTTTAGAGGATGTACTAGGGGATGCAGATTTTGCCAGGCTGGTATAATATATAGACCTGTTAGAGAAAAGAAAACAGATAAGATATTAGAGATGGCCGAGGAGTTAATAAAAAGTACTGGATATTCTGAAGTTTCATTAACATCACTAAGTATATGTGACTACTCGGACTTGAAGAACTTAATATATAAGCTAATGGAAAAGCATGAGAAGGACAAAGTAGGGGTTTCTCTTCCATCATTAAGAATAGACTCTTTCTCTGTAGATTTAATAAATCAAATACAGAAGGTTAGAAAAACTGGATTAACCTTTGCACCAGAGGCTGGAACTCAAAGAATGAGAGATGTTATAAACAAGGGCGTAACAGAAGAGAACCTAATGGAATCTGCAAGAAATGCATTTGAATCAGGATGGTCTACTATTAAATTATACTTTATGATTGGTCTTCCTTATGAAACCATGGAAGATGTAATTGGTATAGCAGATTTAGCGGAAAAAGTTGTAGATCAATATTTCCAGGTTCCGAAGAATGTGAGAAAGAAAGGTTTAAAGGTTACAGTAAGTACTTCTATTTTTGTACCTAAACCATTTACTCCATTCCAATGGATACCTCAGATAAAAATGGAAGATGTAAGAGAAGAGATAAAAGCGTTAAGGGGAGCGATAAAGAGCAGAAGTATTAATTACAACTGGCATGAAACTCCTGTAAGTTATCTAGAAGCTGTATTTGCTAGAGGAGACAGAAGGCTTTGTGATGTACTTGTTAAAGCTTTTGAAAAAGGTGCTAAGTTTGATGGTTGGTCAGAATACTTTAATTTTGACATATGGATGGAAGCCTTACAGGAAAGTGGTGTAGACGGAGATTTCTATTCCTATAGAGAAAGAAGTTATGATGAAATACTTCCATGGGACTTTATAGATGTAGGTGTATCTAAGGAATTTTTAATAAGAGAAAATGAGAGAGCGAAGAAAGCGGATATAACTCCAGATTGCAGATTAGGCTGTGAAAAATGTGGAGTAAATGTTAAGTTAGAAGGGAAGTGCTTTGAAGGTGCATTATTTAATCAAGTTCAGTAAAGAAAGTGACATAAAATTTGTGGCTCATCTAGACCTTATGAGAACAATACAAAGAATGATGAAAAGGTCAGGCCTTCCTGTAGAATATTCTAAAGGATTTAATCCACATATAAATTTATCCCTAGCCCAACCACTAGCTGTAGGTGTATACTCATCTGGTGATTATATGGATGCATACTTTGAAGAAGAAATAGATGAAAATATAATAATTGAAAAGTTAAATGAAAGTGCTCCTATGGGAATAAAAGTTTTAGAGGCTAAAAAAATAATAGATGAGCAAAATAAAAAAGTATTTAAGTCTATGGCAGCAATTGATGCTGCAAAGTATAGAATAAAACTTAAATATAATGAAGTAAGTTATCTAAAAGAAGATATAGAAAAATTGTTAAATAGCAATGAATGGGTTATTTTAAAGAAAAGCAAAAGTGGTGAAGGCGAAGTAAATATTAAGCCTATGGTTAAAGAGTTTAACTATACTACTACGGATAATATCTTAACTGTTAATACTGTAGTTGCTTGCGGCAGCAGAGAGAATTTATCTGCGGAACTTCTAGCTAAGTTTATTCAGGAAAATACTAGAGAAGCAAATAAAGAAGCCTTTGTTAATATAAAAAGAGAAGAGATGTATGCAAAGGTAGGAAAAAAATTAGTTCCGCTTTATAAATATGCAGAAATGATCAGATAGTAAGTTTAGAAATGGGAATGTAGGGATTTTCTATCATTCCCATTTCCTATTTAAAAGGGTGGTGACATAATGAGAGAGATATTCATAGAAAGGCAAAAGGAACTGCTAAGAATTGCTATTAAAGAAAAGGATAAACTTAAGGAATGTCTTATAGAAGAGGAAACAGGAGAACCATATCCCGGTGAGATATATAAGGGAATTGTAAAGAATATTGTACCAGCTATAAAGTCTGCTTTTATAGATATAGGGCATAAAAAGAACGTATATATGTACTTAGATAATAAGTTCAAAAACACTAATATTAAAAAGGGAGAGGAACTACTGCTTCAGGTGATCAAAGAAGACCTAGGAAGTAAAGGTGCAAAGGTTACTAATGCTATAAGTATTCCAGGAAGATATTGCGTTTTACTTACCCTAAGCAAAGATATAAGTTTTTCGAAAAAAATAGATGATAAGGCTCAAAAAGAATTTATCAGCAGCAATATAAGAAAGCCTAAGGATATAGGTATTATGGTAAGAACAAATGCTGTAAATGTTTCTATAGATATCATAAATCAAGAAATAGATAGCCTCTATAGTTTGTACCTAGAAATGCGTAATAAGGGGTCCTATTCTATAAAGCCTGGCCTTTTGTTTGATGCAGGAGGTATTCTTGGAAGAGTATTGAGAGATAGAATAAACGAAACTAATAATAAAATATATGTAGACACAGAAGAAGATTACAACTATGTAAAAAAGTTTTCGGAGGGCATACCAGATATAAAAGTAAATATAAAGCTGCATGAGGAAGCTAGAAGCCTTTTTAACTACTATGGTATTGAAAGAGAAATACTAAGTTTAAGAAACAATAAGGTGGTTCTAAATTGCGGTGGGTACATAGTTATAGATAAGACAGAGGCTATGTATGTTGTAGATGTTAACTCAGGAAAAAACGTTAAAAGTAATTCCATTGAAAAAACAACTTATATCACAAATTATCAGGCAGCAGAAGAAATAGTAAGGCAAATAAGGCTAAGAAATCTAAGTGGTATTATAGTAATAGACTTTATAGATATGGATAATGATGAAAACAAAGAAAAAGTAATGGAAAAATTAAAAAAAGGTTTTGAAGATGATAAAAATAAAACTATAATATACCCTTTTACAGAATTAAACTTAATTCAGATTGCCCGAAGAAGATCAGGAAAGTCTATATATGAATACATAGAGGAAAATTGTGAATGTTGCTCTGGAAGAGGGAAAAGAATGAAATTATCCTATATAGCTATGCTTATAAGAAACGAAATAATAAGGATAGATGAACAAAGGGATATAAAGAATATACATATAGAAATTGATGAGTCCTATAAAAAAGACATAGAAGGGGATATACTTAGTTTTATTACCAATATAGACTCACTAGATAAGACAATATATATCACCTATGTAAATAACGAAAACTTTAAAGTAGAGCCCCTTATTTTTATTAATCAAATAGAAAATTTGCAGAATTTTAAGGTTTATCCTATAAGTAGCAAGAGTTAAAATCAATGGATAAAAAATACTTTACAAACCTATGCATATATGATAGAATGGCTTTTGTAGACCGCACAGAAGAGGTTATTAAATCATAACAATAAATTTTATATTTATCTTTATGTACCTTGGATGGCGAGACCGTATAGAGGAGGTGTATTTTAATGTACGCAGTTGTAGTTACTGGAGGAAAGCAATACAGAGTTACAGAAGGAGACGTAGTATACGTTGAAAAACTTAACGCTGAAGTAGATTCAACAGTTGAACTTGACAATGTTCTTGTAGTAAGCAAGGATAATGGAGAGGTAGTTGTTGGAAAGCCTGTAGTTGAAGGAGCTAAAGTTACAGCTAAGGTTCTATCTCAAGGAAAGAATAAGAAAGTTATAGTTTTCAAGTACAAGAGAAAGAAAGACTACAGAAGAAAGCAAGGACACAGACAACCTTACACTAAGCTTCAAATTGAAACAATTAATGCATAGTTATGGTCGATGTAGTTTTTAGCAAGAAGGCCTGTGGCCTAGTTTCTGTTAGTCTGAAAGGACATGCGGAGTCAGTAGATGAAGGATACGATTTGGTATGCAGTGCTGTTTCTGCCATATCTCAGACTATGTTAATTGGCATACTTGAGGTTTTAAAATTTCAAGTTGATTATTCTATAGATGATGGATTTTTAAGTTTTTCACTAGAAAACTTATCACATAAGAATATAAAAGATTGTCAGGTACTTATGGAGACTATGTTACTTGGTTTGAAAAGTGTAGAAACAAGTTACGGTGAATATATAAATGTAAAGGTAGAGGAGGTGTAGTACATGTTAGTTATGAACCTTCAGTTATTTGCTCACAAAAAAGGGGTAGGTAGCTCAAGAAACGGTAGAGACAGTGAATCTAAAAGACTTGGAACTAAATGTGCTGATGGTCAATTTGTTTTAGCTGGAAACATACTAGTTAGACAAAGAGGAACAAGAATACATCCAGGAAATAACGTTGGAAAAGGCTCAGACGATACTCTTTTCGCTAAGATTGACGGAGTAGTTAAATACGAAAGAGTAGGAAGAGACAAGAAAAAAGCTAGCGTATACCCAGTTGATGTAGAACAAGTAGTAGCAGAATAATAATAAAAGCACCCTGATGAAGGGTGCTTTTTTAAAACCTAAAAATATGGGTAAAATATTTAAAAAAAGGAGGGAAATATTATGTTTGTAGATACAGCCAAAATATTTGTTAAATCTGGAGATGGTGGAAATGGATCTATTTCTTTTAGAAGAGAAAAGTACATACCACTAGGTGGTCCTGATGGAGGAGATGGAGGAAGAGGTGGAGATGTAGTCTTAGTAGCAGATCCTAATATGACTACACTTTTAGACTTTTCATATAAAAGAAAATATAAGGCAGAAGCAGGCGGTAACGGAGCTGGATCAAAATGCTTTGGTAAGGATGGAGAAACGCTATATATAAAGGTTCCAATGGGAACTGTAGTTAGAGATGTAGAAACAAATAAAATTATGACAGATTTAGCTCATCCAGGAGATACATATGTAATCGCAAAGGGTGGAAAAGGCGGAAAAGGAAACACAAGATTTACTACACCAACAAGACAGGCACCTGACTTTGCTGAGCCTGGAATGCCTGGTGAGGAAAGATGGATATATTTAGAACTTAAGGTATTGGCAGATGTAGGATTATTAGGTTTCCCTAATGTAGGTAAATCAACCTTGCTTTCAGTAGTATCCAAAGCAAAGCCTAAAATAGCTAACTATCATTTTACAACTTTAAATCCTAACCTTGGAGTGGTAGCTTTGCCGGGAATACAAAGCTTTGTAATTGCTGATATACCAGGTATAATAGAAGGTGCAGCAGAAGGAGTAGGTCTTGGATTAAAGTTTTTAAGACATATAGAAAGAACTAGGGTTTTAATTCATGTAGTTGATATATCCGGGCTAGAAGGAAGAGATCCTTTCGAAGATTTCATGAAAATAAATGAAGAGCTTAAGAAGTATAGTGTAAAGCTTTCGGATAGACCTCAAATAATTGCTGCAAACAAGAGTGATATGCTTTATGATGAATCTGTTTTTGAGGAATTTAAGAAAAAGGTTGGAGAGCTTGGCTACAATAAAGTAATTAAGATATCTGCAGCTACAAGACATGGTGTAGAAGACCTAATGAAGGAAGCTGCTAGAATGTTAAGTGAAATACCAGTTACAGACATAGAAATAAGTGAAGAAGAAAGATACGTACCAGAAGAAAAGAGCTTCACTTATGCTATAAGAAAAGAAGATGGTATATACATTGTAGAAGGAAGCTTTGTTGATAGATTGTTAGCCAGCGTAAATGTAAATGATCCAGACGCTTTAAGATATTTCCATAAGGTACTTAAAAATAAAGGGGTTCTTCAAGAACTTAGAGATATGGGAATTGAGGATGGAGATGTAGTAAGACTTAATGATTTTGAATTTGAATATTTATTATAATTTGGAGGGTAATTTATATGATTACGAGTAAACAGAGAAGTTATTTAAGGTCTCTTGCAAACACAATGAGCCCTATATTTCAGATAGGTAAGGAAGGCATAGAAGAAAACTTTATTAAGCAAGTAGATAGTGCCTTAGAAGCAAGAGAATTAATAAAAATATCAGTACTAAATAATAGCGATTATGGTGCAAGGGAAGCTTCAGATGAGCTTTGCCAAGAGTTAGGCTGCGAAGGAGTTCAGTCTATAGGTAGTAAAATTGTACTTTATAGAAAATCTAAGAAAAATCCTAAAATAGAACTACCAAAGTAAAATTAATAGTTATTAGTTAATAATTAAGAAGATTTTCCTCATGCTTTTGGAACAGTAAAAACAAAATCTTAATTATTAGCTCTTAACTTATTAACTAAAAAGGTGGGATAGGTATGATTAAAAAAGCTATTTTTGGTGGCACCTTTGATCCTATTCATAATGGCCATTTACATATTGCCTATGAGGCGCTTTATAAGCTAGAATTAGAAAAAATTATATTCATGCCATCAGGAACACCGCCTCATAAGCTTGGAAAAGATATAACTAATTCTTATTTTAGGTATGAAATGGTGAAGATAGCTACTAGGGGAGAAAAATGTTTCCAGGTAAGTGATTATGAGATGAATAAATCTAGTTTAAGCTATACTTATCAAACATTAAAATATTTTAATACCATTGAAAAGAATACAGAATGGTACTTTTTAACTGGTGTTGATTGTCTTATGGATATTGAAAAGTGGAAAAATACTGAAGAAATTTTTCAGCTTTGTAAACTAATTGTTTTCAATAGACCTGGCTATACTATAAGGAATATACAGGAACAAAAAGATAAACTGGAGAAGAAGTACCTTAACAAAATCTACTTTTTAGATATTCCTTTGCTAGATATATCTTCTACAGATATAAGAAATAAAATAGTAGAAGGAAAAAATGTAAGTTATCTTTTACCTGAAAATGTTTATAATATTATTAAGGAACTCAATCTTTATAAAAAGAGTTAACTATTTATTGTTTTGGAGTGATTAGGGATGTGGAGCGAGGAACAAATAAAAAATTATTTAAAACAAAATCTTAGAACTAAAAGATATGAGCATGTACTAGGAGTAAGAGATACTGCTATTAAACTTGCAGAGCACTACAAGGAAGATACTGAAAAGGCAAGATTTGCAGCACTTATACATGATTGTGCGAAAAATATGAGTGATGATCAGATTATTTCAATAGTTAAAAAACATAAAATAGAAATTGATGACATAAGTAAAATTAGTCCACAACTGCTTCATGGAACAGTGGCGGCTATAATGGCGAAGGAAGATATGGGAATTAAGGATGAAGACGTATTAAATGCTGTAACTTATCATACTACAGGAAGAAAAAATATGAGCCTTCTTGAGAAGATAATATATATAGCAGACTATATAGAACCATCTAGAAATTTTCAAGGTGTAGAGGAATTAAGAAAGGCTGCTTTTGAAGACTTAGATAAGGCTTTATTAAAGGCTTTTGATAATACTATAAAGTTTGTTGTTGAAAGAGGGCAGCTTTTGCATATAAATACAATAGAAGGACGAAATCACTTGCTTTCAAAAAATCGCCGATAGTAATTGAAAACTAGAAAAAGATAATTTAATATTAAGAATATAGAATTAATTTAACATAACACCAAAAATTTTGGTATAATGGTATTGCTGAAAAATTTTATTAAAAAGTGGTAAATCGTTTACCGCTTGAATATGTAGGAGGGTTTTAAACTATGGAAAAGCAAATAATAAGCACAGCAAAAGCACCAGCAGCACTTGGACCTTATTCACAAGCTGTTAAGGTTGGAAACTTTGTATTTACATCAGGTCAAATTCCACTAGATCCAGCTACAGGAGAATTAGTTTCAGGAGATGTTAAGAAAGCTGCTGAAAGATCATTAGAAAACATAAAGGCAATACTTGAAGAGGCAGGTACATCTTTAGATAAAGTTGTAAAAACAACTGTATTTGTAAAAGATATGGGTGACTTTGCTGCAGTTAACGAAGTTTATGCAAAATACTTTGACAAAGATATGCCAGCAAGATCATGTGTACAGGTAATTCTTCCAAAAGATGCTTTAGTTGAAATAGAAGTAATAGCATTAGCTGAGTAATAGAACATATATAAAAGAGTGAACTGATAAAAGGTTCACTCTTTTATATAGGATAAATATAACAGGGTATATCACTGTTATAAGATTATTTATAGAGGGAGTAGACTATGGAAAACAAACTTGTATTTAAAGTTGAAAAGCACCAAGATGGAAAAAAGCTCAGAGAATATTTAAAGCTTGAAAAAAATCTTTCTAGTAGACTTATAAAAGGTGCTGCTATGGGAAAGAGAATTACTGTAAACGGCAATGTGGTTAAACTCAATTATGTAGTTAAAGAAAATGATGAAGTTGCCTTTGATTTAGTCAAGGAGGAAAGCCAAAATATTGAACCGGAAAAGATTGATATAAAAGTAGTTTATGAAGATAAGGATTTAATAGTAGTAAATAAACAGCCAGGAATTGTAGTTCATCCAACAAAAAGTTATCCTACAGGAACCTTAGCTAATGGGTTATTATATTACTTTAAAGAAAAAGGTGAAAATTGCATAGTAAGACTGGTAAGTAGATTAGATATGGATACCTCAGGACTAATTATAATTGCTAAGAACCAATTTTCACATATGGCGTTAGCAAGAGAAATGAGTAAAGAAAGCTTTGAGAAAAGTTATCTAGCGGTGGTACATGGCAATTTAACGGAAAAGGAAGGCACTATCAATCTCCCTATCTACAGAACTGGTGGAGATAGCATAAAGAGAATAGTTGATGAGAGAGGACAGGAGAGCATAACTCACTTCAAGGTTGTAGAGAGTTTTAATGGTGGGGATTTAGTGAAGCTAACATTGGAAACTGGTAGAACTCATCAGATAAGGGTACATTTAACCCATTTAGGTCACCCGCTGTATGGAGATTCCTTATACGGCATAGATGATGATAAGGAATATATTGAAAGGCAAGCTTTGCATGCTTATAGACTTAAGTTTCCTCATCCTAGAACAGGAGAAAATATAGAATTAGAAACATCTATTCCTGAAGATATGGAAAAACTAATAGAAAAAATAAAGAGATGATGACTTATTGACAATAAGGTCATCATCTCTTTATTTTATATTCAGCTAGATGTTATCTTCTAGAGTTCAACTTTCTTACGAAAAATAGGAGAGCAAGTACAGCAACTATGGATGCTGGAACTACATATTTGGTTTTTAAGTAGTTTTTATTTAAAACATTATCCTGAAAGACTTGTTTTAATTCATGATCATTGCCACTCATTAGCTTTAATGTACCAATATTTTTATTATTGTAAGTAATTGATGCATCTGCTATGGTCTCACCCTTTTTAAAATATTTGTTCCCTAGGCTTTTATCATTTAAAGTGCACTTAGGAATACCAGTACTGTCTTTTTCTTGAATATAATAAAAGTCTGAGGCAGCTAGTAGTGGAATTGTTAAACCTTCACTAGCATAATTGGTAATGAAATCTCCTTTTTTAAATAAAGGAGTAAGTTTAAAATTATTAAATCCATAATTAAATAAAGATACTGCATCAGGGAAAAATGTCTTATTGTTGTCATGAACTAAAGCTACTATAAGTTTTTGGTCGCCTCTTGATGCTACTGAAACATAGGAGTGCTGAGATTGAACGGTGTAGCCAGTTTTTCCTCCTTGGCAGCCTTCGTAATAATACATAGAAGACTTTTGTACTAATTTATTTTCATTCCATAGAGGTCTTTCAGCGGAAGATTTGTTTGTAGGAGCTATCTTGTAAGAACTGGTAGTTGCAATCTTAGTGTATTCAGGATTTTTTGACAACTCTCTCATTATAAGTGCCAAATCTTTTGCGGAAGTTTTATGTTTATCATGAAATAAACCACTAGGATTAATAAAATTAGTATTTTTAGCACCAAGTTCTAGAGCCCTTTTATTCATTTCTACTGCGAAATTATCTACGGAACCACTTATTTTTTCAGCTAGTGCCTCAGCACAGTCGTTGCCAGAGGCAAGGAGCAGTCCATAAAGAAGATCTCTTACCTTTATTTCTTCATCCTCGAAAAGATATATTTTACTTCCATCAGCTAATGGTGGTTTCTTTCCAACCTTCACAGTATCATCTAAATCTAATCTTTCCAAAGTTAAAAGAGCAGTCATAAGTTTTGTTGTAGAAGCTGGTGGGTAAGCAGTATCAGGATTTTTAGCATATAAGAGCTCACCAGTTAAAGCATCCATTAAAACTACACTGTCTGCAGAAACAGAAGGTGGATCTTCCTTTCCATAAACTGTATATGTAATACTTGAAAGCATAATTGTAAACGATATTATAAACATTGTTAATTTTCTCATTTTAGCCTCCTAAAGCGATACTAATCCTAATTATATCAAAAAACTTTCGTTTTTGCGACAGAATTTTAATAAAGCTGTCAATAATTTAAGTTATAAGCAAGAAAACCATGATTTATTGGAGGATAATAATGAGAGATAAGAAAAAAGTTATAGGTTCTATTGTTATTTTCACTATATTTTCACTTTTTTTAGTATTAGGATATTTTTTATCAAGACCTTATAAAGAGGTAGATACTAAGGAAGTATTTAATGAAACCACAGTGGTAGAAAGTAAGGAGAGTAATATAACAGTGTATATAAATGGAGAAGTTAAAAATCCAGGAGTATATAAGCTTAAAAATGATAGTAGGGTAGAAGATTTGGTTAAAATCGCTGGAGGTTTTAACTCAGAGTCAGATAAAGATAAATTAAACTTAGCTAAAAAGCTAAAAGATGAGGATTATGTATATGTAGATAGAAAAAATCAAATAAAAGACTCTCAGACAGCTTCACAAAGTACTATTAATAAAGGAACAGGGCAAAATAGCAAAGTAGACATTAATACTGCAACTAAGGAGGAGTTGAAAACTATACCAGGCATAGGTGATGTTACTGCACAAAAAATATTAGACTATAGAGAGAAGAATGGCAGATTTTCCTCTATCGAAGATTTAAAAAATATAGATAGAATTGGAGATAAAACTGTAGAAAACATGAAAGACAAAATAGATGTTAGATAGTTTCATTGTTTAAAAATTTAGTAAAGTATTATATAATAAAAATTGAAAAATTTCGACTGGAGGTGTCGTTATGACAGAGAAAAAACTTACTGAGTTATCAAGAACAGCTGGATGAGCCGCTAAAATAGGGCCGGGAACCCTTTCAAAGATATTAAGTAAATTACCTAAGATGGAAGATAAAAATTTAATAGTTGGAATAGAAACTTCTGATGATGCAGCAGTGTATAAATTAAATGATGAACTTGCTGTTATACAAACTTTAGACTTTTTCACGCCAGTAGTAGATGATCCATATCACTTTGGTCAAATTGCTGCAGCAAATTCTCTAAGTGATGTTTATGCTATGGGTGGTAAACCAACAGTAGCTTTAAATATAGTATGTTTTCCATCTTGCTTATCTATTGATGTTTTAGGAGAAATATTAAGAGGTGGAGCAGATAAAGTAATAGAAGCAGGTGCAGTAGTTATTGGAGGGCACACTGTAGATGACGATGAGCCTAAATATGGTCTATCAGTTATGGGCACTATTCATCCAGACAAAGTGCTTAAAAACTATGGTTCTAGAGTAGGAGACATAGCTATAGTAACTAAGCCTTTAGGCAGTGGAATTGTAAACACTGCAATAAAAGGAGGAGCAGCGTCTAAAGAGGCGTATAATGAAGTAATTAAGGTTATGTCTACGCTAAACAAATATGCTGGTGAAATTATTGTTAAATATGATGTTACTGCATGTACAGATATAACAGGATTTGGACTTATGGGTCACGGATATGAAATGGCCTCAGCTTCAAAAGTTACATTAAGATTATTTGCAGATAGAATTCCTTATATAGAAGAAGCAAAGGAATATGCTAAAATGGGTCTTGTTCCTGGAGGAGCTTATAGAAATAAAGAATATCTTTCTGGAAAATATGAATTTGTAGATACTCCAGAATGGATGCAGGATATTCTATTTGATCCACAAACTTCAGGAGGACTTTTAATTACCTGCTCAAAGGAAGAAGGAGAAAAGATTATGTCTGAACTTGCTAAACTTGATATGCCTTCAGCTGTAGTAGGAGAAATAGTTGAGCAGCAGGGAGAAAAGTGTATTGTAGTAGAGTAAGTAATGGATAAGATTAAATTAGACACTAAAGAACAAATAGTAAAAGTAGTAATTATAGTATGTCGGGGAGTTAGTTAATAAGAATCAGGAACACTAGGCATAGGTTGGGATGAAACAGAAAGTATTTTTCTGCTGTGAGGATTTATTTATATCCTCATTCCCAATTCCTCATTCCCAATTTTAAACAGGGGGTAATAATATGGAAAAGAAGCAATTACTAAGAAAGCTTCCTAAAATAGATGAGCTTTTAAAAGAAGAAGCAGTAAAAATCAAACTTGAAAGTACAATGAGAACTATGGTCATAGATTCATTAAGACAATCAATAGATAACTACAGAGAGCTTATTTTAAAAGATTCCATAGAAGATTTTACAAAGGAAAACATATTAGAAACTTTTATGGAAATACTTGAGGAAAACAGTGCATCAAAACTTAGAAAAGTAATAAATGCAACAGGAGTTGTTATACATACCAACTTAGGAAGATCCCTTTTAGCTAAGAAGGCCTTAGAGAATGTTATAACTATTGCAGATAGCTATAATAACCTTGAATACGATTTAAAAAAGGGTCAAAGAGGTTCAAGGTACAGCCATGTGGAGGAACTAATTAAAAAGGTAACTGGTGCTGAGGCAGCTATGGTTGTAAATAACAATGCAGCAGCAGTAATGCTTGCCCTAAACACCTTATGTAAGGATAAGGAAGCTATAGTATCACGTGGACAATTAGTTGAAATAGGAGGGTCTTTTAGAGTACCGGATGTTATGTCTTTTAGCGGTGCAAAACTTATAGAAGTAGGAACAACTAACAGAACTCATCTTTATGATTACGAAAATAATATAAGTGAAAACACAGGAGTATTATTAAAGGTTCATACTTCTAACTTTAAAATTCTTGGTTTTACAGAAGAAGTATCCGTAGAAGAGTTAGTAGAGCTTGGAAGAAGCAAAGGGATTCCTTTTATAGAAGACATAGGTAGTGGAACTCTAGTAGATTTTTCAAAATACGGTTTTACTTATGAGCCAACAGTTCAGGAAAGTATTAGAAAAGGCGTAGATGTGATAACCTTTAGCGGAGATAAAATGCTAGGAGGACCACAAGCAGGTATAATAGTAGGTAAAAAAGAGTACATAGATAAAATGAAGAAAAATCAGCTTACAAGAGCACTAAGAATAGATAAGATGACTCTTGCAGCACTTGAGGGAACTCTTAAATATTACCTAGAGGAGAAAGAGGCTGTAGAAAATATCCCTACCTTACATATGATATTAAGTGATAAAGATTTACATAAAAGAAGAGCACAGAAGCTTAAGAGAAAGCTTCAAAGCAAGGTTAGCGGCTTTGATTTTACTATTGAAGAGGACTATTCTATGGTTGGAGGAGGATCTATGCCAGCAGAAAAGATTCCAACCTATGTAATAAAGGTTAAAAATAGTAGATTTTCTCCACAGGACTTAGAGAAAAAGCTTAGAGGAAATAAAGTATCTATAATCATAAGGGTGTCCAATGATGAAGTTATCATGGATTTAAGAACCTTATTTGATGAGGATTTTGATACTATTGTAAATGCCTTTGTTAACTTATAAAGCATTACTAATAGGTTAAGATGGAGAAAGAGTAGGTGATAACTATGAAGCATATTATAATAGGGACTGCAGGGCATATAGACCATGGAAAAACTACCCTTATAAAAGCTTTAACAGGAAGAGAGACTGATACCTTAAAGGAAGAACAACAGAGAGGAATATCTATAAATCTTGGCTTTACTTTCTTTGATTTACCCTCTGGCAGAAGAGCTGGGATTATAGATGTACCAGGCCACGAGAAGTTTGTTAAAAACATGTTAGCTGGGGTAAGTAGTGTGGATATAGTTCTTCTAGTAATTGCTGCAGACGAAGGAATAATGCCTCAAACTAGAGAACACTTTGAAATACTTCAGCTTCTAAATGTTAAGAAGGGTATAATTGTGCTTACAAAGGCTGATTTAGTAGATGAAGACTGGCTTCAAATGATAAAAGAGGATATCAGAAATGAATTTAAAGATACCTTCATGAAAGAAGCTCCTATTCATCCTGTTTCTTCAAAAACAAGGGTTGGCTTAGATGACTTGATAAAGGAAATAGATAAGCTTACAGAAGAAGTAGAAGCTAAGGATACTCATGGACACTTTAGACTTCCTGTAGATAGGGTTTTCTCTGTAAGTGGTTTTGGAACTATAGTAACTGGAACAGTAATAAGTGGTTCTATTAAAGAAGGCCAAACAGTAGAACTTTATCCTTCAAAGATTGTATCTAAAGTAAGAGGAATTCATGTACATGATCAACCGGTAAAGATAGCAGAAGCAGGGCAGAGATGTGCTGTGAATATAGCTAATATTAAAGTTAGCGATATAGATAGAGGAGATGTAGTTTCAGTAGAAAATATAATGGAACCCTCTCTTATGATCGATTGTAACCTTTATTATCTAAAGAGTGCTCCAAGGCCATTAGAAAATAGACAAAGAGTAAGACTTTATCATGGCACTAGTGAGATTTTATGTAGAGTGGTAATACTTGATAAAGAGGAAATAAAACCAGGAGAAGAGGGTTATGTGCAACTGAGATTAGAAAAGCCGCTAACTGCTCAGCGAAACGATAGATTTGTAATAAGAAGCTATTCTCCAATGTACACTATAGGGGGAGGTTCTATAATAGAGCCTTTAGCAGAGAAAGCCAAAAGATTTAATGAAAAATACATTGAAGAATTAAAAATAAAAGAAAGCGGTAAAACAGAGAGTATCTTAGAAAATACTATTAAGAACCTTAGTGATAGTTATCCAAAAGCTTCTGATATACTTAAGGCCTTGGGAAAAAATGAACAGAATATAGAGGAAAAGCTTAACATTCTAATAGAGGAAAATAAAGTAATAAAGTTAGATAATGGAGATAAAGCAATATACATTCATAAAGGATTTTTAGAAGAAAAAGTGGAGCAAATGCTAGACACATTAAATAAATTCCACGAAACTAATCCTTTAAAATGGGGAATATCTAAAGAAGAAATAAAGAATAGAGTCTTCGGAAAGAATATAAAACAAAAAATATATGATGAGCTACTAGATTTACTTGTAGAAGAGAATAAAATAAACCTGCATGGCAATTTTGTATCTGTGGTAGGCTTTACTATAAGGTATAGCAAAGAACAAAAACTAATAAGAGATTACATTATAAAAGAATTTAAAAAGGCAAAATTTTCACCGCCTAGATATGTAGATTTAGAAGGAAGTCAACAGGATAAAAAAGCCTTTAAAATGGTATTCGATTCAATTGTAGATGAAGGAATGTTAGTAAAGGTATCAGAGGATTGTTACCTATTACTAGAAGATTACAACAAGGCAAAGGAATTGGTGGTAGAGTTCATAAAGAGTAATGAAAGTATCACTTTAGCACAATTGAGAGATCAGCTAGACACAAGCAGAAAATATGCCATGGCTGTAATTGAACATTTTGACAACATAAAATTGACAAAAAGATTAGAGGATAAGAGAATTCTTTACTAAAGTATAATTTTTCTAAGTAATTTACTATTTGATTTAAGTATTACTAAATTTTATATGGTCTATCAGAAAATGATATATATATTCTGTCTAAAAATGTTGACATAATCAATTGCATACTTTATAATACAAGATGTAATTGATTATGGGAGTAGATAGGTGCTGGTGTGCCTGCCGGTCTTCAAAACCGAGTTGCCGTGCTAAGACCACGACGGGTGAGTTCGATTCTCACATATTCCCGCCAAAGTGATATCAAGGCTTTGAGAGAATTTTATAATTCTTTCAAAGTCTTTTTTATTTTGTCTAAAAGACCTTTGACCGCCATTTGACCGCATAAAAAAAGAGCTTATTTCTAAGCCCTTTTTTCAAATACATCATTTATTTTGCTAACAGCTTCTTTCTGCATATTTGGAAGGACATGAGAATAAGTATCTAAGGTTATACTTATATTTGAATGACCTAACCTTTCAGAAACTACTTTTGCATGCACTCCTTTAGATAACATAATAGTAGCATGCGTATGTCTTAGGTCGTGGAACCTAATTTTAGGAAATTTTAATTTTTTTACATTATCCCTAAATATGTCCGATATATAGTGAGGTCTAAATGGGGAGCCATTATCCCAAGCACATACAAAATCTTCATCTTTGTAATCTGGCCCCATATAAAGTTTAAGTGCCAGCTGTTTCTTCCTATGTTCCTTTAATTCTTTTACTGTCATATCCATCATGGCTATAGTCCTACGAGACTTATCTGTTTTAGGCTGCTTTAGTTCGTAACCATTTTCAACTCTTTGCATGTTATGAGTTATTGAGATAAATTCATTGTCAAAGTTAATATTGGACCATTTTAGTGCAGATATTTCTCCAGCTCTCATTCCAGTAGTTAATGCTAACATTACAGGAATAAAAGCATTCGTATTGCGTACACCATTCATAAATTTATTAGCTAGCTCAGGCTCCCAGACAGTCATCTGAGTTTTATTGGCTTTTGGAGCTGTCACATATTCCGTTGGATTAGTATTTATAATTTCCCAGTTTACAGCATGCTTTAATGCCTGGTGAAACATTCTATGAATTTTAAGTATAGTTCCACTTGATAGTTTACCAGAACTTAGCAACGTTGAATAAAATTTCTGTATATTTGCAGGCTTGATTTTATCAAGTATTAAGTTACCAATATGTTTTATAATATGATTGCAAAATTCTTTGTATCTTATAAAAGTAGAAGTTGCAACATTTACCTTGGCATAGGTTTCTAACCAGTAGTATAGGTAATCCTTTAGTGTCATTTTATCTGCTTCGAAGTACTCACCTTTTTCTATATCAGCTATTAAAATGGCCAGTGCTTTTTCTGCTTCTTTTTTGCCTTTAAAGCCACTCATAGATTTTTCTTTTCTTTTTCCTGTTAGCGGATCTTTGCCTAGATCAACTCTGATTTGATAAGTAGCTCCTCTTTTCCTAATTGACCCTCTCATAATTTAAAACTCCTCCTTAAATTCAAAAAATAAAAAACCCTGTACTTTTACGCACGGGTTTCGTGGAATTTTAAATTTCAGAAAAGTGGATTCGGGTTTCTGAAGTTAATATAACAAACGTATGTTTAATTGTCAATGGTAAGCTAGTCCAAATTTTTATATTTAATACGATTGGGTTTAAAACATTTTTAAGACCATAAGACTCGGTTCAAAATAAACTAAATAGGTATCTATTTCACAATACATGCCGTACTTTTCTTTATAATGGAGTATTGCTTCTTCTAAAAATTCTTCTGTTACATTTAAGTGTTCAGCTAATTCATATCTATTTCTAATACCTAAGTTGAAAGCATTTATCAGAGAAACAATGCCGACTAATTTTTCATATGCCCAGTTGCGAGCTATTTTCTCTTTCTTTACATTTGACACATCTGATTGGTCCAGTATATTCCCAAAGGTTTTGAAGTGATGACCTATTTCCTCTGCTAGGATACATCTCTTTTCAGCATCCGAAACTACTTTTTTATCTATAATTATTTTATTATTTTTATATAATCCCTTAAATCCATAGTTGAGGGGTTTTTCCTTAACCTTTAAGCCTATCTTTTCAGCCTCAACTAGCAAGTTATCATAATGCATATGTAATTCCCCCTCAGCTAATTAATCATCCTCATCATGAAATAAAAAGTCTATATATTTAGTAATTTCTTTTATTTTTTCAGGAGTCAGTTGTTTACCCTCCAGATGTGCTGCTATTGTATCAATTCCAGTATTTTTAGCGTCACTTTCTTTTGGAACTTCATTACTATCATCTTCTTTAAAAAATTCATCAATAGACACTCCTAGAGCATCTGCTATTTTTTGAAGAGTTTTTGTAGTAGGATTTTTATTTTCCTTATTTAAAATATCGCTTATTGTTGACTGGGCAACCCCAGATACTTTCCAAAGCTTATAAGCTGTTATACTTTTTTCTTCCATTATCTCAATTAACTTTCTTCTATTAAACATAATAAACCCCCACTCAATACTTCGTTATATCTAACTATATCATATCTTTAAATAATGATGTATGTCAAGATATTTAGAGATATTTAGAGAAAGAGAGAGTTAAGTTGTTTAAATACTTCATTTTAAAGATATATCGCAATTGTGTATACTTCTGTAAAAAGATATAATTAAAACATAAACAATACTTCTATAAAATGAAGTATATCGGAGGTGAAAAAATGACAGTCGGTGACAATATAAAACGCATTGCTGAGGAAAAAGGTTTAACTATGTACAGGATAGCTAAGCAAGGAGAAATCTCTAATTCTTATATTAGTGAAATAGTCAGCAACAAGCGTAAGAATCCATCAATTACCATCATCAAAAAGATAGCAAGTGTTTTAAATGTTACTATTGATGAATTAGTCAGCTAAATTAGTTTAACCAAAGTTAAAAAATTTAATATAGGGTTTCGTGGAAGTAGTAAAGGGTTTCTAAAAATAAATAGGAAGGTAATGATATGGAATTTAAACAAAACGTAGATTTAGAAAGAGTTTACCAAATATTTTTAGACAAGGCTAAAGTAGATGGCAATGAAGTAGTAATTAAAAGATTAGAGCCATCACGAAAAAACGGATGTGTTCATATACATGTTGTAGCAAAATATAATGACATTTTAACAGTGTATGATACTTTTTACTCAGCTGCTTTAGATGAAATAGTTGATTGTCATCCTATGTTTTTCGTTGAAAAAGACATAAGAGAACTTCTAAAACTTTTATCTTAATTCGTATTATAAAAGGCTAGTAAGCCTTTTATAAAAAACTGTTTCAAGCTAAAAAAGTAAATACTCCACACTTTATTATATTCACTTCAAATTAGAATATTACAACTTTATGGTAACAGCTCTAGTTAAAAACCATACTCCACTAGAGGCTAAGGAGATGTATAGGAAAGGTAAGTATATACAAAGGAGGTACAAACGTTTGAGTGACTTGAGAATAAACAATGAGTTTAAGAATTTAATTCCACCTTTAATGGCGGAAGAGAGAGAAGAGCTTGAAAGAAGCATATTAATGTTTGGCTGCAGAGATAAGATAGTAACCTGGAATGACACCATAATAGATGGGCATAACCGTTATGAAATTTGTACAAGAAACAATGTAAAGTTTGGAGTCTTAAAAATGGACTACGACTTCGAGAATGAGGAAGAAGTAAAGCAGTGGATTATTAAGAATCAGTTCGCTAGAAGGAATATATCTAGCTACCAAAGATCTGTTTTGGCATTACAACTTAAAGAGAGTATTGCTAAGAAGGCAAAAGAAAATCAAAAGTTATCTGATGGAAGACCTGAAAAAGGTTCGCAGAAATCTGCAAACCTTAATTCAGAGGAAAAAGAATTGGTTCATCAGAAGTCTGACAAAGCTATAAGAGGTATCATTTTCCAGAAATCTGCAGAACACATTAATGATACAAAAGAAGAGAAGCTGCAGCCTTTGCAGAAAACTTCGAAGCCTGAAAATGATAACTTAAAAGAGCCTATAGAAGTGATAGAAGGACAAGTCGACATTGATGAATGTATAGAACTTAATTTAAGTAAAGATAACTCAGAACTAAAGCCGATAGACACTAGAGAAGAAATAGCTAAAATAGCAGGGGTATCCCATGACACTATTCACAAGGTGGAAACTATAGAAAAGGAAGCTCCAGAAGCAGTAAGAGAGGCAGCAAAAGAAAATGTTATAAGCATAAATAAAGCCTATAAGATTACTAAGGAAGTTAAGGACCTTGAGGAAGAAGAGAAGGAAAATAAGGCAGAGGAGCTTCTAAATAAACAATATCTAGAAAAGGCTAAGCAGATAGATAAGGAAAAGAAAATAGCAGATAAGATAGCTGATGTCATATACGGGATATTAACAACAACTGTGGATGAAGAAAGAATAGGATGCTACCTAGAGTATTCTCCAAAGGAACCTTTAGAAAAGCATATTGCTAGATGTGATGAGGCCATAACTAAGTTACAGGAGATTAAAAGCATCTTTGAAAATATGAAAAAAATTAAGGTGGTGAAATAGATGGCACTTGATAAAAGGATTAAGGAAAAAATTAATTCACTAATGGAGGACACACCTAACATAACAGTGGACGAGTTGGTGAACATAGTTAAGGAGTATGCACCCAAACCTGATGTTCAAAAACTTATTGAGCAAGAATACAGAAGGATGGCACAAAGGATAATAGCGTCATATAAAGATGAAAATGGAGTTAGAGACTGTTTTTCGGTCAGGTCAGAGGAGGACAGGCTGTATGTCAATATATCTCACACTAAAAATAAAGATGATTTGCAAAAGGTAAGGAAGCAGCTCTCTAAAAAATACAGAGGATTAAATAAGTCACTTAAAAAAATCGACACAAGAGAGCAGATTTTAAATGGACAAATAGAAATGAAAGAAATAACAGAGAACCCTGGAATAGAAAAAGTGACATAAGGGAGGGAGCTTCTTGAGAACATACACAGTAAAGGAAGTTGCTGAGATATTGAAAGTTACACCTAGGACAGTAAGAAAAGAGATTGATGAAAATAAGCTTACTATCTTTAGAGCTGCTTCAGAGATAAGAGTTACAGAAGTTGCACTTATGGAGTACATGAACATAAAGGCTAACAGGGGCATGACTGAGAGAGAGGCTGAACTTGAAGAGGAGAATAAAGGGCTTAGAGAAGAATTGTCCAAGCTGCAGAGTGTATTGAGTGAATTTAAGACTATTTTATTGAAAATTTAAGGAGGATGAAATTTGAACAAAGCTTTTGAAACGCTAATTGAAAGTATAAATGCACAAATATTTATACTACTTAAAAATGGATATAAAATCCATGATGCTGAAAACTTAGAATTTTTTATATCTGAAATTAGATATGACAACCAAGACAATACAATAAAGTTCGACCTATTAGAAGATAAAAATAAAAGGGAGGATTAACTTAATGAAAAAAAGACAAGTATTAGAGCAGCTAGATTCCTTGATAGATAATAGTAGGAGCTTTATAGAAAACTGTGATAGTTATTCAATCTGGCATGATGATATTAAAGCGCTTGAAATAGCTAAGGAAGCAGTAAATAAGGAATATAGTTATAGATTTTTAGCAAGCTTAATTTGTATGATAGCAGCAGGTATTATTTTCGGAGGCTTAACGTTAATGGCGTACTTTATTTATAGGTAAAGAAGGTCAACTACTGTGACCAGTAAAGCTGCTTATTTAACTAAATTGGGGTTAATGAAAAAGCCAATTACTAGATACTACCACAGAAGACCTTGGAAGGAGGATTAGATGTGTTTTATTGTAAGGTAGGAAATTGTCCTGTAGAAAACAAGGAGCCTATATGTTGCTTACATTGTGATAAAAGAAAAGATTGTCCTAATGCATGCAAACAAGAGGATTTCGATTGTAACTTAATGTTAGAAGTAAAAGAAATAAAAAAAGAACTGCCTAAGCAGTCAAAACATAAATAAAAATTCACTAACTTCATTCTACAGCAGAGTGAGGAAAAAATCAAATGGAGGAATGGAAATGGGGAAATTTGAAAGACAGAGAAAAGAAAAGGAAGGATTAAAAGCCAAGCAATTGCTTAATAAGGTGCAGCAAGATCTTAATAATATTCAGCTTCAAGGTAAGGAGAGAATAGTTTTTATAATAGAGAAATTGGAACAGGAATTAATAAATCAGGGGTATGACGTAGATGATGGGCTTATTGCTTTATGGAGGCATCCAGGTTATAAAATAGAGCTTCAAGTGGGAAGTAAGAGAATTGGAGGACAAGAGATTGGAAACTAAAGAGCAAAAACCAATGAATATATACCAGAAAAGACAAGAGTGTATCGTTGGTTTGCAAAAGGCAAAATTAAAGATGACTGGGAAAAACACTTATAGTAACTATGAATATTACGAATTAGGAGATTTTTTACCGGAACTTAATAAACTAATGCAGCAGAACCATCTTGCAGCAGTATTTAAATATACTAATGAAGAAGCAACTCTTACAATAATAGACACTGATAAAATTGAGGACCAGCTTACTTTTTCAACGCCAGTAGAGTTAACGCAGCTTAAAGGCTGCAATGGTATGCAAAACATAGGGGGTACTCAAACGTTCGCCAGAAGATATCTCTATATAATGGCCTTTGAGATATCGGAACCAGATACTTTAAACAACGGTGAAATCGATGAAGAAGCAGAGATGAGAAGAAAGAAAATAGATCTTGTTAAGGTAAAGGTTATAAAGGATTTAATCGTGAAATCAAATTCTGATGAAGCTGCTTTCTTAAAATGGGCCAAGGTTAAAAGAGTTGAGGATATTACTAATGGAAACTTTAATATATGCTTAGAGGCTTTAGATAAAGCATTGAAAAAGCATGAAGCTGAAAATAAAGCGAATGATATTGAGGGGGTAATCTAATTGATGGAAATAGAATTAAATAAACAGCTGCCTGTTATTGTAATGAATTTTGAAGAGGTAAAGGCTTCACTTTCACAAACAATAGAAAAGTATAAAGGAATAGTAGTTACCGAGGATGGACTCCAAGACTGCAAAGCTACTCAAAAGGAGCTTGCAGGCATGAGGGTGAAAATTGATAACTATAGAAAAGAAGTAAAGAAGGAAATGTCCAAACCTATAACTGAGTTTGAGGGTAAGTGCAAGGAATTGATTAAATTAATCGAAGATGCAGAGCAACCGATTAAAAATGGCATTACTATTTTTGATAATGCTAAGAGAGAAGAAAAAAAACAAGTTGCCTTGGATATCATCTCAGAAATCGTTAAGGAGCACCAGTTAAGCGAAAAATATGCAAGTCAACTAAGTGTACTAGATAAATATATGAACCTCTCAACGAAGCCTAAGGACGTTAAAAAGGATGTAGAGCAAAGAGCGTTTGTGCTGTTGCAGGAGCAGATTAAAGAACAGGAAATGTTAGAAATTATTCAAGACACTATAGATAACGCAAATAAGTCTATTAATACGCCTCTTAAGCTAGAAGATTTTCAGAGCCTATTAAACATAAATATGCCTACCAGTAAGATTATTCAAGAGATAAATAAAAGAGCTGAACTAATCAGAGAAGCAGAAAAGCCAAGAACAACTGAACCTACAGTAATAAATACGGATTGTGAAATTGAACCAATACAGAAGGAAGAACCTGTAGCTGCAGCAAGCAATCAGAATGAAACTGTATACTCTATAGAACTTCGAGTTATTGGCATTAAAGATGAAATAGCTAAACTAGGAAAGTACTTAAAAGATAACAATTATAATTATGCAAAAATTAAGGCAGGAGTTGTTTAATTATGAAAGATATTCAAGAGGTTAAAGAAAAAGTTATTGAGCTTTTAAGCAATACTCAAAGAAAAGGTATGGACAGAGTTATTAAATATTTAGAGGAGAGTGACTTCTTTGTTGCTCCTGCCTCAACCAAGTACCATGGAAATTATGAGGGGGGATTAGCAGAACATAGCCTTAATGTTTATGATCTATTTAGTGAAAAGAATAAGAGATTTAATCTGGGTCTAGGAGAGGATTCGGTAGCTATAGCTGCTTTACTACATGACTTTTGCAAGATTAATTTTTACAATAAACAAACTTGTTGGAGAAAGAATGATAGTAATAGATGGGAAAGTTACGAAGGTTATAAGGTTCAGGATGATTTTCCTATAGGACATGGAGAGAAAACAATTATAATGCTCCAGTGCTTCATTAGACTAACTAAAGAGGAAATTCTAATGATGAGATGGCACATGGGAAGTAGTGAACCGAAAGAAATGCAGATGAATATTAGTAATGCTTATAACTTAGTTCCCGCGGCAGCCGCACTTCATACTGCAGACATGGAAGCTAGTTATTTACTAGAGGAGCACTTTGAACCAGGTGAAAATAACGGACAAACTAGGATGAAAGGGATGAGTTAATGAATAAGATACAACTTGTTGGAAGACTTACAGCTGATCCAGAATTAAAGTTTACATCTGGCAATGGAACTGCAGTGACAAAATTTACAATGGCAGTTAATAGGCCAAGATTGGATAAATCAAAACCTCAAGAAGCCGATTTCATACCATGCGTATGTTTTGGAAAGAGAGCTGAGGCCATAGCTAACTATGTTCAAAAAGGACACTTATTCGGGGTAAGTGGTAGGTTGCAGATTAATAAATATGTTGATAAAGATGGAAATAATCGTTGGAGTACTGATGTTGCAGTGGAAGATTTTGAGTTTCTGCAGTCTAAAGGTGGAGATACTAACAACTCTAATAGTCAACAGACTTCATCAAAACTTAAGGACAGTGCAAGTGAATTTAACTCAGATTTGACACCTATAGATGATGGAGATATACCATTCTAATTTTAAAATAGTGCCTTAGTATCTGACTATTGGAATACTTAGGCACTATAAAAGTATAAGAGAGAGGGGATTAATTATGTGGATTAGAAGTAAGAATAAAAGATGCTTAGGGGATTATAAAGAGCTTGTAGTAGTTAGTAAAAGTATATACGGATATTCAAATTGTGGTGATGATAACACTGTTTTAGGAGAATATGAGACAGAAGAAAGAGCTTTGGAAGTAATGGAACAGATTGAACAGAGACTTATCCATGGATGTGAGCATGATGACATGACTGCTAATAGAAGAACGCAGAAGAAATTTGTGTTTAGGATGCCAGAGAGATAAGGAAGATGAGTAAGTTACTAGAGTTCCTAAAGGAAAGTAAGGATAGAAGGATATCTGCTATAGCAAAATTAGCTTTAGAAACTAATAGAAGTTTATTAGAGGCAGTGGACTATTACAATAATGCAGAAACCAGAAGCGTAGCACCGCCAAGTAAAAGCTAGTACGGAAACTGAAAATAATATGAAGGAATGCGAGGTTGCTTTTATGGTTTGTGAAGAATGTAAAAAATGTTTTAACTATCTTGTTTGTGAAACTGGTTGTTATGGCTCTACGGAACCATGTGAATATATGGAGCAAGATTATCAAGATTTTTGTGAAACGCTAGAAAGTGTAAAAAGAGAAGATAAGGTTGTTGTTAAGGTACAGTAGCCTCAATAATTTGATAATAATGCGTCTTTAGTACGTGCGAAAAATTAAGGGAAGTGTTGCAATGACTACGTTTGAGAGAGAAGAATTAATGTATGCTCTAGCATTTAATTATTTGACAGAAAAAATGAATGATAAAGTATGGCAAAGAGAGAGAAGCCAAGGATACTCTATGGCTTTAGGGAAATTACAGGGTGCTTGCATGGCTCTTAAACTAGATTTTAGCGAAACAGAAAATAGTGTGATTGTATTTACAGCAAATAGAGAGAAACTCGTAACAAAGGTTGAAATTTGAATTAAGTTATGACGTATTACAAGTATTTAGTCAGTAAGAAATTTTTACAGTAGATTTGAGGTGATAACATGATTCAGCAAACAAGCATGTTTAGTGAAATAGTAGTTGATAACTTTGCTGGTGGAGGTGGTGCTAGCACAGGAATTGAAATGGCTATAGGAAGAAGTGTAGACATAGCGATTAACCATGATCCTGAAGCTATAGCAATGCACAAGGCTAACCATCCGACAACTAAACATTACTGTGAATCAGTATGGGAAGTAGATCCTAGAGAAGCAGTAAAGGGGCATCCAGTAGGATTGGCATGGTTTAGTCCCGATTGCAAACACTTTTCTAAGGCTAAGGGAGGAAAACCAGTTAACAAAAATATTAGAGGTCTTGCTTGGGTAGCTGTTAGATGGGCTGCTACAGTAAAGCCGAGAGTAATCATGTTGGAGAATGTAGAAGAGTTTAAAACTTGGGGACCTTTAAAAGATGGCAGACCAGATCCGAAACAAAAAGGACGTACATTTAACTCTTTTGTAAATGCTCTTAAAAGACATGGATACCAGGTAGATTGGAGAGAACTAAGAGCATGTGATTATGGAGCACCAACAATAAGAAAAAGATTTTTCTTAATTGCAAGGTGTGATGGTAAGCCTATAGTATGGCCGAAACCTACGCATGGAGATCCTGAAAGTAAAGAAGTAAAAGAAGGTGTGTTGAAGCCATGGCATACAGCTGCAGAAGTTATAGATTGGTCGATACCATGTCCAAGTATATTCGATAGAAAAAAGCCACTTGCGGAGAATACGTTAAAAAGAATAGCCAGAGGAATTCAAAAGTTTGTACTAGAAAATCCAAAACCATTCATAGTTAGAATTGGTCAAACTGGATTTGGTGGAGATAGGCTGCAGTATGAATTAGATAAGCCTCTTACTACAATAACAACTAAGGCTGAACACCTACTGGTAACTCCATTCTTAACTAGTTATCATTCAGAGACAAAAGAGAATGAGGTAAGAGGGTTACACTTGGAACAACCTATACACACAATTGATGCTTCAAATAGATTTGGTTTAGTATCAGCATTCATATCAAGACAGTTTAAGAGTTCTACAGGACATAAGGTTGATGCTCCATTGGGTACAGTTACAACAGTAGACAAGTCAAGATTAGTAACTGCATTCTTAGTTAAATATTACGGTGCTGATATAGGACAAGATATAAATACACCACTGCATACCATAACTACTAAAGACAGATTTGGATTAATAAAAGTCCATGGAGAAGAGTATCAGATTGTAGATATAGGGATGAGAATGTTAGCACCACATGAATTATTCTTAGCTCAAGGGTTTCCAGAAAGCTATATAATAGACCATGACTATACAGGCAAGGCATATCCTAAGACAGCACAGGTTGCAAGGTGCGGCAATGCAGTACCTCCACCATTACCGAAAGCATTGGTGGAAGTGAATTTACCAGAGCTATGCAAAGAACGACTAAAAGAAGTAATCTAAATATCAAATTATCTATATATAACGATAACAGGATAATTAAATAACTCAAATAAATTATAAACAAATAAAATAGAGAGCTGCAAAGTCTGGACAACCTATCAGCTCTCTAAAATCTCAACCGAGATACTTGCATTATATCATAGTACTCTCGGTTAATCAAACTAAGGAGGAAATGTATGTATAGTGCAAGTAGTAAAGATGAAGTAGTTATAAAATTAGTAGGTAAGTTATCTTTAGAATTCCCAGAGATGGATCAGCTTAAGGCTAGAAGTGTAATAGAGGAAATCCTGTATAAATACAATATTGGACCAACTGAAACAGCTCTTGTGGCAAGTGACATTGAAGAGAAAATACAGATATTTTTAAAGAGTAAAGAACTAGAAGGTGTAAGTCCAAACACAATCAAGAATTACAGGTATCAATTATTAATATTTGCAAGTCATCTGAGAAAACCTTTAGTTGCAGTAACCACCATGGACTTACGAATGTACTTAGCTGCTAGGTGTAAGGGACTTAAGCCAAGTTCAGTCAACGGACAAATATCAATTTTTAAGAGCTTTTTCGGATGGTTAAATGAAGAAGACTATATCCCTAAAAATCCGGCTAAAAAGCTAAAGCAAACCAAGGAGCCTAAGAGAATTAGGCATGCCATGAGTGATGAAGAAATTGAATTGTTAAGACAAGCTTGTGAAACAGAAAGAGAAAAAGCATTAGTAGAGTTTTTAATCAGCACTGGTTGTAGGTTATCTGAGGCTGTTGGAGTCAATAAGGACAACATAAATTGGCACGATATGAGCCTGTTTGTAGTTGGGAAAGGATCTAAGGAGAGAAAAGTTTATTTTAGTATAAAAGCTAAAATACTTTTAAAAAAATATCTTGATACAAGACAAGATACTAACGAAGCATTGTTTGTAGCAGGCAAATACCCATATGAAAGACTGGGAGGCAGGAGCATAGAAAGAGAAATCAGTAAAATAGCTAAAAGAGCTAATTTCGATAAATCTATTTATCCGCACCTATTCAGACATTCATTTGCTACTCATAATATTAATTCAGGTATGCCTTTGCATATAGTACAAAGCTTAATGGGGCATGAAACACCAGATACTACATTAATTTATGCAAGAATTAATGATGAAAATATAAAACATGAATACAGAAGAATTTCTTAAGGACGGTGATAAAGTGTATTACAAATTTACAGATACAGAAATAAACAAGCTATTAAAAGAAAATTTCAAAGTTATCTATGATACAAGAGAGCAAAAAAACCAGCATATACTAAACTATTTTGACGAAAAAAAGATACCGTATAAAAAACAGAAGATTGATGAAGGGGATTATACTGCTGTAATAACTAAAAGGCCAGATATGGGAATATACAGAGACTTATATTTTCCTGTAGCAGTAGAACGAAAGAACTCTGTAGATGAACTAGCTGGGAATTTAGCCGAGGAAACCGATACTAGAGACGATGTGAGACTTGTAAGAGAATTACAGAGGGCAAAGACCAAAGGTATTAAAATATACCTTATAATCGAGGACAAGAATGGCATGGAGAATATAAAGAAGGGTAATTACAGGAGTTTATATAGCCCTAAAGCCTTACTAGGCAGGTTAAGCAGTATACAAGATTTATATCTGCATGACACATTATTTATAAATAATCAAGATACTGGATTTGAGATATATCGTAAACTTTATTATAGTGTTAGAAACTTTTTAAAGGAATTAAATACAGATATAAGTCCAGAAGTAAATTTACAACTATAAGAAAAGGGGTGAGAAGGTGGAATTAGAAGACATAGATTTAAAAGAGTTAATAGAAAGAGAGTTGGCAGAAAGATTTAATAGACAGGGCTATATAAGATGCCCTTTTCATTCAGAAAAAACACCTTCCCTTTCAATTAAGTTTTTTCCAGATACAAATAAGTATAAATTCAAGTGTTTCGGATGTGGAGAGTCTGGAGATGCTATTGATTTTATTATGAAGTTTAAAGGGATTAGCTATGTAGAAGCTAGAGAGTATCTTGGACTTACAGTAGAAAAAAGCATCCAAGAGGAGCAAATTGAGAAAGTAAAGAGTTATATAGAATGGGAACAAACTAAATTTAGAAATGGCCAAAAGCTTCTAGGTGTATTCTCATTTACTGATAAAGAAGGAAATCTTGCATATTTTAAGGCTAAATTTAGAGACTCTAATGGTGACAAAAATCTTGCATATTACCATATTGAAAATGATAAGGTAATAAACAAAAGAGGGGGAGAAGAGCTTCCATATAACTTATACTGTGTATTACAGGGCATCAAAAGCGAAAAGGTAGTAATTATATGTGAAGGTGAAAAAGATGCTAATACACTTAATTCTTTGCTTAGGAAAGATAAGTATGTAGCAACAAGTGTAAAAGGCTGTAAGAACATATCTGCACTAGAGGGAGCTATGATTTATGTATGTAGCGACACTGGAAAGGCTGGAGAACAGTATAAATGGGATGTTTACAAAAATCTATTTGCATTAGCAAAAGAATTTAAATTTATAAATCTTCCAGGAATAAAGACTCTTGGAGATAACAAAGATGTCACAGATTGGTTAGAGGATGGACATACCAAGAAAGACTTAATTAATGCCTTTAGTAGGAGTTTAGACTTAAAAAATAAATATGAGCTGCAACAAGATGCTGGAGGCATTTATAAGATGGTATACAGTAAAAAGGAAGAAGAATACCACAAAGTGTATATCACAAACTTTAGATTAATTGAGGCTTCAAGGATAAGTTTTATAGATGATGATCAAGAAGGAATTAAACTTATTGTAAAATCAAATACTGGAGTGAAATTCGAAAAAATAGGTCCCAGTACTGTTTTTGATGATTTAAGGTCCTTTAAAAACTTTTTAGGTTCAATAGATTTGGCTTTTTTAGGTAGTAAAGCAGAGATATTAACAGAATTTAAAATATGGATTAATAGATATTTCGCATTAGAACTTGAAGAAATTCATGAAGGAATAAAGTTTACTGAGAGAAATGGAGAAATATTATTTATAACTAATGGAGGAGCTATAGGTAAAGATAAAATTGACTATGCAATAAAATCTAATGGGAGCAACAATGTAAATATTATTGATACGGAATTAATTAATAAAGAAGAATTAAAATTAATTTTGAAGTACCTTTTCAAATTTGCTACTCCAGAGAAAACAATAAGTATTATTGGCAGTATTATCAATAACTTAGCTGCATATCAAAATAGTTTTATTAAACAGAAATTGCATCATCTGCTTATAGTTGGTGAAAGTGGATGTGGAAAGAGTACAATTCTTGAAAATGTAATAGCTCCAATACTTAATTATCCTAAAAAAGATATTAAATCTATTGGACTAATAACACCATTTGCATTGATTAAAAGTGGTAGTGATGGGAATTATCCAATGCTGTTTGATGAATTTAAACCTTCAGCTTTAGATAATAAAAAGATTGCAAAACTTAGTGAGATATTTAGAAACTTATATGATAGAGCAACCATTTCAAGAGGTAATAAATCATTCCAAAGCAAGGACTTTCAATTGCAGAGACCATTGGTAATAGTAGGTGAAGAAAGCTATCCAAATAATGAAAAGGCTTTAATAGAAAGAAGTTGTATAGTTTATCTATCGAAAAGAGAAAGAACAGAGGAACATACTAAAGCTATGAACTGGATCATTGAAAATGATGTTTTATTAAATAAGCTAGGTAGAAGTTTGATAGATATAATTCTTGATATTAGCATAGATGATTATACGAAAATGAGAGAAAATTATTCTGCATCTATTAAGGGAATTAAAAATAGGCCTTTAAATACAGCCATAAATATTTGTTGTGGTATGGAGATACTAAATATCCTTTTAAAGAAAAATGGCATTAAAGAAACAAAGGATTTTACAAAGCATGTTATTGCAAACATTATGGCAGAGGTATTAGAAAACGGAAAGGAAACATACTCAGCAGTTGAGCAAATGCTTATTCTGTATAATACCATGATTGAGGATGGCAGAACTTTAACTAATGAACATGTTGTTAAAAATCGTGGTGATGGATTATTTATAAAAACTTCCGAAATGATAAATCAAATTAAGGAACATGTTAACAGAGTAGGAGCAGATATAATTCCATTAAGCTTAAGAGACTTTAAGAAACAAGCTGAAAGGTCAGGATACCTAATTGGAAGTTCGAATAAGGTTATTAATATTGATGGTAAGAGTATAAGATTTGATACTTACAGTAAGGAACTTTTAAGGGGATTAAGGGTTGATTCAATTGTCCCTCCAGAGATAATGGAAGTCACTGGAGAAGAGGGAAAGGTAATACCATTTTAAAATTACATATTTAAAAAAATGTAATTGAAATGTAATTAAAATGTAATCCACTTAAACCGTTGATATTGCTTACTTTTATTATATATATTATATAAATATTACATTATTACATAATATTAATATATATATACGTGTGAGAGATATTTATTAATTAATATTTATATAAAGATACGCATATAAGTTTCTGAAAAATGTAATTTTGAAATTTTCAGCTGAAAGCTAGTGATATCAATGGTTTTAGCATGTAGTTTTTATGTAATTTGAAATGTAATCTTCTATAAAAAATAAGGAGTTGAAACTATGTTAAACATAGATACACCAAGGGTTTATAAGGATAAGATAGTTAAAATTAAAATTGATATAGAAAAGGCTATTTTTAATAAAAAATGGAGCGAAGTTGCTAAATTAGAAGCAGAAAAGGCACATTTGGAGAGTATTTTAAATGTAAAAAGTGAGGTGTAAAAGTATGTATGGAAAACCTAAAGTTATAGCAATTCCATATAAGAGCTTTAAAGAGAAAATAAGACTCACTAAAAGATATACAAAGTACTATTTTATTGAGGATTTAGGTGGAGTACTATATATGGAAAGAAGGAGCTGATAAGGTGGACAAGAATACTAATGATTTATATAAAAAAACTGATGGAGTCCTATTTAATTATAAGACAATAAAAGCTGAGATAAATAACTTAGAGTTAGAGATTGAAGAGCTTAAGGAAGAGACAGATGGAGTAAAAGGAATAACATATGAAGAGAGAACTGGATCAACCAATGAGTTCAACTCCAGTGTAGAGAATGAGGTCTTAAAGAAAGATAAGCTAATTACTAAATTGATAAGAGAAAAAGCTAGTAAGCAAAGATTAATTGAAAAGATAGATAACGCATTAAACACCTTGGAAGATGAGGAAAGACAAATCATAAAGTTAAGATGCTTTGATAAAATGGGTTGGAGTAAAGTAGGAGCTCTTACAAATAGAGACGGAGATTACTGCGGAAGAATAAAAAGAAAAGCTATAAATAAGATTAGTGAATTGATTTTTATAAGTAAAAAGTATACGGAATGATTACGAAAAGTAGTCGTAGATAGTCTGTAACAAATACTGTGAAGACATGGTAAGATAGTATCATAGAAAATAAAGCAAAGAGCACTTGGTTAACTCCAGGTGCTTATTTTATTTGAAGAGGTAGTTAAGGGATGAATAGAACTGAGTTAGCACAATGGATTAATTCTTTGATACAACACAATAATATAAAAGCTTTCTATAATTCAGCAGCATGGGAACATCTTAGAAGAGAAGTATTGGAGGAGCAACACCACGAATGTCAGATATGTAAGGCCAATGGAGTATATAGTGAAGCAGTAACAGTGCATCATATTAAGTACTTAAGAAGGCATCCTGAATTAGCTTTAACTAAGGATAACCTGATGGCGGTATGTGATGAGTGTCACTATCAGATACATCATAAGCCTAAACCAAAGCCGCAACTGAATATAGAAAGATGGTGATTGGATGAGTAATAGAGGAGTATTGTGTGAATGTAAAGAGTGTGGTAATAAAGAGACCTTTGATACATGGGAGTACAATCAGGAAGAGAGAAAATGCAAGAAGTGTGGCAGTAATTTATCTATTATTTGTTTTGTAGGGATAGATTTAGCAAATAAAAACGATATAAGTACCCCCGGGTCAAAAAAATCAAAAAATTCTAGGTATTGGAAGAACGGGTAAAAGGATATACAGAACAGAAATGCCTCGCGCGTGAGGAAAAATGCATGAAAGGAGGGAGTTAAATTATGGCAAGTGCTAGAAAAATCAAGGATTCTTTAATCAAGCAGCTTGAAAATAAAGGTGCAAATGTAGAGCATTTTTTAAGCTTAATTGATGATTATATTTGGTATTGGTCTGAAGAGAAGGCTATGCAAAAGGATATAAAAGTTAGGGGACGTACCTACAAAGCTATATCTGCCGCAGGAAAAGAATATGAAAAAGATAACCCCTCCGTTAAAAATGCACCCATATACAGTAAGCAGAAATTAGCAATTCTCAAAGAACTAGGTTTAACAACTGAAAATGTTATAACTGATGATGGCGATGAACTCTAAAAAACTGATACCAGAAATACAAAGTTATATAGACCTAGTTCGAAGTGGGGAAATTGCAGTATGTAAAGAACAGTTACTGTTATGCGATTATGTAGAAAAGTGCTTTAGTGAAGAAGATATATTTGTTGATGAAGAGTTGCTTCATAAATATTTAAGTTTGCAAAAATACTTCCCTTTTCAATTACTGGAATGGGAGGTATTTTGTTTTACTCTTCATAATTGCACTTATTCAAAGCCAGGGATTTTAAGATGGCCAGATTTATTTATCCTAGTTGGAAGAGGTGCTGGTAAAAATGGTTATCTATCCTTTGAAGACTTCTGCCTAATTAGCCAATACAATGATATAAAAAATTATGATATTGATATCTGTGCCAATGCAGAAGACCAAGCGAGGACTTCTTTTGATGATGTCTACAATGTACTAGAGGCTAACGAAAAGAAACTTAAGAATCACTTTTATTGGAATAAAGAAATTATTAGAAACCTTAAGACCGGTTCAAGGCTTAGATTTAGAACGTCTAATGCTAAAACTAAAGACGGTGGTAGACCAGGTAAAGTTGACTTTGATGAGTACCACCAGTATGAAGATTACAAATCTATTCAAGTATTTAAAACTGGTTTAGGTAAAAAGAAAAATCCACGTACTACCATTACTACTACTAATGGAGATGTAAGAGATGGTCCACTAGATCGTATGATTGCAAGAGCCGGACAGATATTAAAAGAACAAGGTGGAGATAATGGACTACTACCTTTCATTTGTAAGCTTGATGATGAAAAAGAAGTAGATAACCCTAAGATGTGGCACAAGGCAAATCCTTCGCTTCATTACTTCCCAGAGTTAATGCTTACAATGCAGAGAGAATATATAGATTATAAAGAAGATCCTGTAGGAAATTCTTCTTTTATGACCAAAAGAATGAATATTCCTAAAGGAAATAAAGATGTTGAGGTAACCTCTTGGGAAAATATATTAGCAACTAAACAAGAAATACCTGACCTTACTGGATGCACTTGTGTAGTTGGAATTGACTATGCAAAGACTACAGACTTTGTATGTGCAGGGTTGTTATTTAAGTTTAAAGGAAAACATTATTGGATATCTCACACATGGGTATGCACTAATTGTAATGACTTAGGTAGAATAAAAGCACCACTTAGGGAGTGGGAAGATATAGGATTATTGACTTTCGTTGAGGGTCCGGAGGTATCTCCGGATATTCCGGCAATGTGGTTAGCAGAACAGGCACAAAAGTATAATCTTACAGTACTAGGTATGGATACTTACCGTTATACATTGCTTGCAAAGGCTTTACGAGATGTAGGATTTGATACTGATAAGAATGGCTCTAACAATATTAAACTTATAAGACCGAGTAATCAAATGCTTATATCCCCTGTAATAAACAGTTTATTTGTTAACCACAATATTATATGGGGGGATAACCCACTTATGAGATGGTATACAAATAATGCTTGTAGGATAACTTCTCAGGCTGGGAATGAAACCTATGGGAAAATAGAACCTAAGTCAAGGAAGACAGATGGTTTTATGGCTTTCGTAGCGGCAATGTGTGCTAGCGGAGATTTAGTGGATAGTGGAGAAATAGTAGACTTCGATTTTGGAGTTTATACTTATTAAAGAAAGAGGTGTAATTGATGCAAACAATAGCATATAGGTGTTTAGAGTGTGGACATTATACTATATCAAAACGCGATGGAATAAGATGTGCTAAATGTGGTAGTGGAGCTACTAAGCCTATGAATAATGCAACCTATATAGATAAAAATAAAGAATTGTCGATAGATGTAAGATTGAAAGATACTAAAATTTTTAGAAGAATGCTTGATGTTTTTTTAGCTTTAATGGATGATCGATACACTCCAGATTGGATAAAAGAAAGGATTCAAAGACTTGTCCTTGATGAAATTAAAAAGGATTAAGTCTTTTATTTTGCACTGAAAGGTGGTGAGAGATTGAAATTTTTAGACTGGATTAAGGACTTTTTTGGAGTAGATCAGTCAACGGTATACTTAAATCAGCAGGCAATAGCTACACAGGAAGTTAAGTTGGCTATAGAAAATTTTGCTATAGTATCTGCAATTAATTTAGTTGCAAGTGCTATAAGTAAGTGTGAATTCAAAACCTACATGAAGGGCAAAGAGAATAAAGGTGATGAATACTACCTGTGGAACATTGAACCTAATAAAAATCAGAACTCAAGCCAGTTTATACAGGAGTTTATATCTAAACTACTTTATGGTAATGAATGTCTTGTTATTGAGGTAAATGGACAGTTAATAATTGCAGATAGCTTTTATCAGAATGAATATGCGGTTTCGGAAAATTACTTTACAAATGTAAGTAGAGGCACAATGATATTTGACCGTTCTTTCAAAATGAGCGAAGTACTCTACTTTAAGCTTGGCAATAGTGATATTAAGTTTTTATTAGCAAACTTAATTAAAGGCTATAACAATCTTTTAAATATGGCCATAGGTAAATATAAGCGTTCTGGTGGTAGAAAAGGAATTGCAAAAGTAAACAAAACATCTTCAGGTGACGAAAATTTTCAAAAGAAGGTTGATGATTTATTTTATAACAGATTTAAATCCTACTTTGAAAGCGAAAATGCAGTAATTCATTTACCTAACGGAATTGAATATGAAGAGCAGAATGGTGAAGGTAACAAAAAATCAACTAGTGAAATAGTTGATATACAAAATATAACTAAAGAAACCTTTGAAAGAGTTGCTCAAGCCTTTAAAATTCCACCAGCTCTACTTAAGGGAGATATAGCAGATGTAGGAAAACTTACAGAAAACTTTTTAACTTTCTGTATAGATCCACTGGTGGATATGATAAGCGAAGAAATTAATCGTAAGAGGTTTGGTAAGGTCGATTTTCTAAAAGGCTCATACTTAAGAGTAGACACTACTTGTATTAAGCATATAGATATATTCTCTATCTCAGAGGCTTTTGACAAGTTAGTTGCTAGTGGTGGCTACAGTGTAGATGAATTAAGAATTAAGGCAGGTGATACTCCGTTGAATACAGATTGGAGCAAGAAACATTGGATGACTAAGAATTATCAAGATGTAGAAGATTTGAAAGGGGGTGAAAATGTTGAATAAACCAATATACTTAGTAAAACAATCTACAGACCTTAGTGCATTAGATTTATATATCTATGACCACGTACAAGGTGATAGTGAAGATTGGTGGACAGGTGAAAAAATAGAAAGTGAAACATCAGCTAACTATATTCAAAAACAATTAGAAGATGCTAAAAATGTGAGTAATATAAACATCTATATAAATTCTTATGGTGGAGAGGTTAAAGAAGGTTTAGCAATCTATAACCAACTTAAAAGGCATCCAGCACAAAAGACAGTATATGTAGATGGTTTTGCTTGTTCTATAGCTTCTGTAATTGCTATGGCCGGGGATAAAGTTGTTATGGGAACCAATACCCTTATGATGATACATCATGCTAGTATGGGAGCTTGGGGTAATGCAGAGGAATTAAGAAAAGCAGCTAATGATGTTGAGATAATAGATAAGGCTAGCTGCTCAAGTTATCTTGCAAAAGCTGGAGATAAATTAAGTGAAGAAACATTAAATCAACTACTGGATAACCAGACATGGCTTAATGCGGAACAATGCTTACAATATGGCCTATGTGATGAGATAGCAGGTAAACAAGATGACAATATAGTAAAGGCTCAACAAAGGTTGAATAATGCTATAAAGCAACAAATGGAGGGTTTAAGGCAACAGATAAAAGTACCTGAAAACCTAGCTAAGCAAAAAACTAATGCTGAAAAATTAATGGCAGTATTTAAAAAGAAAATGGAGGGAAAGTAATATGGTAATGAAATCAAAGGATCTAATACAACAAGAATTAAAGGATAACCTAGTACAAGCATTCAAAAGTGAGGATGAAAATGCAATTGCTCAAGCTTTTGCTAACTTTGCTGATACTGTTCAACAAAATGTAATGGAGGACTTTACTTCATATCAAAAAACTCAAGACAGTGCTATTCTTGCTAAAAGAGGAATACACCAGTTAACTGCAGAGGAAAATAAATTCTATCAAAGCATAATAGATGCTATGAAATCAGCGAATCCAAGACAGGCTGTTACTGATATAGATATAGCTTTCCCAGAAACAGTAATTGAAAATGTAATAGCAGATATTAAAACTGAACACCCATTATTAGCAGCTATAAACTTCACAAATACTACTGTGTTAACTAAGATGATAGTTAATAAACAAGGTGCACAACTTGCTACTTGGGGACCACTTAACTCTAAGATAACAGAAGAACTTGAGGGAGCTATAGGTAAAATTGATTTAACTCTCTGCAAGTTAAGTGCATATATGCCAATAAGTAAGGATATGCTTGCGGTAGGCCCTACATGGATAGATGCCTATGTAAGAGCAACACTAGCAGAGGCGATAGCATTAGCACTTGAAACTGCTATAGTAACAGGAACAGGAAAAGATGAACCTATAGGAATGGATAGGGATGTGTCTGAAAATGTAACTACAACTGGAGGAGTGTACCCAAAGAAAACTAAAATGGTAATAACTGATTTAAGCCCTACTACTTATGGAACTATTTTAAGTAAATTAGCTCAAGCTCCAAACGGAAAAACAAGACCTATAAGCAATGTTTTAATGGTAGTGAACCCTAAGGATTATTTCACTAAGGTTATGCCGGCTACTACAGTAAGGGCAACAGATGGAACATACAATAAAGATATATTCCCATTCCCAACAACAGTAATTCAGTCCCCAGGTGTAACTGAAGGTGAAGCAGTATTTGGACTTGCTAGTAAGTACTTTATGGGTATTGGAGCAGGAACTAATGGTGGAAAGGTTGAATACTCTGATGAATTTAGATTCCTAGATGATGAAAGAGTATACTTAACTAAGATGTATGGTAATGGTAGAGCTCTTGATGACAATGCCTTTATACTTGCAGATATTACAGGTTTAGTTCCAGCAACTGTTGAGGTTACTGTAAAAGGTGTTGTTAAGACTAAAGAGCAGGCATAATTGAGGTGGTATAAATGCCAGAAGAACTATTGAACGATATAAAATCATATCTCCATATAAACTGGCAGGATGATAATACTGATAAAAATTTAACTGGAATGATAAAAAGAGGGATGGCACGCTTGCAAGATATAGCAGGTGTGTCACTTGATTTTACAGTTGAAGATTTGCCAAGGTCGTTACTGTTTGATTACTGTAGGTATGCTAATAGTCAGGCTCTTGAGATGTTCGAAAGAAACTTTCAATCTGAACTAATGACACTTCATATAAATTCTCAAATTACTGTATTGGGAGAGTGAAGAGGATGAAAATCAAAACAGATAACATTGAATTTATTAGCTTTTCAGATGGAATATGTGATATCTATGCAGAAGATGAGGAAGGTATTAGAACTAATAAATATATAGGCTTAGGTTTTAGCAATCGTGTGTTAGGATATAACCGTGCATTTGCCGCTAAGGCGGTTCAGGTTCATGCCAATGTAGTTATAAGAATACCGCAGCTACTGGGAATAGATATTCACGATATTGTAGAAATTAGAGGTTTGGGAAGATATGATATTGAACTAGTACAAAATATTTTTGAAACCAATCCACCTTCTATAGACTTAACTCTTAGACAATTGGAGATGTTTGAGGTGAGAAAGTGAGTAATATTAAAGTTGATGAATTATCAGATATGTTAGCAGATTATATGAGTAATTATTCTAAAGATGTAACTGATGGGGTAAAAAAAGCAGTTAACACTGTATCCAAGGAAGTCAACGAAGAAATTAAAAAGCATGTTACATTTGAACAGCCAACTGGTGAATATGTTAAGTCCTTTAGGATTAAAAAGAGTTATGAAGATGGATATAAAAGAGTTAATACATGGTATGTTACAAATGGACAGTATAGGTTAACTCATCTTCTTGAAAAAGGTCATGCTTTATGGCAAGGTGGTAGAACTAGAGCTTATCCTCATATTAAGTATGGAGAAATACTTGCTCAAAGGAGAATGGAAGAGTTAGCAAAGGAGGCTATAGAAAATGCTGGAGATTAAAAGCTGGTTAGAAACTACAGGAATGAAGGTAGCGGAAGAGCGTTTTTTAAAGCCTCCTGCGCTTCCATATATTATATTTTTAGAAGAAGTAAATGTAAGCGGTGCAGATAATAAAAATTGTATAGTAGATAGAAATATAAGTATTGAGTTGTATTCAGATAAAATTAACCGTGAAGCTGAAAGTAAAATTGACGCCTTACTAAATGAAAAAGTTATAGAGTATAGAAAAAATCGTACATGGATTGATAGTGAAAAATTCTTTCAAACTGTGTACGATTTTAATTTAGTTGAGAAATTATAGGAGGGAATTAGATGTCTACAGCAGGAGATAAAATTGTATTAGGTAGTGGGAAACTTTATGTAAGTGAGTTTACAGGTGGAGTAATTCCAGAGAGTTCTACACTTGAAGCTGAAAGTAATTTACTAGGACTTATACAAGGTGGTGCCACACTTGAGTATAAGCCTAAGTTTTACGAGGTTACAGATGATTTAGGACTTGTACAAAAGACTATTCTTACTGATGAAGAGGTAACATTCAAAAGCGGAGTTCTTACATGGAATGGTAAGACTCTTACTAAACTATGTTCAACTGCTAGAGTTACTGAAGCAGCAGGAAAAAGAACAGTTAAGATTGGTGGATTAGGAAACCAAGATGGAAAGCAGTATGTTATTAGATTTGTACATGAAGATAAAGTAGATGGCGATATAAGAATAACTATCGTTGGTAGCAACCAAGCTGGATTTAGCTTTAAGTTTTTAAAGGACAAGGAAACTGTCGTTGATGCTGAATTTAAAGCAGCTCCACTTGATGATGAAGGAACTAAGATTATTTACGAAGAAGAAATTCCAGTATCTTAATTTAAAGGGTGGTAAACATCCACCCTGAAAGGAGTATAACAATGTTTGATATTAGTACTGTAAGTAAAAGATACTTTAATATAAAAATAGGTGATTTGGCATTAGAGGTCGAACCACCAAAGCTTAAAACATTAAAAAAAGTTACAGCTTTAACTAAGTCTAAAAATGAAGAAGCTGTAGATGATTTAGCTGAGGCGGTTCGTATGATATTAAGTAAAAATAAAAATGGGTATGAAGTACCGGAAGAACTTATTGATGAGTTAGACCTTGACCAGATGAATGAAATACTAACATCTTATTTTGGATGGCTTGCTAAAAGTAAGAATTCCCCAAACTAAAAATCCCTTACTTCCCTGATGAAGAGGAAGATAAGGGTCATTATGAGGTTAACACAATTGAAGAAAAAATTATCTGTGAATATACAGGATATAACTTTGATAGGTTAGAGGATTTAGATATATTTGAATACTGGCTATTGCTCCGAGATGCAGTAATTTATAACTATATGCAGATAAAAGAGGGTAGAGAGTACTTAGAAAAATGTTGGCGTATGGAACAGACAGAGCCAGATAGAAAATCACTAAGAAGTAAATTAGGAAGAAAGGAGGTATAAGATGGCGGGTAGTACTATAAAGGGAATTACAGTTGAAATCGGTGGAGATACGAAGGGGTTAAGTAAGGCTTTAGATGATGTAGGGAAAGAGTCAAAAAATATACAGTCAGAATTGCAAAAGGTTGAAAAGGCATTAAAACTAGACCCTACAAATACTGAACTACTAGCTCAAAAACAAGAGCTTCTAACAAAAGCAGTTGAAAACACTAAAGGTAAGTTGGATGCGTTAACTCAAGCACAAGAAAGAGTAAATAAGGCACATGAGGCAAATGCTGAATGGGAAAAACAGTATGCCCTTATAGGTAAAGCTATTGATGAAACAAAAAGCAAAATGAACGAGCTTGCTAATAAGCAAGATGAAATGAAACAAAAGCTTTCAGATGGGAAAATAAGTACAGAGCAGTATGAGAAATACCAAAAGGAGCTTGAAGAAACAACTCTTAAACATAAAGAACTAATGCAGTCAAAGCGTGACCTTGAAAAGCAATTTGCAGATGGTCATATTAGTGATACTGAATATAGAAATTTTCAGCGTGAATTAAGTAATACAAAACAGGAGTTAGAAAAACTTGAAGGAAAGTTAAAGTCATCTAATCCTGAACTTGAAGCCTTTGGGAATAAGGCAAAGGAAACAGGAGATAAACTTAATAAAATTGGCGAAGGTGTCAAGGGTGCCGGTGAGAAAATGACTGCAGGTATTACTGCACCTATTGTTGCGGCTGGAGCTGTAATGGTAAAAGGGGCAATAGATGCAGAAGTTGCCCAGGGAAGGTTACAAGCATCATTAGGGCTAACAGAAGAAGAAGCTAGTAAGCTAGAAGAAGCCGCAAAGGAAGTATGGGAAGCTGGATTTGGAGAAAACATTGGAGAAGCTACAAATGCAATAACAAGCATTCGCCAGAACATGAAAGGTTTATCGGACTCTGAGTTACCTAATGTAGCTAAGGGAGCCATGACAATTGCAGATGTATTTGGGCAAGATGTTAGTGAAGTTACAAAAACTGCCGGTACCATGATGAAAAACTTTGGTATGTCTGGCCAAGAAGCACTTGACCTTATAACGGTTGGTTTTCAACAGGGTGGAGATTATTCTGGAGAGCTTTTAGATACTCTTAATGAATATTCACCGCAGTTTGCATCCTTAGGTTTATCAGCAGACCAAGCTATGAAAATGTTAATAGATGGTGCTAATAATGGGGCCTTCAACTTGGACAAAGTTGGGGATGCTATGAAAGAGTTTAATATACGTGCTCAAGATGGTAGTAAAACGACACAGCAAGGTTTTCAAGCTATAGGACTTGATGCAAATGCCATGGGCCAGGCTATAGCACAGGGTGGAGATAAAGCACAGCAAGCCTTTATGGCTACAGTAACTGCTCTTGCGAATATAAAAGACCCTTTACAACAAAACCAAGCGGGAGTAGCTTTATTTGGTACTCAATGGGAAGATGTAAGAAAAAATGTAATTCTAGCAATGAAAGATGGACAAAGCGGTATTGAGAATTTTAAAGGTTCTACCGAGTCGGCTACTAATGCCATAACTCAAAACAATCCTGGAATGGCTTTGAGAAGTGCATTAAGAGAACTACAATCTGCAGTGGCCCCGGCATTACAACCGGTAATTAGTTTTATAACTAGTTCTCTCATTCCGGCTATAAAGGCTGCGGCTAATGGATTTGCTAGTTTATCTCCAAGTGTTCAAAAGTCAATACTTGTAATAGCGGGTATAGCAGCGGCAATAGGGCCTGTACTTATAGTGATTGGGCAATTAATAATATCAGTAGGAGCTATTGCAAAAGTGTTTGGATTAGCATCTGCAGCCATTGCAGAAGCCGGTGGAGCTATGGCGATTCTAACAGGGCCTGTAGGTATTACAATTGCTATAATAACTGGACTTATTACAGCAGGTGTTTTACTATACCAAAACTGGGATACTATAAAAGCCAAGGCTGTAGAACTATGGAATAATATAGTTGTTACTTTCGAGTCAATAAAAACATCTATATCTACTGCATGGGAGAATGTAAAAAACTCAACATTAGAGGTTTGGGAAAATATAAAAACTGCAACATTGAACGCATGGGAAGCTTTGAAGAGCACTATAAGTAATGGACTTAATAGTATAAAGTCTTTCTTAGAACCAGCATTAAATTTTTATAAAACTATATTTGAAAACACTTGGAATATCATAAAGAATATTGTGTTAGGTGCAGTACTTATAATCCTGGATATAGTTACTGGAAACTTTACAAAATTAAAATCAGATACAGAAAGTATATGGAATAATATAAAGAGTTCTTTGTCGAATATATGGGATAGTATAAAATCTGTTGCAACCAATGCTTGGAATAGTCTTAAAACAGCTGTAGTAAATACTTGCAACAGTATAAAAACCGCAGTAACTGATATATGGAACGGTATTTTAAATTGGTTTTCTACATTACCAAGCAGACTATATAGTTATGGTGTTCAGATGTTTACTAGTATGAGAGATGGTATAAACAGTACTATTGGAAGTGTAAAAAGCGCTATAGAAGATGGAATTAATAATGCAATTAGCTTTTTAGCTGATTTACCCAGCAAAGTATATAACTATGGTGTAAATTTTGTAGAAGGGTTTATAAATGGAATAACTAGTAAGTTGTCAGCCTTAAAACAGAAAGTACAGGACATGGCTAATTCTATAGCTAATACTGTAAGGAATGCACTGGATATAAATTCTCCAAGTAGGGTAATGGCGAAGATTGGTGGTTCTGTAGGTGAAGGGCTTGCATTAGGAATTGAAAATAGTAGAGGTTTAGTAACTAATGCAATGAAAGATATATCAGGAAGTATGGTTTCAAATGTAAACCTAACTTCTAAGTTACCTCAAGTTGGTAGTTTAGGTGGAGGTTCACAGACAGTAATAATCCCTGTAAATCTTGATGGTAGGGAAATAGCAAGAGTAGTGAGTAAAGACATAGCAGGTAACTATAGTTTGAGCACGGGAGGTAGATGGTAATGACAACTATAGAAATTACTCCTCCTGGAAAAGAAACTGAACAAATTATTTTCTATGAAAAATGTTCTGTAAAAATGAGTACTACGGATAAAGCAGGCTCATTCAGTTTAGAACTACCTACTACGGATACAAGCATAATGGACAGATTTGTAGTAGGCTCTGATGTACGAATAATACAGGATGACAATATTTTTAGGGGGTGGATACTTAATCCTGCAAGAGCTGTAGATGGATTTATGAAAAATGTATCTATAGAGGGATTAAGTTATACGGCAAGACCACAAAAAATACTTGTAACAGAAAACTATGTAAATACTAAAGTAAGTGATATAGTAAAAGACTTATTTAATAAATATGCTCCGCAGTATAATTTAGATAGCATTGTTGAATGTGATAAGGTTATATCTTATAAATTCAATGATGTTTTTTTATTTGATGCTATGGAGACTTTAGCAAAGTTAGCAGGTTATGAATGGTATATAGATGAACCAATGCCAGAGACTATACCACAGTTAGAAAGTAACGGATGGATTGAATTAGTTGAATTTAAGGTAAGTAAAGTATTTTATCCATCTACTGAATTGTATCCATCTGAAACTTTATACCCTTGTTAGGAAGGTGATTATATGGGAATGATAGCACTACATTTTTTCCCCCAAGGTAGTAGGAAAAATAAAATTGTTATAGGTCGTGGGAGTTACCATAAGGGTTCCGCAAAGCTTACTCCAGATAGCTCTGGTTTGGTAAATAAATTATGGGTCAAAGGCGGAAAAGCGATTAGTGAGCTATATACACAAAATATTACAGTTACATCTTCTGCAATTCAGTTGGATTATTCACCGAGAGAGCCTGTTGCAGTACAAGTTGGAGGGATTGTAAAGACTCTTGGAATACAGAATATACATCAACCTGGACAACATGACTTTTTACTTAATGTAAGTGAAAAATTATTAATTCCCGATCTGTGTACAAGTGGAACTGGTACTATAAGTTACTGTTATGAATATCCTATAAAAATTTTAGTAGAAGAACCAATAAGTCAAGAACAATACGGAGTATTTGAGGATATATTAAATGTTGAAACTGATGATAAAGAACTTGCTTTAGAATTAGGCTTAAAACATTTATGGAAGTATTCTCAGCCTATTATTATCGGTAGTATAAAGCCTTTTGAGGGAGTATATAAACCAGGAGAAATAATTAAGGTAGAATTACCTGATTTAAATGTAGATACTGAGTTGCAGATAAAAGAAGTTAGCTATGATAGTGCACCAAGGAAACCTTTAGATATTACACTGCAGCTTGAAACGGCAGAAAGAGATTTAAGTAATATTCTTAAGGACATGAACCAGAGGTTAGCTAAGTTAGAAAAAGAAACCTACAAAGATGATGAAGGACCTATAGAAAAATATATAGCTAAAGAAGAGCTGTTTAGTTGGAGGGAAGTAGCCACAGTACCACAACCTATACAGGATAGTGGTTGGCTATATTGGAATGAGGATTTAGTTAAGGTTTCTCCTTCAAATATTAATGAAAATATCAACTGGATAGAGTTTTTACAGGTTACATCAAGACCAGGACTATATCCTTTAGATAATTTATATCCAAGTGAAGATTTATACCCTATGTAAAGGAGTGAGTTTATGAATATAGATACAAGTTGGCTAGGACAATGGGAGATTGAAATAAAAGAAAATGGAGTCATTAAAGAAATAGTGCCAATAAAACATAATCTTATAACAGATGCAGGACTAAATATGATTAGAGATATGCTTAAGGGTGCTATAAATGATGCACAGATTAAGTATGTAGCGTTAGGAAATGATTCAACTCCACCAGATCCAGCAGATATTAAACTAAAAAGTGAGCAATTTAGAAAAGTAGTAACTAATAGAAACAATGACCCAGTACAAGCAGGCAAGCTTTATACAGAACTTTATGTTGCTGATACTGAAGCTAATAGTTTTAAATGTGAAGAAATAGCATGGTTTGCAGGTGTAGGGGCTACTGCTACAAAGGATAGTGGTATATGTATTGCAAGAATATTATATAGCAGACAGAAAAGTGCTACTGAAAGCTGGACAATTCGTAGAACTGATACTGTAAGTAGAGGGTAGGTGGAATTATGTCAATAGGAGACTATAAAAAAACAACCTGGAACGCTGGTGGAGCTCCCGGGATTAGTGCTCAAAGATTGCAAAATATTGAGGATAAAATCGAAGAAGTGGACAAGGATTATGCGTCGCATTT
>NZ_JAODOO010000019.1 GCF_025398335.1 Clostridium sp. CX1
GCTCTTTCCGCTGCCTACCTGTCCTAGAAAAGCTGCACTATTTTTTCTTGTAGCCCTTATGTTCTTAAAGTTTTTAAAGTAGTTTAGAGCGGTATTTTTTGCCTCCTCAGTGAATTGATTATAGGGTCTGTAGTTTGAGAAGGTAAGTCTGTTTTTTTCTGATTCTATTCCTGAGTTTTTCCACAGGGCACGGGTTTTGTCCATTTCTTTGCATTTGCAGAAAATTATCGTATCCTGGGCATTTATATTATGCTTTATTATAAAACCCTTTCCTAAACAAAGAGGACATTCTCCAATAGGGTTTTCTCTAGATACTGGAGAAAGATTCTTGTTATTTATAGAGGAGGACTTCTTAGATAAGTCCTTCGATGTGGATGTCTGCTGGGTGATTTCCTCTTGGAGGTTTGTATCCTGACCATTTACTGTGTTTTGGCGAAGTCTTTGGATAATAACATTTATCCTGCCAATACTTTTCTCTAGAGTATCCATCTATCCCATCTCCCTTATATTTTTTATAATCAGCAATGAATTTTTCTGCTGCTTCTACAGTTCTTATGCCTTTATCCAGCCAGTTGTAAAGAACCTTTTCAGCGTACCTTAAGTTCCGTGCATTACTTTCTATGGACTGCTTAAGGGCAAGTATAATAATCTCTGGCTCCTTAAATTCTTCTAGGAGAGAGTTGAATATTTCAAGTTCATAGGAGCTTGGCAGTCTTATATTACTGCTGTAAAAGCTTAGTACACTTCTAAGGGCACTATTTTTGCCATTAGCTTTTTCAAGGACCTTTGGTTTTGGTAATGTCTCCTCAGGGTCCTTATTATCATTATCATTAACTTCTGTAGTAATATCTGTAGTATTATCTGGTATTGGTCTGTCAGAATCAGTCACATGGACTGTCATCTTTGGACAGTTGCACTGGCTCTTTGTGACAGTACTGTTGTCACTTTCCTTACTTGGGTTTATAAGATCTTGAAGAAGATCATAATTTATAGAGTACCACTTTGTCCTATCTAATTTAGATTTATTAAAGTTGCCGGAGATAACTAAGCCTTTATTTTCAAGATTTTTTAGAGTCTTTCTTATAGTAGTAGTGGATAGGAAAAGAAGCTGCTTTTGCCAATCTTCATAGGTATTGTAAACCCAGGCTCTTCCATCAATGATATTTTTGCTTTTCTCCAGCCAGTAGTGTATCTGATTTAGCATTATAGCTTCATTAAGGCCTAAAAGCTGTGCCAGTTCTGGTTGAAAAACCATTACACTTTCATCTTTGAACAACCAATTTTTCAATTTCAATCCCTCCACTTATAATTCACCTATAATAGTTATTTATAATTCTTCAAAAAATATCTTTTTAGTTTTCCTAATGCTCTGCCTTTTCGCTTTACAACAGTGTTAACATTTATGTCTTCTTTAGCAGCATACTCTTTTAAGGATTTATTATTTAGGTAAAACCAATTAATAATTTCTCTTTCCTCTTCAGGAAGATTATTAATAGCCTTTTTAAGCATAGCTATCTTTTCCTTTAAAAGGACAGTCTCCTCTAAATCCTCTGGTGAATGTAGTATTTCTATAAACTCTATGCCGTCTTTGTTCAAGCTGTTTAGGCTGCATTTAAAGTTTTCATCCCATTTCTTGCTTATGACTTTTCTTAACTCTTCATTAAAGGCATTTTTAATAACCTTTGCAGCAAAAATTGTAAAGTTAGCGCCTCTATCAGCTTGGTACTTATACACAGCTTTCACAAGAGACAGGCTGCCTATCTGTATTAAATCCTCTGTTTCATATCCATTTATGTAAATCTGTCTGGCATTTTTCATAATAAGGGGCTTGTACAAATTTAATATTTTTTCTAAGGAGTCTTTATTACCCTTTTGTGCTTCCGTAATTAAGACATCAATATTGTTTTTTACCATAACAACCACTCCCTACTTATATTAGAAGATGTAAAACAGGGCAAAACCTCTATTATAGAAGTTCTGCCCTGTTTTTATCTTCCGACCTCTGAAGCTAGCAAGTTTTTTATAGTCACTGAAAGATCATTTATGCTTAAGGTGAGCGCTTCAAGTTTACTTTCTAATCTAACCAGCAGGTATACGGATACCGCAATGGGAAATCCCATATTACCTATCAGAGTTAAAAGGTCTGTATTCATTTAATCACCTACTATATATCCCCAGTGCAAGAGATATTACACCGGGGAGTTTGTTATTTTAATGGGTTTATTTGACTTGAAGATCTGTAGTGCTCTTATCCACTATCTCTGCAGAATCTTTAATTTTCAAGTCACCGCCGGTAGAGGTAAATATGTTTTTGGATATTATAAGGTCCATGGCACCTTTTACCTCTAAGTCAGTTACGTCTTCTCTAACGTTACTTACTCTAATTGCTGTTTTTTTACCTTCCTCATTTAAAAAATTCATTACAAGCGTTTTACTCATTTACACAGCCCCCTTTTTATTTAGTTAATGGTGGACAGTTAAGGTAAGGTTCTTAACTGTCTACTGATTCATTCTCTTGGTTTTTGGATAAGTACCCTTCTAGACGTTAGTTATTGAGTTTTGATCTTCTCTTATAACTTCATCTAAAGTTTTGCCGATAAGCTTTTCTATTTCCTTTGCTACATCAAAGAGATCCTGCTCTGCAGCAGAGGTTTTTATTTTTGAAAAGCTCTGCTTTTTCACTATTTCCTTTCCCTTTGAGTCCACCCCATCGATGTACTTAATAATTAATGAACTACTTAACTTTGTTGCTGTTGCAGCCATATTTATCAACTCCTTTCACCTAATATATACCGGGAATTTTTAAAAAGGTGACAGGATTTTTTAAAATAATTACAAACTTATGTTCTATATTTATTATATGGAACATAAGTTCTTATGTAAAGAGAATTCTTTCCCTAATTTTTGACATAAGTAAGGGAGAGTTTTTATTGTAAGGAGATGAAGCCAGAGAATTTTTAAAGACTTGGTAATAGATTTAAAGGAAATATTTTAAGGGGTTGTCTTATACGCTGTAAGACAACCCCTTTCTCTTCTATTTAATTTCATCAAGATTTACATAAAAGTCTTCTGCATTAGCTTTTTCCTTTAGCAGACCTTTTTCTTGAAGCCAGTTTATATTGTTTTCCCAAACCTTCTTGTCTTGATATAAGAAAGGTTCGTCCTTTGATTCCATCTTAGGAAGAAGAATATCTATACTTTGTTTTTCCACTGCCTCTATAAGAGGGAAATTATCCTTTTGCTGATTATTTAGCAATATCTTTAAGGATTTATCAGGGTTATTTTTTGTGAATTCAAAACCTTTTTTTGCAGCCTTCATAAACTTTTTCAAGGTTTCAGGTTTTTCCTTTAAAGTTTTATCACTGGTAACAAAGACTTCTTCGTAATAATTAGGTACTCCATATTTAGATGGATCAAAGTAGTTTATTTCATGACCTTCATGCTGCATTACTGGAACTTCATGGTTTACAAGGCCCCCAGTTGTAGCATCTACCTTTTTTGTTACCATTGATGAAAGAAGTTCAAAGCCTACATCTATTACTTTTACAGAGTTTGGATCTCCGCCGTCTGCTTTTACCATAGTTTTAACATATTCTGTATTTAAAGGATTTCCTGAAAATCCAATGGTTTTTCCAGATAAATCTTTAGGTGAATTTATATTTTTTTCCTTTAAAGATATTATTACGTTTAATGGTGTATGTACTATTGCTCCAATAGATTTTACTGGAACCTTTTCGTTTGCTCTTGCAATTACTATATCCGGTTGATAGTAAATACCTAAGGTTGCTTTACCTGCAGCTGGTAGTGAAAGTGGGTCTGTTGGGTTAGAAGGGTATTTGATATTAACCTTTAAGCCTTCTTCTTTAAAGTATCCATTTTCAATAGCTGCATATATAAAGGTATGTATTGCATTTGGATACCAATCCAGCACTAAGTCTACCTCCTCTAGTTTTTCTGCACTAGTTTTAGCTGCTTCTTTATTTGAGCAGCCTGCTGCCATAAAGGTTATAAATATAAAAGTTAATAATAGTGAGAGATATTTTAGTTTTTTCATTACTCGTTCCTCCATTTTATTATTTTATTTTCTAAGAGATTAATTATAAACACAAGGATAACTGCAGCAAGGGATAAAATCACTATTGGAGCAAAGACTGCTGCTCCATCTAACTGGGTCATCATCCTTTTACTAAAATAGCCAAGGCCCGATTGAGATCCAAGCCATTCACTGATGGCAGCACCTATTACACTAAGAGGTACTGCTATTTTTAGTGCTGAAAAGAAATATGGAAGAGCAGAAGGAAACTTTAATTTGATAAATATATCCCTTTTACTTGCTCCATAAGTAATCAGCAATTCCTCCATTTCTCTTTTAGTAGAACGAAGACCATCATATAGATTCACCGTTATAGGAAAGAAAGTAATAAGTATAGTTACTACCACCTTACTCCAAATGCTGTATCCAAACCAAAGCACGAATATCGGTGCTAGAGCAGTAATAGGTATGGTTTGAGTTACTACTACAATAGGATATATTGCCTTTTCTATTTTTTCATTTAAGCTCATGGCTATAGCTAGGCCTACACCTAAAACTATTGATATAGCAAGACCTATAAAAGTAACTAACAGTGTAGAGGGAAGATGTACTAAAAAGAGAGGTTCTCTCAAAAGCCAAATCTTTTCTACAATTCTACTGGGAGAAGGAAGTATGTACATAGCATCTATATATCTTGCTAGAGCTTCCCATATTATAAAAAATACAATACTTACAATTATTGATGATTTATATTTCTTCATAGTTCAATCCTCTGCTTTAATTCATTGACAAGTTCTTCTTTTATGCTAAGTATTTCAGGTTTACTTAGCATATGCCTGTCCCTTGGGTAACCAAAAGGTACTACTACTTCTTTTAATTTAGTTATAGGCCTTTCGGAAACTACAAATATTTTATTAGATAAAAACAAGGCTTCTTCAACATCATGAGTTATAAATAATATAGTCTTATTAAGCTTTGACCATTGATTTAGAAGCCATTCCTGCATGGAAAGCTTCGTTATGGCGTCTAAGGCACTAAAGGGTTCATCTAAAAGCATAACCTCTGCACCGGTAAGGAGAGTTCTTATAAAGGAAACTCTCTGTCTCATTCCTCCAGATAAATCCTTTGGGTACTTGTTTTTATAGTTATCTAATCCAAAGGTTTTTAAAAATTCTTCAGCCTTCTTTTTTGCATCCTTTTGTTTTTTGTTACCTACTTCTAGGGGAAGGCAAGCGTTTTCTAAAATAGTTCTCCAGGGTATCAGCAGGTCACTTTGAGGCATATACCCTATAGGATCGCTAATAGTATTAATGTTGTTATCATTAATATAGATTTCTCCATTAGAGCTTTTTTCAAGTTTAGAAATCAATCTAAATATTGTGCTCTTACCACAGCCACTGGGACCTATTATGCTTATAAATTCACCTTTATTTACATTGAAGCTTAGGTTTTTTATAAGGGTATAGGAGTCCTCTTCATATTTAAAAGTTACGTCACAAAACTTTAACATTAATAATTACATCTCCTTGTTATAAGACATATCCCAAAACATTGCTTCATATTTGCTGGTATTTATAAATATTTCTTTTAATCTTTCCTTATCCCTTGGTGAAAGGTTTTCTGAAAGTTCATCTACTAAGTCTATAAGCCACTTAGTACATTCCACATATTCCTTTGATATATATCCTCTAATCCATTCACCATAAAACTCGTGCTCTACAGCACCAGGATTTTTACTTAAGTTTCTGCCAATTTCCAAATAGCTCCACATACAAGCTAGCAGAGAAACGGATACCTCTGGCAGCCCACCTATTTGTGACACAGCAAGCATGTAGTTAGTGTATGAGATATTTGCAAGAGAAGCCTTTGTATTTTCAATTTCTTCATAGGTAATGCCTAGTCTTTTCATATAGGAGCGGTGAATACTCATTTCTCCGTTTAGAATATTGTTCACCATGCTGGAAAAGCCCTGCATTATATCTTCTCTATCTGCCTTTACTATGCCTAATGCATAAACCTTGGCATAGTCTAGAAGGTATATGTAATCTTGAATCATGTAAAATTTAAACTTGTCTATTTCTAAAGTGCCATCGCCTATTCCCTTTACAAAAGGATGGGTATAATAGGATTCCCAAATTTCTTTAACGCTTTCATACAAGCTTTCTGAAAACTTCATATTAGTGCCTCCTAATTTATAAAAATTTGAAAAATAAAAAAGGTACAAACCAGAGGAGGTTTGTACCTATGTCTTTAAAACTATAAAGGTATTTTTAAAATACATGAAACCTCTTCCTACGCTGGCATTATCCAGATCAGGTTATAGGGTCAAAGAATTACATTCTTAATCTCAGCTGATAACATCAGCCCCCCTGGGATTGGCAAATTATTAAATTTTCCTACAAGGTCATATTACTACAATGAATTGGTAAGGTCAAGATATATTTGGGGACAGTTTACAATTATTCAACAGTTTTATCTTTGAATAATTGTGGACTGTCCCCACTTGTTGAGAAATTGTAAACTGTCCCTAAGCTTTTAGCCTTTGATGAATAATTGTGAACCGTCCCCTAGGCTTTTGTGATAAAATATAAATACTAAGAAAATATTTCCTTATGTCATGTAACTATTTTATGGGGAGAAATTCAAGCAATAATTAAAGCTATTGGGGGTTAGGGAAATTGAGAGATATTATAGAATTAAAAAACATAAATAAGACTTACGGAAAAAATGCTAAAACTAAAGTACTTCATGATATTAATTTATCAATAAGAGAAGGCTCTTTTAATTCAATAATAGGAGCTTCTGGCAGTGGGAAAACTACTTTGTTGAATATAATAGGAACTTTAGACAAGCCTACTAATGGACAGGTCTATATAGATGGGAAGAGGACAGATAACATGAACAGGAGAGCACTTGCTTCTCTTAGAAACAAAACTATAGGCTTTATATTTCAGTTTCATTACCTCTTGCCAGAGTTTAATGCTTTAGAAAATGTTATTATGCCCCATACTATAAGCAAGTTTTTTTGTGGCAGTAAAACTAGAGAAAAAGCTGAGGAGCTTCTTCATATGGTACAGTTGTCAGAGTTTAGGCATAAAAAGGTCTATGACTTGTCTGGGGGACAACAGCAAAGGGTAGCTATTGCTAGGGCACTTATGAATGAGCCTAAAATTATATTGGCAGATGAACCTACAGGAAATCTGGATTCTAAATCTGCTAAGGGAGTTTATGATATATTTAGAAAGGTTAATAGGACATTTAATACTACCTTTGTAATTATAACTCATGATGATAGAATAGCAAAAAAGGCAGATAGGATAATTAAAATAAATGATGGTGTAGTTTTTGATGTAAATAGGAATAGAGAAAGGGAAAAGAAAAATGTTTGCATCCTTTAAAATAGCTTGGAGATTTTTAAAAGACAGTAAGGCACAAACCTTAATCATAGTGTTAGGTATAGCAATAGGTGTATCAGTGCAAATATTTTTAGGGCTTTTAAGTAAGGGCGTTGAGACAACATTGCTGGATAAAATTATAGGAAGTTCCCCTCATGTAACGGTGTATTTTTCAAAGGGCGGCATAGAGAGATGGCAGGACAAGAAAGAAAAGATTAAAGCATTAGGCAGTGATGTAAAAGCTGTAGTGCCAGTTGCAGAACATCAGGTTTTTATAAAGTTAAAGGACATGAATGAACCTGCTAGATTAAGAGGAGTTATTTCAGAAGAGGCCAATCTTTTGTATAAACTAAAGGATAAGGTTTATGAAGGAAGGATGATGAAGGACGGCAGGGATGCTTTAGTTGGTAGGGAACTAAAGGAGAGGTTAGATTTAAAGCTTGGAGACAAGCTTAACATAGTAACCATTGATAAGAAAAGCGTAGAACTTACAGTGTCCGGATTTTATGATTTAGGTTCTGCTGGGCTTAATAGATACTGGATTTTTACAGATTTGAAGACCTCCCAGGATTTAATAGGATTTGGGGACAAAGTAACTTCAATAGAAGTATCTGCAGTTAACCCTTATAATGCAGACACTCTAGAAAAAAACATAGAAGAAAAATTAAAGGATAAAAACTTAAAACTAGAGAACTGGAAAAGTCAAAATAAACTTTTGGTAAGTGGTATAATTGGACAAAGAGTTTGCACTATTATAATTCAAATTTTCGTATTACTTGCAGCAGTGTTAAGTATAATAAGTATATTGGGCATAACTGTGACTCAAAAATATAAGCAGATAGGAATATTAAAGGCTATGGGAATAGAGGATGGTTCGGCAGCTAGTATATTTTTAATTCAAGCCTTTATTTTAGGGGTAATTGCAACATTACTTGGAGTAGGGCTCAATATTATGTATATAAAGGCTTTTAATAGATACATAACTTCGGAAGGAAAGCCTTTGGTAGACATAGTCATTGACAACAGGTTTATAATAATATCCTGTATAATTGATATAACTGCTTCAACTTTAGCAGCCTTTTTTCCAGCGGCAAAGTCCTATAGGTTAAGTCCTGTTGAAGTTATAGGGGGACAGAATGCTTAAGTTTAAGCAGATAGTAGTAATGAAAACTTTATTGTCAGTTATGTGTTATTTTAGCATGGACCCTTGCTAAGGGCAGTTAAATAAAGCAGTTCTAAAATTCGTATAGAACAAACAAAAATGGAAATCAGGAGCGAGGTAATTAGTAAGATGAAAAATAAAAGAGGGCTTCTCATATTTATAACTCTAATAACAATATTGGTACTATCCCTAGGAGTGATATTTAGTTTAGTATCTTGGAATCATTCTTATGTTGTTCCAAAAGCAAAAGTATCCTTTGATCTTATTGATAAGGGAATAAAAGCTCAAAGTAAGGGCGTAATGGAGCTTAATAACGATGAACTAAATGGCATTATAGCCTTTTACTCTAATGGAAAGAAGACTTATGATGACTTAACTATAAAGGGAATCCATGGAGAGATGTCTGGGGACAGTCTACAATTTTTCATACCTTCCAGTTATAAAGGCATTAGTTTTCTATTGCGTACAGAGGGAAACTTAGGCTTTAAGGAAGATAAAGCCCAGTATACTGTGAATAAGGTCTATCTAGGTAAGCTGCCTATTTCTAAGGACTTTGTTTTAAATAAGCTTAAGACTGCTATGACAGGGACTATGACGGCAGATAACTCTAGCATTTATTTAGATTTAACCAGTATGCCTGTTAAGATTAAGGATGTTAAGGTTAGAGACAGTATACTTGTTGTGGAAGTAGAGAAGGTTTCAGGGGTTTATGAGGAGAGACTGAAGTTTTTAGAGAATATGATAAAGGACTTTATTAAATAGGGACAGTTTACAATTATTCAACAAGTTAGGGGACGGTCTACAATTATTCAATTGATGAATAATTGTAGACCGTCCCCTTATGGTGTAGAAACAACAATGTATTCCCTAAAGTTACCATTTTCGATAAATGCTTGTAAACTTCCCCTAAAATTCTATATAAAGAGAAAAATAATTCAAAAAAAGTTTACAATTACTGTAGAAAAATTGACGATTTTATCTTAAAATATATGTATTAGAAACATTTTACAAAAGCTAAAAATAAATACAGGAGGGGTTAATAATGTCATATTGTCACAACTGCGGTGTTCAGATTGAGCTAGAAGATGTGTACTGTACTAATTGTGGAACAAAGCAAGTACAGGCTTCATCAGCAAAAGAAGAACAGTCGACTACTAGAACTCAGACAAAACCAATTATCAGCGAGGTAGTAAGGGGATCTAGTAATTTAACAAAGGGGATGAGCTTTACAGGTTTAGGAGATACTCTGATTAAGATGTTAATAAAGCCTGTAACAGGAGCAAAAGAATTTGTAGAAAAGGGAGAAAAGGGTTCTGTCATAGCAATAACAGCAATTATTATTTTTATTCAAGGAATTTTAGGTGTATGGAAGGTAAGTCAGTTTATTTCTAGCCTTCAGAACATGGCTGTAGACCTAATGCAAAAAGCTATGGGATTCATGAATTTAATTCAGCCAGGTTCAATAGGAAAGTTATTAAGCTCTAATGATATAATGGAGTTGACAGCTCAAATTGATAAGTTAAAGAATTTTATAAATATCCCTTATGGAAAAATATTTGTACAAAATAGTGCTTTAGCTTTAATTGCAATTGCAGTACTATTTATAATAATCTATCTCGGAACGAATATTTTATCTAAACATAAAAGTGAGCCAATACAAATTTTCAAGACAGCAACAGTTGTTTTAATACCAACTTTATACTTTGAAATTCTTTCTATAATGTTTTCTTATTTATCAGTTTATGCAGGAATGGTTATAGGATTAATCGGAATAGTAATTTCTTTAGCTACTATGGCTATGGTTATTAAAGACAAGCTATCTATCGATGAAAATCATTCTACATTTATTACTGCAGTTTCAGGTATAGTAGTTTTAATCATTGTTGTAATTTGTTTACAAAAATTCACAGCATCAAATATTTCAGACATAATAATGTCTGTTTCAAATGTTATAAAAACTATTGGATTTTAAAATATTATTAAAATTGGAGGGAGTACAGTGAAGTATTGTGCTAAATGCGGTGCTACATTAGATGTGGGACAAGATGTTTGTTCTAAATGTGGCTATGATTTAACTGCTAGACAGAGCAAAGCTGAGGCAGATGAAATTAGATATGAAACTCAAGTTATAGAAAAAGATGAAATACTAAGTAGTATTGAGGCTACTGAAAATATAAAAACTGACACTAATGATAAAAAAGAAGAAAGAGTCAGCGCTAAATATTCAGAGGAAGTTGAAAAAGAGGAGAAAAAGGGGTTTTCCGGTAAAACAAAAATGGCAATTGCAGCAGTGGCTGCAGCTGTAGTGTTGTTAACTGGACTTTATAATCTAGGTAATTCTATGACAAAACCTTCAAAGGTAGTTGCCAAGTTTGAGAAGGCTGTTGCCTCAGACAATAAAGAAGAGCTTGCTGGCATAATTTACAGCGATGATAATAGACTAGAAATAAACGAGAAAAACATTGCACCTTTAATTTCCTATTTTAAGGACAATCCATCTTATTTAAATACAGTAACAGAGGACTTAAATAAACAAGTAATGAAGATAGAAGGCTCTAAGGGAATGTTTTCTTTAGGGGGAGGAAGTTCTCAAAACACGTTAAGTATTGTACATGCAGGAAAGAAATTCATATTTTTCCCTAACTATAAGATAGGTATAAAACCAGCTTTTATTCAAGTTAAGACTGGAATAAAGGATGTAGCATTCTCACTAAATAGTACAGACCTTGGAAAAAGTGATTCCAATAATTTTAGTAAGGAGTTTGGACCATTTATACCAGGAAAGTACAAGCTTCTAGCTAATTATAAAGGAAAGTATGTAACACTGAGCGATCCTCATGATGTGGATTTAGTTGCTAGCAATAGTGGAAAAGTGAATTTAGATGTGTTTAATAATCTTAACTATATAAATATAAGAAGTGAGTATCCTGATGCAGTGCTTTTTGTAAATGGTAAGGATACAGGCGTTAAAGTGGCAGATGCTCAAAACTTTGGGCCTTTAAGTGCTAATACGAAGGTTTATGCTACTGTTAACAAGAATGGAAAGGCTCTAAAAAGCAGTGAGTATACAGTATCTCAGGGAGATTTAAATATCAATCTAGATTTCGGGGCTGCTGAGAGTACTATAAAAAATATAGAGGGACAAATTCATGACCTTATATACTGGTATACTTATGGCTTTACTCAGGCTGTAAATAGCAACAGCTTTTACGCTGTAGAAGATTATATATATCCTGGAAGTAAGCTTTATAACGAGCAGAAGAGCTATGTGCCAAGCACTTATAGTCAAGGAATTAGAGAAACAATTATGTCTTTCAATATACTTTCTTACACTGTAAGCGAGGATAACAAGTCTGGAACAATAAATACAGAAGAAGTTTACAATATTAACAAGAACGGATCAGAGTCCGTTAAGAGTTTTAAGTATAAGTACACCTTTAAATATAATGAAGCAAAAGGTGGTTATCAATTGGACAGCATAGCAAGCAACTAATGGGGACAGTTCACAATTATTTAGGGGACAGTCTGCAATTATTCTAATAATTGCAGACTGTCCCCTTGTTTTGTTGTTGAATAGTTGTGAACTGTCCCCACATAGACTTTACTATTTGATAGCTAAAAGGTTATTTTATAAATTGGTATTAATAACTTCATTATGTAATTTATAAGAGAAAATTATCGATTATTTTCTTAAAATGTAGCACAAAGAGGCTTATATCAATGATTTCAGTCATTTGCATGCTTGTACCAAAATATGAAGGAATAAATTCATATTCCATTAGATGTGCAAGCTAGAAATTTCTTTGCATAGATAACTATATTTAAATGTAATACAATAAAACACGTAGCAGAGATACAAGATAATAACTAATAAAGAGGACAGTTTAAAAGATATTAAAGATTTTATGTGTAAAATATTAAATTATTAATATAATAAAAAAACTTAGGAGGAATCATTTAATGAATAAAAAAAGTATAGGTACAATTTCAGCAGTAGCTTTTGCAGCAATATTATTATCTAATTCAGCAACAGCAGTTAAGGTTTCAGCAGAGGAAGTAGTTGAAAGCAGGTTATTAAGAGCTGGAGGAGAGGATAGATACGGAACTTCTGTAAAAGTATCTCAAATAGGCTGGTTAGATGGTACTAAGAATGTAATCATTGCTAGTGGAGAAGGTTATGCTGATGCTCTTTCTGCCGCGCCACTTGCCAAGGCGAAGGATGCACCGATACTTTTGACTGAGTCAAAAAGCTTAAACTCTCAAACTTTAGAGGAGCTTAAAAGATTAAATGATAAGGTTAAGATAGAGAATATATATGTTATTGGGGGAACTGGTTCAGTATCTGAGGGAGCTTATAATAAGTTGAAAAGTGAATTTGGCGATGCAAATGTAGACAGGTTATGGGGAAATGACAGATACGAAACTGCCGTTGCCGTTGCAGAAAAGTTAGGTGTAACAGATAAAATAGTTCTAGCATCTGGCGATGGTTACGCAGATGCACTATCAGCAGCACCTATTGCAGCTATGAAGGGAATGCCAATTCTTTTAACAGAAAGCAAAGAACTTTCAAAGCCGACAGAGGAATTTATAAAGAAACATTCAGGTATAAATAAGACCTACGTAATAGGTGGAACTGCTTCCGTTGGTGATGCAACTAAAGAGAAAGTGCCAGGAGCAGAAAGACTTGGAGGAGCAGATAGATTTGAAACAAACACAATAGTAATGGATTATTTTGCTGAGGACTTTGACTTAACAGGAGTATTAACAGCTCTAGGAGAAGGTCCTACTGGAAATGAGTTCGCAGATGCCCTATCAGGAGCTGCTCTTGCAGGAAAAGCTAACTCTCCTATAATACTTGTAAACAAGGAAGTGCCAGAGACTACTAGAAACTTTATACAGTCCAGGCTTTCACCTAGCACTTATATTTTAGCCATTGGTGGAGAGGGCGTTATATCAGATTCATTAATACTATCCATGGGTATAAGTGCAGATTTCTTAGATGAAGCGGACAAAACTTACACAGATAACTATGATGGAAATGTAGATATTATAGCAGACAATGTAACCCTTAAGGGAAATGTAAAAGGTGACTTATATTTAGAAGGAAATAACGCTACTGTTTCTGACATAACTGTAGATGGGACTATTTACGTAAACCCAGGTAAGGATGGAATTGTAAATATTAAGTCAGTAACTGCAAAGAAGATAGTTGTACTTTCTGGGACAAAAGAAAACATCCATTTAGAAAATGTTAAAGCTGAGGTAGTAGGTCTTGAAATTGACAATGACACACAAACTAAACCAGAGGAAAGTACAGGAACAGTAAATGAAGTAGAAGATACAACAGTAGATTCAACTAAGCCAGAGGTTATAGAAGAGAATTCTAATCAAAACAGTGCCGATGTAACAGTTGAAGAAGGAACTCAAAGCAATAATTAAACCTTAAGGGGACAGTCTACAATTATTACACATTTATTGTGTTAAAAAATTGTAGACTGTCCCCTTTTTTACGAAAATTTTTTTCGTAATTGTTTACGAAATTTAGTTGTATTAAATAATTAATTAAAGTAAATGGCAGTAGTCTCTATAAATACCCCTGCATTTTTAGGGGACAGTACACAATTATTTACTGCTTCACTATAGCTGAATAATTGTAGACTGTCCCCGGGATGTCCAAAGATGCCCACAAATAACTATTGTAACCCAAATTTACCAATGATATAATTACACTATCAGAGACAAGGGGGTATATAAAATGAACATGAAAAAAATAGCTTGCTTACTGTCATTAAGCTTGTGCTTAAGTATTGGAGCAGGTGCAAAGGCTAAGGCAGCATTTACGCCAGAGAGGATATCGGGAGCAAATAGATACGACACTTCTGTTTCTATCTCAAAAAATGGATGGAATGCTACTTCAGACTATGCAGTAATTGCTAATGGGGAGGATTTCGGAGATGCGTTAAGTGCGGCACCTTTAGCAAAGAAATACAATGCTCCTATATTATTAGTTTCTAAAGATAAGTTGGACAATCAGTCGACAGTAGATAACGTAACTAGTGAACTTTCAAGACTAAAGGTAAAGAAGGTATTCTTAATTGGAGGAACTGGTGCAGTATCCGAGGCTGTTGAGAACATAATTAAAAGCAAGGGCATTGAGTTAGAGAGAATTGCTGGAAAAGATAGATATGCTACTTCTATTGAAATTGCAAAACAAGTAGGAACTGATAAGGGAGTAGTTGTAGCTACTGGACAAGACTTCCCGGATGCTCTATCTATGGCACCAATTGCAGCATCTAAAGGTATGCCAATAATATTAGTACCAAAGGATGAAGTAACTTCAGAACTAAAGGATTACTTAGCATCAAATAATAATATATCTAAGACATATGTTATGGGCGGAGAAGACATAATAAGCGACAAGGTATCAAAAGAATTTAAAAATGTAGAGAGAATTACAGGTAAGGATGAATACGAAAGAAACCTAAATACTTTAAATAAGTTCTCTAAGGATATAGACTATGATACAGTTTATTTAGCAAGCAGAACTGGATTTGCAGATGCTCTTTCTGGATCAGCTCTAGCTGCATTGACTTACTCACCAATTATACTAGTTGGAGAGAACGCACAAGCTAATGTTCAAAGTTATATTAATGATAAAACTAAAGACATTGGACAGGTGAATGTACTAGGCGGTGAAGGAGTTGTAAAACCAGCTGTATTGGAAACATTAATGCCTGTTGCTAAAAATCAGACTATAAATAGTGGACTATTAAAGGCTTCTTTAAATCAGATGAACATTACTTCTATGCAAAGTGATAATACTTTGGGAGTAAATGTTACTGCAAAAGACCTTCCAAAGGAAGCACAAGAAGTTGCTGACAAGGCAATTCCAGTAATAAATGATGCCAAAATGGGATTAAATATAAAACTTAATAGCAATAGTGCTAAAACTATAAGCAATGTTCAAGAAGATGTAACAATGCAAATAGCAGGCATGAACATAAATACTACAGTATGGGTAACTACAGATTTTTCAAGTAATCAGCCTAAAATTAAGGAAATCGTAGAAATTCCTGCGATGGCAGCACCGTATCTTCCACCAGAATTAGCTGGAAAGAAGTATATGGTTATGGACCCTATAACTATGAGTAAGGAAGCTGGAGTTCCAGCACCAGATTTTAATGGCTTAGTAAATTTCTCGAAGAATTTCCAACCACAATTCCAAAGTTTTATGCAAAAGTATTCAGAAAACTGGAATCCAGGGGTTAAATTCATAAGTTATAAGGGATTGGCAAGAGTAGAAACTAAAGAAGGAATGAAGTATGCACAAACTTACCAATTAAAGCTTGATGATATGAAATTAAAGGCTATATTAAATTATACTGCTAATGATTTTGTAACAAATAAAGAATATATGAATTTTGTTAAACAGTTCATGTTGTCTTGTGTTGATTTATCAGCAACACCAGATAAGGATGTTCAAAAGCAGCAGATAGAACAGATGTTTAATGATATAGCAGCAAATCCACAGGAAGCTATGAAACAGATAAAAGTATTCATGGATGCCATAAAGGATTTAAAAGTAATTGGAGATAAGGGAATTGACATAACATACAAGGTTTGCGACGGATATATTATAGGGGAAAGTGGAGTTGTAGATCTTCAACTTGACATTAAAAACTTTGTATCAGTTATGAGCAAACTAAGCAATAGTCCAGTAGACAACACTTCAGATGATGTTAAAGGTATGCTAGGTTTAGGATTTAACTATACTACTGAAAATTACAATATTAATAAGGACGTTAAGATAGAGTTACCTAAGCTTACAAAAGAGAACTCCTTTAACTATGCTGACCTTTTGAAAGCAACAACTGGAAAGTAGGGACAGTTAACAACTTTTCAACTATTTGGGACGAACTATTGATAGATGAGAAGTAGGTATAAGATTAGATAAGGCATTAAAAAGTTAAAAGCTTTTTAATGCCTTATTTTTATACGAAAAATTGTGAACCGTCCCTAAAGATGGTGAAAAGTTGCAGACCGTCCCCTAATTTGTCTATTAACTATTATGGAAATACATTACATAAATTTGTATAATCATGGTAACGAGATAATATTACAGCATAACTAAATTATTTTAAAATGGAGGCTTCGTAATGATTAAGAAAAAGTATAAAAATACCATAATGCTAATCACACTATTGCCTGCTATGTTATGCTTTAAGGTTGAGGCTAAAAGTGAAATTCAAAGTACTGCCACAAGAATATGGGGAAAAGATAGATATGAAACAGCCATAGAAATATCAAAGGTTGGATGGAAAATGGGAGCTAATAGTGCAGTAATAGTTAGCGGTGAGGATTTTGCAGATGGGCTATCTGCAGCACCTTTTGCTAAGATTAAAGATGCACCTATTATTTTTACTAATAGAGATAATCTAGACGATAAGACAATAGAAGAACTTAAACGACTGAAGGTAACATATGTTTACATAATAGGCGGGGAAGGAGTGATATCTAAGACAGTAGAAAATACGATAAAATCTGAATTAGCAATAACCACTGATAGGATATGGGGAGAGGATAGATATGAAACCGCCGCAAAAGTTGCAGAAAGACTTGATAATGCAAGAGAGATATTTATAGCCTCTGGAGAGGATTACGCAGATGCTTTGTCTATTGGTGCTATAGCAGCGATGAAGGAAGCACCAATTATTTTAGTTAGCAAGGACAAGCTTCCAAAGTGCTCTAAGGAATACATATACGAAAACTATGATAATATCAATAAAAGTTACATAATTGGCGGAACAGCTGCTGTTGGAAAAGATATTGAACTGGAGCTTAAAAATAGCGAAAGAATTGGTGGATTAGATAGGTATGAAACTAATAGAGAGGTCTTAAAGGGTTTTGCTACAGAGTTAGATTATAAGAAAGTATATTTAGCTAGAGGAGATCAGTTTTCAGATGCCTTGACAAGTTCTGTAATGGCTGCCAAAGAAAAGGCTGCTGTAGTACTAATGGATAAGGATGAATCTAGTAGGAATTTTGTTAAACCTAGACTGTCTCCAAGGAGTACCATATCAGTAATTGGTGGCAGCTCAAATATATCGGATTCAACAGTGAATGAATTAAGAATAACAGCGGAGTGTTTTGATAGTGTCAGTGAGATTAGTAATAGAGAAATACATAATAATGTAGCTATTTTAAGAGAAGGAACTGTGCTTAAGGATTTGAGAATTAAAGGGAATCTTTATATAGAATCTCCAGATGTAGTTCTTAATAATGTAATCGTAGATGGAACTATTTATATAAACTCCATAGGATACAGCTCTACAAAGCTTAATAATGTAATATACGATAACTTAGTTGAAAATATCATAAAAATAGAAGATTCTAGCTCACAGAAAAATGAGGAAGTAATTGAGAAAAATCAACAGTCAGCACATGGTAGACCGAGTAGAAACTCCTCAAGCAATAATTCATCACATAATGACACACCAAAGGATGATATAGTAAAGGACAATCCAAAGGAAGAAGAAAACAAAGATCCAGGTAATACCCCAGAAGAAGGGACAACGGATTCTGCTATAGATGTAGAATCAATAAAATTATTAGAAGATACATTAAAACTAGAAGTTGGAGATAGCTTAAGATTAGCCTACCAGATATCACCAGAGAATGCTTCCAATAAGAACGTATCATTAATATCTGACAATAGTGATATTGTGGAAGTGAATGATGACGGAATAATTAAAGCTAAGGCTTCAGGAGAAGCAATGGTTACAGCAATAACTGAGAGTAAAGGTTTAATGGCAGAATGTAGGGTTATTGTAGATGAGAGTTCAGAAGTAGAGAGTCTTGGCCGATGCAAAGACAAATACGAAATCATGACCTTCTTAGAAGAAAATCCATTACACCTAGAGTTAGATACATACGGAAATTTAGTTCCTTCAGCTAAAGAATTAGTAGCTGAGGCAATATATGAAAATAAGGATCAATTGAATACACAAGAGTCTTTGCAGCAGGAAATTGATGAGTTACTTACTAAAGGTTATATAATTAAAGGAAATACCGCAACAATAATAGAAGGAGTAGGTTCAAGTGTAAGCAATGCAGTAAGCAATCCGGAAATATGCGACATTTATCTAGGCAGGGGAACTTATGTTATAGACAGCAGCATTAATATAGATAGGCATGTAAGTATTATAGGAGAAGGAGAGGATAGTAGTAAGATACAACTAAATATGCCTTCAACTCCTTTGGTAGATAACAAAGCTTTTCGTGTTAATAAGACAGGAGTTTTAGAGATAAAGGATCTATCTATAGATGGGTTATATAATATAGGTAAAAATATTACATTCGTTATTGAATCGGAAGGAACGACAATATTAAATGGGGTAACTATTGAGAATATAGGAGATCATATTTATAAAAAAACTGCTGCTATTAGAGCAATTGGCAACAGTATTCTAAGAATTAATGACAGCGTTTTTAGGAATATACAAAATATAACAGTAGCAGCTTCCTATGAATCTTCATCTTATATAGGAACTGAAATGTCTAATGTATTCGAAGGAGGCAATAATGAAGAAGCAGTTGCTGCAATAGTGTCACAGGGTAGAGGAAAAGCTTCTATTGAGAATAATGTTATAACAGGATACAAAGGTAAATCTTCCTGTGGAATTAAGTTAGAGATAGGAGGACTTTGGTCAGTTAAAGGCAACGACATAAGGAATAATAGTTTCGGAATAAAAGTGAAAGCAGATTCTTCAAGTAGTGGAGAGCTGAGAAAAAAGACTAGTGAAAATTTAAAGAAACTAAATCCTGGCTGTAAAGATAACGGCATTGATGTACAAGTTTATGAGTAAATACTTATAGAGTAATATCTAGTATATAAGCATCTTAGAAAGGTAAGTTTTTTTAAGATGCTTTTTTCTATGTCTAAAGGTAAGGAAGCATAATGAATACAATATTGTGTAATAACTTCCATAAACTATTTATAAATTATTAGATTTTAATAAAGTAGGAAATGATGTATAATCTTAATAACATTAAATTTATAATCTTTTATAACAAAGGTTTAAATTAAAACTGTTAACTAGATAAGAATAAAAAGGAGGAAACAAATGAATAAGAGAAATAATTTAAAGCAGTATATTTCTTATGTAAAAAAGTGTAGAGCAAGTAGTATCTTTAATATAGTGTTTTTAATGCTATTCTTTATAAGCAGTTTTTCATTTAATGTACAAGCTTCCACTACAGTTTTAGAAGAAGCTAGAAGTATAATTAAAGAAAACTATATAAGCCCTGTGCCAGATAGTATTTTAAATAGGTCCACTGTAGAGGAAATTGTAAAAGGGCTGAATGATCCTTATTCACAGTATTTCTCCAAGCAAGAAGAAGAAGATTTTGTGAACTCAATAGATAACAGAATGTATGGAATAGGAATACATGTACAAATGGTAGCTGAAGGAGTGAAAGTTCAGTCTGTAATTGAAAATTCTCCAGCTTATAGTGCAGGTATTAAAGATGGAGATATAATAGTGTCTGCCAATGGACATTCTTTAGCAGGTTTAACAGCGGATCAAGCTACTTCCTATATCAAGGGAGAAGAAGGCACTATGGTTAACTTGGTAATAAATAGAGGGGACGGTTCACAAGTTTTCGATGTTATGAGAAAAGAAATTAGTTTACCAACAGTAACGGCAAAAATACTTAATGACCAAACAGCGTATATAAACATAACATCTTTTGGTACCGACACTGCACAGTTATTTACAAAAAAGCTTCAGGAACTTAGGATGAGGAATCCAGAGAACTATATAGTTGATTTGAGAAACAACGGTGGAGGATACATGTATTCGGCTTTAGAGATAGCTGGAAACTTCATTGGTGAAGAACCTGCGATAACTATAGAAAATAAAGATGGGGTTCGACAAAGATATTTAGCAGAGGCCAATGAAAATGTTATTGACAAGCCAATTATTTTTCTTGTTAATGAATATACGGCAAGTGCCTCTGAAATATTGTCAGCAGCGGTTAAAGATTATAAAAAGGCGTTTTTTATAGGAACTACAACCTATGGAAAAGGGGTTGCTCAACAGATATTCCCGTTAACTGATGGCAGCTCAATTAAGCTAACGGTACAGAAATTTTATTCACCAATGCAGAATGAGATAAATAAAGTCGGTATATCTCCAGATTTTGAGGTTAAAGCTGACTATTCCTTAGCAGTTGCAGAATTATTTTCTGGGAAATATGTAAGTAATGTAGATAAAAGAGGATATGTGAAGGTAAGCGCCGGCGGAAAAGAATTTAATATAGATTTGAAATTGGCAAAAGATGAAAATCACTGGGCAGCATTTAAGTATATTATAGATAATGTTTCAAAAGAAGATGTCTATATAGGTACTGAGAATGGATGGACAAAGGCTCCAGAGGATTATTTCAATAATATTTATAAATTTTTATACGGTAATTACAAAACCTTCGATACTCTAAAAGACGTAGACGAAAATAAGGTTTTCACTGTAACATTCAATAAATCCGTAAACATAGATACTATAAGACAATATACAGATATTGAGGTTATAGACTCAGAGACAGGCAAACGTGCAGCCTTTGATATTAACAAAGTTGATGACAGCAAAATAAGTTTAGCTCCAAAAGAAAGTCTAGAAAAGGGAAAAACTTACTATATAAAAATAAAAAATGTTATAAAGCCTTTTACTGTAAAAAATTAGGGTGAGATAATGGGGACAGTTTACAATTATTCACCATTTAACTATAAAATAATAAGAAGAAAGAGAAAAACCATTGGCATTAAGATAACAGAGGGAGGGGAGATTGTTGTTATCTCTCCTTTAAATATTGATAAAAAGGTTGTAGATGCTGTGGTTAAAAGTAAGGAAAAATGGATAAAAAATAAGCTTACAGAAATTAATGAGGCAAGGATTACTTACAAAAGCATAGAGTTTAAGTCAGGAGAAAAATTGCTTTATCTAGGAGAGAATATAACTTTAGAGATTTTCCAAGCTAATATTATGGATTCTAGCATTTTAATTTCGGATAAGCTTATGAAGGTATTTATAGGTAGTAACCAAAGAAGTAAGGGAGAAAATATAAGAGACTTGGTAATAAATTTTTATAAAAAACAGGCTAAGAGAATATTTTTAGAAAGAACTATTGCTTACAAGGACATAATTGGAGTATATCCGAAGCGAATAACAATCAAAGATCAAAAAACCGTTTGGGGCAGCTGTTCATCTAAAGGGAACTTGAATTATAATTATAGACTTCTAATGGCGCCTATAGAAATTATTGATTATGTGGTAGTGCATGAATTATGTCATTTAAGACACATGAATCACTCTAAGCAATATTGGGGCGTTGTTCAGTCAGTATTGCCAGATTATGAGGAACGAAGACAATGGCTTAAGGTTAATGGAAATAAACTTAGAATTTAGGGGACGGTTAACAATTATTTTTATAGAATAATTGTTAACCGTCCCTAATTTTTGTCTCTAATTTTGCTGAATTTAGTTAAACGGATTAATCATTTTAATAGCTTGTCTTATAATTGCATAAAATAAGTTTAATTTAGCTTTTAGAGGGTTATCAGCTTATTTTTAGTGGGTGAAAAATTTTTAAGCAGTTTTACTGTATTCAATAAAATCGTTTATAATATTTTTATATCTCTCATCAGTACTTACTAGAGAAACTCCCTTTTCATATAGCCGCCAAATGTTAGAAGTTGTAGTGTTACCAATAACATCACAAATCCCAGTTAAGCTGAAGCCACATAAAGCTCTAAGCAAAAATACACATACTGACTTTAATTCTGAGTTTTTGTGTGTATATTTCGCATGTATACAGAAGGCTTTCTTGGTATATTTGGAAACGAAGTCCACAACATTTTCGGGCTTAAAATCTCTAATAAGCAAGTGCCTTTCTGCTACATAACATTGCTCTTTTTCTTGAAATTCTATTTCCTTTTCAATATCTGAACTTGTAGACCTAAGTACTAGTTCCAAGTATGTTTTTCTTGCCGTATTAATATTCTTACCAAAGCGTTCTAATATAAAGTTTATATTTATAATATCAGAAAATGGAGACTTATTTACTAGATAAGTTTTTAAACTGGAATAAGGATAGTCTTGTATATTATTAGTATACTCCTTTATATCCTTTGGATTACTGTGTATATATACTGATGCAGTAACAGCATAAGCATCTTCTTCTATAGGCTTACTCTTAAATCTATCTGCAAATACATGACCATGCCTTTCATATTTTCTATTGTAGTATTGAGCATAACTTTGATTAATTGACTTCATAAACTTGGAGATATCAGCACCATTATCACAAATCTCCAAGTGATAGTGCGTATCCATAAGTACAAATGAATAAACTAAGAATTTATTAGCTTTTTGATACTTTCTAAGGATATTCATAAACTTATCTTTGTCACTAGACTCTCTAAAAAGCTGAATTTCACTTACACTTCTACTCATGATGTGATGTATGTGGCTTAAGCCCTTCTTACGAGCTGTTCTTGGCATTTGGTTTCACCCCTTTTATATGTTAATTAAATTATTGACATATTATAGTAATATAAACGTATATAATTAGATGTAAGATAATTAATTATTATAGTTACTCCGTAGTATCCTGTGTTAATCAAAATAGAGTGGTATCAAAGAAAAGTTGTTAACCGTCCCCGTTCCAGAATCCCAAAAGATTGTTAACTGTCCCATAATTTAGAGTCTGTCATATAGACAATATTATGGATATAAAGTAAAATATAAAATAGTATCACTGTGAAAAGAAACTAAAATCAAGGAGAAAAAGTATGAGTTTGTATTCATTATTCGTAATAGCCTTAGCTCTTTCATTAGATGCCTTTGGCGTAGCGCTTTGTATAGGACTTAACAATGGAATAAAAAGAGGTACTAAGATATTATTTGCAAGTTCATTTGGGTTTTTCCAGTTTCTGTTTTCCTTAGTGGGAGCCTATGCTGGCTTTTTGTTTAATACATATATAGCATCAGTGCCAGAAATAATTGGTGGTGCACTAATAGCTATAGTTGGAGGAATGATGTTAAAGGAAGGGCTTGAAAGCAAGGATGAATGTCCGTTGATAAAACCAGGCATGTTTATAGTTTTGGGAGTATCTGTAAGTATTGATGCCATGGTTATAGGGTTTACAGCTCTTAATAATATATCGAGTAACTTAGTAATTTTACAAAATACATTGTTTATAGGTTTTATAACTTTATTGATGTCAATGACAGCGTTTATTATTGCAAGGTATTTAAAAAGAATAACCGTGATAAGCAAATATGCAGACTATATTGGCGGAATAATATTAATCATTTTTGGGATAAAAATTATGTTTTTTTAAAAATTTGGGGTGAAAGTATTGGAGATAGAACAATATTTAAGACAGCATGGTATAAAGGTTACAAAGGGAAGAATAGCGGTATTAGATATAATATGTAAAAGTGATGGTGCTGTAAGTGTAGAATATATTTTTGAAGAGTGTAAGAGGTGTGGTATGAATATTGATTTATCCACAGTTTATAGGTCTTTAGAATTATTTGAAGGTAAGAATATTGTAGGTAAGTTTGATTTAGGAAAGGGAAAATACAGCTACGCATTAAAAAAAGAAGATCATAAGCATGTACTGCAGTGTAAGTTATGTCATAAGGAAGTTGAAATAGATTGTCCAATGCAACAAATTAAAGAATTAATTAAACATAAGACTGGTTTTGTTTTTGATAAGGAAGAACTAGATATTAAACTAGAGGGAGTATGTGAGGAATGTAGAAAACAAGAATAGAAGGGGTTCTATTCTTGTTAATTTAATTAGTATTCATTTTTTGCTGCAACTTCATCAGGGTATACCTTTTTAACTTTCCATGTGCCGCGGCTGGTTTTCTCTAGAAATACGCTGTAGGCTACTTTTTTATGTGGAATCTTTTTTTCAGTTCCATTAATCTTAACTACAGCAACAGTGCCATTTGAAAAAGATAGATCAGAGGAACTTATTTGATACATTTTATATTCATTAAAAATCCCAGTAGTAAAATAATTTTCAACAGCATAGTTAATATCCTTACTTTTATTAGAAATGTAGGTGTATTTAATTAGCCCGCCAACTAGGACTACTGATAAGCAAAGTAATAAAAGTTTCCTCATAGTCTCACTCCTTTTGGAAAATATATCCAATACTATAATAACTAAATTTTATAAATAAGTAAATACTAAATACTATTAAATTGATTTAAGGCGGTGTTTATATATGGAATTTTCATCTTTAGTATTAATGGAAAAAGATAAAGAAACTGGTTTTATGGTAAAAGAATTAGGAAGTTATGAAGTTAGCGAAGGTGCAGAAAATATATCTAAAATGTTTTATGACGGCGAAAAAGTAAACGTATATTTTGATACAAATAAGGACGTTGAAGACTGGGAGTATTCTGCAATATTTGACTTATTTAACGAAGAGGAATTTGTAGAAAATGGATATAATATAGAACAAATTGACAGTGAATATAATCCAACTTGGTTAGTGAAATTTGATTACGATGAAGAGCATTCTGTGATGGCTGAAAAGCTTAACAAATTATGTATTTTAATAAGTACTTCTATTAGTAAAGTTATTGTAGATATAGAGGGAAAAGAGGAAGAATATAGGGAAGACTAAAGACTATAATTTATAGTGAAAATTGAAATAAATAATAAAAATTATCAAAAGATAAGTGTTAACTATTTAACTTTTTATGATATCGTGTTATAGTTTAAAAGGAGAAAAGTTAGAAGTTCAAGGAAACTTTATTGAGGTGGAAAGATGAGGTTGGAGTATATAAGTAGAGTGAAGGAAGATGACACTCTAGGTAAAAGCATATTAACTAATGAAGGTCATGTCTTACTGAAGGCTGGTGTAAAATTAAATAATACTTACATAAATAAACTCAAAGAATTAGGGGTTTTCTATATTTATGTAGAAGATGATAGATTAGATGATGTAGATGTAGAAGATGAAAGGCTTTCTGAACTTAAACAATTAACTATAAGAAGCATGTCTCATGTTATGAAAAATGTACATAACTGCAATGGAAAACAGCTTAAAGACTCCTTAAACAATGTTAAAGAAATGATAGATTACATAATAGACGTAGGGGATGTTAACAAAAGTCTTTATGATATAAAAACCCATGATAACTATACCTATGTTCATTCTTTAGATACTTGTATAATGGCTACCTTTCTAGGTATTAATTCAAGGCTAAATGAGTGGGAAGTAAAGGACCTAGGAATAGGAGCCATACTACATGATGTAGGCAAAACACAGATTTCCCTTAAGATATTGAACAAAGAAGGCAAGCTAACAGATGAAGAGTATAATGAAATAAAGAAACATACAATATACGGTGCTGAAATTCTTAGAAAAAATTTTACAATACCAGATCCAATAATAAAGATTGTAGAGCAGCATCATGAAAGAGTTGACGGAAGAGGATATCCCTACGGCTTAAGTTCAAATCAAATATCTAAATTTGCAAAAATTGTTTGTATCTGTGATGTATATGATGCGATAAGCAATGATAGATGTTACAGAAAGAAGTTTAGTCCAAATGATGCTTATGAGTTGATTCTTTCTGGAAGTGGTTCTAGTTTCGATGAAAAGTTAGTTAAAAACTTTAAAGATACTTTTTCTATCTATCCTTTGGGATGTTGTGTTAAGCTTTCAAATGGAGAAGAAGGCTATGTCATCAGTCAAAATCAAGGATTTCCGGACAGGCCTGTTGTAAGAGTTTTATATGATACAAAAACCAAAAGTCCTATATCTTTCTATGAGGTAGATTTATTAAAAAATCCAAGTATTGTCATAGTCGATATTGCATGATAAAGTATATGCACAACATAAAATAAACTAGTATACCAGTTTATTTTTATGCTGTGCATTTTTATTTTATAAACTAAGGAGAAATTTTTTATGGATGTTTATATAAGAAAACTGATTCAAGAACTATTTAATAGATATGGATATAGAATTATAGAATTTGGGGAAATAGCAGGACTCTGCAGTTCATGGGGAGTAATGAAAAGCACAGGGGACGGTACACAATTATTCTTCTTTTCTGACTTAGAGAGCAATGGCTCGTTAGATATTAACAAGGTAGTTCAGTACGCAGTTTACAATTTTCAATTGAAAAACATAAAGCCTGTTCAGATTTTAGTAGATGAAAAGCTTCATTTAGAAGTTGGAATAGATGGAGAAAGGCATTTAAGTCATAAAATTAATCCACAATGTGAATTGATTTTAATTAACAATGTGGATAATAAAATATTATATTACAGTAAGGAATTGGAGAATGAGGTTCATGAGGTAGCAAAGTCTATGGGGATTATGGAGAGTGAAAGAAATGAAACCTCAAAAACAGAGAAATCCATTATAACATATCTTTTAATAGGTGTAAATTTATTGGTTTACGTTATGACAGCTTATTTGTCAGGAAGCATAATGGATAGTGACATAAATGTGTTGATATTTTTAGGTGCAAAAGTTAATGAATTAATAAGCAGTGGTGAGTATTATAGACTACTTACCTGTATGTTTTTACATGGTGGCATTGCTCATATTGGTTTTAATATGTACGCTCTTAGTTCACTAGGACCTCTAGTTGAAAGTGTATATGGAAAAGTTAAGTATATATTTATATACTTTTTAGCTGGTATAGTGTCATCAATCTTTAGTTATATGTTTTCTACAGACATTTCCGTTGGAGCTTCAGGGGCAATATTTGGCTTACTGGGAGCAGCCTTAGTTTTTGGCATAAAGATGAAGAATGCAGTAGGAAAAAATTTTATGTTTAACATAGCTTCTGTTATTGTAGTTAACTTAATTTTAGGCTTCTCTATGCCTAATATAGATAACTTTGGGCATTTAGGTGGGTTAATAGGTGGCATTGCTGTATCCTACTTTTTTATAAAGGCGGTCTAATAAATGGGGACAGTTCACAACTATTCTCATATCTTAGATAATTGAATAGTGTACCTAGAGTAACTGCATAAGAAGAAAAGGGACAGTTAACAATTTTTCTACACTTGAAAAATTGTTAACTGTCCCCAGACCTCAAGACTTCAAATCTTAGTTTAAAACTAAGTCCTCTGCATATAACGTTTCCTTATCTAAAAGCATGTTTGTTATATTATCTAAGTTATTCTTTTCCTTCAGTAACAACTCTTTAACTTCCTCATATAGAGAATCAACTAACTCTTTAGATTCTTTAATAACATCATCTTGATTTAGGTTGAGTTCCATAAGTTCTTCCATATTTAACAAACCTAAAGTTTCCCCCATACCATACTGAGTTATCATATTAAATACCATGCTTGTAATATGCTTTAAATCATTGTGAGCACCGGTAGTTATGCTTTCAGCACCAAATACAATTTCTTCAGCAGCTCTTCCACCAAGTAATACCATTATTCTTCTTCTTAGATAATCCTTAGTTTTGTACAAGCTATCTTCAGGAATACTTAAAGTATATCCGCCAGCACCCTTAGTTGTTGGAATTATTGTTACCTTTGATACCTTTTCCTCTGGAAGGGCCTTTAAGGAAACAAGGGCATGTCCAGCTTCGTGATAAGCAGTTATCTTCTTATCAATATCCTTTATGTGAACTCTCTCTTTCTTTTCATATCCAGCCAATACAATAGAGTAAGCTTTATCAATATGGACATCTTCAATAGTTGGACTATTGTCTTTACATGCCAATATAGCAGCTTCATTTATTAAGCTTTCCAGCTTAGCTCCTGAAAAGTAAGAAGTTTTGTGAGCCCATTCATTAATATTAATATCACCTACAGGCTTGTTTTTTAGGTGAAGATCAATAATTTTTTCTCTTGCACTTACATCTGGAAGCATTATTTCTACATGTCTATCAAATCTTCCTGGTCTTAAAAGGGCAGGATCTAGTATGTCTAATCTATTAGTAGCTGCCATTATAATTATACCTTCTTTTTCATTAAATCCAGACATCTCTGTAAGAAGTGCATTAAGTGTTTGGTCTCTTTCATCGGAACCACCAGTACCTCTCGCCCCATCTCTCTTCTTACCTATAGCATCAATCTCATCTATGAAAATAACAGCTTTACCAGTAGGATTGTTTTTAGCTTTTTTAAACAGCTGTCTTATACGGCTAGCACCAACCCCTACATAAACCTGTATAAAATCTGAACCAGATACAGCATAGAACGGAACGCCAGCTTCACCAGCTACAGCCTTTGCAAGAAGAGTTTTTCCTGTTCCAGGTTCACCGTAGAGAATAATTCCCTTAGGCATTCTTGCACCATATTGTGCATATTTTTCCGGGTTCTTTAGAAAATCTACAATATCCTTAACACTTTCCTTTGCCTCTTCATTTCCAGCAACATCTTTAAAGCTAAAGCCAGACTTTTCTACTGCAGTTGCATCTAGTGCATCTACGGAAAGCATTCTTTTAGAAGTAAGGGTAGATGATTTTATAACCATAGCCAATAAAGAAATTATTGAAGCTATTAAAACAGTTATAGCAATAATCTGTTTAGCATCAGTAGGTGTTTCTTCAGAAACAGTAATTCCCTTTGTCAACAATGTTTCCTTAAAATCGCTTGTTCTAGGGTTGTCTGTATCGTACATTTTACCATTAGTTAACTTAACTTTAATCTTTGGAGAAGGAGTTACGTACACCGTTGAAACGTTTTTACTAGACACATCCTTTAAAAATAACACATAGGATTTATATTCACTGGAACCAAAGCCAAGATTAAAGACTACTAAAGAAGCAATAGACAATATAGTAGTAATTATCGGTATAAGTATAAACTTATTCTTCATTCTATTTTTCAAGTTTGTTACCCCCCTAATAATTTTATTGTTTTTTATATTAAAGTAATTGTTTTAGAACTCTCTATGATGAATAATTGTGAACTGTCCCCAATATGGTATGGCTTATAAGAAATCACGATAAATTACGAGTTGTTACTGAAGGTCTTATCTAAATTACAATAATGATATTATAATATTTTTTATTTAAAGTCTAATGAAAATCATAAAATTTGCTAAAGTAATTTATGGTGCTTATGGGTAAAGTAATATAGAATGTCCTTATTGCATGTATATAATTGGATTTTGCCAATAGCAGCTACCCCCTAAAATTTATAAATTGGCCTCTACACCTGTAGTAAAACAGCCAAAGAGTATTAGCTAGCCTTAATTAGCTGAGTAGTTGCAGACTGTCCCCAGTTAAGCTGTTAAATAATTGTGAACCGTCCCCTAAATACTTATTGCACATAAACTAATTTGTTGTATACTTTATTTATAAAGTGAAGAATTTTCCAGGGAACAAAAGGAGGACAAGATAACATGAAGGTTTCATCAACTAATTTGGTTCTAACTGAAGAAGATATATTAAGTATAATAGAAGACTATATAGACGTAGAAGGACTTGTAATAAATAGCATACAAATAAGGGAACTCATAACGGTAAAGGGAAGTTATAAGAGGAAAGTAACAATTCCTTTTACAGCTCAGATAGGCTTGGGAAACATACATGGAAATATAGTAAATTTAAAATTATTTTCCGTTAAAGTATCTAAAATAGGTATATTTAAAGGCATTAAAAATATTGCTCTAAAAAAGATACTTAGTCAATTTCAGGAATATGGAGTTAAAGTGGACAAGGATACTATTACTTTAGAGTTAGATACTGTATCTAAACTCGTACCGTACTTCTACTTTAAGCTGAAGGGTATAAGACTAGCCCAAGGCGTTATAGAAATAGAAGCGCAGGATGTAATCTATTGTGAGAGAAAACCAATAGTCAATATGAAGAAAAATTGTGAACCGTCCCCAAGGAGACCCCTTAAGGATGAGTACAGCAAGGTTAGGGGAGAAATATTACGTAAGATTCCAGATAAGTATGACAGAGTTGTCCAATATGCAATGCTTATACCGGATATAACTGCACTGTTTTGGAGATTATTTAAAGATAGCAGAGTAAGTGTAAAGGTTAAAATAAAGGCAGCAGCAGTAATAGCTTACCTGGCAAGTCCCATAGATATTCTTCCAGATTTCATACCTTTAGTAGGAGGAATTGATGATGTAGCTATAGCTTTTTTTGGGCTGAATGCTATAATTAATGAAGTGCCAAAAGAGCTTATTTTACAAAATTGGCAAGGAGAAGAAAATATCATATTATTGACGCAATCTGCAGTTAGGCATATCTCTAAGATTGTTGGAAGTCAAAATGTTAACACCCTATTGTCCTTTATAAAAGAGATATTTGAAAGAGAGGATAAAAGGGTTAATATATAAAATATATTGAAGATAGGAGCAAGTGTTATGGCAAAGAAAGTTTATGCAATAAAGGAAGGCTTTAATTTTGAAAAAAATGAAAAAGTAGAGAATAAGATAGTTAACACTTGGGCAGAGTGTTTGAAATATGTAAAGGGCGTTAAAGGAGCTAAGTACAAAAGTTTTGAAGATATTAATGAAGCTAGGGCGTATCTAGAAGATGGAAACAAGTTATTAAAGAAATCAGAAGATAACTATCCAAAGGATTGTCTTCATGTTTATGTTGATGGAAGCTATAACATTAGCACAGAAAAATACTCCTATGGAGTTGTAGCAGTTAGAAATAATGTTATTGAATATATTGAAAGCAGTTCAGCTAAGGACACCTCTCAAAAAAATATTAGACAGATAGCAGGAGAATTAGAAGGTGCAGTTAAAGCGGTGCAATATGCGCTAAGTAAAGGTGATAAAAAAGTGGTTATATTCCATGATTATGAAGGAATCAGCCACCATGCTACAGGCTTTTGGGAGAGAAGAGAGGAGTCTTCAATACAATATTATAATAAGATGAATGAATTAATTAAATCTGGAATTGAAGTGATATTTGTAAAGGTAGATAGTCATACTGGAGATCTTTTTAATGAACTTGTAGATGAAAAGTGCAAAGAAAAACTATCCGTGACCTCAGATAAAGTTGTAGAAAAATGGCTCCTAACCAATACTTTAAAAGTATCAAATGAAAATGTAAAAGAGGAAATTTTAAAAATAGCTCCTAAGGGAGAGAAAAATATAATAGTGTGTGATGAAAGTACATTACCAAAGGATAAAGCAACTACTACTTCAGAAATAAATCATCAATTTAGCAATCTCATTAGTGAGTATAGGAAAAGCCCAGAAAGAGGAAGAGATCTAATACAAAACTTAAGTGAAGAAGAGAAGACAAGGTTTATTATTTTTTTATTAGATTAAATAAAAACTATAATCTAAAGTCGTCGTAGTTTAATTTGTTGTTATAATTAACACTATCGAAGAAAAATACAACATTTTGTATAAAAAGGAAGCTGTTATATTTTTCTTTGTTTAATAAATGTAAAATTGCATATTCTATATATGAAGTATAAAAGCAAAAGGAGTGATTAGAATATGCGTGGAAAGTTTATAGCAGGAGCTATAGTTGGAGCAGCAGTTGGAATGATGATGATGCCAGACCTTGACAGATCAACAAAAAGAAAAATAAGAAGAACAGCAAAGTTTATGAAAAATGTAGCAGAGGATGCCTTTGATGGAATGAAAGGCAGAATGGGATAAAAATTTAACTATGATATATTATAAAATTGCGTACTTTAGCATCCTATCAGTGCCAAAGTACGCAGTTTTTCTATATAAAAATTATGTAGGTGTTGGCAGATTGTTGAAGAAAATGCCAATATAATGAAAAATATCACATTTTATTAAAAATTTTTATATTATGATTAAAAAAATATGTTATAATAAAATAAGCAACCTATAGTAATTTTTATCGAACGGTTAAGTTTTTATCCATCTAATATGTAGGTAGTAAAGGAAGAGTGAGTTATGGAAATACTGTCTTTAGGAGAAAAGATAAAAAGAAGAAGAAAAGAACTTAATATGACTCTAAAAGATTTAGCAGGAGATAGGATAACTCCGGGACAAATTAGCCTTGTTGAATCTGGAAAATCAAATCCAAGTATGGACTTATTAGAGTATTTAGCAGAATCATTAAATACTTCAATTGAGTATCTTATGGAATCAGAGGAGACCCAGGCAGAAAAAATCTGCACTTACTTTGAAAATATCGCTGAATCTTATATAATCAATGAAGATTTGGGACAAGGAGAGAAGTATATAGAGAAGGCGTTATACTATGCGGAAAGATATAATCTTGAATATAGAAAGGCTAAAAATTTATATCTTAGAGGGATTATATATATGTCAAAGGACGAGTATGCGCTGGCGCAGCAGTTTTTCCTCTCTGCCAATGTTATATTCATAAAGAATAACAACTATGAGGATACTATTAAGACCTTTATGAACTTAGGCAAAATCACTACGGAATTAAAGTCCTATCATTCATCTTCCGGCTATTTTCAGCAAGCGGAGAATGTTTATAATGAAAATGACATAGGAAATGATTTTTTACTAGGACAGATATATTATCATATAGCTTCTATATATTTTAAACTAGAAAACGTAGATAAAGCTATAAACTATTCTTATCTTGCAAAAGAAAAATTTAGACAGATGGATAACAAAAAAGAATATGCAAAGACTCTTCTGCTTCTGTCTGAAGAATACAATAAAAAAGGCGATGTAGACAACGCTATTAAATACTCAAAGAAAACCTTAAATGTTTACAGAGAGATAGAAGATGTGATAAATATTGCCAAAATAGAGAATAGCTTAGGTAAGTTATTCTGTGAATTTGACAATATTGAGGAGTCCTTTGTACACTTGAACAAAGCAAAAGAACTTAGGATGAAAATCAAGGATACTAGCATAGTTGAAACACTTGTAAGTATCTGTGAAAATTATATAAAACTTAAGGATGTTACAAACGCAAAAATAGTTCTTAGTGAAATAATGGACAACATTACTGATGGTACTGACAAAGCATTAATAGATTATTATCTGCTTAAACACAGAGTGGACATGCTTCAGTCTGATCTTAGAGAAGCTGAAAATACTCTAATTATAGCTTTAACCTTCGTTAAAAATATGGATTACATAAAAGAAACTGCAGAAATATCTATCATGCTTGGAAAGTTCTATATAGATAACGGTAGGGATAAAGAGGCAGCTCAATACCTAAATGAGGGCGTGGAAACGTTTAAGAAGCTAGGGTTACTTAAAGATTCTTAATGTGTGGATAGGGTGAGGATTATGGAGATACTTTCTACTGGGGAAAAAATTAAAAGGGCAAGGATATATAAGGGATTAACCTTAAAAGACTTATGTGAAGAAAAGATATCTGTTTCGAAGATGAGCTGTATAGAAAATGGAAAAATTAAGCCGGAGGAATGGATATTAGATTTTATTGCAGAGAAACTACAGGTGGATCCAGATTACTTGAAGCAAGACATAAGAACTCAGTTAGTTAGAAATGTTGATGAGCTAAAAAAGCAGCATTATTCAAAGGAATATGAGGAAATACTAGAGTATAACCTAAAGTATATAGAGGAATATTGTTATTATGATTTATCCTTCGAGGTTATACATTTACTTTTTAATTATTATCTTGACCAAAACAAAATCGAAAAGATACATCTTATGATCTCAAAGTATTATGATTACTTACAAAAGTGCTTTACAGAAGACAGATCAGCTATATATTATATGGATATAGCTAGATTCTTATTTAGTACTAAAGAATTTTCCCAAGCTGCCAGCTATTATAACAATGTTAGAAAAATCTCTAAATCTAGGGATAACTACGGTCTTCTTTCTAGGTCAACTTATAATGAAGCGGCTTGTTATTTAATGTTGGAAGATTACGATAAAGCTTATGAGATAGCAGTAAGGCTTATTGATTTAATGGATTACATAGAAACGGATATAAAGAAAGCAGAAGCTTACCATATGCTTGCTATGCTCTGTCTTAGAAGAAACAGGGATAAGTTTAGTGAATATGAACAAAAATCCTATGAATTATATAAAAGTGATCAGGTGCATAAAGCTCAGGCAATATACAATTATGCTGCCGTTATGTTTAGTGTAGGACTTAGGGACAAGGCTATAAATTACGTAAATAGAGCACTAAATTGTTATCCTAGAAATAATAAAGAGCTTCTTGTAGGCTTCATGCTTACTAATATTAATAAGCTTATTGAGAACGATGTATTAGAAAAAGCTCAAGGTATTTGCGATGAGGCATTAAATTATGCAATAGCCTTAGATAATATTATATTCGTTGAAAGAGCTTACTATTATAAAGCGTTGATACTGGAGCGGGAAGGCAATCTTAATTCGGCAGAAATGTATATGAATTTATCCTTAGATGCCCTTCTTAAGTTTGCAAGCAATAGTCAGATTTATAAAAGATATATGGAAATGGGAGATATGTATCATCGCATGGAAAATATTAACGAGTCTATAAAATATTTTAATTTTGCGATACAATTGGAAAAGAAGATGTAACTTATAAAATCACTATCAAATTAATATATTTTGATGGTGATTTTTTATTACCAGTAAAGGGTACATAGTTGTTGATAAAATTTTAATTTGATATAATTAACATAAACTAACAAAAAAGGGGGGCTTAAACATGGCAATTTTGGTTTGCGGCGGCGCTGGATATATAGGAAGCCACATGGCAGCCTATTTGAAGGAACAGGGAGAAGATATAGTTGTACTAGATAATCTGCAAAAGGGTCATGAGGCTGCAGTCCATAAAGTAGGAGGAAAGTTTTATTTTGGTGATTTAAGAGATAGAGCTTTTTTAGATAAGGTTTTTAGTGAAAATAAAATTCATGCAGTTATAGATTTTGCAGCAGATTCTTTAGTTGGAGAGAGTATGAATGAACCGTTAAAATACTTCGACAATAACGTTGGTGGAACAATAGGGCTATTAAACGCTATGAAAGATCACGGAGTAAAGTATATAGTATTCTCATCTACAGCAGCTACCTATGGGGAACCTGAGAATATTCCTATTATAGAAAGTGATAAAACTTTTCCTACAAACCCTTATGGAGAGTCAAAGCTTGCAGTGGAAAAAATTTTAAAATGGTGTGATAATGCCTATGGTATAAAGTATACTGCTTTGAGATATTTTAATGCAGCTGGAGCCCATGTAAGCGGAACTATAGGAGAGCATCACAAGCAGGAAACTCACTTAATTCCTATAGTACTACAGGTGGCATTGGGACAAAGGGATAAAATAATGATATATGGTAATGATTATAATACTGAAGATGGAAGTTGTATAAGAGACTATGTACACGTTACAGATTTAGCCTCAGCTCATTTACTGGCATTAAAAAGATTAGAAAAGGGCGGAGAAAGTGCTGTGTATAATCTTGGAAACGGAAAAGGTTTCTCTGTTAAAGAGGTTATAGAAGTTGCTAGAAAGGTTACAGGCAGGGAAATAAAGTCAGAGATTGCAGAGAGAAGGGCAGGAGATCCAGCAGTACTAATAGCCTCCTCTGATAAAGCTAAAAAGGAGCTTGGATGGAAAGCACAGTATAATTCTCTTGAAACTATAATTGATACTGCCTGGAATTGGCACAAAACTCACCCAAAGGGATATGAGGATTAATTTCCATTAATGTTAGGACAATTCCTCCATCAGTGCTTTTATTTACTATAATATATTTGAACAATAAGGGTTAACATATGTAATAGAAAAGCTTGATTAATTCAGCATGACGGAAGAGGGTGACTTTATGAAAAAGTATTTTTCTATTGCATGTGCAATTCTATTTTCTTTAATGATTTTTTCAACTGTTAACAAGAAAGTCTTAGCTTGCAATTCTAATGAAGTACAGGATAAAGCTATTCACCCAAAGGAGGTATTTCTAACTTTTGATGACGGTCCTAGTGAAAATAACACAAAGGAAATATTAAAGACTTTGAAGGATAACAATGTAAGAGCTACCTTCTTTATAGTGGGAATGAAAAGCGAGGAAAATCCTAAAATGTTGAAGGAATTAAGTGAAAGTGGAATGAGCATAGGTATACATACTTATTCTCATGACTATAAGATAATGTACAAAAGTTTAGAGGAGTACATTAAGGACTTTGAAAAGTGCAGGACTGTTATAAGAAATGTAACTGGGAGAGAGCCTATCTCCTATATAAGGTTACCTGGTGGTTCTGACAACTTGGTTACAAGTAAAAGTAACCTAGAAAGTATAAAAAAAACTCTAAATGATAACGGCTTAAAATATGTTGATTGGAATGTATGTGCTGGAGATGCAGAAAGTACTCAGGTTACTGTTGAAAAGGTGAAAAATAACATAATAAGTCAGTGCAAGGATAAAAACTTTGCGGTGGTTTTAATGCATGATACCTACTATAAAAAATTTACTGCAGAAGCTCTTCCAGAAGTTATAAAGTACCTTCAAAAGGAAGGTTTTGTTTTTAGGACCTTTGACGATTTAACACCATCAGAGGAAGATAAGATGGTGAAAATGGGAATATTAAATAGAAAATAAAAAAGAGAAAAACCTTTTAAGAGGTTTTCCCTTTTATTTACTAAGCGACAAGAGAAGGGTTCTAAGAATCCTTCTTTTTGCTTTCTCTTTTGATAATAAATTCCTTTGCTCTAAGTTCTAAGCTGTCATCTAAAGGTGATAGGTTTACTTCCTCATACTTGCTGGTTAAAGCAGTAGTTATAAGTCTGTCAGCTAGCTCTGGATTTTTAGAGAGAAGAGAGCCGTGAAAATAAGTACAGAAACAATTTTTAAATATACAACCTTCGTAGCCGTCTTCACCATTATTACCGTAACCGGCGATTACCTTACCAAGAGGCTTTAAATCTCCAATATAAGTTCTTCCAGAGTGGTTTTCAAAGCCTACATAAGTTTCGTTAAATTCTTCATTGTGAATTACAGTGTTTCCAATGAAACGTGTATCTCCACCTTCTGTATATATATCCAGTATTCCAAGGCCATCTAGCTTTTCACCGTCAGGAGTGGTGTAATACTTTCCTAATAATTGATATCCTCCACATATGCTTAGGAATACCTTTCCTTTTTCAATATACTCTGTTATTCCTTCTTTTTTGTTTTTGTCTAGGTCTTCAGATACTATAGATTGCTCATAGTCCTGACCGCCGCCGAAAAAGGTTATATCATACTGATCTGAGTCAAAGGGATCTCCTAAGGACACGTTGAATACGTTGACCTTTATTCCCCTTTGTTCAGCTCTATATTTTAAAATAAGAATATTGCCTAAGTCACCATATACATTTAACAAGTCAGGGTATAAATGACATATGTTAAGTTCCATTTTAACGGCACCCCTTTACCATAATTTTTTTATATATCCTTTACTATTAAGGAATTTTCTAAAGTTTATCATAGCAGTATAAGTAGCAAGTATATAAACTTTATCTGTTTCACAACCTTTAATTTCCTCAAGTAATTTTTCGTATTCCTCGCAAATTGTAAACTTTTCAGAAGGAAGACCAGCAACTTTAAGTCTTGTAGCCATATCATAAAGTCTTATTCCAGCTACCATTATTTTTTCAATACTAAGAGAGCTGAGCTTTTCAAAGTTAACATCCCAAATCCAGGATACATCTCTTCCATCGGCATAGTTATCGTTCAATAATACTGCCAAATCGAAGGTTCTTTTATCTAGGCTTATAGTATTTATAGCCTGGTCATATCCTGCAGGATTTTTAACTAGGATTATTTTTACATCCTTACCCTCTATGTTTATGTTCTCTTGTCTTCCAAAGCTGCTTTGCTGACTCTTTAGAGAGTTAGCTATAACTTCGTTCTCAACGCCACAAACCTTAGATACAGAATATGCGCATAGAGCATTATATATATTGTAAGTTCCAGGTTGGTTTATGTAATATTCCTTTCCATTTATGGCAACAAGAGAGCCTTCAGGAGTTTGCTCTTTAATTTCGTCTACAGTATAATCAAGTTCCGGTCTCTTATATCCGCAGTCTTCGCAGTAGAAATCCCCTAGATGATTATATGTAAGATAGTTGTATTGATAAGGGCTTTTACACTTTTTACAGAATTTCGCATCTGCATTTAAATCTAAAACTTTATTGTTATCTAGAGAAGTATTAAAGCCGTAGTAAATAGTTCTATTTGGCAGTCCTAAATCTCCTAAAAGGGATTCATCGCCATTTAAAACTAAATTTGATAGAGGAACCTTTTCTACACCCTGAAGAATCTTCTTAAGAGTAGTATAAACTTCACCATACCTGTCTAGCTGATCTCTAAAAAGATTTGTAATAGTTATTACCTCTGGAGTTACGTATTCAGTAAAAAACTGCACATTAGCTTCATCACATTCAATAACAGCATATTTTGTCTCAGAACATCTGCTAAAAGAGAAATTCTCTACAAAACAAGAAACTATTCCAGGAAGCATATTAGCACCTGTATTATTTGTTATAACGTATTTTCCGCTGTCCTTAAGCATATTATATATCATACTTGTGGTTGTAGTTTTTCCGTTGGTGCCTGTTACAAGAAGCACCTTGTAATCTTTGCATACCGTCTTTAAAATATCCCTATCTAATTTTAAAGCAACCTTTCCAGGAAAATTACTTCCACCTTTAAACAAGGCTCTAGACAATTTTATTACTAACTTTGAAATTAATATACTAAAAAAAGATTTGATATTAATTTTCCACACCACCTTTTTATAAATAACAGATAGATTGTACAAACTAATCACGATACTTAAATATTATAATACATTATAACTTTTTTTACATCAACAAAATAAATGGGGACGGTTCACAATTATTCAAGATAAATGGGGATAAATGGGGACAGTTCACAATTTTTCAACATGGGAGTAACGGGGGACAGTTCACAACTTTTTAACAATACATATATTAGGGGAGGGGTTATAATTACTAAAATAGTTGTAGACCGTCCCCTATTAAAGGTTGAATAATTGCAGACTGTCCCCAAGAAGTGTAGAATAGTTGTGAACCGTCCCCAAAGGAGATGATTAGATGAAAAAGGTTTTGAACATAGCCCACAGAGGCTTCAGTGGTATTTACCCTGAAAATACGATGCTTGCATTTAGGAAAGCAGTTGAGATACAATGTGATGGTGTGGAAACAGATGTACAGCTTACCAAAGACTGTATACCAGTTCTATGCCATGATGAGGCCTTAGACAGAACTACTACAGGAAAGGGTTTCATAAAAGACTATACTTATAAAGAACTTTCTAAACTAGATGCAGGTATAAAGAGGGATAGAAAATTTAAAGGCTGTAGAATACCGACTTTAGATGAGCTTTTAGACTTTGCTAAAGATAAAAACATACTAATAAATATAGAACTAAAAAATAGTATAATACAATATCCATCACTGGAAGAAATAGTTATAGACAGAATATACAAATATAAGATGGAGAATAATTGTATACTATCATCCTTCAATCACTATTCAATGGTTAGGTGTAAGAAAATAGACAATAGTATAAAAACAGGGCTTTTATATAGCGAAATATTATACAGGCCAGAGAAATATGCAGAATATGTAGGAGCTGATGCACTTCATCCAGACTTTTCAACTCTTTACCATGATAACATTGTTAAAGGAACGACAGAAAAAGGTATTCCTATAAATGTGTACACTGTTAACGAAGAAAAGGACATGATAAGTATGATAAACTTAGGGGTAAATGGTATAATTACTAACTATCCTGATAAATTAAAAAGGATACTTTCAACACTACATTTACCTTAAATATAAAGGACTAAGGACGTGATTACTCTGAAAAAAGGATATATTTATTCTATAGTGTCTGCTGTTCTTTTCGGAACAGCAGGGATATTTGTAAAGCTTGGCCATAACACAGGTCTTGACTCTGTAAGCTTGCTTACAGTTCAGTACATAATAGCAGTATCATTAATGTTTTTAACTGCGGTTTTAAAGGATAGAAAAAAGCTCCAGGTAACTAAAAAGCAACTATTAAATATGGCAGTACTGGGTGGAGTGGGGAATACCTTTATGACCATATTTTATTACATGGCCTTTGAATATTTACCAGTGGCTATGGTGACAATGCTTTTATTTACATATCCAATAATGGTTTTTATTTATTCTGTAGTATTTGAAAAGCAAAATATAAATGGAAAAAAGATTATGGCTATAGCAGCAGCCTTTCTAGGCTGTGTTTTGACGTTAAATATTTTATCTGGCGGATTTCAATATTCTATAAAGGGATTAATATTTGGGCTATTAAGCGCAGTTTTCTATGCCTTCATGAATTTGTATACAGAAAAGAAATTAGATAATGTAGATTCTCTGTCTATTAATGCTTATTCTACCTTATTTTCTTTACTGATATTAATTTTATATCAGCCACCTAAAATTTTATTTACTGGAGAAATAAAGCTTGAAGGCTTATTATACACAACTATACTTGCAATTATATGTGAAATAATACCTCTTACCTTATTGTATGAAGCGATATACCATATAGGAGCACTTAAGGTTTCCATAATAAGTAACCTAGAGATTCCAACTTCTATAATAGTGTCCTTTATATTCTTAAAGGAGGGGGTATCACTAACACAGATTCTAGGAGCTGTACTCATATTTTATGCGATACACTTAGTAAGACAGGAAGAAACTATGGTATCGAAAAAGGCATCTTAAGAATGAAGTATTATTGGAATTAATACATAATAAAAAAGCTCTTCACTTTTTATTAAAGTAAAGGGCTTTTTTATTTAAAAGTTATATTACTATTTTAGTATATCAAAACTACTGGTCAGTTATATACCACCTTGGAAAAGGCACTAAATATGTTTAATATATTCAAATCTACTGAACAGTTAAAGCTCTGTTTGTAAAATTACCTATGATAGTATTTACTGGAGATATGGTTACAAAGGAGTTTGGCTCAATTTCACCTACAATGGATCTTAATGTGTTAAGCTGATTTTTTTGAATAACTAAATATATAAACTTTTTACTGCCACTAGAATATCCACCAACGGCATCTAAAACAGTAACACCTCTTACAAGTCTAGTTTTAATTTCATTTATCATAACTTCTGAATTCTCACAGATTATTACGCACTGTCTTGAAGAAGCAAGTCCCTCTTGAATGGCATCCATAGTTTTTGTTCTTACGAAACTCATTATAAGAGCATACATAACGGAGCTTGGACCCATTACAATTCCTACTAAAATATAAACTATAATGTCTTCGATTAATAACAATTGTGAAAGCTGTAAGGACTTAAACTTGTTATTTATTATCTTAGCAGATATATCTAGACCACCAGTGGAGCCTTTAGCAATAAATATTAAAGAGGCTGCCACACCAAAAAGTACTCCACAGAATATAGATGAAAGTAATCTGTCTTCAAGAGCAGGTAGTTTAAATAATAAATTCATGTTATCTAACAGTATGGAACTCACAAATACCACGAAAACACTTCTTATTGTAAACTTTCTTCCTAAAAGCCTGTAACCAAAAATAAATAAAGGAACATTAATTAAAATAGTAGTCAGTCCAACTTTAGCACCAAATAAGTGATTTAGAGAAAGTGCTATACCAGTAACTCCGCCACTACCTATTCCACTAGGAATCATAAATGCATATGTAGTAAAAGCTGAAATAACGCTTCCAAGTATAATTAAAAAGTACTCTGTAATTCTATTTTTCACCTTGATAACCCTCCCGTAACAAATATTAATTTTGAAATTTAAAATTCATGCCTAAAAGATATTAGCATAAAATATGTTAATAAACAACAGGAGGAATATTAATAATTTGTTACCTTTTATCATTAAGGAATAATGTATACCTTTTCACCGGTTAATGAGACTTTAATGTATTAAATTTTTAAGTATTATCACAGATATTAAATATAAAAAATTAATTAACATACTAGCTTTGCAAGTCACAATGAGAAAAAATTGCAAAAATAATGTATCACATAACAAAAAGTATAGCATTATTAAGGTAAATACGTGGCAATGTGATATATCATTGAAAGTTGGAAAAGGAAATGACGGCAAATTAGGTTGAAAATAAAATTTTTCTTGCATTTTTCCCTCAATGTTGTAATATATAAGTATAGACTACTAGGGGGGTAAATAATGAATATTAGCTTAGATTACTTAAATATTAATGATTATAAAAATTTGTATAGAAACTTATCCGTAGCTGAGTTAACAGAGTTTGCTGTTAAAAGAGGAGAAGGCGTATTATCGGATAAGGGAGCTTTAGTGGTATATACAGGAAAATACACAGGAAGATCTCCTAAAGATAGATTTATAGTAAAGCAAAAAAGCACTGAAGATAAAATAAATTGGGGAACAGTAAACCTACCTACAGATGAAAAGGTATTCAATAATTTGTATAATCAGGTTACTGAGTACCTAAAGGAAAAGGACCTATTTGTATTTGATGGCTTTGTAGGCGCTGCTAAGGAATATACTTTGCCTATAAGAGTAGTGTGCGAAAGAGCTTCACAGGCCTTATTTTCAAACCAGTTGTTTAGAAGACCAAGTGTTGTAGAGCTTATGGACTTTGCTCCAGGATTTAATATTATTGCTGCACCAGGCTTTAAGGCAAAGGGAGCAGAAGATGGAATAAACTCCGAAGCATTTATTATAGTGAATTTTGATAAAAAAATTGTATTAATTGGTGGAACCCAGTACTCAGGAGAAATAAAGAAATCTGTATTCTCAGTAATGAACTTCTTACTTCCAGAAAAAGGAGTTATGCCAATGCACTGCTCAGCTAATATAGGAGCTGACGGAAACACTGCAGTATTCTTTGGATTGTCAGGAACTGGAAAGACTACTCTATCTGCTGATCCTGAAAGAAACCTAATTGGTGATGATGAACACGGCTGGAGTGACAATGGTGTATTCAACTTTGAAGGCGGATGCTATGCAAAGGCTATAAAGCTTGATAAGGACAAGGAAAAAGAAATCTATAATGCTATAAAATTTGGTACAATACTAGAAAATGTTGAGCTTCATAGCAATAGAAAGCCAGATTATGATAGCAATAAATATACGGAAAATACAAGAGCGGCATACCCTCTTGAATATATAGAAAATATAGAGAAAAGTGGAACTGGTGGAAACCCGAACACAATAATATTCTTAACAGCAGATGCTTTTGGTGTAATGCCACCTATATCCAAGCTTTCTAAGGAAGCAGCTATGTACCATTTTATGTCAGGATATACAAGTAAAGTTGCAGGAACAGAGAGAGGTATAACAGAGCCTAAAGCTACTTTCTCAGCTTGCTTTGGAGAGCCTTTCATGCTTATGAACCCAACAGTATACGCTGAGCTTCTTGGAGAAAAAATAGATAAATACAATACAGAAGTTTATCTTGTTAACACAGGCTGGTTAAGTGGTGGATATGGTAAGGGAAGCAGAATAAAGCTTTCTTACACAAGAGCTATGGTTAAGGCAGCCTTAGAAGGTAAGCTAAAGGATATTAATTATGTTGAGCATCCAGTATTTAAAATATTGATGCCAGAAGAATGTCCAGGAGTACCATCTGAGTTATTAAATCCTAAAAATACTTGGGAAGATAAAGAAGCTTACGATGTTAAAGCTTACGAACTTGCAGATAAATTTAATGATAACTTTAAGAAATTTAATACGGTACCAGAAGAAATATTTAAAGCAGCACCAAGAACGAAAACTGTTAACTATCTGTAGACAGGATTTTAAAATAAATATGTAAGTTATTAAAAAACTTCGTTTTCGTAGAAACTAAAGAAAACGAGGTTTTTTCTTTAAAATGTAGTAGCTGCTAGTAGAATATGTTAAAATAAAACTTTAGATAATGAAAATAAGTCAGGTTTCTTTAAGGTAGGTGCTATGATGAAGTTAGGGAAGATTGGGATGAGGACGATAAAAACCGCAATTTCAGTGTCAATTTGTGTAGAGTTGTCCAAGTTCTTTAATAGTGATTATATTTTTTATGCAGCAGTAGCAGCAGTAATGGCCATGCAAAATTCAGTTTCAGATTCCTTTAAAGCTGGGAAAAACAGAATGCTTGGAACAATAGTAGGTGCGTTTATCGGGCTTATATTTGCTATTATAAGTCCAGGAAACACGGCTCTTTCAGGAATAGGAATTATTATAATAATATACATTTGCAACTTTTTTAACTGGAAGAAGTCCGTAACCATATCCTGTACAGTATTCCTTGTAATTATGCTGAGTCTACAGGATAGAGGACCAGTTGCCTACAGTTTAAATAGGACCTTTGATACCTTTTTAGGTATTATAGTAGCAGTTTTAGTTAACTATTTCATATCTCCGCCAGAATATATCGGCAAGGTCTATGAAGCCCGTATTGCTATAGTCGACAGGATATTTACCTTTGTACAAGATAAACTTTGCAACAATAAGGAAATTGACTTACAAAGTATGAATGATGAGATTTCAAAGCTTGAGGAGATTCTTAAAATATGCTTATCAGAGTTGAGAATAAAAAAACAGGAAGTACTAGGTATGGACAGGATAAAGAACAGTATTGAGGTTTGTAAAGATATATACATGCATTTAAAAATAACTGAATCTCTGGAAAAGGGTTATAGTTTAAATGAGGAAAATTATATAAAGGTAAAAGAGCTTTTTCAATGTGATATAGATGTTGAAAAGAGCGGTGATGATATTAATAATATAGTATTTAATTATCACATAAGTAAAATAATAGAAGGCTTAAATCAACTAAAAAATATAGCTTAATACAGATTAAATCTCCTCCAAATTGTTAATAATATGATTAATAACAATTTGGAGGAGATTTTATTTGAATATTAACAAACATACCATAATATTGCTTAATATTAGTTTGCTATTGGTGATAGTTATACTTTTAAATAAAGTGAGTTATGTACTGACACCTTTAAAAAGCGTCATAAATGTACTGCTTATACCTATGGTGATATCATTATTCCTATATTATGCATTAAGACCTGTAATAAAAAAGCTTGAAAGTAAGAATAAAAATAAGAGTATCCTAATAATTTTAACTATGCTAATATTTATATCTGCTTTATTCACAGTAATAGTTTTTGGTGGTGTAGCGGTAAAGAAGGAGTTCACAGGATCCTTTTCTTATAACATGGATTCTGTTCGTAATTATCTTACCACAGTAGATAACAAGTTAGGTGGAGTACTATCCCAGTTCCAGTTTACTCAGAATTTACTAGAAACTTCAAGGGAAGCAATAGTAAAGATAGGTGGAAGTGCAGTAGGAATATTCTCTCAAATAGGAAGTATAGGAACCCAAGTTATACTAGTGCCTTTTATTCTATTTTATTTTTTAAAAGAGGACAAAAAATTTGCAGAGTGGTCTATGCAAGTAGTTCCTGTAAATTATAGAAATCAGATAAGGGATATGTTTATTCAAATAGACAGTGTACTATCTATTTACATATCAGGGCAATTAATGGTGGCAGTGATAATTGGTGTTTTAATGTATATTGGATATCTAATTATTGGAATGCCTAATGCTCTATTAATGGCCTTTTTTTCTATGATAACTTCTATTATACCATTTATAGGACCTTTTTTAGGTATAATACCGGCATTGTTTATCGCTTTAACCATAAACTGGGCAATGATACTAAAGATTATAATAGTATCTCTGGTTGTACAGCAAGTAGAAGGGAATTTGATAACTCCTAATATTATTGGAAACAAGCTAAATGTACATCCCTTAGCAGTAATTTTAATAGTAATTATAAGCGTAACTTTATTTGGAATTCTAGGGGCCTTTGTGGGAATTCCACTATTTGTTGTATTAAGTATAGCGGTAAAAAAAATATATGTAATATATACAATGAAGAAATTAAATATTAATAAATAGTTAAAATATTGATTTATACATAAATAAGCATAGGATTTATGGTATTATTATAATGATATATTTTAAATATTTAGGAGGAATTATTAATGCAATCAGAACCTGAGCCGGGGAATATAACTTCCCAGCTGATTCTAATAGCTGTTTTAACATTAATTAATGCATTCTTTGCATCAGCAGAAATGGCTATAGTATCGTTAAACAAGAACAAGATAAAACTTCTAGCAGAAGAAGGAAATAAAAAAGCACAGCTCTTAATAAAGCTTATGGAAGAGCCAACTAAGTTTTTATCTACTATACAGGTAGGTATAACCCTTGCTGGATTTTTCTCAAGTGCTTCTGCCGCTACCGGGCTATCAGATGACTTTGCCCATTACTTAAATGGTTTTGGCATACCGTATAGTGGACAAATAGCCCTAATAACAGTAACTATAATACTATCTTATATAACATTGGTATTTGGAGAACTATTTCCAAAGAGAGTAGCACTGCAGAAGGCAGAGGCAATTGCAATGTTTTCTGTAAAACCTATAGCATATATCTCTAAAATAACTGTACCCTTTGTAAGACTACTTTCATCATCAACTAATATTTTGGTGAATTTATCAGGTCTAGATAAAGAAGGTCTGGATGAAAAGGTGTCAAAAGAGGAAATTAAGTCTATGGTGGAAGTTGGACAGGAACATGGAGTAATAAATGAAACTGAAAAAGAAATGATAAATAGTATATTTGAGTTCGACGATAAGTTGGCCTATGAGGTTATGACACCAAGAACTGATGTATATTTAATTGATATAGAAAAACCATTAAATGAATATTTAGATGAATTGATAGAAGAAAGATATTCAAGAGTACCTGTGTATGAAGGAGATAGTGATAACATTATAGGTATTCTTTATATGAAAGATTTCTTTGTTGAAGCTAGAAAACATGGTTTTGAAAATGTGGACATCAAAGGAATATTACATGTACCATATTTTGTTCCAGAAACAAAAAATATAGATGAGTTGTTTAAAGAACTTCAAGAGTCTAAAAATCACTTAGCAATATTGATAGACGAATACGGAGGCTTTTCAGGAATAGTATCTATAGAAGACCTTATAGAAGAGGTTATGGGAAATATTGAGGATGAATATGATGATGACGAACCAGAAATAAATAAAGTAGATGATGCTACTTTTTTAATAGATGGTATGCTTTCAATTAATGATTTTAATGAGTATTTCCATACTAATATTGAAAATGAGGGTTACGATACTATAAGCGGATTTATAATCGACCTTCTTGGACGTATACCTGAAAGTGCTGAAGAAGAAAATATAGAATATGAAAACTTTATATTTAATATTGAAGAGCTTAAGGAAAAAAGAATTGAAAAGATAAGAATATGCATACAAGCAGAGGTTTAGCCTCTGCCTATGTCATTGTATCAGCTATTTTAGGACACAGTACCAGATGTCTCTTATCAGTGTTAACTTTACCAAGGTTAATACTGATAAATATGAGGTATTTGGTACATTGTGTTTTAAGAAAAACTAAGCCGCTTATAAGGTGAGGGAATCTATATAACAATTACATATTGTATTGCTATTGTTAAAAATAGTATAATAAAAATTGTGCTATAAAATGAAATAAGAGAGTGAGTGTGAATAATGGAAATAATACTTATGCTTAAAGCAGCTATAATTGGTATAGTGGAAGGAATAACAGAGTTTCTACCAGTATCTTCTACAGGACATATGATTATAGTAGGTAACTTAATTAACTTTCAAGCTCCAGCATATCCAAAAGAGTATGTTGATATGTTTGAAATAGTAATCCAACTTGGAGCTATACTTGCAATCGTAGTTTTATACTGGAATAAAATATTTAACTCATTAAAAAATCTTGCACCAGGCAAGTGGGGCTTTAAGCTATGGCTTAATGTTATCGTAGCTTTTATACCATCAGCTGTAGTAGGACTTTTACTTGATGATCTTATAAAGGCAAAGCTATTTAATGCTGTTACAGTAGCCTTTGCTCTTGTAATTGGTGGATTTGTAATGATATTCATGGAGAATAAATTTAGAAGAGGAAACAAAACTAGAAGTATAGATGATGTAAACTTGGTACAAGCTTTTAAAATAGGATGTTTCCAGTGTCTTGCACTATGGCCGGGAATGTCAAGATCTGCATCTACTATAATGGGTGCTTGGATAAGTGGATTAAATAACTTTGCAGCAGCTGAGTTCTCCTTTTTCTTAGCTTTACCGACGATGGTAGCTGCTTCTGGATATTCATTGTTAAAAGTAAAAATTGCAATGGATACTACGCAAATCATCGCGCTAGTAGTAGGTTTTGTTGTATCCTTTCTAGTAGCATTAGTAGTTGTTGAAAAGTTTCTAAATTTCTTAAAGAGAAAACCAATGAGGATATTTGCTATTTATAGAATATTTATTGGTATAATAATACTTGTTTTAGCTTTTACAAAGGTGATAACAGTGTAGGATTTTGTACAATATTGTGTAGCAAATCCTTTAAGACACTAAATATCAGTGGGTTAAATAGAGGTGTAGTGTGTAGAAAGTTTCTAATCGCTTATTAGAAGCCTTCTACACGCTACACCTCTATCTATATACCTGTTTTTAGCACCATAAAAATTTCTGTTATATAAATACTGCCAATAAAAATGTGTCAATAGCATAATTAATAGAATAAAGTAGCGTTAATATAGTGCAGTATATTAAGTATTATAACTACTAAATGGCACCGTCATTTCAGCAAAATGGAGGAATTATATATGATTATTCAATGGATAGTTTTGTGTACTATTATATGCTTCATAGCAATTTCCTATTATAAACAGTATTCTCTTAGAATAAGACTTATCTTTTTAGGTGGGATTTTTATAATATCACTATTTTTAGTCACTCCCATATTTGGGTTTTCCATTCTGACCCTTTTAGGGTTGTTTTTCATTGAGAGAATATGGATTCTAGTGGCAGGGGTATTATTTATTGAGATAGTGATAGACAAAAAAAGTAGAGTATTAAGGATGATTTTAGGTATTGTATCCTTAATTATATACCTTTACCTCCACACTATGATTTAAAAGTGAAGCAAGAATGTAGTTGAACTAGCTCTTAAATACTGCCATATCACTGATAGGCAAGTTTAGCTTGAAGATAAGAGGCAGAGCATATACATGTATATAAAGTCCATATTAAGATATTTTTTAATTAAATAAAAATAAAAAAAGATGAGATATAAAATATCTCATCTTTTGGTGCTGAAGACCGGAATCGAACCGGTACGGGTTTTAAGGCCCGCAGGATTTTAAGTCCTGTGCGTCTGCCAGTTCCGCCACTTCAGCATATCTTCATCGACAAGATTTATTATATTAGAAAGATGTAATGAAGTCAATAGCAAAATAAGAAAAAGTTAGGGACAGTTCACAATTATTCCACATATAAAGGGGACAGTTCACAATTTTTCGCTAGCATAATTAAAAATAAACCCTATTTGTAATGTGGAATAATTGTAGACTGTCCCCTAAGCTGTTGAAAAGTTGTGAACTGTCCCCATGTAAGAGTCTGTTGTAAGCTGTTGAAAAGTTGTGAACTGTCCCTATAGAATGTCGCTTACCTTCAAGTCTTCTGGAACAACTAATTCAGCATCAGTTTTTTTAATAACTTCCTCTAGAGTAGTGCCTTGAGCTATTTCTCTTAGAACTAGTCCCTTATCGGTAACTTCCATAACTGCCAGTTCTGTAATAATCAAGTTTACTGCTTTAGCTGCAGAAAGAGGAAGGGCGCATTTCTTTAAGATTTTAGAAGAACCATCCTTTGCGGTATGGGTCATAGTAGCTACAACCTTCTTAGCACCTACAAGCAAGTCCATAGCACCGCCAACTCCTGGACCATATTTTCCGTTGCCATAAGGTATTGCCCAGTTTGCTATATTTCCTTCCTGGTCAACCTCTAGAGCACCTAGTATTGTCATGTCTACATGTCCGCCTCTTATAATTAGGAAAGAGGTAGCTAAATCAAATATAGAGCAGCCTGGTAATGTAGTTAATGGTGGGCCACCAGCACCACAGATGAATGGGTTATCTTCGCCTTTTTTAGCGTTAGCACCGAAGTTTAAAATTCCATTTTCTGATTGAAGGATAACCTTTACTCCTTCAGGAATATAGTTTCCTGCTAAAACTGGAACACCGAAGCCTAAGTTAACTACCATACCGTCTTTAAATTCTTGAGCAGCTCTTTTTGCTATTCTATTTTTCATATCCATTATGATACCCCCTTTATTTTAAACCGCCTATATTATTACACATTGCTCTCATCTTCTCACGATACTGTTCAAAGGAGTAGCCTACGCAGATAGCATCAATAAAAATTCCTGGAGTACCTACATCTTCTGGATTAATAGTGCCAGTTTCAACTATTTCTTCAACTTCAACAATTGTAGCCGCTGCAGCGCCTGCCATTATAGGGTTAGTATTTGGTGTTCCGCTGTAAACTAAGTTGCCCATTTTGTCTGCCTTTTGAGCTTTGATTATAGCAACATCCGCTGTTAGAGGAGTTTCGAGCAAGTATTCTTTTCCAGCTACAGTTATTTTTTCTTTGCCTTCCTCAAGCAGTGTTCCAAGTCCAGTAGGAGTTAAGACTCCGCCAAGCCCAGCGGCAGCACAGCGAACCTTTTCTATAAAGCTGCCTTGAGGATAATATTCTACTTCAAGATTACCTGCCATATACTGTTTAACTGCAGTAGGGTTAGTTCCTATATGAGAACCTACAAATTTCTTAACTAATCCCTTATCGAAAAGTAAGCCTATTTCACATCCACCACCAGGAAAGGAGTTTACTGCAGATAAAACTGTTAAATCCTTTATTCCTAGCTCTACTAGCTTATCTACAGCCATTAATGGAGTGTTACAACCTAAAAATCCCCCAATCATAACACTTGAGCCATTTTTAACATATTTCTTTAGAGCTTCTTCCATACTTAAAATTTCAGGCATTTTTATATCCCCCTTATAAAACTTAATATCAGCTTCTTATATAAATTTACAAACAAAATTCTTAGAATTCAGATAGGGTTTTCGCCCTATAGGAAGGTTAGTTGTTTAAATATTTTTGATAAATAACAACGTCCTACTTTCTCAGCAAACTCCTTAACTTTTCTGTTAAAATAGGAATAATCTCGCTGCAGTCTCCTACAATACCGTAGTCGGCATAATTAAATATAGCAGCATTAGGATCCTTATTTATTGCGATAACTGTTTCAGCAGTTTGCATACCTACAAGATACTGAACTGCACCACCGACACCACAACAAATCATAAGTTTTGGAGAAATTGTTTTACCGCTTTGTCCTATTTGTTTATCTTCGCCAATCCAACCTTCATTTACAGCAGGTCTTGTACCTCCAACCATAGCTCCTAGTACGTCAGCTAGTGGATATAGCTTGTCGAAATTCTCCTTATTCTGCATACCTCTGCCGCCAGCTACAACGATAGAAGCATCTTCAATCCTCTCAGCGGAGGTAGTTTCTTTTACTGATTTAATCAGTGCTGTGAGAAGATCAGTAGGATTTATAGATACAGTCTCAAAGACTTTGGAGCCTTTTCGTTTTAAATCTTTCTCTGGTGTTCCCAGTACCTTAGGCCTTACAGTAGCCATTTGAGGTCTGCGATTAGGGCAAATAATCTCTACCATAATGTTTCCGCCGAAGGATGGTTTAGTTTGAATTAAGATACCGTCCTTATCTATTTCCAAGTCTATACAGTCAGCAGAAAGTCCAGTCTCTAGCCTAGTAGAAAGTCTAGGAGCTAGGTCTCTTCCTATAGTAGTAGCTCCGAAAAGCAAAATAGATGGTTTATGTTTATTAACGATTTGACGAATTGCTGAAGTATAAGCATTTGTCTGGTAGGCTTTTAGGCTGCTATCTTCTACAATAACCACAGAATCTGCTCCATAGGAAATTAACTCATCAGATAAATGGGATACATTTTCTCCTAGCAGCAAGGCAGTTACCTTATCCTTTATTTTGTCTGCCATTATTCTAGATTTACCTAGCAGTTCAAGGGTTACCTCTTGAAGCTTACCTTCTCTTTGCTCTGCAAAAACCCATATGCCTTTATATTCATTTATCATTAGGGCCAACCTCCTTATTAAATCACTTTATCCTTTATTAATTTTTGGAGGAGTTTATCGCATAAGGCTTCTGCTTCTCCTTCAAATATTTCTGCTTTTCCCTTAGGCTGTGGTATATAAAGTCTGCATACTTGAGTAGGTGATCCGTTTTGCCCTACTTTTTCTTCTGGCAGATCCAGGTCTTTTAAGTTCCAAACTGTAATTTTCTTTTTAGCAGCTTTCATAATGTTTATTGGTTTTGTATATCTAGGTGTATTTATCTTATCTGTAATAGTTATCAGCACTGGCAGATAAGCCTCAACTATTTCATAACCATCTTCAAGTTCTCTTCTAGCCTGTATTTTATTACCTAATATTTCTTCCTTTTCTACAAAGGTAATTTGAGCAATTTGAAGTCTTTCAGCTATACCAGGGCCTACCTGTCCAGTGTCTGCGTCTACTGCTTGTTTGCCGCAGAATATAATGTCTGTTTTATCCTGTAATTTTTCAATTGCCCTTGCTAGAACACAGCTGGTTGCTATAGTATCTGCACCGGCGAAGGCTCTGTCGCTTAAAAGTACTGCTTCGTCACAGCCCATAGCCAGTGCTTCTCTTAAAATGCTCTCTGTTTGAGGAGGTCCCATACTAATTACAGTGACTTTACCTCCGTGACTTTCTTTAATTCTTAAAGCTTCCTCTAAGGCGTTTTTATCAAAGGGATTCATTACACTTTTAATGCCCTCTCTGTCTAGGTTATTTGTCTTTGGATTTATTTTTACTTCCATAGAATCTGGAACTTGTTTTATGCACACAACTATATTCAAAGCTATAGTACCTCCTCTCCTTTTGAAGTTTTTACTTAACCATGCTTCCGCCAATAACCATTCTTAAGATTTCTGATGTACCTTCGCCAATTTCAAGAATCTTAGCATCCCTCAAAAGTCTTTCTACAGGATATTCTCTGCTATAGCCATATCCACCGAAGACTTGAATAGCGTTTTTAGTAATCTTCATTGCAGCCTCAGCGGAGTATAATTTAGCCATAGCTGCTTCTAAGGAGAACCTTTCCTTACAATCTCTTTTAAAGGCTGCTGCATATACTAGATTTCTTGCTGCAGCAATTTCTGTAGCCATGTCTGCAATCATAAACTGAATTGCCTGGAATTTTCCTATATTCTTTCCAAAGGCTGTTCTTTGATTTGCGTATTTTATAGCTTCCTCCATGGCATGCTGAGCAATACCTACTCCAAAGGCGCCAACACCCATTCTTCCAGAGTCTAATGCTATCATAGCTATTTTAAAGCCCTGACCTTCTGAACCTAAAAGATTTTCCTTTGGTATCTTACAGTTATCAAATATTAATTCTCCAGTATCTGAGCCTCTTACTCCCATTTTGTCTTCCTTATCACCGATAATAAAGCCAGGAGTTCCTTTTTCAACTATAAAAGCACTAATTCCCTTCACTCCTGCATCAGGGTTTGTTTTAGCAGCTATTATATAAACATCAGCAACACTGAAATTAGTTATCCATGCCTTACGTCCATTTAAAACATAATGATCTTCTTCAAGTTTAGCCATAGTTTGTATTCCGGCAGCATCGGAGCCAGCACAAGGTTCTGTTAAGCCGAAAGCTCCAAGTTTTTTACCAGATACTAAGTCAGGGAGATATTTTTTCTTTTGCTCCTCTGTTCCAAAAAGATGCATAGGGTTAGCACAAAGCATATGTGCATCTAAAGTGATTGCAACACTGGCACTTCCGCGACCAAGTTCTTCTAAAGTAATTGCTTCACAAATTGCATCTGCTCCAGCACCGCCATACTCTTCAGGAAAAGGAATACCGAATATATCGTTTTCTCTCATCTTGTCGATAATATGCCAAGGAAATTCTCCCTTTTTATCCATTTCTCCATCGTAAGGTGCTACTTCCTTTTCAGTAAATTCTCTAACCATATTTTTTATCATTTCCTGCTCAGTTGTAAGCTTAAAATTCATTTTATATACCCCCTAAATAGTGAATTATTAGTTATCCCGCTTTTATATATAGCAATACTTATGCCACCTTGTTAGTAAATTGAATTATCATATAAGATTGGACTAAGGAAAGTTGTCATTAAAGCCCTGTTTCACAGTCAGATATCATAAAAAATATTTTTAAAATAAGAGGTAAATTTGCGGAAAAGTTTAATTTAATTAACTTTTAATAAAAAGAGAAGATGTATAGATTATCAGACACTTTGTTAACGGTTTGTTTATTATAAAGAAAAAACACATGTCTATAAAATAAGACATGTGCAAAAGTTTCTACAGTATATTAAGCTGTCAGTAAATAAATATAACGAGATTGTTTCTACTGGCTTTGGAATTTGTTTTTAGCCCATAGATCTAATTGTTTAATTTTTTTACGACCTAAAGTAGATCCATAGATAATTAAAACAACTATTATAACAGTAAACAAATCTATCTTTCTAGAAGATATAAAGTTAACTATTCCCAATGTAACCTGTGGAATTACCCCTGTTAAAATAGTCAGCACGGTACCAACCTTAAAAAGAGCTGAGGAATTAAGGCCATATCTTGCATATAGCATAAAAAAAGTTGAAGACCAAGCAAGAACCTCTAAACATATTAATATTAGCCACTTATTTTCGATTATATAGTTCATAGAAAAACCTCCTTATAATTAATAAAACAAAAAAAGCCCAAGAGGAATTAAAAATAATCCTCCTGGGCTTTTATCCCACCGTGGTCACAGATATCCTGTGTGTTTTCTCTCGGACCAGACCAGCTAAAAAGCTGCGGAACCCTAGAAAACATTGATAGTTCTTCAATTTTTCTTGATTATACTACAGTTTATTAAAAAACACAACAGGGTTAAATAAATATAATTTAATATATCAAAAGCTAAGATGGTATTGGGTTAACTTTTGGTAGAGACTTGAGCGATGAATTCCAAGTATTTTAGCTGCCTTTACCTTGTTACCCTTGGTAGAGGCTAATGCCTTTTTTATGGCATCTATTTCCGCAAGAGTTATTGCATCCTTTAAGCATAGCACTTCCGTATCTTCTCTAGTAATTGCCACATCTTCACAGCTTTCTTTAAAATTTTCTAAAAAGGAGGTAGGTAAATCCTTAAGCTCAATTACATCTTTTTCACAGAAGTTTACCCCTATTTCCAGCACATTATGAAGCTCACGGATATTTCCAGGCCAGTTATATCTTTTAAAAGTTTCTATAACCTCCTCAGAAACCCCTTTGATATTTAAATTTAGCTTATCATTGAACTCATTGACTATTTTCTGTGTTAAAGGAATAAGGTCCTTTTTGGTTTCTCTTAAAGGTGGGACAGTAAGAGCTATAATATTAAGTCTGTAATATAAATCCTCCCTAAATTTATTTTGCGTCACCATTTCCTTTAAGTTCTTATTTGTAGCGGCTATAACCCTAACATCTAAGTCAAGTACGTAATTTGCACCAACAGGCTGAACTTCTTTTTCTTGAAGGACTCTTAAAAGCTTAGTTTGCATAGAGAGAGGCATATCTCCTATTTCATCTAAGAATATAGTTCCACCATTTGCCGCAGAGAACTTGCCGGGTTTTCCCTCAGATTTTGCACCGGTGAAGGCTCCTTTTTCATAGCCGAAGAGCTCTGCTTCTAGTAGTTCTTTTGGAATAGCAGCACAGTTAATTCTTACAAAAGGACCATAGCATCGGAGGCTATTGTTATGTATGGAATGAGCAACTAATTCTTTGCCGGTGCCAGTCTCACCTGTAATTAAAACTGTAGAATCTGTCCTAGATACTTTTTTAGCCAGTTTCACCATTTCACTTCGCTTATCACTTACAGCTATGATATTGGTGAAATCATACTTAGCCCCCTGAGTTCCATTACACTTACCTTTGTAATATTTAAGTTCATTTTCCATCATATCAATCTTTTTTACAAGAGATTTTAATTCCTTTATGTCTCTAAATAGTATTTTTCCTATAGCACCTACTATTTCATCATCTTTAAAGATTGGTATACGCATAACTATCATTTTGTTTTTTCCTAGGTAGGCAAGTTCACCAATTTCTATTTTCCCTGTTTCTAAAATGTTTACTAATTTGCTGTCAGGGGACACCTCTAAAATGCGTTTCCCTGTTATTTCTTCTGGCTTTGTTAACAAAAATCTAGCAAAGGAACTATTGACAGTAGTTATGATACCATCCTTATCTATAACTATAATACCTTCATAGGAATTTTCAAGCAGAGTGTTTAATGTATTCATGAGGGTTTCTGTATTTGTAAGTGGGTTAAATAAGTAATCTTTTTTATCCAATTAATACTCCTCCTCATAAGTTATATAAATTAATAATTACGTTTATAAGATATATATTCATAAGAGCAGCAAATCATTATATCTTTTAGGGGACACTCTACAATTTTTCAGCAATTAAAGGGACAGTTCACAATTATTCTGATCTGTTGAATAATTGTGAACTGTCCCCAAAGGTATGAAAAAATACTAAGCTTTAGAGTTCGTATCTCTAAAAGAGTCTATTGTATGACCTATGTAGCTTAAAGTTTTCTCAGTTGCTTCTTCAGCGGTATAGCTGCATTGATGCTTTAGTACTCTATAAAGCATGCTGTGGTAAATCAGCAAAATCATTTCATTAATTTCTTCTAAATCTTCCTCTTTTATAAAACCATCCTTGGCACATTTCTTTAAAATCGTTAAGTTTCTATCATATATTCTTTCACCTAGTAACATTGGAAGTAGCTCTTCTGACTGATTACTTAGTTCATCAGAAAAAATATGAAAGTAGTTCCTAATTGAACTATTGGAAGGGTTCACCCCTTCTTCAAAAAAAAGATTATAGTATGCTCTTGGATTTTTGTATGAATGAAGACAAAAACATCTCCATATACCCATAAAAGTGTCTAAAGAATTGCTACAGTTATTAGTATAATTAGGAAGATCGTGAGCATAGTCCTCTAAGTATTTTATTGAACTAAAAAATAATAGTTCATTTAAGTTACCAAAGTAATTATAAATTGTAGCACTATTAAAGCCAGCTATATCAGAAACTTTTCTAATAGTAACAAACTCAATACCTTCTTCTTGTATTATTTTCTCAACTGCATCTATAAAATATTTCATCATACGTTTTCTTTGAATAGCCTTTTTATCCATTTCCATTGAAATCACCATCTTGTAAATATTTTACCATATTAGTAAACACAAATAATTATATCCTAGATTCGCATTTTTTGAAAGTAAAGCTTTCCTATTACGAAAAATAATAAATAGTATTAATAATTTCTATAATAAAAGTTTAGATTATACGCTCTTAACCTACAAAATAAATGACTTGAGGCTATTATTACATTTTTTAATAATAGCTATTTGTTATTGTTATAAAAATATAATCATGATTATAATATAATTGTGTTTACAAAATAGTCGCAATTATGATAATATTTAATCAAAGCAGTACTGTTAAATTATTGTATTAGTTACATGTCATAGTAAAATTGAAAACATTTATATTTATGTAGAAGGGGTGGGATATAAGTGAAATTAGAAATTGGAAATTTTCATGTAAAAGATATTGTTTTTGGAGAGAAGACCTCTTACAAAAATGGAATCTTAACAGTAAACAAGCAAGAGGCACTAGATTTTGTTTTAGAAGATGAACATATTACAGAGGCAGACTTATTAATTGTAAAGCCAGGAGATAAGGTTCGATTAGTTCCTGTAAAAGAGGCAATTGAGCCAAGGGTAAAAGTAAATGGCAATACCTTATTTCCAGGTGTTACAGGAGATGTGGTGGCCGTAGGTGATGGACGAACTCATGCACTTAAAGGCTGCAGCGTCTTAGTGGTTGGAAAGCACTGGGGAGGATTCCAGGATGGTTTAATAGATATGAGTGGAGAAGGGGCAAAATATACTTATTATTCTCAATTAAAGAATATTGTACTTGTAGGAGACACAGACGAGGATTTTGAAAAACATGAACAGCAGAAGAAAAATAAGGCCTTAAGGTGGGCAGGACATAAATTAGCAGAATTTATAGGAAACTGTGTTAAGGATTTAGAGCCAGAAGATATAGAGACTTTTGAATTAGAACCAGTTACAAAGAGAGCAAAAGAGGTTCAAGAATTGCCATCTGTTGTATTTGTAATGCAGCCTCAATCACAGATGGAGGAAATGGGATACAACGATTTAGTATATGGATGGGACGCAAATCATATGGTACCTACTTTTATGCATCCTAATGAAGTTTTAGATGGAGCTTTGATTTCAGGAAGTTTTATGCCTTGTTCATCAAAGTGGTCAACCTATGATTTTCAGAATAATCCAACCATTAAGAGACTTTATGCTGAACACGGAAAGACACTTAACTTTTTAGGAGTTATAATGTCTAATCTTAATGTAGCATTAGAACAAAAGAAACGTGCAGCTTTATTTGTTGCTCAAATGGCAAAATCCTTAGGAGCAGATGGGGCAATTGTTGCAGAAGAAGGTTATGGAAATCCTGATGCAGACTTTATAGCTTGCATAGTTGCATTAGAAGAGGCTGGAGTTAAAACCTGTGGTATTACTAACGAATGTACTGGAAGAGATGGAGAATCTCAGCCATTAGTATCCTTAGATATAAAAGCAGATGCTATTGTATCTACTGGAAACGTTTCAGAGTTAATAGAGCTTCCTCCTATGGAAACTGTTATAGGTGAACTACAATCTTTAGCTAGAGATGGTTTATCTGGAGGTTGGGCAAACGATGAAATTTTAGGACCTTCTGTTAGAGAAGACGGTTCAATTATTATGGAAAACAACGCAATGTTCTGCGGAGATCAGGCTTGCGGATGGTCACCAAAAACAATGAGAGAGTTTTAAGGAGGTGCAGTTTAGATGAAAAAAGCAATTTTATATATAAATCAATTCTTTGGACAGATAGGTGGAGAAGATAAAGCAGATTTTTCTCCAGAAATAAGAGAGGGTTTAGTTGGGCCAGCTTTAGAATTAAACAAACAAATAAAAGATGCAGAAGTTACCCACACAATAATATGTGGAGATAACTTCATGGGATCTAATGAAAAGGAAGCAGTAGAGACAATATTAGGATTCTTAGAAGGTAAGGAATTTGACATATTCTTTGCAGGTCCTGCATTCCAGGCTGGAAGATATGGAAATGCTTGTGGAGTTATATGCAAAGCTGTAAAAGAAAAATTCAATGTACCAGTTATATCTTCTATGCACATTGAAAACCCTGGTGTTGAAATGTTTAAGAAGGATGTGTATATATTCAAAGGCGGAAACAATGCTGGAAGAATGAGAAAAGACATAAAGGCAATGGCTGACTTTGGAAATAAAGTATTAAGTGGAGAAAAGCTTCTTTCTGCAGAAGAGGAAGGCTATTACGGAAGAGGTAAGAGACATCAGGTTTGGCTTGAATCAGGAAAACCAGCTGCTGATAGAGTAGTAGAAATGATGTTAAAGAAATTAAAAGGTGAAGAGTTCCAAACTGAACTGCCTATTCCTAAGATGGATAGAGTGCCAATAGCACCAGCTATCAAGGATTTAAGTAAAGTGACTATAGCTTGTGTAACAACAGGAGGTATAGTTCCTGTGGACAACCCTGATAGAATACAATCTGCTTCAGCAACAAGATGGGGTAAATATAATGTATCACAATTAGATAGATTAGAGGGTGGAGTATATAAAACAATACATGCTGGATTTGACCCTGCAGCTGCTGATGCAGATCCAAATGTAATAGTTCCATTAGATGCTTTTAGAGCCTATGAAAAAGAAGGCAAAATGGGTAAGCTTCATGAGTATTTCTATTCCACTGTTGGAACTGGAACTACCCAAGGTGAAGCTGCAAGAATGGCGAGAGAAATTGTTGAAGATTTAAAAGCAGCCAATGTAGATGCAGTTGTACTAACTTCCACCTGAGGAACTTGTACACGTTGCGGTGCAACAATGGTAAAAGAAATTGAAAGAGCTGGATTCCCAGTTGTTCAAATGTGTAATCTTATTCCCGTAGCAACAACAGTAGGTTCAAATAGAATAGTACCGACTATTTCCATACCATATCCACTAGGAAACCCTGCAGATTCTAAAGAGGCACAGTGGAAGTTAAGATATCATAGGGTGGGTGTAGCTTTAGATGCTCTAGCAACTGATATTGAAGAGCAAACTGTTTTTAAAGTAAAAATCTAAATCGCTTACTCATTCGACGAAAGGAGAAGGAGTTTCATATAAGCAGAGAGCCAAAATCTATGATTTTGTGCGAATCGCTTACTCATTCGACGAAAGGAGAAGGAGTTTCATATAACTAAATAGGTCTTGTCAACATGGATGAGGCCTATTTTAGATTGGTTTTACGAAGGGGGGAAAATTAAATATGTCAAATGAACAGAAATCAAAAGACCGGTCGGTTCTGTATGTTTCTGCAGGTATAGCTCTGATATTTGTAGCATTTAGTATAATTCTGCCATCTCAAATGGCCAAAGCAGCTAATGGTGTGTTAGCATTTTTAACTACTAATTTTGGTTGGCTATATCTTATATCAGTAGCTGTCTTTACAGTGGTTATATTCACTATTGCTCTCAGCCGCTTTGGTAATATCAAGCTAGGGTTGGATGATGAAAAACCGGAATTTACAAATTTCCAGTGGTTTACTATGCTATTTGGAGGTGGAATGGGCATCGGAATGGTTTTTTGGTCAATTGCTGAACCGATGGTTCACTATATGTCACCACCTGTGGGACAACCAGGGACTGAGCAAGCTATGCATGATGCCATGCGGATTGTATTTAATGACTTCGGTATTCATGTCTGGATTATTTATGCCGTTTGCGGTTTAGCTCTGGCATATTTCCAGTATCGAAAAGGTCTTCCCTGCCTAATCAGTTCGGCTTTTTACCCAATCCTTGGTGACCGTATTCGGGGACCTATCGGCAAAACCATCGATGTAATAGCAGTATTTGCGACGATGTTTGGTGTAGCAACCAGCTTGGGACTGGGGGCTGGTCAGATTGCTACAGGGATACAATATATCTGGGGAATTAAAGCGACACCTGGTATTACTGCTATTATTATCGCAATGATGACAGCGATATTTACTCTAGCCACCGTATCCGGACTGCATAAGGCGATGCAGGCTGTTGCTGACGTGAAGGTATGGCTTTCAATTGGATTTATGATATTTATTTTCCTCTTTGGTGGAATGGTATTTATACTAAATAATTTTACTCACACCCTTGGTGATTACATTCAAAACTTTATCGGACAGAGTCTATGGATGGGCAATGTTGAATGGACTAAAGCCTGGCCGATATTCTACAGAGCTTGGTATATTGCCTGGGCAGCATTTGTAGGTCAGTTCATAGCACGTGTTTCCAGAGGACGTACTATTCGCGAATTCATACTTGCATCAGTGTTCCTTCCTTCTGGTTTCTGCCTCATATGGATTGCGATCTATGGGGGAGCTGCCTTTAATCTAGATGCATTGTCACAGGGTGCCATTCAGGCAGCTGTTAAAACCGATGTTTCCACCGCTTTATTTGCAACGTTGCAGCACCTACCACTTTATTTCATCACTGCGCCGCTAGCGATTATCCTGATCATCGCGTCTTTTGCAGGAGCTGCTAATTCAGCGACCTATGTACTGAGCATGCTGACATCGGGAGGAGATCTTAACCCAAGTAAAAAACTATGCGGGTTTTGGGGAATTGCCCAGGGGGCTGTCACTATAATGCTTATTCTAGTAGGGGGTACTGCTGCCATAAAGACACTCCAGACCGCTTCTATTGCTGCTGCCTTTCCATTCATGTTGATCATGCTCGTTATGTGCTACAGCATATACAAGGCTCTTCGGGAAGAGCAAGTTAAAGAAGAAATAGTAGTATCTGAAAATGGTGAACTAAAAGTAGATTTATCTCAGTAGTAAGTAAATATTATTAAAATATTAAAAAAGAAGGTGTGGTATGAATAATATATATGACGTTATTATCTTAGGATCTGGACCGGCAGGACTTTCCGCTGGCTTGTATGCAGCAAGAGCTAGACTGAAAACCTTAATAATTGAAAGAGGTAAGGTAGGAGGACAAATCGTAATTACAGATGAGGTAGCCAATTATCCTGGATCAGTAAAAGATGCTACAGGCCCGAGCTTAATAGCTAGAATGGAAGAACAGGTTGAGCACTTCGGCGCTGAAAGAAAAAAGGACACTATAAAAGCAGTAGATTTTAGTGAAAAGATCAAGGTGTTGAAAGGTGAAAATGAGGAATATCAGGCTAAAACCGTAATTATTGCCACAGGGGCAGCACCTAGACATATTGGATGTCCTGGAGAAAATGAATTAATTGGTAAAGGAGTATCTTACTGTGCAACCTGTGATGCAGATTTCTTTCAGGATTTAGAGGTTTTTGTAGTTGGTGGGGGAGACTCTGCTATTGAAGAGGCTCTTTATCTAACAAAGTTTGCTAGAAAAGTTACAGTAGTTCATAGAAGAGATGAGCTAAGGGCTGCAAAGTCTATACAGGAAAAGGCCTTCAAAAATGAAAAGATTCATTTTATGTGGGATACTGTTGTCAGCGAAATAAAGGGTAATGGAATATTAGAATCAGCAGTATTTAAAAATACCAAAACTGGTGAAACTCACGAATACTTTGCTGGTGAAGAGGATGGTACTTTCGGTATATTTGTTTTTACTGGATATCTACCAATAAATAATTTATTTAAGGAAAAAATCCAGATGAATGAAAGCGGATATATAATTACCAATGACAAAATGGAAACCAACATAGAAGGCGTGTTTGCAGCTGGGGACATAAGAGAAAAGCCTTTAAGACAGGTTGTTACAGCAACAGCAGATGGGGCTATTGCTGCTGTACAAGCAGAAAAATATATAGAAAACAATTTTTAATAATATAACCTAATTCAATAAAAGAAAGGTGGCAGGTAATATGTTAATTGTAGATAAGGATAGCTTTAAGCCTGAAGTATTAGAAGCAGAGGGCTATGTTCTTGTAGACTATTTTGGGGATGGCTGTGTACCATGTCAAGCTTTAATGCCAGATGTAGAAGCATTAGCTGAAAAGTATGAAGGTAAAGTTAAGTTTTGCAAACTAAATACTACAAAGGCTAGAAGATTAGCAATATCCCAAAGAGTACTTGGACTTCCAACAATCTCTTTATATAAAAACGGAAAAAAAATTGGGGAAGTAGTAAAAGAAGATGCTACAAAAGAAAGTATTGATGCAATGATATCAAAGCATCTTTAATAAATAATAATTTAAAATAAGGAGGAAAAACAATGAGTTTATTAGAAGGTAAAAAAGTTATTATCATTGGAGACAGAGATGGTATACCTGCTCCAGCAATAGCTCAATGTTTAGACGGTACAGGAGCAGAAGTTGTATTTTCTTCAACAGAATGCTTTGTCTGAACAGCAGCAGGTGCAATGGATTTGGAAAATCAAAATAGGGTTAAAACATTAACAGAAAAATATGGTGCTGAAAATATGCTAGTAATATTAGGTGCCGCAGAAGCTGAAGCAGCAGGCTTAGCTGCTGAAACAGTTACAAATGGAGACCCTACTTTTGCAGGTCCATTGGCAGGAGTCCAGTTAGGACTAAGAGCTTATCATGTAGTAGAGCCAGAACTTAAAGAACTTGTTAATCCAGAAGTATATGATGAACAAATTGGAATGATGGAAATGGTTCTTGATGTAGATGGAATTATAGGAGAAATGTCTACAATGAGAAATGAATTCTGTAAGTTTCTTTAGTATGGAACTATAACACCGAAAGGTGACTTATCCTACGGATAACTCCCCGGATAAGTCACCTTTCTAGTTTGGATGTCTATACTAAATATTGTTAGAGTTTCAAGTAATATTAAAATCTCGGAGGTGTTAAAATGAATTATTCAGTAGTAAGAGGGGCAGGGTATGTCTTGGTACATACACCGGATATGGTGTTTCATAATGGGACTACTCAAACAACAGAAAGAATAGTCAATTCAGATTCAGAATATCTTAAAGAATTACCTAATCATCTCAGAAGTTTCCAAGAGGCTGTAAACTATTTGCCTAATCAGACCTATATAGGAAATATCAAGCCAGAAGACTTGAACAAATTTTCTTTGCCTTGGTGGGATAAAAAAGCTGAAGGTTCTTGCCGTTTTGGAAGATTCGGAGAGATTATGCCTCAGGATGAGTTTATAGCTTTACTTCAAATATGTGATGTATTTGATTTAGTATATCTTGAAAAATCTTTTGTAGAAACTATTAAAGAAAAGTTAAGCAATCACCCACTAGTTAATAGTTTACAGCTTTCTAAAACTAAAGAGGGAGTTGACTTGTCAGAAATAGAAATCCTTGTTAAAGAAAATGGTGCAGAAGGTTTATATAATAATGGTAAGTTAGTAGGTTGTGTAAAAAAAGCCCATGAAGTGGATGCTAACTTAGGTTCTCACACTATGCTTGAAAATCTAGCGGTAAAAGCTTCAGGAGCATTAGCTTTAATGAATCTAATTGAGAAGAACAACGTTAATGTGGAAGAAATTGAATATGTTATAGAGTGTTCAGAAGAAGCCTGTGGAGATATGAACCAAAGAGGTGGAGGAAACTTTGCAAAGTCAATAGCAGAAGCAGCAGGTTGTGTTAATTCAACTGGTGCTGACATGAGAGGCTTTTGTGCTGGACCAACTCATGCTTTAATAACAGCAGCTTCCTTAGTTCAGTCCGGAGTATATAAAAATGTAGCTATAGTAGGTGGAGGAGCAACTGCAAAATTAGGCATGAATGGTAAAGATCATGTGAAAAATAATATGCCTATTTTAGAAGATTGTTTAGGCGGTTTTGCAATATTAGTAGGCCCAAATGATGGAGTAAATCCTATATTAAGAACAGATATAGTTGGGAGACATACTGTGGGAACTGGCTCATCACCAGAAGCTGTAGTAAACTCCCTTATGTGTGCTCCTTTAGAGAAAATTAATATGAAAATGACTGATATAGACAAGTTCTCTGTTGAAATGCAAAATCCAGATATTACAAAGCCAGCTGGTGCTGGTGATGTGCCAGAAGCAAATTATAAGATGATTGCTGCATTAGCAGTTAAAAAGAAGCAATTGGATAGAAAAGATTTAAAGAATTTTGTTACCGAACATGGTATGCCAGGATGGGCTCCAACTCAAGGTCATATTCCTTCTGGAGTACCTTATGTGGGATTTGCAAAGGAGGCTTTAACAGAGGGAAATCTGAATAAAGTTATGATAGTAGGAAAAGGAAGTTTATTCTTAGGACGTATGACAAATTTATTTGATGGCGTTTCAATTATTATGGAAAGAAACACAGGAGAAACAAAAAAATCAGAAGAAGTCTTTTCTGAGGAAAAAATAGAACAGGTAATAGCAAAAGCAATGAGAAATTTAGCGTCACAACTAATGGAAGAATAGAGGTGATGATAATGGAAGAAAGCAGAGATGTGAAGCAGCTTATAGGTAAGACCTTTATGAAAATTGCGGATGCAATAGAGACTGGCAGTTTTGCCACTAAAATAAAAATTGGGGTAACAGTTCTAGGCAGTGAACATGGGGTTAATAATGTTGTAAGTGGAGCAGAATATGCAGCAAAAAAAGCAAAGGATTTTGATATAGTATTAATAGGTCCAAAGGTTGACACGAAGCTAGAAATTATCGAAGCAAACACTGAAGAAGAAATGTATAGAAAGATGGAAAATGCTATTGATGAAAAGTACATACAGGCAGCAGTTACTATGCACTATGACTTTCCAATAGGAGTTTCAACAGTTGGAAGGGTAGTAACTCCAGGAATAGGTAAGCAAATGTTCTTAGCTACTACTACAGGCACTTCTTCAATGCATAGAACAGAGGCAATGGTTAAAAATGCATTATATGGTATTATAACTGCAAAGGCCATGGGTATTGAAAATCCTACTGTTGGAATCTTAAATTTGGATGGAGCAAGACAGGTAGAAAAAGCACTTAAGCAGTTAAATAGCAATGGATATAAAATAAATTTTGCAGAATCCATGCGTGCAGATGGTGGTGCTGTAATGAGAGGAAATGATTTGCTTACAGCCACATCAGATGTTATGGTAGCAGATACACTAACAGGAAACCTATTAATGAAGATGTTTTCTTCATACACTACTGGAGGAAGCTATGAAGGCTTCGGATATGGGTATGGACCAGGAATTGGTGATGGTTATAACAGAACTATTCTAATTGTGTCCAGAGCATCTGGAGCACCTGTAATTGCCAATGCACTAGAATATGCAGCGGAATTAGTAAGGGGAGGACTTTCAAAAATAGCTAACACTGAATTTGGGAAGGTTAAAGAAGCTCAATTTAACCAGGTGTTAAGCAGCTTAACCAAGGAAGTGAAACATGAAAGTGATGAAGAAGACATTAAGGCACCGCCTCAGGAAGTAGCTACTGCTGTTATAACAGGTATAGATGTAATGGATATTGAAGCTGCAGAGAAAACCTTGTGGAAAGCAGGGATTTATGCAGAGAGCGGCATGGGATGTACAGGCCCTATTATAAAGGTAAATGAGTTAAAGCTTGACCAGTCAAGAGAAGTATTGGTTAAGTCTGGAGTTTTGACTGACTAAATAGATTTAAAGTTTTTGTTTAAACCCTTAAAAAGACCATCATTAACAGAAAAATTATGGTAGAGAAGTATGAATTGATTATATGCATATTTAAGGTATATACTTAGAGTAGAATTAATGCAGGTTGTTAAAGTATATGTGATGGATCTGTAAAAGGGGGAAAGTGTCATGCGTAAGTTATCACAGGAGGAATTTAAAGAGATATTAAAGACCAGAAAACCAAAGGAAAGGCTTGTTTTAGAAGAGATAGAACTTTCTGATATGGATTTTACAAGCTGGGATTTATCTAATATTGATTTCTCTCTGAGTGCATTCCATCGAGTTAGGTTTGATGAGGCAAATCTAGAGTATAGTAGTGTTTATAATGCGTTGTTTGATGAATGTACCTTACGTAAGACGAATTTTCGACATGCAAATTTAGAATGTGCAGTTCTTCGATATGCAGATATGGCAGGCTGTAACATTCAAGGCGCAAACTTACATGGTGCAGTGTTAGAGTATGCTAAATTGGATGGCATTATTTCTGATGAGAATACAAAATGGTTTCATTTACGTTGTCCAGAGAAGGGAGCCTTTCTTGGATATAAGAAATGTCTTAATGACCGCTTGGTACAACTTCTAATACCAGCAGATGCAAAGCGGACTTCTGCTACGTTACCTTCTTGTCGCTGCAACAGAGCAAAGGTGCTCACAATAAAAAGTTTCGACTATAAAGAAAGTTACATGGAAGCTTGGTCTTTGGTAGATGAGAATTTTGTTTACCGCGTAGGTCAGTGGGTAGAAGTAAAAGATTTTAATGAGGATCGATGGATGGACTCTACTAGGGGTATTCATTTTTGGATGACAAGAGAAGAAGCAAAAAACTATTAAAAGGAAAGAGTAAGGGCCGCCAGCAAATACTATGCTGGCAGGCCTTTTGTTTACTTTGTTTTTCTAAATTTCAATGGAGTTTGTCCATAAATCTTCTTAAACATTTTAGAAAAATTTGCAGAATAACTATAACCTACTTTATGAGCTATATCTTCAATACTTAAATCTGTTGTAGATAAAAGATTTGCAGCAACAGTCATTTTAATATTACTTGAATATTCACCAATGGACATATGATAATGCTTTGAAAATCCTGCCTTTAACTTTTGTTCATTTAAAAACACCATCTTGCTTAAAGCTCCAATGCTAGGAGGTTTACTGTAATTTTTCTCTAAGATATCATGGGCTTTTTGAATAGCACGGATATCGGAGGAAGTTAGTTTAATCACCCTATCAGCACCAATATTGATGTTTCCGTAGTTAATCTGATTAGTAAAAGCATTTTCAGGAGACTTAGTAACCTCATTTATTAAAATAGCTATACACTCCAAAATTTTGCTTTCTAGATAAATACTATTTAGGGAATTTTCGTTAGTTAAACTTTGTAACTGATGAATTATTTCTACAATCTCCAAGGGCAGATAAGTATAAGTATAATTTTTAATAAAAGAATCGAAGCCCATTATATTTGGAAAGTTAGGTTTTATTATTTCATTAAAATAACTCTCATATATAGTTATTTCCGTTCCATGAAAGTGCTGACCCTTTTTCCAGCTTTGTTTACCTCTTAGATTTTTTTCAATAACAAAGAAGGATGAAGGAGTAAAAGAGGACACTGGATTGTTTTCAATCTTAAATTCTGTAGCTCCTGTATAAACAACTCCAAAACGCATTAACAGCTCAGGATTATCAAAAGATAGATTAAAATCCTCAGATATTGTATAGTCTGCAATACCTAAATTATAATAACTATCTCTTGAATAACTAATTAAATGGCCAAGTTCAGGCCTATTTTTATTTGTATATAAGGTATAGTTCTTAGTTTCAATTTTATCAAAGGATAATTTTTCCAAAACTACAGATTTAAACTCTTCACTAGATCTTACTATCATAAAATTCCTCCTTTAATAACAAAATTATATTTAATAATTCCTAATTTTTCAAGGAAAAATAGTTAAATAAGATGTAAAAATAATTAAGTTAGATGCAGTTATTGTATTGAGAATGAAAATCATGTACAATTAGCTTTGTTAGAAAAAGAAGAATTTCATTGTCGAAAGGAAGATATAAAATGAAAAAAAATTCAGTATTAAAAACAGTTTTGCTTGCTTGTATGGCTTTAACACTTTTTGTTGGTTGTTCACAACCTTCTGCTGTAAAAGAAGAAAAGAAGACTGTTACAGTAACAGATGTTAAAGGACAAGTTGAGATTCCAGAAAAACCTGAAAGAATAGTTGATTTAAGTGGTAATAGTGATATTTTATCAATTTTAGGATATAAGGTAGTAGGAACTGCTAATAGTGATGCTTATGATTATACAAAGCTTCCTAAGTATTTAGAGAATACATTAAAAGGTGCCAAGATAATAGGATATAGCATGCAGGATACTATGGATGTTGAAGCAATAATGAATTTAAATCCAGACTTAATAGTAATATCAACAGTGCAAGAAAAAATGTATGATCAATTAAGTGAGATTGCTCCAACAGTAATGGTTAAACTAGAAGCTTTAAGCTGGAAGGAAGACGTTAAGGCCTTAGCAAAAGTCTTTAATAAAGGAGAAGCTGCAAATACTTGGTTAACTAATTATGATAAAAAATCAAAGGAACTTGGAGATAAAATTAAAAAAACCTATGGTAAAGACACAACCTATTTATCTTTCCTAGCTAGTGGCGGTCAATTCTACGTATTTGACGGAGCTGGTTTTGGTAGTGTTTTATATCAGGATATGGGCTTAGGTAAACCAGAGGGTATGCCGGCACAAAAGGATATAAGTTTACCAGTGGTAACTTATGAGGGATTAGCTTCAATAAAATCAGATTATATATTTATTATTGGAACAGATGAGGATTTAAAATCCCTTGAGAAAAATGCAATATGGAACAGTTTGCCTGAAGTAAAAGAAGGTAAAGTTATTAAACTAGCTTCTTCACCTTACTTTGTACAGGGATATAGTTCAATAGGTAGACAAGTACTTTTAGATGAAGTAATGGAGATGTTAAATGAAACAAAGCAGTAAAAATGCAATGACTTTTATAGTTTGCGGTGTTTTTATTCTAATGATCGGTGTATTCCTAGCTATAAGTCTAGGAGTCACCCATATTGGGATAACAGAAATATGGAATAGTATTTTTAATTATAGTGAAACCTTGGAACTTATGCTCATTAGAGACGTGCGTATTCCTAGAGCCCTAAGCGTGTTATTTACAGGTGGGATTTTGGGAGTAACGGGAGCTATGATTCAGGGAGTTACAAGAAATCCAATAGCAGAACCTTCCCTTCTTGGAGTAAGCCAAGGAGCTACCTTAGTTGTGGCAATATTCTATGCTGCACAAATTACCATAAATACTACAAATGTTATGATAGCCTCGTTAATTGGAGCAGTATTTAGTGGAGCTATTGTATTAGGATTTACCTCTAGAAAATCAAATAATAGATCTATTACAAAAATACTTTTGGCAGGTACTGCCATGAGCACTTTCTTTATTTCTTTAACGACTATAGTAGGACTTTTATCAAATAGATCTCAATTTATTGCCTTTTGGGTTTCTGGAGGTTTTAGAAATGCAACTTGGGCAGACTTTTACCTAGTTGCAGTATTTGGAATTCTAGGTTTAATAATAGCCATCTTCCTATCCAAGAAAATAAATATTCTAAACTTAGGGGATGACGTGGCAATTAGCCTTGGAGAAAATCCAGAAAGAATAAGATTAATAACTTTTCTTGTTATGATACCAATGTGTGCAGCTGCAGTAGCTGTTGGAAAGAATATAGCTTTTGTTGGACTTATAGTTCCACAAATAGTGAGAAAGATATTTGGAGAAGATTATAGAAAAAATATACCTTTTTCTTTTTTATTAGGCTCTATACTTTTAGTCTATTCCGATATAGCTGCAAGAATGGTTTATAATCCTTATGAAACCCCAATTGGAATATTTACGGCCTTAATAGGAGTTCCATTCTTTATAGCTATGGCAAGGAAGGAGAGAGGTTAACATGAAAAGAAGACTTAGAATAACAGCCCTAGTATTATTTGTTTTATTATTACTGTCTTCTATTATGTATCTATGCTGGGGAACTTATAAAATAGCTCCTTTAGATAGTATAAAAACTCTACTAGGACAGGGAACTAAACTTCAAAATGCAGCAATTTTAAATCTTAGATTTCCCAGGATGCTAGTTGGAATTTCTGTTGGTATAGCCCTGTCTACAGCAGGAGCACTACTGCAGACTATAACAAAAAATGAACTTGCAGATCCAGGTATAATTGGCATCAATGCTGGAGCAGCAGTAGCAGCAGTCATATTTATTTCATTAAAAACTGTAAATTACTATAGTGTACTTGGACCTCTATCTGTTTATGTATTGCCTGTTATCGCTATTATAGGAGCAGGGATTTCAGCCTTTATAACTTATTACCTATCAGGTAGAAATGGGATTAAACCAAAACGATTGCTCCTTATAGGACTTGGAATAAACGCAGGGTTAAATGCCTTTATTACTTTCTTTACATTTAGGAGCGGAGTTGGTGATTATAATAGAGTATTAATTTGGACCTCGGGAAGCCTTTGGGGATCAGGATGGAGCTATGCAAAAATAATAATTCCATTAGTTACCCTAATGTTTGTGATAGTATTGTTGAATTATAAAAAATTAGATGTTCTTAGTTTATCCGATGAACATTCAGTTGCTCTTGGTTTAAATTTAAATAAGGAAAGAAAGAAGTTTTTATCCTATGCAGTTATACTTGCTGGCGGCGCTACAGCCTTTGCAGGAAATGTGGGATTTATTGGTTTAATATCTCCTCACATAGCAAGAAAGCTAGTTGGGCCTTATCATAGAAATTTCTTACCAATATCTGCGCTTGTAAGTATAGTAATAATTTTAGTTGCAGATGCAGTTTCAAGAAATTTATTTTCTCCAATTGAAATACCAGTTGGAATTACAATTTCAATATTTGGAGTACCATATTTTATTTATTTAATGATGAAGGAGAAATAGATGGAAGCTATTAGTGTAAAGAATTTATCAGTAGCCTATGAAGATAATCTTATAATAGATAATATGAATCTTTCCATTCCAAAAGGTAAGATAAGTATTATTATAGGGGCAAATGGATGCGGGAAATCAACTTTGCTAAAAACAATAGCAAGGGTAATAAAGCCTAAAAGCGGAGATATCTTTATAAATGAAAAAAATATTAAAATGCAAAAAGAGAAGCATATAGCAACCCAAGTAGCTTTTTTACCTCAAGGGCCAGTCTGTCCAAGTGGAATCACGGTAAAAGAATTAGTTGCCTTTGGAAGATTTCCACATCAAAGGATGATAGGCGGGCTCAAGTCTCATGATAAAGAAATTATAGATTGGGCAATAGAGGAAACAGGACTTAAGGATTTTGCAGATAGAGAAATAGATAACTTATCTGGAGGACAAAGACAAAGAGCTTGGATTGCAATGACCTTAGCTCAAGAAACAGATATAATCATGCTGGATGAGCCAACTACCTATTTAGATATGTCTTATCAGCTTGAAGTATTGCAAGTATTAGAGAAATTGAATAAGGAAAAAGGTATTACTATTGTTATGGTATTACATGAACTAAATAATGCCTGCAGATTTGCAAGCAATATTATCGGATTAAAAAAAGGTAAAGTTATTTGTGAAGGTATTCCTAAAGAGGCTATAACTAAAGAAAATTTAAAAGACATTTATGGGATTGAGGGTAAATTACAATTAAGTGAAAACAAAAATTACCCTATTTGCATAGATTATGAACTTATAAGGTGTTAAGATGCAAAATAAAAACTTTGTTATAGTAATTATTGGACAGGTAATATCCTTGTTTGGAAATGCAGTTCAAAGATTTTGTATGTCTTTATACATTTTAGACTTAACAGGAAATGCTGCTGTCTTTTCAACAATATTAGCAATTTCAACTGTTCCATACATACTGTTTGCACCAATAGCAGGACTACTAGCAGACACAGTAAATAGAAAAAAGATAATGGTTTACCTTGATTTTTTTAGTAGCGCCTTAATGGCTGTGTATTCAATAATACTAATGAGTGGAAGAGATAATACCATAATAGTAGGAATCATAATGTTTATACTATCTATAGTTTATACTTTATATAGCCCCTCTGTTACAGCCTCTATTCCACAAATTGTTGAAAAGGAAAAATTAGCATCTGCTAATGGAATCATTCAACAAGTTGGAGCTGTAGTTAACTTAGTTGGACCTATAATTGCCGGATTATTATATAGCTTTGTTGAAATAAAAGTAATAGTAATAATAAATGCTACTAGCTTTTTGCTATCAGCTATTTTAGAGATGTTTTTAGATATTCCGGATTTAGAAGTAAAAGAAAAATTTAAAAACCCTATTTCACAATCCATTAAGGAAATGAAAAAAAGTTTTACATACTTGAAACAAAAAAAGAAAATTGTACTTGGAATTATCCTTTCTTATGGGTTAACTAATATTTTTGTAGTACCAATTTTGACTGTTGTATCTCCTTATTTCATTAAATTAAAATTGAATATGTCTGCATCTGTATATGGTTTTGTTGAAGCAATATTTGTTTTAGGGATGATACTAGGAGGAATGATTATAACCTTTAAACCTAAATTGTTTAAAATGAAAGCGATACATAAAACAATGTATCCTATGGTAATAGCCATTATAACTATGGGGGCAGCCACTTACTTAACTATGCCAAGCAAACCTGTTATTTTAGGACTTTACTCAGTAGGGGGGCTTGGAATAATGTTGTCTTTAGCTTTGTCTAACACCATATCATTAACCTATATTCAGCAAGAAGTAAAAGAAGATATGCTTGGAAAGGTAAGTGCTTTTTCCACTGCTATTGCAACAGCTAGTGTTGCACCTGGTCAGTTAATATATGGACAACTTATAAATACTAATCTAAGTCTTTATAATATCCTAATACTATCTTTTATTTTAAGTATAGGAGTAGTTGGTTTTATAAAATGGAATGTTAGAAGAATCTAATACTATTGGTAGTAAAATGTAAAAAGCTCCATACTAATAGTTTGGGGCTTTTTTCTTCAAGTCATACCTTCCCAGCGGCTATGTCCCTTTTGATGAGTATTTTAGTTTTAATCTTAGTGGAGAAAAACTTGTCCAGGCGTGTTCATATGCTAAATAATAAGTATTTAAAAGAATATTAGTGAATTTCCGACATAAACTAAATAAATCCAACCTATTATACCGATAAAGTGTTATTAAAAGGTGATAGAATAACATTCGTCGCTTGGATGAGCGGCAAGCAAACAAATTAAAATTAATACTAAAAAAGTGTTGACAAAGATTTGATTTGCATGATATTATATAGAAGCTGTCAGCAACGTAATAAGTTACAAAGTAGTAATAAATTACTAGTTGACTAGTTGATATGAAAATGATAAGATATAAATCTAGTCGTTAACAAACGATATGATCCTTGAAAATTAAACAGAGGTAAAGATAAGTAG
>NZ_JAODOO010000002.1 GCF_025398335.1 Clostridium sp. CX1
TCCAGTTTGGGGAAGGTTCTTAAATGCGGATGAGCTTGGAGGAAAGACTGGTGAGTTAATATCACATAATTTATTTGCATATTGTATGAATAATCCTGTAAATCTAGATGATCCAAGTGGCTTTTGGCCTTATTGGAGAAAAGTATATGAAAAAGCAACAAATGTAGTAAATAAAGCGTTAGGAGTAGTCTCCCAAGCAATTAAATCTTTTAATAAAATATTGACGCCTCCTAATAATGCAACAAAACTAGTACTAATAGCAGGAATGGTTAAGGTTGCTGAAGCTAATCATACTGTTTATACTTTAAGAGATCCTATAACGTTTGATGTTAAATATGTTGGTAGGACTAAGAATCCTAAGGTAAGAAAGTTAAATCATAGGTTAACTCCTGGAAAAGAAAATCTTGTATTTACTCCAGAAAAATCAAAGTTAAACTATCCACAAGCTAGAGGATTAGAACAAATACTATTTAATAAGTATGGTGGGATTGATAAGCTTTTAAACAAGATAAGACCTATTAAGTTAAAAAACCCAAATTACTCACAATATATCAAAGAGGCTATAAAAATATTTAAACAAGGAGAGAATTAAATTTATGAAGAAAAAAGGAAAATACTCAGTTGGAGATATTTTTCAGTTAAGAGTAGATGAAAAAGGAAACAAAGGATATGGCAGAATATTAAAAATAGATAGACCATCTATTTTTATAGAACTATATAAGTTAGTGCCAACGATGAAAGAAGTAGCTCTTGAAGAAATAAGGCAATTAGAACCCATTTTAATGATTTGGAGTACTGATACAGGTATTAAGAAGGGAGAGTGGAATATTATTGGAAATATTCCTGTCTTAGAAGAAGTTAAAATGCCTGACTTCTGGAAGTTTGATTTATTTGATGCTGAAAAAGTAATTATTATAAGAAACAATGAAGAGTTTATAGTTAAGAAAGATCAGATAGGAGAAGCCCAGCCATTTGGAATATTTGGATATGAAGCTGTTTCAATAAGATATTTACACGAATTAAGAATAAGAGAACTAACTTAATTTATAGTTGCTGGATATTAATTGTTAAATATATTTCATAAGAAATTTATAAGAGCTATCAATGTGTTATGTTATACATATTGATAGCTCTACTTATATAAGGTATTTAACTAATAGGAAGAATATCTATGATAGTACATTTTAATTAATATCGGTAAACTGCATTTCTTTTATTGTAGAAAGCTAATTCATTAATAAATTATATTATAAAGGAAAAATAACATATAATAATTACAGTTATACCTTGGAAGAGGGCAAAAGATTAAAATTGATAATAGTTAATGGATATAATATCAGTTTTAGATATAACGATTCAGGAATCAGAACGCAGAAAAATGCAAATGGAGTTACTAAAAAATATTATTTAAGAGGAGATAAAGTAACATTTGGAGGTGCGACATGTTGCAAGTGGAAATTACTTGATATGACAGGAGGTGAGTTTATAGAAAGTAAAATAACTGAGAGATTGATAAGAAACAGTTTATCAAGCACAGGAATAGATATATTAAGAATTACAGATGTTGGTAAGAATGCGAGTAGTTTGGGGTGATTGGAGTGAATACTATAAGAAAAGTATACATTATTAAAGAACTGGCTCAGGAATTTATAAATCCACCTATCTTTGAAAAGGAGGGAGAAGATACAGTTCTCAAATTTGATTATGAAAGTGATAATGGAAAATATGAAGTAACTGGAATTGTTTTTAATAATTGTATTAATTATAGGTATGGTAAAGAAGAGAATCTTACTAAAGAAGATGTTTTTGCTTATAATGCTATAGTAACTGTAGAAAATTCAGAATGGATAAAAGATGTCGTTGAGAATAAAATAAAAAACAAATACAATCATTATAAAATCTACTTTGATGGGTTTGGAGTATATGAGTTTATTTCACAAGGCTATTCTAAGTTAAAATAATCTATTCTTAAATAAGTATAAAGGAGACTAAACTTTGAACTATTTAGAACTAAGCAAAGAAGTTTCATATATTCTTAGGCATGAACCATGGAAGTATAAATTAGAACTAAATGCTGATGGATGGGTAAGCACATTAAAGCTAATAAATGCTTTAAAAGAAAATGATAAATGGTATAATATAACGGAAAGTGACTTGTATAAAATGATAGATTTATCAGATAAAAAGCGACATGAAATTGTTGATGGAAAAATTAGGGCACTGTATGGGCATTCAACACCAAATAAAGTTGAAAAAGTTCCTGTAGAACCGCCGGATATATTATATCATGGTACAGCACAAAGATTTATGTTATCAATAAAAAGATATGGTTTATTACCACAAGCTAGGCAGTATGTTCATTTGTCTACAAATAGAGATATTGCAATGCAGGTTGGTAGAAGGTATGATAATAATCCAGTGCTGCTACTCATTAATTCTAGAAAAGCATGGAAGAATGGGACTTCATTTTACTATGGAAGCGATACAATTTGGTTAGCTGATTCGATTCCTGATAAGTATATTATTGAAATATAGATATTAAAAACATTGTTACAACCTAGCATTATCACCTATTGGTGATAGCTGGGTTCTTTTTAAAGAAAGTAGTTTTTGATTAGTTTTTAGAAAGCAGAAAACTGTTTCCTGTTTTTTATCATTGAGTCTGACCTTATAGCCATCAACCTAGCAACAGCAAGGGTTGGTGTTTTTTTAAATTCCCAGTGTTGATATTTCCTAATAAATGTGTGAGATATAATTTATGTACCTAGTATTTAAAAATATATAGCTAATCCTATCTTTATATGGTATAATGTTTCGGTGTTTCGACATTGAAAATTAAGATTTTTACGATTATTACACAGTAAGCAAAAGAATATTTTAATATACTTTGTTTATCAGTGAAAAATATATAGATAACAATGGAGGATTTGTAAAATATGATAAGTACTAGTAATATAAGTTTAAGATACGGTGGACGTAAGTTATTTGAAGATGTTAACATAAAATTTACGCCAGGCAACTGCTATGGAGTAATAGGTGCTAATGGAGCAGGGAAGTCTACTTTTTTAAAAATACTTTCAGGAGAAGTAGAAGCTAACACTGGAGAGGTTATAATTACACCAGGTGAAAGATTAACGGTTTTAAAGCAAAACCACTTTGAATTTGATGAATATCCAGTACTAGAGACAGTAATAATGGGACATGAAAGACTATATTCCATTATGAAAGAAAAAGATGCATTATATGCTAAGCCAGACTTTACAGATGAGGATGGAATAAAGGCATCAGAGTTAGAAGGAGAATTTGCAGAGCTTAACGGTTGGGAAGCAGAGTCAGAAGCTGCTGCACTTTTAATGGGACTAGGAATATCTGTAGATCTTCATGATAAACTAATGAAGGATTTAGATGGAGCAGATAAGGTAAGAGTACTTCTTGCTCAAGCACTATTTGGAAAACCAGATATACTATTACTAGACGAGCCTACCAACCACTTAGATGTTAAATCTATTAATTGGCTTGAAAACTTCCTAATGGATTTTGAAAATACAGTAATAGTAGTATCTCACGACAGACACTTTTTAAATAAGATCTGTACTCATATGGTAGACGTTGACTTCGGTAAAGTACAGCTTTATGTAGGTAACTATGACTTCTGGTATGAATCAAGTCAATTAGCATTACAAATGGCTAAAGATCAAAATAAGAAGAAGGAAGAGAAGATAAAGGAATTAGAAGCCTTTGTTGCTAGATTTAGTGCTAACGCTTCTAAGTCAAAGCAGGCTACTTCCCGTAAAAAGCAGTTAGATAAGATAACCCTAGATGATATAAAACCATCTTCTCGTAAATATCCTTTCGTTGGATTTAGCCCAGAAAGAGAAGCTGGAAACGACTTACTTACAGTTGACGGCTTAACTAAGACTATTGATGGTGTAAAAGTTTTAGATAACGTAAGCTTTATAGTAAATAAAGGTGATAAAATTGCTTTTGCAGGGGCAAATGAATTAGCCAAAACTACTCTATTCCAAATACTTATGGGAGAATTAGAACCAGATAGTGGAAGCTATAAATGGGGAGTAACTACATCACAGGCATATTTCCCTAAGGATAACTCAGAGTTCTTCGAAGGCGTTGATTTAAGTTTAGTAGACTGGCTTCGTCAGTTCTCCGATGAAAAATCTGAAAGCTTTATAAGAGGCTTCCTTGGAAGAATGCTTTTCTCAGGAGAAGAAGCTCTTAAGAATGCTAATGTACTTTCAGGAGGAGAAAAGGTTCGTTGTATGCTTTCAAGAATGATGCTAAGCGGTGCCAATGTCTTAATATTTGATGAACCAACTAACCACCTTGACCTTGAATCAATAACATCAGTAAATAACGGATTAATTAATTTTAGTGGAACAATATTATTTACATCCCATGACCATCAGTTCGTGCAAACTGTTGCAAACAGAATAATAGAGATTACTCCAGGTGGTGTAATGGATAGACAGATGAGTTACGATGAATATCTTGAAAATGGAGAAATTCAAAAGAAGCTTGAAGAGATGTATAAATAGAACAAGCAGAGAAATGTAGTAACATGTATATTTCATTAATATAAAGAAATTTGGAAGAGTGCAAAAATGTATTGATTTTTGCACTCTTTTAAATTTCTCTCTTAAATATAATAGTATATAATTTAAGCATAGCTAGTTTATTAACTGTGAGATGATTATGATCAATACCTAGATTTAAGGAGAGTGAATTTATGAAATCATCGGTATTTACCCTAGAGTCTTTTGATGGGTATCCATTAACCATTAAGTTAAGCACTCCAAATAAAAGTCAAGTGGGAAAACTTATTATTTTTGTACAGGGTACTGGACCCAACACCTATGATAATCATAGAAAAATAGAGGAAGTAGAATTTAACTATTTTGATTTATTTGCAAAAGAATTTTGTAAAAGGGATATTGCTTTTTGTCGTTGGAGCACAAGAGGATGTTCTATATCGGAAAATAGTCCTATGTATGTTAATATTGACGATGAAAAATATAAGAGTTATCTTCCTTCTACATCTGTTAGTGATATTGAATTTGTTGTAAATTATTTAAAAAATCAAGAACAGTTTAAAAATACAAAAATAATTTTATTTGGATTTAGTGAAGGCTCGCAGATTGCACCATTGGTAGCGTTAAATGGTAAAGCAAATATTCATGCTTTGTTACTAGCAGGATATGCAAATGAAAATTTAAGGACAACTCTAGAATGGCAGTTATCAGGTGGAAGCTCAATGGTAAATATGTGTAAATGGTTTGACTATGAAAATAAGGGATATATAACAAAAGCTAATTTTGAAGAAGATAGATATCAGCTTCGTCAAACATACTTAGAAGATATCACTTTTGAAGATTATGATTTAGACTATAATGGAATTATAGAACAAAAAGATTTTGAAATTATGCTAAGAGAATATAAAAATCAGGTCTTTAATGCAATAAATTCTGATGATGACGAATGGTTAAAAAATAACTATGAAGTTAGAATTACTTCTGCGTGGTGCAAAGAGCATTTTAAATTACCACCAGCAAAAGAGATTTTGGTAAAACTAAATATCCCTATTCATATTTTTCACGGAAAAGATGATGCAAGTATACCGGTGCAGGATGTTCTAGACATTGATAAAACATTTAAAAAGCTAAAAAAGAATAATTTACATGTCAATATTTTTGAAAACCATGACCATGATTTAAATTACTTATTATATCCAATGAAGGCTATTATTTCAGAAGGTTTGCAATCTATATTCCAAACTGCTGCTATTATTTGATTAATATATAAGTACTTCTAAATTAACGCATTATAGTCTTTTAATTAATAAAGTTTTTAATCTATAAAGTAATACTAATGAAGTTAAGACTTGAACCAGGTGGGGGTTCAACCCCATCTGATTCTTAGTCGTACGAATCCAGGGACATAGCCGCTCGCAACGTACTCTTGGAGAAAAGCAGCGAACCAAAATCTTTGATTTTGTGTAAGTCACTTTCACACCCTGCGAGGGAGTATTAGAGCGGGTAGTCATCGGATAAAGAAAAATAGCATATCATAGTAGTGAAATAAATTATGGAGGTATGCTATGATTGCTGTAGCTCAAATTCGTGGAGGTAGCTTAGCACCAAGTCTTGTTGGAGTGGTGTGTTTTAGAGATGTACCTGGTGGAGTAGATGTTTCTGTAGAAGTTAGGGGACTGCCTAAATACAAGCCTGCATCTGAAGGTAAGCCGCCTATTGGCCCTCATGGTTTTCATATACACGAGTCCGGTAACTGTACTATGGGAGAATCAAAAAATCCATTTGCTGCTGCAGGAGGACATTGGAATCCAACTAATCAGCCTCATGGAAATCATGCTGGGGACTTTCCAGTGCTTTTTTCAAACAATGGTTACGCTAGGATGGTGTTTTTCACCAATAAGTTTAAAGTTTCAGATGTGATAGGTAAGACAGTAATAATTCATGAAAGTCCAGATGATTATCGTTCACAGCCTGCAGGAGATTCCGGTAAGAGACTAGGCTGTGGGGTAATAAAAGCATATAACGCTTGTCCAGATCCGATGCCTAGAATGTATTGTTATTAGAAAATGGTTATGAAAGCCCTATTATCGTTAAATAGTTAAATGCATTATAATAAATTAAGCTAGAGTTTAGTTAATAAATGCTAAAACTCTAGCTTAATTTATTTATTCCTTTACACTGGAAGAATGTAGTTTCTTAGAAACATGTTTAAGGTTAAAAAACTTATTCTTGGTTTTTGAAATAATTACCGCAGTAAAAATTAATACACAGCCTAGAATCATCCTTAAGGTAACAAGCTCCTTCATTAGAATTACAGATAACAAGAAGCCAAACACAGATTCTAAAGATATTATTATTGAAGCATGGGTGTCAGAGGTATATTTTTGTGCTATGTTTTGTACTAAAAAAGCTATAGTTGTATTAAATATAACAAGATAACCTATAGATAGTACAGCATCAGTGGTAACAGATTTAATACTAGGTTCAAAGATTAATGCACTAATTAATGTAAGCGTACCGGCAATTAATAATTGAACCGTTGTTAGATGTATTGGATTAATATTTTTAACATAAATACCTATCAAAACGATTTGAAAGGCAAAAACAACAGCGAACATTAATGACAAGCTGTCGCCATAGCTGATAGACAAACCGCCTTGTAAGCTTAATAAGCCAATACCGATTAGAGTTAACAATCCAGCGAAAAAGGAATAAATATCAGGTTTCTTTTTAACTATAATCCAGGAGATAAAGGGAACAATTATTGTATAGGAAGCTAATAAAAATGCCTGTTTTCCGGCGGTAGTATATTTAAGTCCTATAGTTTGTAAAGTTTGTCCAATATACAAAGATAATCCCAAAATAATTCCAGATATAACACTTTTTCTATCTATTGTTTTCATCTTCTTAAAAAATATTATTCCTAAAAGTAATCCAGAGCATAAAAATCTAAAAGATAATAAGTAAAAGGGAGTCATTGTAAATAAGGCTATTTTACCAGCTATAAAGCCACCGCCCCAAATGATAGCAACTATTAAAAGGGCAATGTCTGCCATTAAAGCCTTATCCTTAGTTAAAGCTTGCATAATTATAAAGCCACCTTTCTTGTATAATATGTTGAATTAAATTCATTATAATAAACAACCTTGAACCTATTATAGCAATTTTCAAAATGATGTTCAATATAAAATACAAAAATCACTATAATAAACAAATTGATATGATATAATAAATGATAAGTTAAAGATTATATCATTAGGAGATATTGTATGGGAAAAATAAGTATTGGTAGAAAAATTATAGAATATAGAAGAAGCAAAGGATTAACTATAAGAGATTTCTCTGAGTTAACTGGATTAAGTGCTTCTCTTTTAAGTCAGTTAGAAAGAGATATGGCAAACCCTACCTTAAGTGTACTCCAGTCTATAGCTGATACACTTCAAATTCCTTTGTCTTCATTGTTTATGGAGGAAATTGACAACAAGTCCTTGATATTGAAAAAGGAAGATAGAAAACAAATATTTAATCCAGATGAAAAGCATGTTTTATACGATATTTTAACTCCTAGCCCATTAAAATCTAATGTAGAGTTATTGCTTATGAATTTAAAGGCTAATAGTGAAACCTATGGAGGATTTTCAGAACATGAAGGAGAGGAAATAGCCTTTGTTTTAGAAGGAGAAACCTATATAGTATTTGAAAACGAAGAATTTCTTCTATACGAAGGAGATACAGCAAGAATACTTCCAAATAGAAAGCATAAGTTTAAGAACTCTACAGATAAGGATGTAAAGGTATTGTTTATAAAGAGTAAGCCTATCTACTAGTTAACTGCAAATTTTAATAATAGCCGCTGTGAAACAGCTTTTACCGGATATTTCAAAAGCCAATACTTAACATACTAAGCATTGGCTTTAAAATGTAAAAAAACAATCTATATTAAACTGACTTTTGTGCCTCTATCTTTTCTGATAGTTCATTTAAATACTCCCATCTCTCATATAAGTTTTCTAACTTACTAGACAGCTCCTCTTTTTCAGCTAGGAGTTTTTGAAGCAGTTCAAAATCACTGCCTGCTGAGTTTATCTTATCATCTAACTTAGAAATTGAATCCTCTGTTTCGCTGATAACATTGTCAATTTCATCAAATTCTTTTTGCTCCTTATAGGAAAATTTTAAAGGCTTATCTTTCTTTTTTTCTTCCTTAGGAATAACTTTTTCCTTATTCTTTTTTTCTTCATCCTGTTGCTTTTTAACTACAGCTCCATACTTTTCGATATACTCAGAATAATTTCCTGTATGGTAAGTTATTTCACCGGAACCGTCTAACACAAGAAGTTTTTCTACAACTTTATCTAGGAAATACCTGTCATGGGATACGGTTAATACTGTCCCTTCAAAGCTTTCTAAATAGTCTTCTAATATAGTTAAGGTTTGAATATCTAAATCGTTAGTTGGCTCGTCAAGTATTAGCACATTTGGAGCTTCCATAAGTACTCTAAGAAGGTATAGCCTTCTCTTTTCTCCGCCGGAAAGTTTGGATATAGGTGTCCACTGCATTTCTGGAGAAAATAAAAATCTCTCCAGCATTTTAGCTGCGCTTATAACTTCACCATCGGAGGCTTTTAAGAATTCTCCCGCTTCTTTTATATATTGAATAACTCTAAGGCTTTCATCCATCTCCTTATTTTCCTGAGAAAAATATCCTATTTTAACTGTTTCCCCGATATCTACAGTTCCCTCATTAGGCTGAATTCTTCCTGTACATATATTAAGAAGAGTGGACTTTCCTACACCGTTAGGGCCTATTATTCCAACCCTATCATTTTTAGAAAATATATAGCTGAAATGATTAACTATCTTTTTATCAGGATAGCTCATGGTTACGTCCATTAGCTCTATTACTTTTTTTCCTAGTCTGGTACTGGCGGAGGACATCTGTACCTTATCTTCAACTACCTCTAGTTTGCTATTTGCAATTTCTTCGAATCTATCAATTCTTGCCTTTTGTTTAGTAGTTCTAGCCTTTGCACCTCTTTTAATCCATGCCAATTCTCTTCGATAAAGATTTTCACGTTTGCTTTCCATTGCTCTTTCTAATTCTTCACGCTCTGATTTCTTCTCTAAAAATACACTGTAATTTCCACTATAGCTGTAGAGGTTTCCGTTATGAAGCTCTATTATTCTATTTGTTACTCTATCTAAGAAGTACCTATCGTGGGTAATCATAAGTAGAGCACCTTTTCTGCTGTTTAAATATTGCTCAAGCCACAGCACTGTGTCGTTATCAATATGGTTAGTTGGCTCATCTAATATAAGCAAATTTGCAGGAGTTATTAAGGCCTGAGCTAGGGCTATTCTCTTTTTTTGACCACCAGAAAGAGTTCCTACTTTAGCTTCAAAGTCAAAAATGTTCAATTTGGTAAGGATAGTCTTAGCATCACTTTCAATTTGCCACCCATTTAAACCGTCCATCTTAGGCGTTAAATCTAGGAGCATCTTCTGCAGCCTAGAATCTTCTGGACTTCTTTCTAAGGCTTTTGTTATAGTTTCGTATTCTCTTAAAAGCTTCATTACCGGTGAGTCTCCCTTAAAAACCTGTTCCAGTACTGTAGCATCTTCATCAAAGACTGTTGATTGGGATAAAAAGTTTACCGTTAACTTATTGGCAGTAATTATATTGCCGTTGTCATAAGTTTCTACTCCTGCGATGATTTTAAGCAGTGTAGATTTACCGGTACCATTGATACCTATGACACCTATCTTATCTCCTTCACTTATGGAAAGTGAAATATTATCAAGGAGTATTTTTTCTCCATAACTTTTGCTTATATTTTCTAAAGATATTAAATTCATATAGTTCACTAATCCTTTCTTGTTTCTCCCTTTATAAATAATAAAACATATTATTAAGTATATTGGTTAATAGTTAAATTTTCAACTATTTAAGAATCCAATGCAATAAAGTAAAAATGGCAATCTTTTAATTTTAGATTTAGTAGGTAAGTAACATATAAAGAAGTTAAAAATTATAACCACAACTTAGCAATTTCGGTTATAATATAATAATAACAATGTTTATTCCGCTTTGGAGGTGAAGAATTATGAAGTTAGATACAGCACAAAAAAGGATAATTAGAAGTAAGGTTCTAGGCTATAATCTAGTAAGAGGGACAGCAGGTTCAGGGAAGACTACAGTTGCAGTAAATAGAAGTATTTTTTTAAAGGACAACTACTGTTTGTATGAAACAGATAAAATCTTAATGGTAGCGCAAAATGATAGTCATCTTCAGCAGATTAAAGAAACTCTCCATAAGACGGAAGAAAGTCAAACAGAGTTTATAACCTTATTTTCGAATCAGGTGGACAAGGTACATCTTGAAACAATAGATAATATTGTGTATAGTTATTTCTTGGAACATAGAAGGAAAAATAAATACAACTGTAAACTTATTATTAAGGAAGAACAGTATGAAATTACTAAACAATGCCTAAATGAAATTAAAAATTCATATAAGGGACTTAAAGTATTAAATGAAAGATACATAGAATTTATTATAGATGAAATAAATTGGATTAAAGATTGTAACTATATAAAGCTTGAAGAGTATCAAAAGGCAGATAGAGTAGGAAGAAAAGTGACAAAAGAACAAGGTCCCAAGAGACTTTTAAAGAACTCCAAGGCAAGAGAAGCTATCTTTAATATGATGCAACTATATAATAATCTATTGAAAGAAAAGAATTTAGTGGATCAGAGAGACATTACCCTGTTAGCTACTAAATATGCCGAAGATAGCAAGAAAAAGTATAGTCATATAATAGCAGATGATTCACAAGACCTAACAAAAATTCAATTAGAATTTTTAGATCTTTTATGCAGCAAAAAGGCATATTCTAATATAATGTTAATTGTAAACAGAGAAAAGCATTTAAATCAAAACGGTTGGATAACAAAAGGCCGGAAATTTGCAAGTTTAAACTTAGATGAAAATATAAAAAAATATTCTCTAAACAAGAAATATGGACCTAGTGGCCAATTAGAGAATGATTTTAAGTCCATAGAAACTTCACAAGAACAATTGGATATACTAAATAGTTGTGGTGATAGTAAAAATAATATTAATAATCCGGCAAAGCTTAATGAAAAATACGGAGAAAAAGGAATAATAGAAATGAGTAATAATACCTCACCTTTTATAGAAAAATTTCAATATTGCGATCTAAGACACAGTAGAAAATATAGTTTTACAAGGGATTTAAATAATATTTCAGAGCTTTTAGTTAAAAGTGGGGATAGTGAAGACGTATATAGCATTGAGGAATTAAAGCAATTAGCTGTATACAGTGATATAGCAGCAGGGGAGCCAATATTAATGAATTCAGACATAGAAGGTGATTTCTATATACCACAGCATTGGTTAAAGGGCGTTAAAGATTGCTTCTTACTAAAGGTTAAAGGGGATAGTATGATAGGGGCTGACATAGATGATGGTGATTATGTGGTAATCAGAAAACAATATGCAGCACAAAATAATGATATAGTGGCGGTAGATTTAGATGGAAATGCTACGCTAAAAAGGTTACAAATAGGTAAAGGAAGAATAGTTCTTATGCCTGAAAATGAGAAATATTATCCTATAGAAATTACTGACAATGAAATAAATGTTATTGGAGTGGCTGTAGGAGTTGTAAAACAGAAGATTTAATTTTTATGCTATGGAGTTGTTAAACATGTCTCAAAAAACTATTTTAAAAGAAAGTACAGATACTAAGGCAAAAAAACCTAAAATGTTTAAGGTGCTTATTCATAATGATGATTATACAACTATGGATTTTGTAGTTGAAGTATTGGTAAAGGTATTTAAAAAGGCTGTAGTTGATGCTACAAAAATAATGTATGATGTGCATAAAAAAGGAATAGGAGTAGCAGGGATATACTCCTATGATATAGCTGCTACAAAAATGATACAGGCATCTGCTATGGCGGAAAGCAGCGGGTTCCCACTAAAATTTAGCATGGAAGAGGAATAGATATGAGATTAGATAGGATAGTAAATGAGGTCATTACCGCAGCTTATAATGAAGCAAAGTATTCAAAACATGAATATTTTACTCCAGAACACATATTGTATGCTTCCTTATTTTTTAGTGAGGGAAGAGATATTATAGAAAATTGTGGTGGTGACATAGAGGAAATAAAAAAAGATTTAACAAGATATTTTCATGAAAATATAAATCTAATATCAGAAGGGGAGCCTTTAGAGACTATAGGCATACAGAATATTATAACCACTGCAGGCTCTCATGTGCTGGCAGCAGAAAAAAATATAATAAAGCTTGGAGACATCTTTATATCTATTTATGATGAAGAAGAAAGCTTTGCCAGCTATTTCTTAAAAAAACAGGGAATAAAAAGAATAGATATTCTTAACTATATTACCCATGGACTTTCAGAAATTAATTCAATATATTCTGAGGATGAACAGGAATTAGAAGATGATTATATGGATGAAGTTGAAAGTGAAAAGAAGGGTGAGTTACTACTAAAGGATTTTACCGTGGAGCTTACGGAAAAAGCTGAAAATGATGAAATTGACCCACTGATTGGAAGAGAAGATATAATAAATAGAACCATACAGGTGTTATCTAGAAGGTTAAAAAATAATCCAATACATGTTGGTGAACCAGGGGTAGGTAAGACTGCCATTACAGAAGGTTTAGCAACACTAATTGTACAAAACAAGGTGCCTAAATCTCTTCAAAAAAGTAAGATTTATTCACTAGATATGGGTTCACTGCTTGCAGGAACCAAATATAGAGGAGATTTTGAGGAGAGAATTAAGAAGGTATTAAAGAAAATTGAAAAAGAAGATAAAGCCATTGTTTATATAGATGAAATCCATACTATAATCGGAGCAGGTTCTGTATCTGGTGGTGCAATGGATGCCTCTAATATACTTAAGCCTTTTTTAACAAAGGGAAAAATTAGGTTTATTGGTTCAACAACCTATGATGAGTACAAAAAAATATTTGAAAAGGATAAAGCTTTATCTAGAAGATTTCAAAAAATTGAGGTTACAGAGCCAAACAATGAAGAGGCATACAACATTCTAATGGGCCTAAAGGAAAACTATGAAAAGTTTCATAAAGTAAGCTATACAGAGGAAGCTTTAAAGGCTGCAGTGGAGCTTTCAGCAAAGTATATAAATGATAGATACCTGCCAGATAAGGCCATAGACGTAATAGATGAAGCGGGGGCTAATGCTAGAATAAATGGAAAAGATGATGAGGTTATAGTTATTAGAAGCGGTGATATAGAAAAGGTAGTATCTTCTATGGCAAGAATACCAGAGCAGAGCGTATCTGTAAATGAGATAGAGATACTAAGAAGCTTAGAAAAGAACCTAAAGGAAAAAATATTCGGTCAAGATGAGGCCATAGATACATTAGTTAGAGCTATAAAAAAATCTAGGGCAGGTTTTAATGATGAGAACAAAACTGTAGCTAATCTTCTATTTGTAGGACCTACAGGAGTGGGAAAAACAGAGATATGTAAGCAGCTTGCAAATGCTCTTAATATTCCATTGATTAGATTCGATATGAGTGAATATCAGGAAAAACACAGTGTGGCAAGACTTATTGGAGCTCCCCCAGGATATGTAGGCTATGAAGAAGGCGGTCTTTTAACGGACAATGTTAGAAAAAACCCTTACTGCGTCTTATTGCTTGATGAAATTGAGAAGGTTCATCCAGATGTTTTAAACATACTACTACAGCTAATGGATTATGCCACTCTTACTGATAGTACAGGAAAGAAAACGGATTTTAGAAATGTAATACTGATAATGACTTCCAATGCAGGAGCAAGGTCTCTGGGAAAAACCTTAATGGGTTTTGGAGAGAGAATAACTAAAGAAGAATCTATAACTAAGGAAATAGAAAGAGTTTTTTCTCCTGAGTTTAGAAATAGACTGGATGATACTGTTATATTTAATAGAATGAATGAAGAAATGGCCCTTCTTGTAGCTAAGAAGGCTATATCAGAATTTGAAGAAAAACTATTATCTAAGGGCATAAAGGCAACAGTTACAGAGAGATGCTATAAGTGGCTATCTACGAAGGGAACGTCATTAGAATATGGTGCAAGAGAAATAATAAGAATAGTTCAGCACCAAATTAAACCTTATTTTGTTGATCAAATTCTATTTGGAGAGGAAAGGGGCACTAATTCCTACGTAATAGATGTAGAGGACAATAAGGTTATAATAAGGGCAGAATAATAAAGCTAACAATTTTTAGGGGCTTTAAAGGGGTTGAAGTAATGAATAAAGTCACTATAGAAGATTTAAATCAAATAGAAATTTTTAAAGATATAGATACTTCAACTTTGGAAATGATGGTATCTAAGGCTATAAAGCTAAAGATTAATAAGGGAGAAATGTTATTTTACGAAAGACAAGAGGTTGAGAATATATATCTAATTTTAAAGGGAAAAATGACTATGTTTAGAAGCTCAGAAGAAGGTCAAAAAAGAGTTATTTATATTTTAAGTGATGGGCAGTTTATCAATGAAGTTATCTTTGACGAACTGCCTGCCTCTATAAATTGTGAGGCCTTTGAAGAAACTTTTGTTTTAAGCTTTTTCAGAAAAGATTTGCTGGAGATAATGTCTAAGGACTTTAAGCTTACTAGGGTTATAATAAATTCTATGGCAAAAAAAATTAGAAGGCTTTACAGACAGCTTAAAAATAGTGTGCCAATAAAAATAGATAAAAAACTTGCAGCTAAGCTGTGGAAGCTCTCTAAGGATTATGGAATAGATACTGAAAATGGTGTATTAATCAATTTAAATATTAGTATTACCTACCTGGCGGATATGCTGGGGAGTACAAGAGAAACTATTTCAAGATGTATCCGTACCTTGGAAAAGAGTGGGATGATTAAAATGGAAGGTAAAAAAATACTAGTAAAAAATCCTGATGAGTTATCCATTTACTTTAGAGGAAGATAGTAATGTAAGAGTGCATTCACATATTTTTTATACTTTAATATAATGGAGTATAATGTGAATATTGAGGAGGAATTATACTATCATGAATCCTATAGTAAATTTTTATTTAATTTCTGAAGATGAGGAAGACTCCTTCGAGGAGCTAGCTGTAGGAATAAAGTCAGATAACTCTATGTATTTTACACTGCAAGTACAAGATACAGTTATACCTCCTAATGATGAAAGCACTCAGTATACTGTAGCTAAGATTGTTAAAAACTTTTACAGTGGTGAAATGGATGTATACCTTTCCAAAACTAAAAATCCAGATGAGTTACTTGAAGAAATAGGAAGCTTTGCCAATGAAACTCTAAAAACAATGTTTGGTTCTTTAAATATTAATATCCAAGATTTAGGAATTGGTGAAGAACCGAGGAACTCTCATAATAAAGATGACAAGTACGTAAAAGAGGCAATATACGAGGAGATACCTAGTGATAAGTTAAATTAATAATAAGAACTGCTGCGATAAAAAGTGGCAGTTTTTATTATTTTTCAAAAAAGTTTTTTAACCGTGATAAATATCACATTATTTTTTCTGGGAATATGTTATGTTAAATATGTAACAAAGATGATTTTGAAAGGGTGATCTATTTGTATAGTGAAGAGATTGGCAAGCTGAGTGGAGCTGCAGTAAACAAGGCAGCTTTACTTAAAAGAAGCAAAGGAAAGTACCTAGTGGCCTCAGCACTAGCAGGAATGTTCGTTGGTTTTGGTATTATACTTATATTTACTATTGGAGGGCTTCTAGGAGCTGTTAACTCACCGGCTACAAAAATTGTAATGGGACTTTCCTTTGGAGTTGCCCTAAGTTTAGTTTTGGCTGCAGGTTCAGAGTTATTTACAGGAAATAACATGATCATGATTGTAGGAGTTTTAGAAAAAAAGGTTAAGAGCAGTGATCTTTGGAATATATGGATTTTTAGTTGGATTGGAAATTTAGTAGGTTCTATAGTATTAGCAGCAATGTTTGTGGCATCGGGGCTTTCGCAAGGTACTACAGCAGAATTTATTCTTAAAACTTCTGCTGCAAAAATGGGAGCACCTTTCATGCAATTATTCTTTAGAGGTATCCTATGTAATATACTAGTTTGCCTAGCAGTGTGGTGCTTTTTTAAACTGAAGGACGAAGCAGCAAAGCTTATAATGGTTTTCTGGTGTTTATTCGCCTTTATAACTTCAGGCTTTGAACACAGTATAGCTAATATGACACTACTTTCTATAGCTTTAATGATTCCACATAAAGCAGTGGTATCATTAGGAGGATTTGCTCATAATATTATAGCAGTAACTCTTGGAAATATTATTGGTGGAATGTTATTTGTAGGAATTGCTTATTGGTATGTTTCTAAGAAAGAAACAGAAGAAATAAATAATAAGATTGCATAGGGAGGTTTAAAATGGGATTTGTAATGAAAAATGAAAAGTTCAATAGTTTTTTAAACTCAATAGCACAAGAGTATAAGATATATGCTCCTGTACTTTTAAAGGGAAAGGGTGTTTTCTCAGATACAGATTCAGTTAGATATGGTCAAATAAAGACTGTAGAAGAAATAGTTTTTGATAAAAAGTCAAATTTTTCCCCTAAGGAAGTTATACTTCCAATAACTCAGACGTTATTTTATTTTACTGAAGACAGCGTAGCAGAACCTAAAGTAGATGATAAAAAAATTCTAATATTTTTAAGAAGCTGTGATATTCATGCAGTTAAAAGATTAGATCAAATATATTTAAAGAATGGTTTTGAAGACCCTTATTACAAGAAATTAAGAGAAAAAGTTAAATTCGTTCTTATGGAATGTGAAAATAGCTTTGAAAATTGTTTCTGTGTAAGTATGGGAAGTAACAAGACAGAGGAATATGATTTGTTTGTAAGAGTAAAAGATGGACAGGTTTCTGTAGAATGTAAAAATGATGAATTTAAAGCATACTTTGAAGCAGAAGAAACAGCTGAAGTAATTCCAAGTTTTGTAGAAGAAAATGAAGTAGAAGTGAATATACCAGAAGGTTTAGATGGAAAGATATTTAAATGGGAAGGTTGGAGGGAATACTCAGAAAGATGTATCGCCTGTGGAAGATGTAATACTGTCTGTGGAACCTGCAGCTGCTTTACAATGCAGGATATTTTCTACAAAGATAACGGCAAAGTAGGTGAAAGAAGAAGAGTTTGGGCTTCTTGTCAAGTAGATGGCTATACAGATATGGCTGGTGGTCACAGCTTTAGAAAAGAAAAAGGCGATAGAATGAGATTTAAGGTTATGCACAAGGTTTATGATTTTAATAAAAGATTTGGTTATCATATGTGTGTAGGCTGCGGAAGATGTGATGATGCATGTCCTCAATATATATCATTCTCAAATTGTGTGAATAAATTAAATCAAGCAGTGAAAGAGGTGGAGTAAATGGAAAACATATATTTACCATTCCCAAGCAAAATACTTAGCATAACGACCCATACAGATACAGAGTACACTTTTAAAATGGAGTTTAAGGGTGATGTGAAACCGGGGCAGTTCTTTGAGGTTTCAGTACCAAAGTACGGAGAAGCTCCAATTTCTGTTAGTGGTATAGGAGAAGGTTGGGTAGATTTAACTATTAGAAGAGTTGGTGTGGTTACTGATGTAATTCATACTTTCTTTCCAGGAGATACACTTTTCATGAGAGGACCTTATGGAAACGGTTTTGATATAGATATATATAGAGGAAAGGAAATTATAGTAGCTGCCGGTGGAACAGGACTTTCACCAGTAAAGGGTATAGTAGATTACTTTGCAGCTCATAGAGATCAATGTAAAAACTTTAATGTTTTAATGGGATTTAAATCTCCAAATGATATCTTATTTAAAGAAGATATCAAAAAATGGGGTGAGACTATTAATGTAACTTTAACTGTAGATAAGGCAGAAGAAGGATACGCAGGAAATACTGGATTGATTACTAATTATGTTAAAGAATTAAATATTGAAGATGTCCAAAATGCACAGGTTGTGGTAGTTGGGCCACCAATAATGATGAAGTTTACTGTAGCTGAGTTTATAAATAAAGGAATAAAAGAAGAAAATATCTGGGTTTCTTATGAAAGAAAGATGTGCTGTGGTGTTGGTAAATGTGGACACTGTAAGATGGATGACACTTATATATGTCTAGAAGGACCAGTATTTAATTATACTAAAGCTAAGAATTTAGTAGATTAAAAAGGGGGATTGGATTATGACTATGGATATAAATACAAAAAAACTTAAAAAGAATGCCTTCAGGGTAACAAAGGAAAGAGGAAAAACTGCCATAAGAGTAAGAGTTCCTGGTGGGCACATGGAAGCTAAGCACTTTGCTCTTCTGCAAAAAGTTGCAGAAGAGTATGGCAACGGAACAGTGCATATAACTATAAGACAGGGTTTTGAAATACCTGGAATAGATATGAATGATATGCAGGCGGTAAATGAAATGATTCAGCCTGTAATAGAAGGTTTGGAAATAAATCAAGTAGATCCAAATAAAGGATATGCTGCAGCAGGTACAAGAAACGTATCAGCATGTATTGGAAACAGAGTATGTCCTTTTGCAAACTATGATACTTCTGCTTTTGCAATGAAAATAGAAAAGGCTATATTTCCACATGACCGCCACGTTAAAATAGCCTTAACTGGATGTCCTAACGACTGTATTAAAGCGAGGATGCAGGACTTTGGAATACTTGGAATGACTGAACCTCAATACGATAAGGATAGATGTATAAGCTGTCAAGCCTGTGTTAAGAACTGTAAGAAAAGATCAACAGGTGCTTTAAGCTTTGAAAACTTTAAAGTAGTGAGAGATCATGAGAAATGCATAGGCTGTGGAGAGTGCGTTAACAAATGTCCTACTGGTGCATGGACAAGAAGCACTGAAAAGTATTATAAGTTAGTTATAATGGGCAGAACAGGAAAGAAAAATCCTAGACTTGCTCAAGACTTTATTAAATGGGTAGATGAAGAAAGTATTATTAAAATCATCTTAAATACTTATGATTATATAGAAGCATATATTGATAAGGAAGCTCCTGAAGGAAAAGAGCATATAGGATATATGGTAGATAGAAGTGGATACCAGGAGTTCAAAAAGTGGGCATTAAAAGATGTTAACTTAGGGCCTATGGCTGAAGTTAAGGAAACAATTAATTGGTAATTTATATAAAATGAAGCCGTAATAGCTTAATCATTTATTTTAAAAATCATAGTGTTATAAAGAAATAGTATATGAAATAAAAACGGGCATAGATATAGCCCGTTTTTATTTGTGTTAAATATTTGTTAACAAATTGATTGAATATTCAAAAGCATGGTTAATTTGAGTTATAATAGAAATATAAGAATTAATAATTCATAAATTAAATAAAAAAAATCATTTTTTATAAAAAAATGAAATTACCTATAAATTTTTAGAAAGTTTAGACGATAAATAACTAGAAATGCTTTCAAATTACGATAGTTTGCTTTCTATAAATCAACATGGGATAGTAATAGCTTGTAGTATCAGCTAACATAAACATAAGATATGTCCTAATCCCTGGCAATTTCGATTTATAATAAATGAATTTTTATAGTAATAAGATTATGCAGTTTATTTTGATTTAATATTTGGTGATGGAGGTAGTAGAAAAAATGAAAAACATGAGTATTTGTAGACTAGCAGAGGACCCAAGATTCAAGATTAAGGTAAGTATTGATAAAGAGATAAGTAAATTAAGCTACTTAAATGTGTTAACTGGAACAGAGTGTGAAAATCCAGATTCGGTAATACAAAGTACCCTTAAGAATAAAGAAATAAACGATAAATGGAGTTGTTTAATTGAATCAGTAAAGCAAGATAAAAGGTTATATTATAAAGTATTAGAAGGAATGCAAGTAATTGAATATTAAAATAAACTTCAGAGAAAGGCACTTTAGATAAAAATCTAAGGTGTTTTTTTATATGTGTGTTAATATTTATTCCAGAAAATTCATAAGTATTCTCATTATAAAGAATTGTTATTGAAGCTAGAAACAAAAATATATTGTAATAAATTCCCTGATAAATAAGGTACAAGGTCATAAATGACTATTGAAATATATACCAATAATATGCAGTTTATGGTATTATCAATATTAATGGAAAAAATGATTGGGGGAAATGCTATGAGTATAACTAATGATAATGTCAGCGAAGCAAACCTAATAAAAAATCTTTTACTAAAGGCACTGATGTTAATGATTTTCGCCTTTGTAATAGCTTTTTTAATACACAACACATGGGTAAAGTATTTAAGTATATATCATACAGTTCTAGAATTGACCTGTGTATTTATTGCTTTATCAATATTCTTTTCAATATGGTATAACTTTCAGCGAAATAAGTTAAGTGATTGCATAATAGGCTTTGGATTCTTAGTGGTTGCAGTTTTTGATGGATTTCATACCTTTTATCATTTTAAATTGAACCTTCTGAGTGATGGTTACTATGATTTATCAACTATACACTGGATACTAGGAAGGTTTACGGAGGCGTCCGTAATTTTTTTATCAGCTAAAAATTTTAAAAACAAACTAAGTAAGTGGATATATCTGTCTATTTCAATGGTAATAGCTTTTGGAACATCATATTTTATTGTAGAGTATCATGAGTATCTTCCTATATTATTAACAGAAAGTGGAGTAACAAAAACTAAAGTGTTTTTAGAGTATATAATAATTTGTCTCTATTCTTTTGGAATCTACAGATTTAAGGACAAGATAAAAAGTAACGGTAGGTTAACCTATAGTTATGTTCTAATAGCTCTTTTTATGATGATATCTTCAGAAATATGTTTTACCCTATATAGCAGTATAACATCATTTATATGGACTGCAGGACATCTTTTAAAAATAATTTCTTACTATTGTTTATTTAAGGGGATATTTGTCAGTACAGTTGTTTATCCCTATGAAAGACTGGAAGTAAAGCATAAGGAGTTAGAGAAAGCATATTACCAGTTAGAAGAAGCAAATAAAGAAATAAATGGTATTAGAGACACTTTAAGTGACATACTAGATTCTTTACCAGAAGGGGTTTTTCTATATGATAGTAACAGAAAAATAAAGTATTTAAATAGAAAATTTGAAGAACTCTTTCATTGTGATAGAAGTACTCTAAATAAGTTAACAACAGAAGAAGTTTCGAAACTCTTTCCAGGATTAGAACAGAATAAAAAACTTTTACCTGACAATGTATGTCTAGATTGTGGAAAAACTTTACATATAATTAGAACTTTTAAAGTTGGAAATGGTCAATATAAAAAACTTTCTATACATAGTAATAAGATTAGAGGTGGAGTATTAGGTTTAGTAAGAGATGCTAAGGAAGAACAGGAACTTAAAAATCTTCATTTGCAAACGGAAACTATATTAAATGCAGTGAATAATGGAGTATTAATGATTGATACCAATAAAAAAATTATTCTTACCAATAAAGCTATAGAAGATATTTTGGAAATGGATAAAGAAGACATTATTGGAATGGACATTAATGAATTAAACGAACTTGTACAATTTGATGCAAAGCAGCGTTCCGGTTTGTCTTTAGAGGATAGCTATTTCAAGGAAGTCTACGAAACATGTATAGTAACTAAAAATGGAAATAAAAAAGAATTAGAAATCCAAGTATCCTCTATTAGAAATGTTGAAGGAGAAATAATTGGAGGGATCAGTGTCTGCAAAGATATTACAAGCATAAAGAAAGAACAATTAAAAATACAGCAGCAGGAAAAGCTTGCACTGCTGGGACAGTTAGGTGCAGGGATAGTTCACGAAACTAGAAATTATCTTACAACAATTAAAGGCAGATGTCAGCTCATAGAGCTAGTTGCAAAGGAAAAAGAAATTAAAGACTACGCAAAGAAAATTGACATTGATGTAAGTGAAGTTAACAGAATAATAAGTGAATTCTTGTTTTTATCTAAGCCAAGAGAAACAGAATTACAAGAAGTTTCTATGTATGATATATTTCAGTCTATTAAAAATATTGTACAGAGTTCCTCTCTGGTAAAAGGTGTAGATGTGCAAATGAATTTATCTAAAGAGGAAAGGTATTTGCTATGTGATGAAGTGCAGGTAAAACAAGTTATACTAAATATTTGTAAGAATGCAGTAGATGCAATGGGAGATAAACTGAATCCCCAGCTGATTATAGAAACAGGGTACGATGAATTAAATAATGAAATGTTTATTAAGATAACAGATAATGGGAAAGGTATATCAGAAGAAGACTTAAGTAAGATTGGTACATTATTCTTTACAACAAAGAAGACTGGCACAGGTTTAGGTCTCAATGTATGCTTCCAGATTATTAACCAGCATAAAGGTAGGATAGAGGTGGAAAGTAAGCTAGGTGAAGGTACCTCCTTTACAATAATTTTACCATGTATAGATGATGACGAAATAGAGGAACAGTGTATTGTATAAGTTTTTTCATATTATAAGCGCTAAAAAAAATAGAAAATATTTTAAAAAATAGTAGACTTTTATAGGAAAAAGTGATATACTAAATTTTGTTAAGAAATAAGGGATTCAATATCATAAAAACATTCTCCGATTTTTGTTTTGGAAAATGGTTGTTTGTGAATTGTTAAATGCCCAGTATAAAAACGGAGGTATGTTTAAATGGCAGATAAGACATTAGTTTGTAAAGATTGTGGAAAGGAATTCGTATTTACTGAAGGCGAGCAAGCTTTCTACAAAGAAAAAGGTTTCGAAAATGAACCACAAAGATGTGCTGATTGCAGAAGAGCAAGAAAGCAAGAAAGAAACAACAACAGAAGATACTAATTAGAATTTTCATAGCTGCTAGCTTCGCTGGCAGCTATTTTTGATTTCTATTTTTATGAATGGAATTCTGTTATTTAATAGTGTTGCTGATAACTATATTCTTTATGTATTTTTTACCCACTGTAATAATAAAGTAAATTATGGGAAAACTTTTTTACATAAGTAGAGTTTATATACTATGAAAAACTAAAATTTAATAATCCTTTCTTGGAGAGATGTATTTAGTAACTTAAATAATACAAATAAGAGTTAAAAGGAGAGATTTTTATGGCAGAAACAAAAAAACTTAAAACTAGAGAGCAAATAGATCAAAAGTATAAGTGGAAAGTAGAAAAAATATACGAAAATATAGATGCTTGGGAAGAAGATTTTAAAAGATTAAAGGATATGGCACCGGAACTTACAAGCTACTCAGGAAAACTTATGGAGGGAAAAGAGCTTCTTAATTATATGAAATTGGATGAAGAGGTATCAAGATTAGCAGGTAAGCTGGCAGTTTATGCTCACTTGAAAAATGATGAAGACACAGCTAATCCAACATATCAAGCTTTAAGAGATAAAATATATTCTTATTTTGCAGAGCTTAAAAGCATGCAATCATTTTTTATACCAGAATTATTAAGTATACCGGAGGAAGCTATAAGAAAAGAAATTGAAAAGTTGCCGGAACTTAAGATATACAGCTTTTTCATAGAGGATATATTAAAAATGAAACCTCATGTTCTAACGAGGGAAAAGGAAGAATTGATTGCGGCAGTGTCAGATTGTTTGCAAGCACCAGATAAAATCTACAGTATGCTCTCTGATGCAGATATGACCTTTCCTGTGATTAAGGATGAAAATAACAATGATGTTGAACTTACTGAAGCAAATTATGGAGGATTTATACAATCCAGAGACAGAAGGGTAAGAAAGGATGCTTTTCAAGGACTGTTCAACACTTATAATAAGTTTAATAACACTTTAGGGGCTTCACTAACTTCCTCTATAAAAAATTTCGTATTTATTTCAAAGACTAGAAATTACAGTAGTGCATTAGAGGCTTCTTTAAAACCAAATAATATTCCACTGGAAGTATACGATAACACAATAAACACTGTAAATAACAACTTAAGCTCTCTTCATAGATATGTGAAAGTTAAGAAAAAGCTCTTAGGACTTGAAGAAATTCATATGTATGATTTGTATGTCCCAATAATAGAAAGTCCAGTAGAGCATATAGAATTTGATGAAGCAGTTAAGGTTGTTAAAGAAGGGTTAAAACCTTTAGGAGATGAATATATTAATATTTTTGAAGAAGGTATAAGGGAAGGATGGATAGATATCTATCCTAATAAAGGAAAAAGGGGAGGAGCCTATTCTTCTGGTGATTATGATACCATGCCCTATGTACTTTTAAACTACGATTACAAGTTAAGAGATGCTTCTACGCTGGCACACGAAATGGGTCACTCTATACATTCTTACTACTCAAGAAAAACTCAGCCTTATATATATGCAGATTATTCTCTTTTTGTGGCAGAGGTTGCTTCTACTACTAATGAAAACTTATTAATAGATTATTTAATAGAGAAGGAGCAGGATAGAAATAAAAAGTTATATCTTATAAATCAGCAGTTAGAACAAATAAGAACTACTGTGTTCAGACAGGTTATGTTTGCTGAATTTGAAAAGATAACTCATGAAAACATAGAAAAGGGAGTGCCGCTAACTTCAAAGGATTTAAGTAATATATGGCACGACTTAAATGTAAAGTATTTTGGACCAGAGATGGTGGTAGATAATGAAATAGATATCGAATGGGCTAGAATACCTCATTTTTATAGAGATTTTTATGTTTATCAATATGCAACGGGATACGCAGCAGCTAATTCCTTTGCTAAAGAAATACTTAAAAACGGTGAAAAAGCTGTAGAGTTGTATAAAGGCTTTTTAAAAAGTGGTTCTAGCGATTATCCTATAAATGTACTTAAAAGAGCGGGAGTTGATATGACTACCCCTAAACCTCTAGAAGATACCATAAACAGATTTAATGAACTTCTTGATATGCTAGAAGGGTAGAATTAAGTGGTAATAGATTTAAATCTATTGCCACTTAAAAGTTTTAAGTGCTATGATATGGTACCGAAGACATTTTAATTATGACCTTCCAGTAAAAAAGATATATAATAATATTAAATAATATAAGCTTAAGTGATATAATAATTTTAGTTGCACTCTTTAACAAATAGATAAATTTTACTGAAGGGGAAAGGGGATAAAATTGAATAAGTATATAAAATATCTTACGTCAGCCTTAACTGTAGCAATTATCTATAATAGTTCAGTACTAGCCAATCCTAGTACTTTGAGTGAAAATTCAAATACACCAACTAATAATGCTCAAGGACAAAATGTAGATAGTACTTTGGAAAGTAAAATTCAGAAGCTAGAAGTAACTGTAGAGAAGCTTGATAGCGAAATAGAGGAAACATTAAGAGCCTTAGAAGAGAATAAAACTGAAATAGCTAAGGTTGAATCTGAAATTAGTAGACTAGAAAATAGAATAAAGGATTCGGAAAATAGTATAAACGACCACAGAGACCTATTGAAGAAGAGAGCCAGAGCCTTTTATGTTAATGGGCTAAATGGCTATTTAGATATAATTATGAACTCAGAAAACTTTAATGATTTTATCACAAGAATTGATTCTGTAAACAGAATTTTAAACTTTGATGAAAATATTATTGAAGATTTAAATAATAAGAAAGAAATCATAGTAAAAGAGAAGGAAAAGCTACAGGAAAAAAACAAATTGCTTACTAGTTTAAAAGTTGATAATGAGAAAAAGTTAGACAAGCTCAATAAAGACAAAGAAGAGCAAAAAAAACTAATAGAGCAATTACAACTTCAATTAAGTGTTTATAACTTAAATGGACAGGGCTTTACTGGTATTACATCTAAAGAATTTGCACCGGCTAGTAATAATGAAATCGTAAATTATGCTTATAATTTTTTAGGTATACCATATCTTTGGGGAGGAACTACACCATCAGGTTTTGATTGCTCAGGACTTGTACAGTATATTTACAGCCATTTTGGTGTTTCCATTACAAGAACTACCTATGAACAGATAAAGGATGGGGTAGAGGTGCAGAGAGATAAGCTCCAGCCTGGAGATTTAGTTTTCTTTGGAACTAAAGAGGATCCTCACCATGTAGGTATGTATATAGGCGATGGAAGGTATATACATGCTCCTAGAACTGGTGATGTGGTAAAAATTTCATCTCTAAGTAGTAGAGGCGATTATCTAACAGCTAGAAGGGTTAAATAAAGATAAAAAAGTGGACTGAGGTCTGCTTTTTTGTTTTTTGTTTAAAATTTGTTGTTTAATAAATTTTAAAATAAAAATTGTAGTATTAACACAGAATATTATATAGAATTGGAGTAGAAATTTTATCATTTTCAAAAACTATTTTCTACTTAATATGGAGGATTGATCTAGCTTTGAGAGGCAAGAGTTTAAGATTTTTTACTATAGTTATATTCAGTGTATGCATAATAGTAGGTATCCATAGTTATGCTACTGCAGCTTTTATGACTCCTATACAGGAAGATAATGAAAAGGTTATACTAATTGACCCTGGGCATGGAGGAATAGATGGAGGTGCCGAATCTAAAAAAGGTATTATTGAAAAAGACATTAATCTAAGTATCAGTTTAAAGTTAAGGGAAAAGTTAAAAGATAAGGGATACACTGTTGTTATGACCAGAGAAAGGGATATTGGGCTTTATTCGAAAGGTGGAAGTATAAGTAAAAAGAAACGTGAAGATTTAGAGAACAGATGCCGAATTAAGAAAGAATCTAATTGTGATATATTTGTAAGTATTCATCAGAATTTCTTTACAGAGAGCAATTATTACGGAGCACAGGTGTGGTATTCCAGAAGTGAAAGTAGTGAAAAGTTAGCACATATAATCCAAGAAAATTTTAGAAGAGATTTGGATAAAAATAATAACCGTATTGAAAAACCAGCTGGAAGTTCCTATAAGATACTAAGATGCTATTCTAGCGTACCTTCAGTGATTGTAGAGTGTGGATTTTTGACTAATCCACAGGAGGCAAAGAAATTGATAAATGAAGAGTATCAGGACAAGATAGCGGATTCTTTAGCAAAATCCATAGAAGAGTTTTTTAAGAACGATGATCAAATACTATGAATTTATGACCTTAGGAGATATATCTTGCAAAAACTTCCTAAGTGAGATAGGGTATTATTTTAAATATCTAGCACAAAATAATTTATGTAATACTATATATTAATAGGAAAGAGGGGTACAGTAAATGAATGCAACTTTAATGGCACCAAATGCTCAATACCAATCCTGTATGGACGCACTTAATAAGTGTGCGCAACTTTGTCAAGAATGCTTAAGGCTTTGTTTAGAAGAACCAGATATGAATATGAGAGAACATTGTATGCTTGACTTGATGGACTGTGCTGAAGTATGTTCAACAGCAGCTTGCGCTATGGCAAGAAGAAGTAAACATTTAAAAGAAATATTAAATTTATGTTCTACAATTTGTGAAGAATGTGCATCAGAATGCAATAGATTTAAAAGTGAACACAATAATTTATGTGCTGATGCTTGTCGTCACTGTGCAGAGGAATGTAGAAAAGTAATGACTATGTAACTGCAAATTTATTAGTATTAAAAGTAATGTGTAACAAAGTATTTGTTTTTGAATATTATGTTAGTAAACAAAGGATAAAAGTGAATAAGTACTAGTACGATTTTTACTGGAATAAAGGAGCAGAGGAAAACAGTCCTCTGCTCTAGTTTTAATTAACGGATTTACAAATATTTATCAAGTTATCTTTTGATATATTGCCAGTCAGTGAATACTGAACATTACCTTTATTCCAAAGAACTTGAGTAATTGTAGTATTAGAATTTGAGTTTTCCGTTGTTTCCGTAACCCATACCTTTAAGCCATCAATACTAGTTGCTTTGCCACTTATAGTATATTTAGTGTTCTGATTTTGGGTTATTTTAAAATAGGTATTATTTGAGCTGAACGTCAATCTTACATATTTTTCTTTGCTGTCTCTAGATATAGATATATCTGTAAGCTCAAAGCCTTCTGGTATGTATGAGGGGAGCAAAACTTTACTTCCCCAGTATTCTTCTGCTTCTGCTAAGGTCAATATGTCAGGCCTTTCCTTTGCTAATTTATTTTCAGAAGAGGAAATAGAGTTAACTTCTTTTTTTTGGTCATCAGAAGGACTTGCTTTTGTAACATCCTCAATTTTAGTGTCACTTCTATCTTTAGAAATTGAAACTTCTAAGGTATCTTGCTTAGAAAGAACTATATCATCAGATATCAAATTGGCATTTTCAGTTGTTGATGATGGAGATTTATCTGAGGTTTTAGTATCCTTACTAACTGTGTAATCTAGTTTTTTGTATTCCTCAGAAGAACTTTTAGGGATGTTTGTACTAAATTTGGTAGCATTAATATTGTTGTCCTCTTTTACGCTGTCGTTAAAGTTTTGATTGACTGTTAGGTTTGGTGAAGTATCATTTATTTTGTGTTCATCTTTTGATATTAGTTTGCTATTTACGTCACTAATGGTAGTTGTTTTATTTTTCAAGTTACTGTTACTAATCTGGGAAAAATGCTGATACCCAAGAAGAGATATTATTATTGTAACAGTAGATAATGAAGCCGCAAGTAAAGGCTTAACTATTTTATTTTTTTCTTCAGTCTTTAACTCTAAGGGTTTAATCTTTAACTCATCATAGAGAAAGGAATCATTAGAAATTGTTTCTAGGTTTTTTAGGGTATTCTTCATATTCATCTTCCTATTCAGAATATTTTGCTTTTATTGATTTAAATATCACACTTATTCTAAAGTTAATATGAACTTTAAAAAACAAGCTCAGTATAAATATATGCTATTTAACACAGCTTCATAACATGCCATAGTCTAATACATAGAGATTGTTATTTTCGTCATGTCCAAAAGTACTGATTTTGCTATATTCATGTTGTAATTCTGGTGATTTAGTAACCCAGGTACTTTTGAAATTCTCTAGAATATGAAAGAACTTTGATTCATTAGAGAATTTTCGGCCGCTATTAATACAACTGTATATGGTTTCATCAGAGTCATCTTTTGTTGACAAAGGAGTTAGAAGTTTATGAATTGTTAAATATAAAAACCTGCTTTCATAGATTGCGTACACTGGACAGAATATTTCCCTAAAATGTTCAAGTCTTTTATCTGTTGAATTATATATATTAAATTCATTTAGACATTGATCAGCGCCAACAGGCAACCTGGAACCAGTAGCATCTGAAGAAGTTTTAACTATGAAGTTATCAACACGATATACGCACCGCATAGATCTAGAAATTAAACTCTTTCGATTTAGCTTGCTAAGTAATTTATTGCTTGTGGTTTTATTTTTTCCTAATTTCATATCATGGTCAAGTAAAAACCTTTCTATTTCTTTTAAATGGTCATTCATAAGCTTCGCCTCCCATCCTAATAACTTATATTTATTTTACTGGTAGGATAGGCATTTTGACAATAGATTTATGAGGAAAAAGTGTAAAGAAATTGTAAAGATTTATTCATATAATAGATAATTGGGAAAAGTCTGAAAAATTAACAATTGCTTATAGATTATTATTTAAGATAAAAAATGCAAAAAAGTATAAAAGTCTGATAAAAATATCAGGCTTAATCTTTGCAAAATAAATTTTATTATATATGATAATTGGTTAAACCTTTATTAAGGTGAATTGCTCTAGATATTGAAAAATCATATTTTAGCATTTTTATAGATTTATGCTTGGCTAATAAATTACCTATTTGAAGCTGCTCAAAATCATAGTATTCAAGGTTATGAGTATCTGAGCCTACGGATATTTGTATATTATTTTGTTTTAGTTTTTTAAAAAATCTATTTGTTCTCCAGCTGTCTCTAGAACGGACTAATTTACTAAAGTATTCGTATCCGTCGTTGACGTTTAATTCCCAGAATAAATTGTTTTCCTTTAACATATTGATTAATGGCTTTAAACCATAAATCCTACTGTAATAAAGCAAGTCAGTGTGAGCAAGACCTATTTTGCAGCAAAATTTAGAACTATACTCTTTTAATTCTGAAAACTTTATGCTGTTTTTAAAACAATCTATATATTCAAATAATACATAATCAAGTTTATTCAGTTCATCATAAGGTAAATTCTTTATATCACAGAGTTCTGTATCCATAGATAACTCTATTCCTGCATAAACCTGAATATCATGCCTGTAGCTGTCTTTCAATTGATTTATATTTTCTATATATTCCTTCAATTGGTGATTTTGCAGTGAGTTGCATTTTGAAGTGTTAAAATGATCAGAAATGCCTACTGCTGTCATACCATTTTTGACAGCGTTTTTTATAATTATATCTGCAGTATGGCTTCCGTCAGACCAGATAGTATGATTATGCAAATCCATAAGATCTATTGAATTTAAATTCATAAACAATACCTCTTTTCAAAATTGAGTATATTCAGAAAATAAAGTGATCATATTTATATAATATACCTAAAAATAAGAAATGTAAATGTCCTATGGGATATTCATGACACAGAATATTGACTAGAAAAAATCATGTAAATACATATAAAGAATTAAAAATATTAATAACAGTATACGAATTCTTGCAAATAGGATGTTATAATTTGAGAGGATTAGGTTACTGGACATTAGACCAATCTTTCTCTCAAAGCTAAAGGATTTTAGATAATATATTCAAGATAAGGAAAGTTATTAGATAGTTTTGGTAAAAACAAAGAGGTTGTTGAAAATCCAACAACCTCCCTTTTTATATCATTTTATTCTTTAATAATAAGAGAAAACCATTCTATCAACTCTTAAAGCGACAGTCTTGGACCAAAGCCATTTGTTTGTTGTACTATCATCAAAGTAATATAAGGCACCCTTTGTTGGATCAGCTCCAGAAAGTGCTTCTAAAGCAGCCTTTCTATCTTCTGCAGTTGCAGGCTTGTTAATCATTCCGTTAACAACTGGTGTAAACTGATAGTAACCTGCATCCTTTTGATATACTACAGATGTCACGGTGCTAGGGAAACGTGAATCTTGAACTCTATTCACAACTACAGCTCCTACTGCAACTTTAGCAGTATAAGGTTGTCCTTCAGCTTCAGCCTTTATTAACCTTGCAAGTAGGTCTATTTCAGCCTCTGTATGGGAAATAACTGAGGCAGAAGCTTGTCCGCTATTTGGAGATACAGAAGTATAGTTATTACTAGGTATATTTAGAGTCTGACCTAAATATAGTAGATTGTCCCATTTGTTGTTAGCCTTTCTTAGAGAATCAACAGAAACACCAAAGTTCTGTGCTATTAGATAAAGACTATCTCCGCTTTTAACCGTATAAGTTTGACTTGAAACCTTTAATACCTGTCCTGGATATATTAAGGTGCTTGAAAGATTATTGTTCTGCATGATAGTATTTGCAGCAGTGCTAAAAAGTCTTCCTATTTTGTATAGTGAGTCTCCTGATTGAACTGTGTAACTAGCTGCATGTACAGATTGAATTGACAATAGTGATAATGACATAGTCATCAGTAAAGCTTTGATCTTTTTTGATTTAATCATAAGTTTATCCTCCTCTTTTGCCTCCGAGGTTAGTTGACGGGTTCGGGTTGAGGTCCCCTACTTTATATATATAAAGATTCACCCCTATTAATAAATCCCCCGTACTCCATAAGGAGATTCGGCTTGCTTTTGCAAGTGTTATTGTAACAAGATTCCCAGATTAATTCCATATGAGATTAATGGAATGCTAGGAATATTTATCATGTAGTTACATTTAGAGGAATACAATTAAAACTATACTTAAGCTTCATTATAAATTTTAAAACTAAATTTATAAGTTTTTAATAAAGGTTATAAATATGTAAAAATAAATTTTGAAGTTAACAAAAAATATACAATTGTTAATCATATGAATAATGTTTCGTAAATATATATCAAAAAGAGGGTCAAAAATGAAAGAATAATGTCGAATATGAATAAAAAGTAGTTGACACTTGCAAAGGTCTTTGATAGTATTAGCTATAGAGATTAATAATTATTCATTTTATAATTAAGGGGGAACTATAGATGAAGAAAATTTTAACAAAACTATTAATAGTATCAGCAGTGGCAGTTGGACTAGTGGGATGCGGAAATAGTAGTACTGCCACTAATGCTGATTCAAACAAAAAGTTCAGCAAAAAATATAGTATAGCAACAGATGTAACTTTTGCACCTTTTGAGTTTCAAAAGGATGGAAAGTATACAGGTATAGACATTGAACTATTAGAGGCTATTTCAAAAACTGAAGGTTTTGAATATGAGTTAAAACCAATGGACTTTAAAGGTATAATACCTGCACTTCAGTCAAATCAAATTGATGGTGCTATTGCTGGCATGAGCATTACAGATGAAAGAAAAAAGGTTTTAGATATGTCTGAAGGATATTTTGAGTCTGGTGTTTCTGCTGTAGTTAAAAAGGATAACGATAAGATAAAGACAGAATCAGATTTTAAAGGAAAAGTTGTTGCAGTTAAAAAAGGAACAAGTGGTTCCAAGTATGCAGAAGAAAATAAAGACAAGCTTGGTTTTACAGTTAAGTACTTTAATGATTCACCTTCTATGATGCAGGAGGTTAAAAATGGAAATGCAGATTTAGCTTTTGAAGATTACCCTGTAGTTGGATATGCGATAACTGTAGATGAAAATTCAGGACTAAAAATAGTTGGAGATAAGTTAACAAAGCAAGACTATGGATTTGCTGTTAAAAAGGGAAGTAATAAAGAGCTGATGGATGCTTTCAATGATGGATTAAAGAAACTTAAAGAAAGCGGAGAGTATGATAAGATTATACAGAAATACATAAAGAAATAGCATTACTATAATAAAACTTTATCTAATATGAATAAAATAGTGGTGGTATATGAATCTTTATTGAAGAATTTATATACCACCATTAAAAGTTTGTTTCTTTATATCATCAAATACATAGTAGCATATAAAAATCCAGTTTTAAGTTACAAAAAAACTTGAACCGGAGTTTTTTAGCAGATAATTTAATTCTTGTAGATTTAGGAGGGTGAATAGCTTGGATTTAATGGCTTTATTTAAAGAGAGTTTACCAGATCTTTTGTCTGGATTAGGAGTTACTTTAGAAGTAACGGTAATATCCCTTATACTTGCCAGCGTACTAGGATTGTTATTTGGAATGATGTCCATTAGTACAAATAAAGTTTTAAAGGGCATAGCTAGAGTATATGTGGATATAATAAGAGGTACACCTTTAATAGTACAAGCATTCTTTATATACTTTGGTATTCCAGGGGCTTTGAATGTGAAGATACCAGCTTTTACAGCAGGGGTAATAGCTATTAGTTTGAATGCCGGTGCTTATATGGTAGAAATTTTTAGAGCAGGAATAATGGCTGTGGACAAAGGTCAGATGGAAGCGGCAAGAAGTCTAGGTCTTCCCTATGGGAAAACTATGAAGTTTGTTATATTACCACAAGCAGTAAGGAAGATGGTTCCAGCTTTTATAAATCAGTTTATTATATCGTTAAAAGACACATCTCTTCTATCTGTAATAGGAATTAGAGAGCTTACTCAAAGCGGTGAGATTATAATTGCCTCTAATTACCGTGCCTTTGAAACATGGGCTTTCGTTGCAGTATTTTACTTTGTGATAATTATGCTGTTGACTTATGCATCAAGAGGGGTGGAAAGGAGATTAAAGATATGATAGAAGTGAAAGGACTTGAAAAGAAATTTGATGAACTTACTGTTTTGAAGGGAATAGATTTTGCTGTAAATGAAGGAGAAGTAGTGTGTCTCATAGGCCCTTCTGGGTCAGGTAAAAGTACAGTACTAAGATGCCTAAACAAGCTTGAGGAAATAAATGGAGGAACTGTTCTAATTGATGGACAAGACATAAATGAAAAGGGAGTTAATATAAACAGGTTAAGGGAAAAGCTAGGTATGGTTTTTCAATCCTTTAATCTATTTCCTCATTTAACAGCATTTCAAAATATAACTTTAGCGCCTGTAGAATTAAATAAAGTGTCAAAGAAGGAGGCAGAAGAGAAGGCCTATAAGTTATTAGAGAAAGTAGGGCTAAGTGATAAGGCTCATGTTTATCCTGATAATCTATCTGGAGGACAAAAGCAGAGGGTAGCTATAGCAAGAGCATTAGCTATGGAGCCTGAAATAATGTTATTTGATGAACCTACATCAGCTTTAGACCCTGAAATGGTAGGAGAGGTACTTCAGGTAATGAAAGATTTAGCAAAGGAAGGAATGACTATGATGGTAGTTACCCACGAAATGGGTTTTGCTAAAGAAGTTGCCAACAGGGTACTATTTATGGCTGATGGATACATTGTTGAAGAAGGTACTCCAGAAGAGATTTTTGGAAATCCAAAGAATGATAGAACAAAGGATTTTTTAGGCAAAGTGCTATAGAAAGTTAAACTGTTTCTTTATTATATGCTATTTTACATAGTAAAATCAGCAGATCTACAATAGGGATAAGGTAATTGTTTTTAATCCACCGGCTTAATACTAGCAGTGGATTTTTTATTTGCAAGAAATTATATAGAAACTTTTATTAATCTGTCAAATTATATAGAAAAAGAAAAGGGTATCTTAATAAAATGCAAAAAAATAAGGTTTACATATGTCATAATGTTAAAAAACTACGTCGAATATTGACGATTATTTAAGAAACTGGTACTATAAATATATAATTTATATTTACATATTTAAAAGGGGGAATTACAAATGAAAAAAATGATAGCAAAAATATCAATAGTTGCAGCAATCGCTGTAGGATTAATAGGATGTGGAAACAAAAGTGTAAGTACAAATACTGATTCGAATAAAAAATTTGATAAAAAATATATAATAGCTACCGATGCTACTTATGCTCCATTTTCTTTTGAAAAAGACGGCAAGTATACTGGTATAGATGTTGATATTTTAGATGCAGTAGCAAAGGTTGAGGGTTTTCAATATGAGTTGAAACCTATGGATTTTAAGGGAATAATTCCTGCTATACAATCAAATCAAATAGATGGTGCAATAGCAGGTATGGGAATTACAGATGAAAGAAAAAAGGTTCTAGATATGTCAGTAGGTTACTATGAAGCGGGAATTGCTGCAGTTGTTAAAGAAGATAATGACAAGATAAAGTCGGAAGAAGATTTTAAAGGTAAAGTTTTTGCAGTTAAGAAAGGAACTTCTGGAGCAAAATATGCTGAAACAAATAAAGACAGACTAGGAGTAACTGTTAAATATTTTAATGATACGCCATCAATGATGCAGGAAGTAAAAAATAGAAATGCTGATGTAACCTTTGAAGACTACCCTGTTGTTGCATATATGATTTCTGTAAATCCTGATTCTGGTTTAAAGATAGCAGGAGATAAGTTAACAAAACAAGATTTTGGCTTTGCAGTAAAAAAAGGTGATAACAAAGAATTGATGAGTGCATTTAATGATGGACTTAACAAAATAAAAGCAAATGGGGAATATGACAAGATTATATCAAAGTATATTAAGAAGTAGTATTTATTTTAAGAAACTAGTTGGATAGTGTGTGAAGTTTAATTATATATAAGAGTTAAAATTTTGTTTAAAGATAGGATTATATACAGAGAAATTAAGCAATAAACACATTATTAATAAGAGAAGGAGTTGAAGGGATTTGGATATAATTGCCCTATTTAAAGAGAGTTTACCAGACCTTTTATCAGGTCTTGGAGTAACTATAGAAATAACGATAGTTTCCTTGATACTTGCAAGTTTATTGGGGCTATTATTTGGAATGATGTCCATTAGTAGTAATAAAGCTTTAAAAGGTATGGCTAGAGCTTATGTGGATATAATAAGAGGAACACCACTAATAGTACAAGCATTTTTTATATACTTTGGCATACCTGGTGCTTTAGGCATTAAAATACCAGCTTTTACTGCAGGAGTAGTAGCCATTAGTTTAAATGCCGGTGCTTACATGGTAGAAATCTTTAGAGCAGGTATAATGGCAGTGGACAAAGGTCAGATGGAAGCTGCTAGAAGTTTAGGTCTCCCTCATAGAAAGACTATGAGATTAATTATACTACCACAGGCAGTAAGAAAAATGGTGCCAGCCTTTATAAATCAATTTATTATATCTCTAAAGGATACATCCCTTCTTTCTGTAATAGGAATTAGAGAGCTTACTCAAAGCGGAGAGATAATAATTGCTTCAAATTATCGTGCTTTTGAAACATGGGCCTTTGTTGCAATATTTTATTTTGTTATAATTATGTTGTTAACTTACGCCTCTAGAGGTTTAGAAAGGAGACTAAAGATATGATAGAAGTAAAGGGACTTAAGAAGAAATTTAATGAGCTTACAGTTTTGAAGGGAATAGATTTTACTGTAAGTCAAGGTGAAGTAGTTTGCTTAATAGGTCCATCTGGCTCAGGGAAGAGCACAGTACTTAGATGTCTAAACAAACTGGAGGATATAAATGAAGGCACTGTACTTATAGATGGGCAGGATATAAATGAAAAAGGTATAGATATAAACAAACTAAGAGAAAAGTTAGGTATGGTATTTCAGTCTTTTAATCTCTTTCCTCATTTAACTGTACTTCAAAACATAACCTTGGCACCAGTAGAACTTGGGAAAATGTCTAAAAAAGAAGCTGGGGAAAAGGCATATATGTTACTTGAAAAGGTAGGATTAAGAGAAAAAGCAGAGGTTTATCCAGACAATCTATCTGGAGGACAAAAGCAGAGAGTAGCTATAGCAAGGGCTTTAGCTATGGAACCTGAAATAATGTTATTTGATGAACCTACTTCAGCTCTAGATCCTGAAATGGTAGGAGAAGTGCTTCAAGTAATGAAGGATTTAGCAAAGGAAGGAATGACCATGATAGTAGTTACTCATGAAATGGGCTTTGCTAAGGAAGTTGCTAATAGAGTATTGTTCATGGCTGATGGATATATTGTTGAAGAGGGTACTCCAACAGAAATTTTCGGGAATCCGAAGAATGATAGGACAAAGGATTTCCTAAGTAAGATATTATAAAGTAAGAAAGCTCCCAAAATTCCGTGGGAGTTTTTTTATTGTCTTATTTTATGAAGAACTTCAACTTTGTAACAAATAAACAGCTTAGCTCATACTATGATATTATGGTTAAAATATTTTAATTTATTTGTTATCACGTAAAAATTTTTAGCAATAAAGAATCTATCAAAGGGAAGGGTGAAAATAAGTGTATTGTTATGGATGGCCACAGGTAATTCAGGAAAATGATGTACTTTATGGTAATCTAGGGGACAATGTTAAGCAAAGGTCTAAATACCACAAAATGAACATAAATGGAAAGGGAATGGTTGCAGTACAACCAGATATTGCTGTAATAACTTTAGGGGTAGAAACACAAAATAAAGAATTAAGAGTTGCTCAGAATGAAAATGCCATAGTTTCAAGTAGAATAATTAGTACTCTTGTAGGAATGGGAATTGAGGAAGAGGATATAAAAACGGATACGTATAACATTAGTCCTCAATATGATTATGTTGAAGGAAAGCAAATTTTTAGAGGCTATAGAGTAATACACACTTTTAGGATAACAGTAAAAAATATAAAACAAACTGGCGAAATAGTAGATGCTGCAGTGGCTGCTGGAGCTAATACGGTAAGCAACATCAATTTCACTATATCAAATCCTAGGGTATATTATAATGAAGCACTAAAGTTAGCGCTGAAGGATGCTGTAGTCAAGGCTCAAAGCATTGAGAGTTCATTAGGGGTAATAGTTAATAAGACTCCCGTCAGCATAACTGAGGAAAGCCAAGGGTATGCACCGGTGTCGGAAAGAGTTTTATATGCCACATCAGCAGATACTACCACACCGATAAGAGAGGGACAAATCCAGGTAAATGCTAGTATAAAAGCAATTTTTGTTTACTATGATAGAGTATAAACTTCTCATATCTTTGAGCTAAATATGTATTATAGACAATAATATCTTGAATTTAAACTTTTATGTGAGCATATACTAACTCTAGTACTTTAATTACTAAAGAATAGGGGAGATAGCCATGGATAATAATAAATCAAAAATCTTGAAAGTAAAAAAGAATCCTCAGGGAGATATTACAGATGTTATGCTGGAAAATGGAAATGTTTATTCTATAGATGAAGCCATTATGATGGCAAAGGATCATCTTATAGAGGGAGTAAATGTAGGAACAGCAAGGAATGGAAGACAGTACTTAAGAAGTAATCCAAATGATAACGAAAGTGATAATTTAGATAATATTGAAACTTTCTAAATATCTCAATTAAATTAGACCTTTAATATAGTAATGCTAAAATTACTATATTAAAGGTCTTTAGCTTATATAGTATTATGTAAGCAGAATAATTAAGTTCACTTTAGAAATTATTTAGTATAAAATATAAGTATTAGGAATAGAATATTTACTATTTTATCAATTTAAAAGAAGGTTGAAGCTATGCTAGATAAGAGTAATAATAAGTTAAAAAAGTTAATAGGTGAAGTTGAGAAAGAATTACTAAAGAAAATAGAGGTTAAAAGTATTAATCCTTTTGATTCTGTTAAGGTACAGTTTGTTCCTAAGGGTTGGCTGTTATTAGGTACAGGGAATTATGCCGCTGTATTATGTCATAAAGATTTTCAAGACTTTGCTGTAAAAATATATGCAGAAGGACGACCAGGCATTGAGGATGAAATAAAAGTATATGAGAAGCTAGGCAGTCATCCAGCATACTCTGAGTGTTATCACTATGGAAGTAATTACCTAATACTAAAACGTTTAAAGGGAATAAATCTTTATGAATGTTTAAGAAAAGGAATAAGAATTGACGAACAAGTTATTATTGATATTGATAACGCATTAAATTATGCCCAAAAACAGGGGTTATACCCTCATGACGTACATGCGAAAAATGTAATGATGCTAGATGGTAGAGGAGTTGTAGCTGATGTGTCTGACTTCAACAAAAGGGAATATTGCTCAATGTGGAAGCATCTAAAAAAAGCATATTATAAGATATATTATAAATCAGTATATAAAGTAACTATGCCTATTCCAACTATCTTTTTAGAATTGGTGAGAAAGTTCTATAGACTTTACACTACTTTATGCAAGTTTAAATCAAGTAAAATTTCCACTCCAGGTGGGTTTTAGTTAGATAGCAAAATTAATAATTTAAAATTTTAAGGAGAGATAGAGATGATAACTTACAAAAGGTGTTCAGAGGTTAGTATGGATTTAATTTATGAAGGTTTTAACATAGGGTTTTCTGACTATATGATAAAGATTAGTATGCCCAAAGATGCTTTTATCAGTAGATTCTTTGGAACAGAAGGGAATAGTCTGGATCACTCCTTTATAGCATTGGATGATGATAAATCTATAGGAATTGTTTTTGGGGGAATTAAAAATTACGAAGGGGTAAAGACTATGAGGTGCGGAACCTTAGCAGTAGATCCTTCTTATAGGGGTAAGGGGATAAGTCAAAGACTGATGCAGTTACACAAAGAAAAGGCAGTGGAGGAAGGATGTAAGCAATTATTTTTAGAAGTAATTGCAGGAAATGAAAGAGCTATAAGTTTCTATAAGAAGTTAGGGTATGATAAAATCTATGACCTTAGCTATTTTTCATTAGAGGAGGCAAATTCTTTAAAAGAAAAGGAAAAACTTAAATTAGATATAAGACCAAGCAGTATAGAGGAGTTAAAGTTATTAAGAGAGAGATTAAGGGATATCCATATAAACTGGCAAAATGATGTTGAATACATAGAAAAATCTGAAGGGCAGCTAACCTTAGGAGCGTATATAAATGATAAAATAGCTGGAATAATTAGTATGAACAAAAATACTAAAATAAGTTTTATATGGGTAGAAAGTCTCTTAAGGCAGAATGGAATAGGAACAAGCTTATTAATGAATGCTTCAAAAGAATTACAGCTTTCTAAAATATCGATAGGGTTCCCTAATAACGCATCTGTACAGCAGTTTATTACTAAAACAGGATTTAAGAGAGATAATATCGCACAATACGAGATGTATTTGCCTTTATAATTATTAATAAATTGAGGGTGTCAGCTAAGTAGGTGATCTATATTTATTTTTTTATGAAAGCCTAAAAGTGCAAAAGCAACTGATTTTACACTCAGTATATAAAAAAGCTTAAAATTTAGTAATAATAGTATAGGTCTCAGGCAAAGCCTTGGAGTCTTATACTATTTTCTTTTTATCTATTACTATTGAAGAATTTTAGATAAAATGTTATCTTTATTCTGTTACAGTTTTTAAAGGAGGTAATTATGGACACAATAAAAAAATTTATAAGTTATTACAAACCCTATAAAGGAATGTTTTTTATGGACATGTTTTGTGCCTTAACTCTTTCAGGAATAGATTTGGTTTTTCCTTTAATAGTTAGGTATCTTTTAGACAATGTGTATACAATGGGAGATGGCAATAAAATATTGCATTATGTAATATATATAGGTATAGCAATGCTCCTAATGTATATAGTAAGATATTTTTGTCAGTTTTATATCACTTCCTGGGGTCATGTTATGGGGGCTAAAATGGAAGCGGATATGAGAAGTGATATATTTAACCATCTTCAGAAGCAATCTTTCTCATATTACGACAATACTAACACAGGTAAGCTTATGTCTAGAATAGTAACAGACCTTTTTGATATATCAGAGCTTGCCCACCATGGTCCAGAGGATTTATTTATATCTACAATAAAGATACTTGGATCCTTTATCATATTGATGAACATAAATGTTAAAATTACTAGTATATTATTCTTTTTAACCTTGGTAATGATTTATTTTTCCTATTTCTATAATAAAAAGATGAAGTTTATATATAAGAAAAATAGAGAAAAAATAGCTAACGTAAATGCACAAATCCAAGATAGTCTTTCAGGAATAAGAGTGGTTAAGTCTTTTTCAAATGAAGAAATAGAGAATAGGAAGTTTGAAAGAGGAAATATGGAATTTTTAGAGACTAAAGAAACAAGCTATTTTATTATGGGTAAGTTCTTTAGTGGAAATGGTTTCTTCCAAGGAATATTATATTTATCGGTAATACTTACTGGAGGCATTTTTATAAGTGTAGGAGAAACTACTGTCTCTGATTTAGTAGTTTATATACTCTATATAAATACCTTTTTAAACCCTATAGACAAGCTAGTGAACTTTACTGAGCAGTTTCAAAAGGGGATTACAGGTTTTGAGAGATTCCTTGAAGTAGTAAACACTAAGCCAGATATTCAGGATAATCCTAATGCTATAGAAATTAAAAATCCTAGGGGAGAAATCCAGTTTGAAGATGTTTCTTTTAGTTATGATAATAAGGATACTATCCTAGATAGTATAAATATGAAGATAAAGGCTGGAAAGAATATAGCCTTAGTAGGGCCATCAGGTAGTGGAAAGACGACTTTCTGCAGTCTTATTCCGAGATTTTATGAGATAGATAAAGGTTCTATAAAAATTGATGGAATTGATATTAGGGATATAAAATTGAAATCTTTAAGAAATATTATAGGAATTGTGCAGCAGGATGTATACATGTTTTCTGGCAGTATAAAGGAAAATATCTCCTACGGCAGACCAGGAGCTACCGATGAGGAAATAATAGATGCAGCTAAAAAAGCTAATGCTCACGAATTTATAATGAATCTAGAAGATGGATATGAAACCTATGTAGGTGAAAGAGGAGTTAAGCTCTCTGGTGGTCAAAAACAAAGAATATCTATTGCTAGAGCATTTCTTAAAAATCCACCTATTTTAATACTTGATGAGGCTACATCTGCATTAGATAATGAAAGTGAAAAGTATATTCAAAAGTCCTTAGAGGATCTTGCTAAAAATAGGACAACTATTGTTATTGCCCATAGATTAAGTACTATAAAGAACGCAGATGAGATTCTTGTATTGACAGCAGATGGAATAAAAGAGGCAGGAAGCCATGAGGAATTGATCAATAAAAAGGGTCTGTATGCAGCCTTATATAACATGCAGTTTGGACAGGTTTCTTAAGGAATGGGCGAAGGCCCATTTCTTTCTTTTATATTGAGATTAGCATGTAGGATAGACTTACAAAAAGATAGTATTTTTTAAATTTTATGACAAAAACTGCTATTATTTTAAAAATCAAGTATCTATGATAAAATAATTTTATAGTTAATTAATAGACATTGCAGTTTGTTTTTACTAAGGATGGAGGGGAAAAATGGACATTAAGAAAAACTCAATTAAAGTAAAGCTTTCTATAATTTTTTCGGTTTTGCTTTGCATTACAATAGTCCTATCAGAAACATTTATTATAGTTAACTTTAAAAACACCATGAAGAAGCAATTAGAAACTAATAGTCTAGATGTGGCTAAAAGTATAGCCCTATCTGTAGAAAGCGGAAATAAGTTTTCTAAGGCTATCGAAAAACAGTTGGAGGAACAAATATTTACCGCCTGTCAAGCAGTGCTTAATATGAAGGAGGTAAACAATGAAAGCTTAACTGAACTTGCTAAAAGGTTAGGAATAACGGAAGTAGCCCTTTCAAATAGTGAGGGAGTAGTTCAGTATTCAAACTTAAAAGAGGACTTAGGCTTCAGATACAAGGATACCTCTGAGTCTAGAAAATTGTTAACTACAGACACCTTGAGAATTAATGAACCTATAAAGCAGAGTCAGACTGATGGTAAATACTATAAATATGGTTCTGCAACCTTAGACCACAATGGCTTTGTACAAATAGGTATTGAAGCTAGCAAGGTAATGGAGCTTATAAATCAAAATTCAGCACAATCTATTTTAAATAAAATTGATAAATCAAGACTTAAACACGCTATCTTTTTTGACAAGGATTTAAACGTAGTTGCACATACAGATAAAAGTAAGGTTGGTAAAAAGTTAGAAGATGTACTTGCAAAGGCGGCTTTAAATGATGGACAGGTAAAAGTCAGTGAAAATGATGATTCGCATTTAGTTGCCATGCCTTACAGAGAAGGTAATGCTGTTTTAGGTGTAATTGAAGTTGCTATATCTACTAAAGATATAGTTCAAAGACAGCAAAATGCAGTGCTTTACTCAATATTAATTGCATTTATTTTAATTATAATAACGGCAATCATCACTTATAGGGTGGTAAATAAGACTGTGGCTCCGTTAGAAATGCTTGCGGAAACTTCAGAAGGCATTTCTGATGGAGATTTAACAAAAGAATTTGAAGTGATAAAAGGAAATGACGAAATAAGTAAGCTTTCCAAAAGCTTTGAGCAGATGTTTAATAGTTTAAAGTCTGTAATTACAGAGATACAGCAGTTCTCAGGTAACATTATAAATTCATCCCATGAATTAGCAGCTTTTTCTGAAGAAGTTAGTTCTACTTCAGATGAAATAAGTAATACAATACATAATGTTAGAGAGGCTTCTGTAGTTCAGATGGGAGAAGTAGAAGCCGTAAGCAAAAATATAGATTTATTATCTGATAAACTTCAGACTATGAATGATATGATAACTAGCTTACAAAAAACTTCTAATGTGACAAATAATTTAAGTTCTTCTGGAAAAGAGTATTTACTTTCTTTAAATAACAGTATTAATAATATTGGAAATTCATCTAAAAATATAAGCAGCAAAATACAAATGTTAAATACAAAGTCTTCTGAAATATCTACAATACTTCAGGTTATTAACTCTATAGCAGAGCAAACCAATCTTTTGGCGTTAAATGCAGCAATTGAAGCTGCTAGAGTTGGCGATGCTGGTAAAGGCTTTGCAGTAGTAGCAGATGAAATAAGAAAGCTTGCAGAACAGTCACAGGCTGCAGCAATGCAAATAGGTGAATTAATTAATGATATTTTAAATGAATCAGATGAAACCGTTAAAGTGGCTGAACAGTCAGAGAAAATAATATCAGAGGGTATCTCTACTGCAAAAAATACTGAGGACTGTTTTAATGATATAATACAAAATGTTCAGGCGATGATTCCTCAAATAGAGAAGACCTCAGAATTTATACAATTTATAAATGGAAATAAGAATAAAATTTTAAACTCAGTAGATAAGACTCTAGATATTACTAAGGAGATAAATTCTTCCTTTAGTGAAATTGCAACAGCGGCAGAAGGGCAAAGTAGATCTACAGAGGATTTAGCTGGTATTGCAACCAGTTTGAATAACTTAGCACTAAAATTAAAAGAAAACACAGATAAGTTTAAAATTTAAAGGAGTGGGGCCTATCCCCACTCCTTTTCCTATCTGTATAAAAGTCGTTTTGCAGCATATTCAGATAAGTTATAGTCTTTAATAGTCATCTTTATTTCATCTATATTGCCGTATCCAGCCATGTAGCTATTAGCACGGGCAGCAAGGGTGGAGGTTACAAATTCCTTTGCAGAATCATACTTATCTCTAATTTCCATCATCACTTTAGGATCATGTTGGAGATAGTATTTTTGATGATACATTTCCGCATAATAGAAGGTAGATACTGGAACAATTTCAGTGTAGACTTTACTCTTTAAGTTATTTTCTATGGCAATCTTGCTTTCCATAGCCATTTGTTTTTGTTCTTCTCCATTGTAAAAAATTATGGACATGTATTGTCTTGAATGAGGGGGGTAAGTAGGTTCATGACTCCCCCAGAATATATCCAACAGTTGTTTATATGAAATTTTATCACTATTATAGTGAACTTGAATTGTTTCCGAATGATCTCCTATATCATTATAAGTAGGATTAAGTTTTTTACCACCGCAGTATCCAACGATAGTAGAAGTTACAGCATCTAGATTACCAAACTTGGCATCAGGCCCCCAGAATCATCCTAATGCTAGTGTAGCTATTTCTATATTACTCATAGGCTTCAACTCCTCTTTATATTTCAAATTAATTATTTCATAAATAGGATAGTAACAAGATAAGTATTTTCTATATGTTGCTTATGCTAAAAAATTATCTTTAATGATTAAATCTATTATATTCTTTTTGAGGTTAAGTATACAATCATAATTTTCCTAGGTGGATAAATGAATAAAATATAACATATATTATAAGGTATATAATTCATCAAGTATATGGGGGATAAAAATGAAAAAAGAATTTGTAATTTCCATTATGGTATTTATATGTTTTATGGTTGCTTTTATATTTAGTGTAAAAATTACCGAAACTCAGAACAATATATACATAAGACAAAACTATATTCAAGCAGCGGAGATGAGAGAAAACAATAAATTAGCTATTGATGCTCCGTCAGAAAAGGCCTTAGAATATCAGCAAAAGAAAGTGAATATATGGCTTTCAGGAATAGTTTTGAGTATGTTGGTGCCAGCATTGTTTTTATTTACCAGGCTGTCAGTAGTATTAAGAAACTGGGCACAGAGTAAAAGCAGATTTGCTATCATAGTTTTAATACTATACTTTTCTGTTTATTACTTAATTAATGCCATAATAAGCCTGCCTCTTGATTACTACAGTGGTTTTGTCCTTAAACATGCCTATGGCCTATCTAATCAAAGTATTGTAAAGTGGGTTCAGGACCTGTTGAAAGGACTTATTTTAACTATTGCAGCAGGATCAGTTTTTATATGTATACCTTATATATTAATAAAAAGGTCTCCAAAGTACTGGTGGCTTCATATGGGAATCCTATTAATTCCAGTAATATTCTTTGTAACTCTTATAACTCCAGTATATATTGACCCTATTTTTAATAAATATCAAAATTTACAGGATAAGAAACTTGAAGAAAAAATTTATCAATTAGTAGATAAAACCTATATGAAAGATGTTAAGCTCTTTCAGGTTAATAAAAGTGAAGACACTAAGGAAATGAATGCCTATATGACCGGTGTTTTAAACACAAAAAGAATTGTGTTATGGGATACTACTGTAAAAAATCTTACAGAAGGAGAGACCCTTTCTGTTGTAGCCCATGAGATGGGACATTATTTAATGGGACATGTGTGGAAAGCTATTATTTTTGGTGGAATAGTAAGTATATTTATTTTTTATTTAGTAAACAAAAGTGCTCTTTGGATATTAGATAAATCAGGAGGAATTTTCGGCTTTAATAAGATTCAGGATATCGCAGCAGTTCCCCTTATTATCCTTCTCTTAACGGTATATACATTTGCAGCATCACCTTTTATAAATTATTATGCAAGATATACTGAAAGGGAGGCAGACAGATTTGAGCTTGAGCTTACTAGAGACAATGAAGCATCTATGTCATCTATGATAAAACTCCATGAAAAGAGTTTAATTCTTCCAAGGCCTGGATTAGTATACGAGTTGTGGAATTATGATCACCCAACCTTTGAAGAAAGGGTAAACTTTGCCGATAAGTATAGACCTTGGGAAAAGAATGAATCTATCAAGTACGGTAAATATATAAAGTAATTTATAACCTATAGCAAAAGGATAATAAAAGACTCAGTCTTCTATTATCCTTTATTGTTAAATTACTTACTGTAGAATTTCTTTATAGTTTCACATACAAAATCTACTTCTTCCTCTGTTATTTCAGGGTATATAGGAAGGGCAAGGATTTCGCCTGAAACTCTTTCTGATACAGGGAAGTCTCCCTTCTTATGGCCTAAATAGCTGAAGCAATTTTGCAAGTGAAGAGGAATTGGATAGTAAATACTATAACCAATTTCATTTTCTTTTAAGAAGGCAGCAAGCTCATCTCTTTTTTGAGCTAATATATTAAATACATAGTATACAGGATTTTGATCTCCTTTTATTCCTGGAATTTTTATATATTCGCAGTGGGATAGTCTTTCCTTATACCAATTGGCTACTATTTCTCTCTTTTTTATTGACTCATTCATATACTTTAATTTAACTAATAAAACAGCAGCTTGCATTGTATCTAATCTAGAGTTGTATCCTATATATTCATAGTGGTATTTTTTTGCAGCTCCGTGAACTCTTAGCATCTTTGTTTTTTTAGCCAACTCATCGTCGTTGGTTATTATCATTCCTGCATCACCGTAAGCACCTAAAGTTTTAGTTGGAAAGAATGAGAATATACCCATATCGCCAATAGAACCGGAGTGTTTGTAGGAAGAACCATTTCCCTTCCACTTCATTCCGAAGGCTTCTGCTGCATCCTCTAAAACTCTTAAATCATGTTTAGCAGCTAGATCCATAATTTTATCCATGTCTGCCATTTGTGAGAATAGGTGGATAGGTATGATACCAGCAGTATTAGAAGTTATTTTTTCTTCTATTTTATTTACATCTATATTAAATGTTTCTTCATCAATGTCTACAAACACTGGCTTTGCATTATGCTTTGCTATACAGGAAGTTGATGCTAAAAAGGTAAAAGGAGAAGTTATTACTTCTTTACCATTTTTAAATCCTAAGATATCTGAAGTCATAACTAAAGCGTCGGTACCTGAAGCTACAGCGATTGCGTGCTTAGCTCCGGTGTATTCCTTTATGGCTTCTTCAAGCTCACCTACTTGAGGTCCTAAAATAAAACTGCCCTTTGCCATAACATCTAAAACAGCTTTATCAAATTCAGCCTTTTTCTCATTATATTCTCTAGTAGAAGTATAAAAATTAACTTTCATCTGTCTTTCCTCGCTTATATTTATAATTTTATTTTTTCATAACCTTATCCACAGCTGCAATAAGTTCTTTAGCTACATATTCTGCGTCTTCTAATGAAAGAAGAGAGTATAATGGTACTGAAATCTCATTTGCATATTGTGCATAAGCATTTGGATAATTTTCTATTTTGTATCCTAAGCTTTTATATAAAGTAAACATAGGAAGAGGAGTAAAGTGAACGTTTGTCGCTATATCTTTATCCGCTAATATTTGTATAACCTCAGCTCTTTGATCTTCAGTAAAGCCTTTAACACGTAATGGATATAAATGATATGAAGTTACAGTGTCACCTTCTTTTTCAAAAGGAAGTATAGCCCAATCCTGTTCTCCAAAGAATTTAGAATAAATATCAAATATAGCTTTACGTTTTTTTAGCATATCTTCATATCTTGTAAGTTGTACCAAGCCGATAGCTGAGGCCATATCAGTAAGATTACATTTATAACCATCTGTTATTATATCGTATTGCCAAGCTCCAGCCTTCATTTTTGAAAGGGCATCCTTTGATTGACCATGTAAAGATGCTAATTTAAAATCTTTATATAAATCTTCTCTACCCTTAAAGTTATTGTTTCCGAAGCTTATACAGCCGCCTTCAGCAGTTGTGAAGTTTTTTACTGCATGGAAAGAGAATATGTGGAAATCTGCCTGACCTCCAACCCTTTTGCCTTTGTATTTAGCTCCAAAGGAATGAGAGGAATCGGATACAAAAATTATATCCTCACGATTTTTAGATTTTAACATCTGACGAACTCCGTCATAGTCTACAGGTATTCCTGCAAAATCTACAGTATAAATAGCCTTTGTTTTAGGAGTTATAGCCTCTGCTATTTTATTTATATCTATAATAAAACTATCCTTTTCCACATCTACAAAAGTTGGCTTGATACCTCTATGCAAGCATACGCTGGAGGTAGCGGTGTAAGTGTAGGGAGTAGTTATAACTTCATCCCCTTCCTTTATATCAAAAACCTTCAAGATAAGTTCTAATCCAGCAGTGGCACTATTTAACGCTACCGCTTTATTAGTCTCCAAGTATTCTGCAAGCTTAATCTCGAACTCAGCAGTTTTAGGGCCAGAAGTAATCCAGCCGGATTTTAAAACTTCAACTACGGCATCAATTTCCTTTTGAGTAATATCTGGTGGTGAAAATGGAATCTTTTTATTCACTAAAATCAATCCTTTCTAGTTTATAAATTACTTCAAATTGTAAATATATATTTATAGATAAATAATCAATTTTTATTAAAACAACATCTTAGAAAGCATATTTTTAATTATCTATCTACAGTATGTTAAATTACCTGTGAGTTTTAATCTTTTCTTGGAAGATACCAAGATTATTTTTTTCCTTGGAAAAAACCTGTGTCTTTAGTTATATAAATTTCTCCAGATCTATTTATTTCCTTTTCTAAAAAAATAACAAGTTGTTGTAGTTTTTTTTCGTCATAAACCTCTCCCGTATTACCAGGCATAGAAAATATATAATCTATAAGAGGCATTGGGGTTTTAACCTTTAAACTATCATTATATCTCTTTAGTTTGACCTCTTTAAACCATTTTGAAACCTGTGTAAAACCATTTTCTAGTTGGAAACTTTCTGTTTCACTCCAACTCTCTGAGGTTATATTTTCACAATTAAGTTTTGTAATTATATCTCGCATTTCTTTCATATGGTTCTTACCAATAGTAGAGGCATAAAAACATCCATTAGGCTTTAAGACCCTTCTAATTTCTGAAAAGGCCTTTTCCTTATCTAAAACATGATACAACATATGATTAGCAATTACTATATCAAAGCTGCAACTTTCAAAGGGAATGCTTTGAACGTCTACCTGTTCAAAGTTGAATCTTTTTGATTTAGTGCCTAAGTTTTTTTGAGCATCTCTAATCATCCCTTGGGAAAAATCAGTTAGAGTAATCTGAGAATCCGTAGGAATTCTTCTAAAATTCTTCTTCCATAAGGTTCCGTCGCCACAGCCTAGTTCAAGTATAGAGGCATTATCAGGAATATCTATTTGTTCAAAAAACCAATTCATCCATCCCTGTGTATTTGTACTAAAAAGTTCATGAATTCTTATTCTAGCTTTTAAGTTTGAAGCATTTTCATATTGTTCAGACCATTTTTTATCTATATTTATTACATTTATTATATTTATAAACTTATCCCAGTTTAACAGATGGTCATTATCTAACATATGTACAGCTTCATCAATGGCCTTTATTACCATTTGAATATGATGGATTTTTTCCTCCATTATTGATTTTTGAATTTCAAGAGACTTTTTAAAGTCATTATCACTTAAGTCATATTTCATAATATTAGCTATATCATCTAATGAAAGACCTATAAACTTTAGCGTCAAAATCTTTTGAAGTCTACCAAAATCTTTTTTGCTATATAACCTGTGTCCTAACTCATTATAGGAACTGGGGTTTAGTAAACCTATTTTGTTATAGTACCTTAGTGTTCGAAGGGTAACTCCAGCCTTATCAGCAAAATCTCCTATAGTATACAGTACTTCTTTATTTTCAGACATTAGATCACCTCTACATAAAACATTTTAACACATGACGCTAGGTAAGGTGCAAGGTTTTTTTTCCAAGGGTTCTAAATTTAATCACATTTCCTACCTAAGCAAAGTATTATAATATTAAAGAAACTTTTCAGCTTAAGATGATAAGGAGGGATTCTATGGGACACAGAAAGGGATGTAAGTATTGCAGATATAAGTATTTTGGCTGCTGTGAGTATTGTCATATGTTCAATTTAGCTCCAGGATCACACCTGATTTTACTAATAATAGTTGCCAAGCTTTGGTTTAAGTATAGGGGACTAGGTAGTATTTTGAAAAGGTAATAGAGAACAATTCTACAAGTATTATATTCTAAAAAATAAAAAATTGTTATTAGAGCTTAAGAAGATTTTTTCTAAAGAAATTTTCTTGGGCTTTTTATTTTTTATATTTAAGATATTATAAACGGTGATACATGAAAATATTATGACTAGCCTATAGTGATTAGAGACTATTAATCATACTGTTAAAGGGCTGATAGAATTTATTAGAACTTAAAGTATTCTGTAACTATAATAGTAACAAAGCACTTAGCTACAGTTTATAGTAGCTAAGTGCTTTGTAAATACTTAATCAGTATGTCTAGGATTTTTTGAAACAATTTGTATTGATTTAACAAGTTCCTGTATAACGTCTGTATTAAATTGCATTTTTAATTCATTAACTTTTGTATAAAGAATTCCCTTGTCTGAGACAACATACAGAGGCTTTAAGTTATTCAAAGCAATTGCCCTTATATCATCTAAGCATCTCTCACACCTGCAAACATCTTCAAAACCCTCTAGAATTGATGGCAATAGATTGTCAACAACAATCTCCATATAATTTGTAATCATTTATATCTCCCTTTCTGAGAAGCATTTATATATTAATTTTCCTCATATATTTATATTATTAATTTAGAGAAAGTTTGTCTATAATTATTTAATTTTTCAAAAATTTAAAGAACATACAGATAAATAAATCAGGAGACATGTTAAATAGATGATTTATACATATCCTTAACTATTCTTTATCTAAAAGTGCAGTGCACCATTCATTACTTTGTTTCTTATCTTTAACTTTGTATCCATAGGAGATAACTTCATCAATGACCTTATAAAAGCTCCATTCTACAAGACCAGATATTAGTAACTTGCCTTTTTCCTTAAGGTGAGAGTTTATAAAATCCATAAAACCTTGAAGTTCTTCTCCTCCGATATTAATGAAGATACAATCAAAGTCTTTATCTAAAGTTATTTCGCCATTAAGTGCATCACCTACAACCACTTGGATATTATTTAAACCATTAAGAGAAGCATTATACTCCACTTCATCTTTAACATCTCGGATATCTAGGGCTGTAACATTTTTGGCACCTTTAATAGAAGCAGCTAAGGAAAGAATTCCAGAGCCAGCACCTATATCAAGGACAGTTTTATCATTAAAGTCTTCTTCAAGTATAAATCTCAGACAATCCTGAGTAGTTTCGTGAAGGCCGGTGCCAAAGGCTCCCTGAGGTATGAAATTAATTTTCCTTTTGTCTTTTGCATCAAAATCTGGAGCAGCAATGATCCAATCATTATTCAAATCTATAGGCTCAAAGGAAGTTTCAAAGTTAGGTATATCAATTTTTGTAACTGTTACTTCAGATACTTCTAAGCTTTCCTTTATGATATTCAACTGTCTATTCACTTCTTCATCATTATCCGTTTCTACTACTATTTTAAGATCTATAATTTCATTATTTTTTTCATAGTAACCATATCCATATTCCGTAGTAGTTACCTCAATAGGGGCTTCATAAAAAACATTATATATGTCAAAGAGATAAAGCTTTTCAATAGCAATGTCTACCTTGCTAACTGGGTATCTAACTGTAATTTGATACATAAAAATCCTCCTAACAATGTTGCTTCTTGTAATCCAATGTCATTAAAGTTGTATATTCATTTAACTTCCAATTTATTTTAAAGGAATAATGCTTATATTTCAATATTTAGAGCATATATTTATTCTGTTAGATTATATAAAATCTAAGTTGTTTTTAATAATCACTCTAAAAGGAGGACTAAGTTATGGTATCAAGAAATTTAGAGGAGGCAAGGGAAGCTTATAAAGAAAAAAATATTGAAGCCACAATAGAGGCACACAAGAAAACATCCTTAAAGGCACAGGAGAATCATAATCAGGAACAAGGTCAGTATATAAAAAGCTTAATATATGGAGGTTTAGATGGAATTATCACTACCTTTGCTGTAGTGGCAGGGGTAGCTGGAGCAGCTCTTTCACCTAGTGTAGTATTAATCTTAGGGTTTGCAAATCTTGTAGGAGATGGCTTATCTATGGCTATAGGAGACTATCTAAGTACTAAGGCGGAAACTGAATACAAAGAGGCAGAAAGAAAGAGAGAGGCCTGGGAAGTTGAGCACTATCCTGAGGGAGAAAAGCAAGAATTAATGGAGTTGTATATAGAGAAGGGAATAGCTGAGGAAGATGCCAAAATTGTAACAGAGATATTTTCGAAAAATAAAGAAGCTTGGATAGATATTATGATGGTTGAGGAACTTGGAATAATTGAAGAAAATGAGTCTCCAGTTAAAAATGCGTTAGTTACCTTTTTTTCTTTCGGAATATTTGGATTAATACCACTAATTGCTTATGTTTTTTCTAAATTTATTCCCTCTATTAACAGCGAAGGAAATATGTTTTTTCTTTCTTGCATTTTAACAGCTCTTACTTTATTTATTTTAGGAGCATTAAAAGTAAAGATTACAGGCAAGAATTGGATTAGGTCAGGCCTTGAAATGCTTATTGTAGGAGGTCTTGCTGCCGGTGCTGCGTATCTAATCGGTGCATTGTTCTCCGGTTTAGCATAGATAGGTTTCGTGATAGAAGTGGAAAAAGTTGTAGATAATGCTGTAGGAAAACTGCTTTCTACCTTAGTATTATAGGAAAAAACTGAAACTAAATTTAGTATGTCCTGGGTAATAATGGTATATTAAATTGCAATAAACCATACTATTAAAATTTAGTATGGTCTTTTTTTCTATTAACTGTTAGAATTATTAAAGGCTAATTTAAAAGTGAAAGGATATATTAAATATGGGAAAAACATTAGTTTTAGCAGAAAAACCTTCTGTAGGTAGAGACTTAGCAAAGGTTTTAAAATGTAATACAAAAGGAAATGGATATATAGAGGGAAGTAAATATATCGTAACGTGGGCTTTAGGCCATTTAATTACACTGGCAGACCCAGAAGCATACGATGAAAAGTATAAAAAATGGAGTATGGACACACTTCCTATGCTTCCAAATAGAATGAAACTTACTGTGATAGGTAAAACCGCAAAGCATTTTAATGATGTTAAGAAGGTTATGAACAGAAACGATATAGATGAATTAGTTATAGCAACAGATGCTGGAAGAGAAGGAGAGCTTGTAGCTTGTTGGATTATAGAGAAGGTAGGTTTCAAAAAACCTATAAAACGTTTATGGATTTCTTCTCAAACAGACAAGGCAATTCTAGATGGTTTTAGAAACTTAAAACCTGGAAGGGAATACGAGAATCTATATCAATCTGCTGTGTGTAGATCAGAGGCTGATTGGATTGTAGGATTAAATGTTACAAGAGCGTTAACCTGTAAATATAATGCTCAACTTTCTGCTGGAAGAGTACAGACTCCAACTGTTGCTATGATAGTTGAGAGAGAAGAGGAAATAAAGAAGTTTAAGCCAAAGGATTACTTTAATGTTATAGGAACTGCTAAAGGATTCTCTCTTCAATGGCAGGATAAAAGTGGGAATATAAGAACCTTTGATGAGAGTAAGGCAAAGGAAGTTTCTGTAAAGGTTACTGGTAAGAGTGGTGAGATTGTAGAGGTAACTGAAAGTGATAAGAAAAAACATGCTCCTAATTTATATGATTTAACAGAACTTCAAAGGGATGCAAATAGAATATTTGGCTATTCTGCAAAACAAACTCTTTCTATAATGCAGAGATTGTATGAGAATTATAAGATTTTAACCTACCCAAGAACAGATTCAAGATATATTTCCAGTGATATTGTAGCTACATTACCGGATAGATTAAAGGCTGTATCCGTAGGAAACTATACTAAATTTACTAATGAAATATTAAAAAGTAAGATTAAAGCTCATAAGGGATTTGTAGATGATAGTAAGATTTCAGATCACCATGCAATTATTCCAACAGAACAGAAGGTTATACTAGCTTATTTAAGCAGTGAGGAAAAAAGTATTTATGATTTGGTAGTTAAGAGATTTTTAAGCGTTATGCTTCCTCCTTTTGAATATTTACAAACTACTGTTAAAGCAGAAGTAAACGGAGAGACTTTTATAGCTAAAGGAAAGATAGTTAAATCAAAGGGATGGAAAGCTGTCTATGATAGGGAAAATGACCTTGATAGCAGTGATGATGTAAATGACAATGAGGTAAAAGAGCAACTTCTGCCTATGGTTAAAAAGGGAGATAGTATATCCTTTACAAAGGTAAGCATAAATAAATCTCAAACAAAGCCACCGGCAAGATTTAATGAAGCAACGCTGCTATCTGCAATGGAAAATCCTCAAAAATACGTTCAACTAGACAAAGAAGCTTCCAAAACCCTAGGAGAAACAGGGGGACTTGGTACTGTTGCAACAAGAGCAGATATAATAGAAAAACTATTTAATTCTTTTTATATAGAAAAAAGGGGCAAAGAAATAGTTCCTACTTCAAAGGGAAAACAGCTTATAGAGCTAGTTCCATCAGATTTAAAATCGCCGCTATTAACTGCTAAGTGGGAAAGAGAGTTAGACTTAATTAGTAAAGGGAAATTAAACGGAAATACCTTCGTAAACAATATGAGAGGTTATGCTACAAAGCTTGTAGAGGATGTAAAAGAAAGTACTGATAAATTTAAACACGATAATCTAAGTGGACAAAAATGTCCTAATTGTGGAAAATACATGCTTGAGGTTAATGGTAAAAATGGAAGAATGCTTGTATGCCAGGACAGAGAATGTGGACACAGAGAAAACCTTGCTAGACTTACTAATGTAAGATGTCCAGAGTGTCATAAGAAACTTGAATTAAGAGGGCAGGGAGAAGGACAGATTTATGTTTGTACTAACTGTAGCTTTAGAGAAAAACTCTCATCCTTTAAGAAGAGATTTGAAAAAAATAGTGGTAAAGTAGATAAAAAAGACGTAGCAAAGTATATGAAGAAGATGAAGCAGGAAAGTGAAGCTCCAATGAATTCTGCACTAGCAGAAGCTTTAGCTAAATTAAAGTTAAAGTAGCAAAAATAAGGCAAGGTTAAGCATAGTTCTGGACCTTGTCTTATTTTATTATTTTAATAAGATATCCTTATTGTTCCTATGATTTAATTATAGTTTTGAGATATAAAGAAATTATGAAGAACTAATTCTAAAATCGTTATTTATTAATGTAATTTTGAAAAAGTCATAAAATTACAGATAAGTGAAGAGTGTAAAATACAAAGAGTAAAATTGGCAAGTTTATTTCTAATATAAATGAGTATAGAAGTATTTTTTACAATTTAGATAAACAGGTAAAAGAGTTGAAGAAAGTAAAATATTAATGTTATTATGTTGAAAGTTATGTATGACTTTTATTTTAAATATATAGTGTTTTTACTATGATTACAAAGGTTTAATGTTAAGAAGTAGAAAATTAATAACTTGAAGAAATTTAATAGCGCAACATCTATTTTTGAAACTAGTAGATGGATTTATTAGTTAAAGAAATATATAATGTTGCACATCGGTAACCAGCAAGAATAAGCAAATAAAGAGGTTAATTATATGATAAATTTTATGGTAAATTACGGGGTTATAGGAATTATAATATCTGCCTTAATTGAGCCAATTTTTATGCCCATCCCTATGGAACTAATATTTATTCCAATTGCTGTGGCAAATACAAAGAATGCATTTCTTTATTCTTTAATTTTAGTATTTTTTTGTGCGATAGGATCTTGTATAGGGTATATATTAGGAAAAAGTATAGGAAGTCATATTCTGAAAAAACTAATATCAGATCAGGCTTTAAATAAAATTGAAAGAAAATATAATGAGAATGCTTTTCTTACTATTTTGACATCCACATTTACTCCAATCCCGTATGAAGCTTATGTACTCTCTTCTGGTATATTCAAGGTTAACTTTGTAAGGTTTATTGCAGCAGCAGTTCTAAGTAGAGTAATACGATATGTTCCTCAAGGAATCATTATTAGTTTATATGGAGCAACCTTAGTAAATGTAATAAAACATTATACTATAATTATTGGATTAATTGTAGCTATAGTAGTATTACTGGTAAGATATGTTTTTAAGAAGGGTTAAATGAAAAAATACTTAAAAATTTACTATTTTATTCTTAAAAAGTATTGACCTATTTTAAAAATGCTGATATAATAACTAATGTCGAAGGGACATGGAAAGATGGTCGAGTTGGTTTAAGGCACCGGTCTTGAAAACCGGCGTACGGGTGACCGTACCGTGGGTTCGAATCCCACTCTTTCCGCCAAAACATCTAGTGATTTGCTAGATGTTTTTTTATTTAGTTATATGTGAATAGGTAAGGTAGGTATTCTATTAAAAGTACCTACCTTTTTTTATTATATAAACATAATAAAAAATAAAAGGTAACCAAAAGTATACTAGAACACTTAAAAGTGTATATTGATAACTTATAATAAGCAGTCTATGATATAATTAAGAAAATATTAGAAGTATGGGGTGTGAAAAATGATTAGAGATCTAGTTTTAAAGAACAGAACCTACAGAACCTTTTACCAGAATGAAAAAATAACTATGAATACTTTAAAAGAGCTTATAGACTTAGCTAGAGTAACTTCTTCTGGGATGAATATGCAATCCTTAAAATATGTATTATCTAACAGTGAAGATAAAAATGAGAAGATATTTAATACTCTTAAATGGGCAGGCTATTTAAAAGATTGGGATGGTCCAACAGAAGGAGAGAAACCATCAGCATACATAGTGATGCTTCAAGATTTAACCTTAAGTAAAAATAGTCTTTGGGATTCTGGATTAGCTGCACAAAGTATTCTTCTTGGTGCTGTAGAAAAAGGCTTTGGTGGTTGTATGTTTGGAAATGTAGATAGAAAAACCTTAGCTGAAGAGCTGCAATTAGGAGAGGAATACTCAATAATTATGGTTATAGCTTTAGGAAAGCCAAAGGAAGTTGTTAAATTAGAGCCTCTTAGTCAATCGGGAGACATAAAATACTATAGGGATGAAGATGGAGTTCACCATGTTCCGAAGAGAGCTTTAGAAGATCTAATACTAGATAAATAAAAGATAAAATTTTTTTAATTAGGAAAATCCCCTTAATAGATATTTAGAATAACTTGTATATCTATTAGGGGGATAAAATTTTCCCAGCTAGAGAAATTACTTTATCAGTTCTTTAATTTTCAATAGGCTTTGATTTAAGCCTTTAATAGCAAGTTCACCCTTTTGTAGGTTCTTAAGATCACCTGAGATAGTCTTGTTTATCGTATCTAACTCATTAATTTTCTGATTTATTTTAGCTGAATCTGAGTTACTGAAACCATCCTTAAGTGAAGAAAATAAGTCTATGTATGAATTAAAATAACTTATTAGTTTCTCTACAGCTTTTAGTTCTTCTTCTATGCCGCTTATATAGCTAGTTTTAAGGATTTCTAAAGTACTAGGAGGCTTTAGATTAGAAACCTCAGTTTTAAGAACAATTAGCTCTTCCTTATACTTTTCAAGTATAGTCTTGCCATCCCCATATATTTGTGTAAGGCTGCTAAGGGAGTCAGATATTTCTGAAGCAGTAGTCAGTTCTGAAATATTTTTTACAGAGTTGACCTTTGCAAAAGTTTCATCTATATAATTAGAGGTAGTTGTACATTTCTTTATGAAACTTTCACAATACTCAGATAAACTATTTAAGTATTTCTTTTCATCTTCTTTAATGTTATCCGCTCCTTTTAAGACATATTCAACGGATAGGTCAATAGAAGCTAACCCTCCTAATAGAATTAAGTTTTTGTAATTTTTACTTTCTATAAAGCTTTTTTGGTTGGATATATTCTGACCATCTGTAAGAATAATCGGTGCATTTAATTTTGCAGCTAAAGCACTACCAGATAACGCATCAGGAAAATTTGAGCCATTTGCAATTATTGCAGTATCAGTTTCTAAATTAAAATAATTAGATATACTTAGTGAAGTGTCATACCTATCATTACCAGAGATTCTTACTAATTCACTGTCATTTAAGGTTGGCACAAGTTTTCTTAGTTCATCTACTACTGAGTCTTTAATAGAACCTTGTCCACCTATCAGGTAAATCTGCTCAGGTTGTAAATTAGAGATAATATCCTTTGCTCCATCTGGCAGGTGGGCGGAATCTGTCATCAATATTGGATACTGCTTTGAGGCTGCAACACTGGATATACTAATAGCATCCGCAAAGCCATATCCATTTGCAATGACAACAGGAGTTCCCTTTTTAACATCTATAAAATCAACTATAATTTTATTTGTTTCAAATCTATTTCCTCCACCTAACCGCACTACATTACTATATCCAAGATTTTTAAAATGACCTATAAATTCATCACTTATAGACGCTTGTCCGCCTAATAAATAAATAGTTCCATTTTTATTTAAATGACTTTTTATGTATTCTGTGGAATCATAGCTTTCCGCTACTGTGTTTCCTAAAAGTAATATAGGGCCATTAAATTTTTTTGAAAGTAAACTACCAGAAAGTGCGTCAGGAAAGTCTTTTCCACTGGCTAGAATAACGGCATTATGTAAGCTATTACCAAAATTAGTTGATATATTAACTGAGGTCTTGTATCTATCCTGTCCAAAAATTCTCTTAACATTGTAGAAGTTTTTTGCACTTACTGTATTTGAAATGCTAATTACTAGAATAGATGCTGCAATTAAACTTAATATCTTTTTCAAAGTATACACAACTCCTTTACTGTATAATATTAAGATTTTACCACAAAAATACAAAAAATAGTATAGCCTATTTAATATTTTGGATATATAGGTAGTTAATATAAACATATTAATATATTTATAAAGAACACTGCAAAATAAATATATGTTTAAAAGTACTTTATGGTATAATTTACCTAACAATGTTTGTTTAAGGGGGTTGGCAATATGAGTAGATATGAAAGAAATATGAAAATGCTTTCTAAGGAGGAAAACTCTAAACTAAAAAGTTTTAAGGTCTGCGTTATAGGTTGTGGAGGACTAGGAGGATACATAATTGAAATGTTAGGCAGATTAGGAATTGGCCGCATAACTGCAGTAGATGGAGATGTATTTGATGAAAGTAATCTAAACAGACAACTTTTATCAAATTGTAACAATTTGGGGAAAAGCAAAGCAATGGAAGCAAAAGAAAGAATGAAACTAGTAAATCCTGAGATAGAGGTACAGACTATAACTGATAGGATAACAGAAGAAAATATATTAAGTGTATTTTCAGATCAGGATGTAATAATAGATGCAGTGGATAATATTAAGACTAGATTTTTGATAAAAGATGCTGCAGGAAAGCTAAATAAGCCAATGGTACATGGTGCAATAGCTGGTTGGTATGGACAAGTCTCAACTATATTTCCTGGAGAAAAAACCTTAGAGAAAATTTATCCTAGAAAGGTGGAGAAGGGCATTGAGAAAGAACTTGGAAATCCATCTTTTACTCCAGCATTAGTTGCATCCATAGAAGTAAGCGAAGTATTAAAAATATTGCTTGGAAGAGGAGAACTACTTAGAAATAAAGTACTGCGTATTGATTTATATGATCAAGTTTATATGACATTAGATATGTAAAGATATAAAATCAGTATACTTTATTTAATATTTTTCATGTTAAAAAATGGAGCTTATAAAAATAAAGTTTAAGCAAGTTATTTTTATAAGCTCTAACGTTATCTATAAAGTTAAACTAAGAATAAACTGGAAGTTTAGAGCAGGTAGTCATCGGATAAATTCACACAATATTTTTCTTCTAATCTAATAGGATAATAGGATTTTTTTGCCTTTCTTAATCCCTCTATACCTAAGTCCTGCTCTCTATTAATAAATTTCACATCAGTAAAATACTTTTCTACAAAGGTCTTATTTATAAAAGAATAAATTCCCCTTATATCGGATCGTCCTTTCTCTATATGAATTATAGCCATGTCTTTGTTTACAGATTCTCCTATTGTAAAGGCAGATATGACATCATCTACATAAATAGCAATTCCCTTTAGATTAAGGACATCCATATTTTTTATCAGTTCTTTTATACCTTTTAGTTCATAGGATAAATATTCATCACCATTATATTTTTCCTCATGCCAGATTTCTGCAGCCCTTATGCAATCTTCTCTTACAGATTCTTCAGAAAGGTCTTTAACAGAATAATCATAGGTTTTAGTAAAATAATTATAGTGATTTTTCTTACTGTGTAGTTTTTTACCGGATAAAGTTGCTAATTTTGAACTATCATATATATAGTCAAAATTATCTATATCATCTTCTACTTCTATATCATCACCATAAATATCTTTTAATTCCTTTAAAAATGATTTTTCTACATCTTTAAAGAGGTATTTCATCTTATTCTTTAATCTGTACTCTTTCAGTATTTCAATTACTTTTTTAAGATTTTCATTATTGTATCCCATAGGCTGCATAAAATGATAGTTTCCTTTGAAATCTTTCTTTTTAATAATTAGTACTCCGTTATAAATTGTATATGTTATATCACAGCCTTTTCTCCAAATAAGAAGATTAGCAAAGGAATATTCGCAGGTATTAAAATTATATTCGTTTAAATATCTATCAAAAATCCATTTATCATCAATAGTAAGGGGACTAAAGCAGAGTTCTTCATGATTCTCTTCTTCTTGTAGTTCATTATATTCTATTCTGTCACAGACACCAATAGTATTCAATGTTAGCATAAATACACTCCCTGTCTTTTTATTTACAAAATTTGCTTATATTACTCTTTAATTATATAACTATGTGTATATATTAGTGAAGTATGCACTTTTATGTTTTATGGTATAAAAAAGATACTACTATATATATTAATACTTAGAGTATATTTTGCAAACATCAATATACATAAGTATAGTAAGTAAAACTAAGAAATAAGGACATGAAAAGGTTTTATATATTAATTTCTTCCCATTCTGGTCTTAAAATGCTGTATAAATACATATCATGCCTTTTTCCGTCTCTATGTATAAATTCTCTGTAAGTCCCTTCTTTCTTAAAGCCTAGATTTTCATACAATTTCAATGCTGGTTTATTATAGGATAATACATTAAGGCCAATTCTGTGTAAATTTAATTCTTGAAAACCAAATTCCATTGTAAGTGCCAGGGCTTCCTTTCCTATTCCCTTACCTCTATAGGTATTATCGCCTATACCTATATATATTACTGCAGTACCGTTGTTCCATAGTATATTTTCAAAACCAGTTACGCCTACAAATTTATCCTCCTCAATAGTCCTTATTGCAAAGATGTATCTATCATTTGAATTTTTTATTTCCTTTAACATTTCATTAAGTTCACTTTCACACTTAGGAATTGCCGGAATCATATCATAAAGTCTTAAAAAGTTAATATCGTTATACCATGACTCAAAAATAGCTAAGTCACTTTCCTTTAAAGAAGTTAGTCGTACATTACTGCCTTTTAGTAAATTATTTATTAGCATTTTATCACCTTTCCGTTATTTAAGTAGACTTTATTTAAGTCAAGGTTTATTATAACTTATCATAATATGTGTATACAACATTATAGTTTTTTAACTGATAGTTGAAAAAAATGTCTTATATAGATTTTATGCATTTACTACTGGCATACATCTACCCATTGAGCACTAGTAATACTTTGCATATCTGAGGGAGTAATTTTAAGTGCTGCATTTATGGCACCAGCAGCAGGGTAAACATATTCGAAGTTCTGGAGGGATATATCTAAATAAATGTCCAGAGGATTTTTCAAACCAAAGGGACATACTCCGCCTACGGGGTGACCGGTGATTTCCTCTACCTCACTAAGGTCTAACATTTTGGCCTTAGTATTAAATGCTTCTTTATATTTCTTATTATTAATTTTAGCATCTCCACGAACTACAATAAGTATATCCTTTTCCTTTAATCGGAAAGCCAACGTTTTAGCAATTAATTTAGGCTCTACTCCTATTGCACTTGCTGCCTGATCCACAGTTGCACTGACATCATCTAGTTCAAAAACAGGGTCCTGATGAGTTCTTTCAATAAAGTAGTTTCTTACACTTTCTATGCTCATTATATTACCTCTTTTCACAAACAATTATTATTTATTAGTTTATTTTATAAAACAGCCCTTTGTCAAGTGTTAGGCAATATGGATTAAAATGTATTTTTACATAATCATTTAATGAAAGTTATCTTTCTTAGGAATTTAAAAAGCTTATCTATAATAAGATAATACTAATGTAAATATAAGTTCAAGGAGATAAAAAATGATTAGTATTAGCAAATTATTGTGTGGAACTGAAAATTATGGAGATAGTTTACGTTATATTAAGGGAGCTGCAGAGCAAAAGTATGGTGTAAGTGAAGGTAGAGGTCCGGTAGTAGTTTGGAATTGCACAAGAACTTGCAACTTAAATTGTATACACTGCTATGCAGATTCAAAAAATATGAAATATGAAGGAGAATTGACCTTACAGGAAGGAAAAGATTTTATAGAGGATCTAGCAAAATTTAAAGTGCCAGTTATACTTTTCTCTGGAGGAGAACCTCTTATGAGAAATGATATCTTTAATTTATTAGAGCATAGCAGTAAATATAATATCCGAAGTACTATTTCCACTAATGGAACTCTTTTAAGCAAAGAAGTCTGTCTTTCTTTAAAAAGATTTAATGTTGGTTATATTGGAGTAAGTTTAGATGGAGTAGGAAGTAGTCATGATAAATTTAGAAGAACTAAGGGAGCCTTTGATAAAGCTCTGCTGGGAATAAGGAATTGCCTAGAAAGTGGACAAAAGGCTGGACTGAGATTTACTATAAACCGGCATAACTTTAATCAACTAGAGGACATTTTTAGACTAATAAAAGAGGAAAATATACCAAGAGTATGTTTTTATCACCTGGTTTATTCTGGAAGAGGAAACGAAATGATAAAAGAAGATATTAGCCACGAGGAATCTAGAGAAGTTATGGATTTAATAATAAGAAAGACTTTAGAGTTTGGAGAAAAGACTGAAATACTAACAGTAGATAATCATGCAGATGCAGTTTACATCTATTTGCAGGCACAAAAAAGATATCCAAGCCTAGCTAATAGGGTGTTAAATCTTATAAAGATAAATGGAGGAAATCGCTCTGGCATGGCTTTTGGAAATGTAGATTTTAGAGGAAATGTTCACCCAGATCAATTTACCTCTCATTATAACTTTGGCAACATAAGAGAAAAAAGCTTTAGTGAAATATGGAAAAAAAGCTCTCATCCAATTCTTCAGGGACTTAGGGATAGAAAACCATTGTTGAAAGGACGTTGTAGCCACTGCAGATGGCTTAGCTTATGCAATGGTAACTTTAGATCAAGAGCAGAAGCCGTTACTGGAGACTTCTGGGAATCTGATCCCGCTTGTTATTTAACAGATAAAGAAATAGAGAGTTGAAAGGAGTAATATATGATTATATCATGGAATACCACTAATAAGTGCAATATGTATTGTGAGCACTGTTATAGGGATGCTGGTAAGGAAGACAGCTTAGAGCTTACTACTGAAGAGGGAAAGGCACTAATAGAGGAAATTGTTAAGGCGGGCTTTAAAATAATGATTTTTTCAGGAGGGGAGCCTTTGATGAGGGAGGATATCTTCCAGCTAATAAGTTATGCCTCCAGCTTAGGACTTCGTCCAGTATTAGGAAGCAATGGAACACTTATTTCCCCTAGTACAGCATTAAAATTAAAAGAATCAGGAATTAAGGCTGTAGGGATAAGTTTGGATAGCTTGAATGCAAATAAACATGATAGATTCAGAAACTACAGCGGTGCTTGGAGAGATACATTATACGGAATGAAAAATTGTAGGGATATAGGACTACCCTTTCAAATTCATACTACAGTGATGGATTGGAATAAAGATGAGGTACTGCACATTACTGATTTTGCTAGTGCAATGGGGGCAATAGCCCACCATACCTTTTTTTTAGTACCAACAGGTAGAGGAGAAAATATTGAAAAGGAAGCTGTAAATCTAGATGATTACGAAAGACTGCTTTCAGATATCATGAAAAAACAAAAAGAGATAGACATTGAGTTGAAGCCAACCTGCGCGCCTCAATTTATTAGGATTGCAGAAAACATGGGGATAAAACTTAGATTTAGTAGAGGCTGTCTTGCAGGCTTAAGCTATTGCATCGTAGGTCCAAGGGGAGATGTTCAGCCTTGCGCTTATTTAAAGGAAGTAGCAGGCAATGTAAAAGAAACTGACTTTAGTACAATATGGAAGGAAAGCAAAATTTTTAAGGATTTGAGGACCTTAGATTATAAAGGAAGCTGCGGTAGATGTAAATATAAGAATATCTGTGGGGGATGCAGGGCAAGAGCTGCATATAACAATGATGGAGACTATATGTCAGAAGATACTTTGTGTATATATTCATGAAAACTATAGCTATTTCAAAAATCTTTAATATGTAAAATAGTTCATCCAGTATTAGGTGTTCTAAGGAGGTGCAAAAATGGATGAAATTGACAAAAAATTATTAGATATTACACAAAATGGATTACCAATGGTAAGTAGACCCTTTTTGGCCCTAGCGGAGAAATTAAAAATTGAGGAAAGAGAAGTTATATATAGGCTGGAAAGTCTAAAAAATAAAGGATATATAAGAAGAATGGGTGGGGTCTTTGACTCTAAGAAATTAGGGTATTGTAGTACACTTTGTGCCATTAGTGTACCGAAGAATAAGGTAGAGTATGTATCAAAGGTTGTAAATAGTTACGATGAAATCACACACAATTATATAAGAGATCATACTTATAATATGTGGTTTACCATTATAGCGCCATCAAGAGAAAGGATAGAGGAAATCATGACTGCTATTAAAAAAGAAGGTGAGGTTTTAGATATGATTGATCTTCCAGCAGTGAGGCGTTTTAAAGTAAAGGCTTCTTTTAAGCTTTCGGAGGTATAGCTATGGTAAATGAAGTGCAAAAAAAAATTATTAATAGTTTATCTAAGGATATGCCACTTTCGCCAGAGCCATATAAAGCTATTGCTATGGAACTGAAAATTACTGAAGAAGAGCTGCTGGATAACTTACAACAACTACATCAAAAGGGAATTCTACGCAGGGTTGGAGCAGTTTTATACCATAGAGAGGCTGGATATAAAGGCAACGCCATGGTTGTATGGAAAGTACCAGAAGAGAGAGTGGATGAAGTTGGAAAGATAGCAAGCACCTTTAATGAAATCACCCACTGTTATGAAAGAACTACAGGGGAAAGATGGAGATATAATTTTTTTACAATGGTTCATAGTTGTAATTTACAGCAGTGTGAAGTAGAGATAAATAAGATTTCCAAGGCTATTGGTATATATGACTATAAGGTTTTGCATAGTATTAAAGAACTTAAGAAAAGCAGCATGAATTATTTTTAATTACTAAAAAACTTAAATCACTGCAATTATTATGCAGTGATTTTTTATTCTTAGGCTTTCTTATAATTTGTTATTATCATCAGATTGTCAAAGTATACATAGTTAAAGATATGAGGAGAGTTTTGCGATTTTGCAGTAAGACCAAAGTTTGGATCTACAGAAAAGTAGTTAATACTAGATACAGTTAAACTCTGAAGAAAGTCATTAAAAATAAGTCTTTTTGAATAGCTATGTTCTGCATCTAGTTCATTAACTGCACAGTAGTATAGAAAAGTCTCATAATCATAAATTACTTTGTAATTTAAACTATAACCATTGTAAAGGGTTATTTTAATGTTTCCTGCCAGAGATTCTGTTTTAATACTATGAATTTTTTCTATTTGATATTGAGTTAAATTAGGAAAACTATTATACAAAAACAAATTCTTTGATGGTAAGTAATTAAAAAGAACTTTACAGCTATTGCTGGATATAAAGGCAAAAATGTGATTATCATAAAGTACTATTTCTTCAGTAAACCCATAATCCGTTTCAAATATTATAGTTTTACTGGGCATATTATAGATTTTCACAATAAGTTTATTTAAGTCTGCTATTTTCTCTGCTGAAAAATGCTTCTCTTCACAGTAATTAAGAAATACGTTGTAGGTGCTTAAAAATTTAATTTCCTTTCCATTCACAGATATAGAATGTATGATAAACACCCCCCAATTCCCCTTGATAATTTGTTAACAAAACCTATTAAGTTTTATATTCTATTATATGAAAAAGGAATAAAAACTGTTAATATGAAAAATATTTTGGAGATTGAAGGAATAGCAGAAACTTGAAAGAATAATAATCAAAAATAGATAGTATTTAATAGTATGATAGTAAGAAAAGAATTTCAAGCTAGAGTAATTTCAGTAAGCTACTTCCAAATAAAATTTTGCTTCTAAAACTATAATTAGAGGAGTGATAATATGTCAGAAATTCTTGTGAATGTAACTAGAGGACCTTTAGTAGAAAGTATTCATAGAGGAGACATAGCTGTAGTTGATAGCAAAGGAAAGCTATTGTATTCAACTGGTGACCCATATAAGGTTACTTATATGCGATCAGCAGCAAAACCAATTCAAACTCTAAATGTAATCATAAGTGGTGCAGCAGATAAGTTCAATTTAAATGATAAAGAATTAGCCATAATGTGTGCATCCCATTATGGTGAAGATTTTCACAGAAAAGTTATAGAAGGAATAATGAAGAAAATTGGATTACCTATATGTAATTTACTCTGTGGAGCTACTTTATCATTAAGTACCGAATATACAAAGGAATTATTGTGGAATCATGCTAAACTTAATCCAACTAATACAGATTGTTCAGGAAAGCACGCAGGAATGCTTGCAGTGTCACTATTTAAAGGTTATAGTGTAAATGATTACAACCTAGAAACACATCCAGTGCAAAAAGAACTTAAGAAGATAACCTCAGAAATTTGCGAAATTGAAGAAGAAAAGATTTCAATTGGCACAGATGGTTGTACAGTTCCTGTCTATGGAATTCCATTGTATAATATGGCATTAGGCTTTGCTAAGATAGCCAACCCTGATGGTTTATCAGATAAATACAAGATTGCTTGTAGGAGAATATTTAAGGCTATGAATGACTGGCCTGAGATGATAGCAGGTACTGATGGATTTTGCACAGAGCTTATAAAAAATTCCCATGGTAAGCTTATAGGAAAGCTTGGAGCTGAAGGGGTTTACTGCATCGGAGTAAAAGGAATGGATTTAGGTATAGCTTTAAAAATTGAAGATGGAAGTTATAGGGCAGTTTGGCCTGCAGTAATGAAGTGCTTAGAGGAGCTGAAAATATTAGAAGACAGTGAACTTAATGCCTTAGATAGGTTTAGAAAGGGAAAGAATTTAAACAATATAAAGGTTCAGGTAGGAGAAGTTAAATCTGTATTTAATTTAAAGAAGCTTGATTAGTCAAGCTTCTTTTAGGTTATTTTAATTTCTTCAATTTCCTTAACTTTTATAAGGTCATTTATGGCTTTAGCTTTTATTCCAAAGTAAGTAGTTCCCCAAACTCCAACTAATATCATAATGGACCCTAGAAGATGATAATATTTAAATTGCTCATGTAATATTACAACTCCCGCTACTATAGATACTATTGTAGAAAGATTTGAGAAAACAGCAGATTTTGATGCCTCTATCTTTGACAGAGTAAAGTTAACTAGTAAGAAAGCTATAACAGAGGACAGAATCCCTAAATAAGTAATAGAAATAATGAAATCTTTATTATGCAGAGGCTTAAAGTAGTCTAGAAGAGTACCATAAATAGCATGATTAATAATCAATACTCCATTAAAGACTATAGCACCTAAACCCATCATAAAATAGGTTATTTCCATAGGTGTAAAGCTTGAAGAAAGTTTTCTTGACATTATATTAAAGGCAGCAGCTGATATTACAGTAATTATAAGTAGAACTATTCCCAAAATACTTGTACTGCCAGAATCAGTACTGTTCATAAAGGCAATGAAACCAACGCCTGCAACGGATATAGATATAAATGCAAACTGAGCTTTGGAAGCTCTCTCTTTAAGAAAGTAAGATGCCATTATTGTAACAATTACAGGTATAAGGGCTATCATAACTCCAGCTAAAGAGGAGGATGAGAATTTAATACCATAGGTCTCAAATATAAAATAAATTACTGGCTGCATTAGTGCGAGAAAAAACAAGTTTTTCACAGGTTTATTTCTGTAATCAACTTTCACAACCTTAAGCAGCACAAGAATAGTCATTACTGAAAAAGCCGCTAGAAACCTAAAAGATAGCAGGCTAAAAGGAGATGCCACATTTAATGCCTTTTTAGAAAAAAGAAAGCTTAAACCGAATATTAAAGATGTAGTTGTAGCTGATATATAGGGCAGCCAATTATGATTTTTAAACATATACGTCCTCCGAAAATAAGAAATTATTTTACATACAGATATATAATACAATCAAAATATATGGCATTGCAATAAAGAATTATAAATTTAAGAATCTGTTATAAGAAAAGTATTAATTTTATGTTAAATAATTGTAACAAAACTAATAAAAGTAAGTATAATAAATTGAGTAGCAATTTTTATTTGATAAAAGTTAACCTTGATTTGTAGAGGAACTTCTAAATAGCTTACATATTATTAATTAGAGGAGTGAATCTATGAAAAGGAAAAAAATTTTATCTATTTCCATTATTATTGTTTTTGTTGTGTATATAGGAGCTTCCCTAATGCTTGTTAGTAAAAAACCGGATATTTCAAGAATATCTAAGGCTCAGCAGATAGCAGAGTATAGCAAACCGGCAGTTGTTCGTATTGTTAGTGGTGCACTTATTCAATGGAAGTATACTCCTGATTATGATTACTACTTTTACTATTTAGATTCTGCAATTATGGAATACTTAAAGGCCTATGATTACAAAACCTTAGACCTTGGCGCAGGTTCTGGTACAATTATAAATCCAAATGGGTATATAATTACAAATGCACATGTAGTAGAAGTAGCTAAACTGGATAATACTCAGATAATAAAAAGAGAAATAGCTCAGATGAGTGTAGAGATTTCACAACTTTTTAGCTCTAAGTATGGAGTCAACTTTAAACCAGAGGCCTTAGCTACTTATCTAGAAAGTCACTTAAAAGCAGAAGCTTTGGAGAAGGTAATAAAGGTTATTCTTCCAGGTGGAGGAGACTTCTTAGATGGAGAAATAAAAAGTTATGGAGCACCAGTTGGCGAGGGAAAAGATGTTGCTGTTATAAAAATCGAAAAAACAAATCTTCCATCCATATTGCTTGGAGATTCGGAAAAGGTTCAGCTTCAAAGCAATGTATGGGTATTTGGCTATCCTGCAGCAGCAGATTCTCAGCTTTTATCAAAAGAATCCATACTTGTAGTTTCTATAACAGATGGAAAAGTTTCAGCTACGGATAAGAAGTCTACTCAGGGAGCACCAGTACTTCAAATAAATGCAGCAGCTACCCATGGAAACAGTGGTGGTCCAGTGATAAATGATGATGGAAATGTGGTAGGACTTCTAACCTTTAGGAGTGAAAATAACTCAAAGGAGACTCAAGGATTCAATTTTGTAGTGCCAGTAAATACTGTAAAGGAATTCGTAAATCAGGCCGGAGCTAAGAATGAGGAAGGAGACATAAATAAACTTTATAAGGAAGGCCTTCAGCTGTACTGGGCAGGGTATTATAAGGACGCTTTAACAAAATTTGAGGCAGTACAGAGACTTAATTCAAATCACTCAGAAATTAAAAAGTTTATATCGGAATGTCAACAAAAGAGTTCACAGAGCAAGATATTATGGTCAAAGTATAAAAGTATCGCTTTTGCTACAGATGGATTGGCAGTATTATGTATAGCAGCATTAGTTTACTTTGGTTTTTTCAGAAAGAAAGAAGCTGTGAGGGAAGAGAATATAGCTAACAAGGAATTTGAAAAAAATCAAGAATCAGAAAATATTGCTAGCAGTTCTACTGGGGCAAATGAAGATTTAATAAATAAGCCTCAATTGCAGAAACAGAGCACAGGTGAAAACATTAAAGCAAAATTATATGTTATATCTGGTCCAATTGAAGGTGCTGTTAAAGAATTTGGAGAGGGTTCTATTGTTATAGGAAGAGATCCTAGGCTTTGTAACTTAGTATTTCCACCGGACTGTATCGAAATCGGTAGAAAGCACTGCATTATAGCTTACAATTCTGAAAAGCAGATTTTTGTTCTAGGAGACTGCTCTTCAACTAGCGGCACATTCTTAGGTTCAGGAGAGAGAATAGATTCCCAATCAGAAAAAGAATTGAAGTCTGGAGATAGTTTTTATTTAGGAAAGAAAGAGTATTTATTTGAAGTATGGCTAGAGTAAGTAGAAGAAGTTACTAAGGCGGTAGAAAAACTACCGCCTTAGTCAGTTTTTTTTGTATCAGTTTTATCGTTAGTTTCTTTTCTGCGATGATATTGAGGACACATCCTGGAGCAGCTGCCACATCCACTGCAGTTGTCATTACGATTTTTTATAATTTTATATATTGTGTAGAAGGCATAAAAAACTACAGCACCGGCAACAGCAACTTCCCCAAGTTCTTTAAGACCCATAAAAATACCTCATTCCTATATTATAAAATAAAAATGAAACTACCCAAGCGGCGGCAAACTGATAAAGTATTGAGATTAAAGTCATTTTAGTGCCAAATTCCTTCTTCATAGTAATTATTGTTGAGGCACAGGGAGTATATAAAAGGATAAAGATTACAAAGCTTAAAGCGGACATCGGACTAAAATATTCAGTAATAGTTATGGAAAGATTACCACCGTATAAAACACCTAAGGTACCTGCAATAACTTCCTTTCCCATTAGACCAGTTAACAATGATACAGAGTTTTGCCAATTTCCAAAACCTAAGGGAATAAAAACAGGAGATATTAGTTTCCCAATAAAAGCCAGAAAGCTTTCGTTGATATTTACCATACCATGTAAATTAAAATTAGACAATACCCAGGTTATAATGGACATAGAAAAGATAATAGTACCAATCTTTTTTAGGAATCCCTTTCCTTTTTCCCAGGTATGTATAAAAAGTAATTTTGAATTAGGCATTGTATATTCCGGCAATTCATCAATATAGGGTTCATAATCTTTTTCCTTAACTAGAAGTTTCAATATTAAACTCAAAAGAAAAGCTAAAATTACGCCAGTAGAATACATAAATGCAAGAAGTATAATTTCTTTGCCCTGAAAAAATATAGTAGCAAAAAGCATGTACACAGGAAGTTTCGCATTACAGGACATTAAAGGTATAAGTAGGGCGGTAATATTGCGCTCTCTTTTATCTTCTATATTTTTAGCTGCCATTAAAGCAGGTACGGAACAACCAAAACCTAATATCATTGGTATGAACGACTTTCCAGATACTCCTCCCATATACATTATCCTATCCATTAAAAAAGCAGCTCTGCTCATATATCCACTGTCCTCTAGAAAGGAAAGCAGAGAAAAAAGAGTCAGTATAACAGGAAGAAACACTAACACAGAACTAATACCAGATAGTATTCCATCTATTAAAAGAGACTTAAACCATGGACTTTGATAATACAAAAGCTTATTGAGCAAAGGTATAGTATAATCGAAAAGTAAACTCCTTAGAATATCTGAAAGTGGAGTACCAACCCATGAAAATACTATCTTAAAAATTAAATAAATAATACCTATAAAAAGGGGATAAGCAAGGTACTTATTTAAAACAATTCTATCTATAATTTCCGTGGGCTTTTCAATTTTATGTTTATCAAGTTTTACACAGGAACTTAGCAGTTGCTCAATATATTTATAGGTATCTTTTTCAGTGTGTAGGTCTTTAGTTAAGGTTTTAGGGAAAATAAATTCATTGCTCTTAATATATTTATGTATGTGAGCTATCGTATCTTTGTCTGATTTATCTGCAATAATAACTGGTATACCAAGTGCATTAGACAACATGCCGCTGTCTATATGAATGCCATTTTTAGATGCTTTATCTAACATAGTTAAAATTAGCACCATTGGTATGTTAAGTTCTGTAAGCTGTAGTGTTAGGTAAAGGTTTCTCTCTATACTAGCAGCGTTAACAACATTTATTATTAAATCAACCTTATTTTTCTCTATATAATTGTTAAATATCTCTTCTGTTTTTGAATTTGTGTTTAAAGAATAAATTCCAGGGAAAGCTACTATTTTAGTATTTTTGTCTATATACCCTTCTTGTTTTTGGATCTTGGAATTTCCATCTTCTTCAGACTTTTGCTGCAACTCTGCTATTTTGTTGAAAAAAGTCTCCTGACCTACATTAGGATTACCAATTAAAGCACAAACAGTCATACTTTTCTCCTTATTTATAAGTTTTAAATAATATAATGATTTCAAATTTATCTAAGATAGATATAAAGAATAATCAAGTATTTTCCTTTATATCTATTATTATACGTTAACCTTACGCTTATTGCTACTATACAAGATCAATTTCTAGTACCATTAGATGAAAGGTTTTATATTTTATTTAATGAAAAGGATACCTTCAATAATTAATGTTAAAACTAATTGAACAAAAGACAAAATTACAACTAGCTTTGAAGTAATTTGTTATCCTCTTTTTATATTTGTTATAATAGGTTATAAAGTTTTTTATAGACGGGAGGAAGAATACATATGAGTCATGAGATTTATCAAAATAGATGGAGAATATTATCAGTGGTTTTACTAGGACCCTTTATGGCAACTTTAGATAGCAGTATTGTAAATGTAGCTCTTCCAGATATGGCTGAAAAGTTAAGTGTTGGAATTAATACAATACAATGGGTAGTAACCAGCTACCTAATAGTAATTTCTGCGTTGGTTTTAATTTTTGGAAGAATAGCGGATATAATTGGAAAAACAAGAGTTTTTCAGTATGGATTTGTTGTATTTTCTATAGGCTCACTTTTATGCGGAATTTCAACAACTATTGAATTTTTAATATTTTCCAGAATTATTCAAGCAATTGGAGCTGCTATGACTATGTCTTCTAACCAAGGGATTATTGCAGCAACCTTTCCGGCAAAGGAAAGAGGCAGGGCTCTAGGGTTATCTGGTACTACTGTAGCAATAGGAACGATGATGGGACCACCTTTAGGAGGAATTATGGTTCAGGCTATAAATTGGGAATCTATTTTTCTGATAAATGTGCCAATTGGCATAATAGCCTTTGTACTAGGGAAAAAAATACTTCCTAAGGAAAACTTAAAAGAAAATACAAATCAATTTGATTTTAAAGGTGCTGTACTGTTTATAGTAGCTATAGTAGCTTTATTTTGGGCGATGCTTAGTGGTGAAAAGATAGGTTGGACAAATAGATATATCATAACCAGTTTTACACTGGCAGCAATTTGCTTTATAGCTTTTTACACTGTAGAGAAAAAACAAGATAATCCTATGCTGGATTTTTCTATATTTAACAATAAACTTTTTAATGTAAGTATAATTTGTGCCTTTATATCTTTTATGGTTATATTTTGCAATAACATAATACATCCTTTCTATTTACAATACGTTATGAAGATATCTCCGGGAAGAGCTGGTGTACTTATGATGGTTTTTCCTATATGCGCAGGTATAGCAGCTCCAATAAGTGGGTATTTGTCTGACCGTATAGGAAGCGAAGTTTTAACTTTCATAGGTCTTACCATTACCACTATAGGTCTTATTTTAATAGGATTTTTAAACACCGAAGCAACTTATCTGCAGATAGCAAGCAGAATAGCAATTTTAGGCCTGGGAAATGGTATATTTCAGTCACCAAATAATTCTATAGTAATGTCTTTGGTCCACCGCAGTAAACTTGGCATTGTAGGAAGTATTAATGCACTGGTAAGAAATATGGGCATGGTGTTTGGAATAGCTTTTTCTGTAGCATTACTTTATAACAGAATGAGTTGGGAAGTAGGGTATAAGGTTATAAACTTTGTGCCAGGAAGACCGGATGTGTTTATTCATGCTATGAAATTTGTATATCTTTCAGCAGCTGCCTTATGTATTTTAGGAATGACACTTACTATTTTTAGAATAAGAGATAAGAAAAGAACACAGCTTGTGCTGCACTAAAGTACTTAGTGCAGCATTGAAAGGTAATTAACAATACTTTTAAAGAAATTAATATAGGACTTAGCATAATATTGTAGATCTTATTCAGTTAGATCCATTAGCTTAGCAGCCATAGAATTTAAATTATGTATTGCAGCATCCATTTGCTGAATTTGAGAAAGCTGTTCTTTAAAGGTATCTGTAGTTGAAGTTATGCTATGAGAAATATTATTTACGGATTTTTCGATTTTTGTTAGTGTACTATTAATTTCATTAATGGATTTGTTGCTTGAACTGGATAGCTTTCGTATTTCTTTGGCTACCACAGAAAAACCTTTTCCCTGTTCTCCAGCTCTAGAGGCTTCTATGGCAGCATTGAGGCCTAGGAGATTTGTTTGCGAGGCAATATTTTTTACAAAGCTAAGAACTTCATCTGTGTTTTTTGCATTATGAGCAGCTTCTTCAACTTCATATAGCACCGTATCATTTGCTTGGACAGCAGCCTCTATTCCAGAAGATATCAAGCTAGAAACTTTTGAAATATCTTCAATAGCTTCTGACAAGATTTTAGACAGCTTTAGAATCTCATAATGTCTTTTTAAACTTTTAACTAGAACTATACTTCCAATTATAACTCCCTTTTCATCTTTTACCGGAATTCCGGTGGCCTTGATTTCTACTCCAAATACTTCCTTTGGCACTATAAGAGATAGTGTCTTTTTGGCTTTAATGCATTCATAAGCTGCTCCACCTGGTCTTAAAGGGTCTCCAGGTTTAGCATTCATATTAATATTTTTACTATTTACTACCTTTATAAAATGTTCAGTTGAAGACATGGTAAAAGCGATTTCATCTTCAAAAAAATCCTGCATGTAGGGCATCATTTCATTAAAAGCCTGCTGGAGTTTACTTTCTATTCTTAGTTCTTCCACAATTATTCCCCCCTTAGTATGAATTAAATATTAATGTCTGTATTCCATATAGTTATATATATAATACCACAATAATTTTTACTATTAAAAAGGTTTTTATAAGTTTAATTAGGTGCAATTATATGAAAAATGATATAATATATAGAAGTAAAGTCAATTTTTAGAAAAAATATGCTTTGGGGGAATTATATAAATGACAAAAAAGAAGAGATATTTATTTACAGTAATGTTTTTCATGATAAGTACATTTTTTTTGGCTCAGCAAAAATCCCTTGCAGCTGAAGGTGAGAAAAAATATGTGCTTATATTGAATTCCTATAACGAAAGCTTCCAGTGGACAGGTGAAATTGTACAGTCAATAAAAGAATCTATAAAATATAACAAAGAAAAACTTTTTATTGATATAGAATATATGGATGGTAAAAGAAAGTGGAGTGAAGAATACTATGGAAAATTATATGAATTTTATAAGTATAAATATAACGACAGAAAATATGATGTGATAATTTGTAGTGACAATGATGCCTTGAATTTTCTTCTTAAATATAGAGAAAGTCTTTTTCCTAAAACACCAGTAGTATTTTGTGGCATTAACAATTTTAGTGAAGATAGTATAAAAGGAAAAACCCTATATACAGGTATAGTAGAAAATTTAGATTTTAAAAACACAATAGACGCTGCTTTAAGGCTTAATCCTAGGGTAAAAAAAGTAATTGTTTTAGCAGATACTACCACTACCGGCATGCAGGAAGTTTTACAATTACATAAAGTTATTCCTAACTATAAAAATTTAGATTTTATGTTTTACTACTGCTCTAATATGTCTGATATAAAAAAAACATTGTCTAGTGCAGAAAAAGATACTGTAGTACTGCTAATGGGTATAATAGAAGAAAGTCATGGCAAATATATACCTTCTAAGGAATTTGCGGAAATTGTTGCAAAATACTCACCGGTACCGGTATATACTCTATGGGAATTTAACTTAAATACAGGTGTATTAGGAGGTGCAATTACAAGCGGCAAATATCAAGGAGAGAAGGCTGGAGGGTTAGCAGGGGAGATTTTAAAAGGACAAAGTATAAAAAATTTGCCTATAATACGAGAATCTGAGAGTAGATACATGTTTGACTATAATGCTATGAGAAAGTTTAATATTAAAGCGCAAGATTTACCTACTAGTAGTATTATTGTAGGTAAACCAAGTACTAGATACAATATACCTAAAACATATGTTTTATATGGGCTGCTTGTTTTAATCATAATATCTATTATAGGTAACTACGTATTAGTATTTAACATAGCTGAGCGCAAGAAATCGGAATATCTTCTAAGAGAGAGAGAAGAACAGTATAGAAAGCTTTTTGAATTATCTCCAGACGCCATTTTGGTGAATAAAGATGGTATTATAAAGCTAGCTAATAAAGCGTCATTAAGACTTTTCGGAGTGGAAAGCTATGATCAGTTGTTAGAAAAATCCTTAGCTGATTTTATACCCTCCAGCATTGGAAATCCTCATCAGCTGAGGAAAATAGATAATAACTATAATAGTACAGTATTAAGAGAAGGAAAAATAATGAGAAAAAATGGAACTATTATAGATGTGGAAATATCAACTACTTCTTTTCCTTATAAGGGAGAGAATATGGTACTTACAGTAGAAAGAGACATAACAGATAGTAAGAGACTACTAGAGACTCTTGAATATGATAAAATAAAAACTGAATTTTTTTCTAATATTTCTCACGAACTTAGAACCCCATTAAATGTTTTATTAAGTGCAATTCAACTATGGGAATTATACCATAGGAAGGGAGAAGAATTTGATAAAAAAGGATATAAATATATAGATATAATGAAACAAAATTGTTTTAGATTGCTAAGGCTAATTAGCAATTTAATTGATATAACCAAAGTGGATTCTAATTACATCCAGCCTAACTTTGCAAGGCGTAACATAGTAAGTCTAGTGGAAGATATAACTTTGTCTGTAGCTGACTATATAGAAGACAAAAATATAAAACTTATTTTTGATACAGAGGTTGAAGAAAAATTTCTATTTTGTGATTCAGATAAAATAGAAAGAATAGTACTAAATCTACTCTCAAATGCTGTAAAGTTTACAAATCCAGGGGATTTTATTTGTGTAAATATTTATGACAAAGTTGATTATATTACCATTTCTGTTAAGGACACAGGAATAGGTATTCCTGAGGATAAGCTTCAAATAATTTTTGAGAGGTTTAAACAGGTAGACAAGTCTCTTTCAAGAAACAGAGAGGGAAGTGGAATAGGGTTATCCTTAGTAAAGGCTTTTGTAGAGATGCATGGTGGAAGAGTTTCTGTTAAGAGCAGTTATGGCAGTGGAAGTGAGTTTATTATAGAGCTTCCAGTTACAGAGCTGGCGGAAGAAGAGTGTGCGGTAGCTTTTGAAGAGAATAGTAATAAAAATTTTGATGAAAGAGTGACTATAGAGTTTTCTGATATTTATAAGGAGTAGGAAGCATAGTCTTTGCAATTATTATACACTGTGAAACTATAATAGCACTATGAATTTTAAGTGTATTCATAGTGCTATTATTAAAAAAATAAATCAGTTCTTAAAAAGTTTTGGTGTTTTCCATTTTCATTGAACCTCTGGAACTCTTAAGAGAATAACCTGAGGATATATATATGATTAAGACTTAATGCTGTTAGTTAATTAAAATGTCTTCAAGAAAGTCTAAATCTACTATTGTGATTAAATTCCTTTCAAAATCTATTATTCCTTCCTCCTTCATACTAATCAATTCTCTAGAGAGAGAGGGTCTTGGAATACCAAGCTGTTCCGCCATTTCTTTTTTTGTGCACTTTAGAGAAAAGGTTAGCTTATTTTCAATTTTATATTGGTCTAAAATATATGATGCAACTTTCTGTCTTATAGTCTGATAAGATATATTTCTTAGTTTCTTGTTTAGCATAAGAATTTTGTTAGATAAAAGTGTCATAAAATTACTTAAGAAATCAGAATTTATACTGCATAATTTCAATATGTTATCCTTTGATATAAACATAATTTGGCATTGTTCTGAGGCTAATATGGTTGCTGGGTAAGTATTTTTATTTGAAAATATTATAACCTCACCAAATATGTTTCCAACTTCTAATTTAGACATTGTAATTGTTTTGCCTGATCCATAAATTCTCTGAACTTCCACAGTACCTTTTATCACTATGCCGATACTTGAGCAGTGAGAGCCTTCAAGAGCTATAACTTCTCCTTTATTAAAATTGTTTAAACTATAATTAATATTTACTAGCGTTTCCTCTATAGATTTTTCGGAAAACCCCTTCATCAAAATACAATTTTTAAGTATATTTATTATTTCCTTCATAGAAAGTACCTCCTGATATTAAGTTTACTTGACAAAAGAATTATAGGTCTTAAAATATAATAGTGTAACATCTGTTACTGAATTTATATTTGTATTTTATTATAATAAAGTTATTAATACAAGTGGAGGGAACAATTATGATAAGAAGAATTGTAGATATAGATGAAAAAAAATGTAATGGTTGTGGACTATGTGTCCATGCCTGTCATGAAGGAGCTATAGAGCTTAGAGATGGTAAAGCTGTGCTTATCAGTGATGAATACTGTGACGGGTTAGGAGATTGTCTGCCAGAATGTCCTACAGATGCAATAAAGATTATCGAAAGAGAAAGTTTAGAATACAATGAGGAATTGGTTATGAAAAAAATAGCTGAGAAAAAACAGGCTGTAAAAGAAAATAGTTTACCTTGTGGTTGCCCTGGAACAATGGCTAAAAAGATAGAGAGAAAAAATCCTGTAGAAGAGACAAAATTAGATTGTGGCTGTCCTGGAACTTCTGCAAAAAAGATTGAAAGAAAGTCTTTAAATGTATTATCAGATATAAAACCAATGAAGAAGGTATCAACTGATAGTACTTCAACATCTGAATTAAATCAGTGGCCAGTTCAATTAAGACTTATAAATACACAAGCACCATATCTTAAAGGAGCTAATTTATTAGTTGCTGCAGATTGTACTGCTTATGCCTTTGCAGATTTTCATAAAGAATTTATAAAAAATCATATTACAGTTATAGGATGTCCTAAGTTAGATGATATTAAATACTATGAAGAAAAGCTAGCAGAGATTATTAAAGTAAATGATTTGAAAAGTATAACAGTAGTAAGAATGGAAGTTCCTTGCTGTGCAGGTATTGTAAATGCGGTAAAGAAAGCTATGCTTGATGCTCAAACTATTGTTCCTTATAGAGAAGTAACTATATCCACTGATGGAAATATACTATAAGTTATAGTATGGGTATGAGAATCTTTTGTATATAGAATAACCATGAAAAATTTTTATATTTAATTTATATAATTAAAGAAAGCACTATCAATTCTTAAATAGAATTTGAGAGTGCTTTTTATGTACATAATTTGATGAATATTTTCCTTTTCGTTTATGTTTACAACTTTTTTTATATATTGGCAATATCTTATTTAGTAAATACGGTATATATATATTTAAGGAGGAAAAAATACTTTTGTGCTTAACTATTTAGTAAACAAGGAGGAAAAGAATAATGGACGAAAAAAACAGGGAAATTTTAAAAAACTTTTACGAAAAAAAGGCAGATGCAGAAGTTGCAAGGGAACTAAGCACTGTTAAAAATCAACAGGACTCTTTGGAACATACTCTAAGTGAAATTAAATCTACTTTAGGAAATGTTATAAAGGATAAAAAGAATTCATCTGATAACCAGGGTCAGTCTCAACCACAGAATAATCAACAAATATCAAGTCAGCTTACACAGGAGATAGAAGGACTTAGAAACCGTGCGCAACAACAGCAGCAGCAAGTTCAGCAACAATTACAATCAACAATTCAACAGGCTATGCAGGCTTTAAATGAAGCTAATGATCAAATACAAGCAAACACTGCACTTACACAGGCTAACCAGCTTATAGACCAAGTTCAAGGACAATTAAACCAAATGGGACAGCAAGGACAGCAGGGGCAACAAAATCAACAAAATCAACAAGGTCAAAAACGCAATAATAGTTAAAATATAAAAAGATAGAAGGTTATTAGACATATGTTAAAAATAACCTTCTATCTTTGTTTTATATTAAATCAGAGTTAACCATTGATGTTTTGAGAAGTCCGATTTTCAAAATTACCATAGACAACAGGTTTATAGTTATTCACCATTATTCGTCCTTTACATAGAACTGTATGTATTTTAAATTTATTATCCATTAAAATTAAGTCAGCATCATAGCCTTCTCCAATTATACCTTTATTGTTTAGCTTTAAAAGCTTTGCTGGAGAAGAGGTTAAAGGAATAAGTGCCTCTTCAATAGATAAATCCTTATCTGATACACATTCCTTGATAATATCTAAGTTGGCAGAGGGTAGTTCAGTTGTAATTTTTAGAAGTTTGCCATTTTCATCAAATATTGGCATACTTCCTCCGGCATCGGAACTCATAGTAATATTGTAAGGAGATATACCTTCATTAAGCATGGTTTTATACACTTCTGCCGCACTAACTGCATCATCACCGCCTGGTTTTATTCCCGTTGTTATGTCTACAAACCCTCCACTCTTAGCGTATTCTACTGATTGTTTGTAGACAAGACTATTTCTATTTACATGAGTAGGCAGTAAGTTTTCAAGGGGAATTTCTGATTCGCTAGCAATATCAAAGACTGGAGTGAGTCCATTTTTTCCATCGCCAACGTGAATATGTAAGATACCACATTTGCCAGCAATCATTCCACCAACTCTAGCTTCACTAGCTAAGTGGATTAAATCATAGTCTGAAGGGTGACTGCCTCTATGATCAGAAATAGCAATTTCGCCAACACCAATTATTTTATCTACGAAGATAATATCCGTTCTTGCACTGTCTGTTATTGTTCTAGTAGGCATTTGGTAGCAACCGGTCCAGCAAAGGGTACTTAACCCTTCTTCTTCAAGACCTCTAGCTTTAGCTAATAGATTTCCCATACTTCTTGTACTACCATCAGTGCCAAGTAAGCCTATACAAGTAGTAACTCCGCTTAAGGTAAAGTCTGTTAAATTCAATTCTGGGGTTCTTGTTGCAAAACCACCTTCACCACCACCGCCTGTGATATGCACATGCAAATCGATTAATCCTGGCACAGCTATTAAACCATTACCATCTATTATTTGAATTTCGGGAAAGTTTTTAGTTGGAAGGTTTATTTCTGAAGATAAATAGACTATTTTATCAAAGCTAATTAATATATTATTTCTGCCTAAAGACTTAGGTGAAAAGACCTCTACATTTTTTATTAGAAGCATTGTTTCATCTCCTTTGATATTTGTAAATGAGTTATAATTCATAGGTATTTTTGCCAAGTTTTACTTTTTATATGCGAGAACTATTATTCCTAAAGAGTAGAGATAAGATTATGTAAAGATAAAGTTATACATTTAATATATTAAAATTATGTGTAAAATAGAAAAGATATGCTAAAATATTAATCGGAATTAAGTTTGTAGATATTACAGTGGTTTTTTAATAAGTTACAGAAAGGGTGATACAGTATGTTTTTTGTTGGAGTTTTTGGGATAGAGGATAAGCAAAAAGAGATAAAAACTATAAAAAACTTATCCTGTAAAAATTGCTCAAATAGTTCAGAATTAGTTCTATTCAAACAGTATAGTTTTTTTCATTTCTTTTTTATACCTATGTTTAAGTGGAATATAAGATATTACTTAATATGTAATGGTTGCAATACAATTTATGAAATTCCAAAGGAAAAGGGAATAAGGGCTGAAGAAGGGGATGATACTGCAATTACCTATTGGGATTTAAATAATGTTAACATACCATACTATGGTACTTATAATAATAAGCATAGATGTAAAAGTTGTGGAGAAGAAATAGAGGCAAATTTTGAATACTGCCCATACTGTGGAAAAAGACAATTAAGTTAATGGGATAGTCCTATAAGCATTCTATGTAGATTTTTAAACAATTTAAGAAGCGGCCTATAGGCCGCTTCCCTTAACATCCGTTATTTCCACCAAAAGGTATAACATTAAAACTCTTTCCGAAAAGTCCCTTTGTATAGACTATTTTAGCACCATCAAAGAGATAAGAACTATCAGGTTCAATTATAAATTTAATATCATCTATAGTATGAACTTCATCATCAGCTTGTGGCTCATCCAGAGCAGCACCTAGAACTGGGCCACCTCATCCAAAGCCTTTTACCATAAGTCTAACGCCACTTTTATTTTGTTTTTCTAAACTTTCTAATAAGGCGTTTTTTGTATTATCATCAAATAAAATATTCATAATCCAACCTCCTTACCCATACGGGGTATCTGTATCTTTATTTTATTATATTATTTAATTTATCCACTGTCAATAAAAATATGGTATGAAAATAATTTAGTAGTAACCTTAAAAATACTAACTATTAATATTCAACAGTTTCTTTGATATTAATACTTTTATGGAAAAAAATTCAATAATGTCTTTAAGTTTCTTTAAATTAATGCGAAAATTATACTAACAATATAAATAGGGGGTAAAACTATGAAAAGGAAAAAGGAAGAGAGTGGACCTAATCTGGAACGATGGATGCTTACCTATTTGGATTTAATTACTCTTTTAGCGGCCTTTTTCATCTTGATGTTTGCCATAAGCAACGTGGATAAAGAGAAATACAAGCAGCTTGCAATCAGCCTAAACCAGTCTATGGGCTCGCCAAATAGCAGTATTATTGATATGGGAAGTATTCCAGCTACAGCTAGTGAAAATCCACCTAATATTGTAGAAAATATTGAGCCAGGGGAAAAAGTAAAGCTTCAGGAGTTAAAGGAGAAAATAGATAAGTATATTAAAGAAAATAATCTAAGTGGGGATATAGAAACCACCATTGAAGATAGAGGATTAGTAATAAGTTTCAAGGATTCAGTGCTATTTGATAGCGGCACCGCCGTTATTAGACCTGAGTTTGAGAAAAAGGTTATTGAGGTAGGAAGGATGCTTACTACCTTAGGAAACAACTTTATAAGAGTTGAAGGACATACTGATAATGTTCCAATAAACAATTATCAGTTTGCTTCAAATTGGCAGCTTTCCGTTATAAGAGCTAGCAATGTCACTGAGTTTTTAATAAATAACTGTGGAATAAAAGCTGATAAAATAGGGGCTACTGGTTATGGAGAAAATAGACCAAAGGCATCTAATGACAATGAGGTTGGGAGAAGCAAAAATAGAAGAGTAGACATTGTAATAGTGAATACAAAATTTAATGAAGTTGAAAATAATAAGAATCAATAAAGTATACTAACACTGCGGCGGTACGTAGTGTTTTTTTTATATACCATTTTTAATTAACATCTAAAATACTGGTTTTTTAATAACTTTATTAAAAAAGCTACATAATATTACTGATAAAAGACGAACTTTAAGGAGGGTAATTCATATTGAAAAAAATATATATGAAAGAGGTAAAAGCTGGAGAGAGCGTAGATTCTACTTTTATGATATTGAAAAAGCTCTATCGTGACGGTAATAAAAGCATAGTGATTTTAGGAGATAGAAGTGGAGATACAAAGGCTTCTATTGAAGATAAGGAAGATATATTAAAAGTAGGCAATGTAATAAGGGTAAAAGGAACATTATCTAATATATTAGAAATTAAAAGCTTTGAAAGAATATCTGAATTTTCACTGGAAGATTATCTCCCTTATGTTGAAAGACCAATAGAGGATATTATGAGAGAAATAGACGAGATATCTAAGGAAGAATTTAAAAGCAAGGAAGCTATAGCGCTAAATGAATATTTTTTTAATAATCCTGTTTTTCTAGAAAAATTCAAGAAAGGTATAGGTGGAGTAAGTCAGCATCATAATTATATTGGTGGATTAGCAGAACATACCTTAAACGTAATGTATATTACTAAAATGCTAGCCTATAGATATGATGTCAGAAACAAAGAAATTGCACTACTATCAGCAAAGCTTCATGATATAGGTAAAACAGAGGAATATTTTGTGGAAGGACCTTTTTCCTTCACTTTAGCTGGAGAAATGGAAGGACATATAGTAATCGGAGTGAGGATGGTAGAAGAAGCTTTTAAAGCCGATGATAATTTTTATAGTGAAGATTTTAAAGAAAGAGTAAAGGGATGTATAGTTCAGCATCATGGTAAACTGGAATACGGCTCACCAAAAAAACCTAATACGGAGGAAGCGCATATTGTAAACTTAGCAGATCAAGCAGATGCTTTTTTAAATAAGATTTCACAGATTAAAAAAGGAGCAGCTCCTAATACTTGGTCAGAATATGATAGAAGAATTGAGGGTAAAATTTATATTTAAAATATAAAATCCAAATGAGGCTAGCCTTCATTTGGATTTTTATTTATGGAAAGGAGATAATTAAAAAAATTTATAAAACCTCTCTAATAACTCTCAAAATATTTTTATAAAATATTTTTTCTATTTCATCTTCTGAAAAACCATTTTTACTCAATCCATGGAATAGCTTATCCATTTCTGATATATTAGTAATTTCACTAGGTAGATCTACTCCGTCAAAATCAGAACCGATTGCTATGATATCGATGCCACCAATTTTTTTAATATGTTTAATATGGGTTATTATATCAGAAACTGTTGCAGGAATGTTATCTCCTAAAAAAGATTTTTCAAAATTTATGCCCATAACTCCACCTTTTTCTGCTAGAATTTTAATCATTTCATCTGTAAGATTTCTAGGGTGATTAGTTATAGAACGGGCATTAGAGTGGGAGGCTACAAAGGGTTTTTTAGACAGTCTAGCAACATCATAAAAACCCTTATCAGACAAATGAGATACATCTATAATCATGGACAGATTATTCATTTCACGAACTACTTCTTGTCCAAAGGATGTTAAGCCTCTATATACAAATTCTGGCTTACAGTTAGGATAGCCTATTTCATTAGGAAAGTTCCAAGTAAGAGTTATCAACCTCACACCTAATCTATAGAAGTTTCTCAGATTGTATAAGCTTCCATTAAGAGCGTCGCCACCTTCAATAGTTAAAAAAGCAGATATTTTTCCATTATTTTTATTTCTATTTAAGTCTCTATAGTTTTTTGCAATTGCTATACTGCTTTTATTTTTATCTAGTTCTAAGTAAAACTTATCAAGCATTTTTAGACAGCTGTCCAGGGGATTTTCAGTTTGCTTTTGATCAATATATAAAGCGAAAAATTGAGCTAGAGAGTTTCCTTTTTTCATTTTATCAATGTCTACGCTTAAGTTGTTTCTTAAGAGACCTGATTCATCTCCACGTTTTAAAAGCTCATATATAGTATCACAGTGAAAATCTATTAAATTCATAATCTAACCTCCTAAAGGTCATTTTTCACAATCTATTTATAAGGTTTTCAGAATTTTTGACTATTATATATTATATGCTATTTTATCATATAGGTAACTATCTTGGCGTATAGCTTCCCGTTAACCCTCTGATAGAAACTTCACCTGAAACAATTTTTTCAACTATTCCATCGGTGTACTGCACCGTTAATTCACCTTCATCACTTAAATCTACAGCTCTTGCATAGGTTTCCTTACCTCTATTGATTATTTTAATTTCTTTACCTAATAGAATAGAATTTTTTTTACAAATGCTAACGGAAGTTTTTATAGTTTCTTCCTTTTCAAACTCATCATAGAGTAGTTCAAAACTATTTAGTAGTTTACTGACAAGTTCTTTTCTTTTTATGTATTTTCCCGTTTCTAAGCTTATTGAAGTGGCAGTATTTTTTAGCTCCTCTGGAAAGTCCGAACTATCTGTATTTACATTTATGCCTATTCCCATGACTACATAGTTGACCTTATTTAATTCGCCACTCATTTCTGTAAGAATACCGCATACTTTTTTTTCATTTAATATTATATCGTTAGGCCATTTTACATAGGCATTTATATCTAGTTCATTAAGAGCTTTTATAACAGCAGCGGCCCCAACTTGAGTTACCTTCGGAACGTTAAGCGGATCAGTGTCCGGTCTTAAGATAATAGACAGCCATATTCCTTTAAATTTAGGAGAGGACCAATTACGACCAAGTCGACCTCTGCCTTCTGTCTGTTCCTCACTTATAATTACTGTTCCATGAGGGGCATTACTAAGGGCTAATTCTTTAGCTTTATTATTTGTTGAACCAAGGGTTTGAAAATACATAATGTTCCTGCCTATATATTTTGTAATTAATTTTTCATTTAACTCTTCAAATGAAAGCAGATCTGGGGAAGATATTAGTCTATATCCACGCTTTGATACAGATTCTATTTTATAGCCATCTTCTTTAAGTATATTTATATATTTCCATACAGCAGTACGAGTAACCCCTAATTCTTTGCTTATTCTTTGTCCGGATATAAAGCTTTTTTCATATTCCTTCAGCAAATGAAGGATTTTCTCTTTCATCTTATCACCTCTTCATATTGTCTTATTAATTATACTACAAAATTTTAATCTGTGTATTTATATAAATATATTTGTTAAGTTATTTACAGAAAAAAAGACACTAAATTTCCTTAGTGCCTTCTCAAAGATGAAATTCTGCTAAATACACTTCTCAATTAATTATATTTTATGCATTATGAGAAAGTTTTGAGCGTTTAGTAAATTTTTTGCCATTTCCATGTGCACCAATTTTTTCACCATTTATAATTCCTATATCTCCACCATGTTGAGGATACATCTTTCTTAGTTCAGCATTTGACTTATGGTCACTTCTTAAATGATTTTTATTGTTATCCATAAACAAGCACCTCCAAATAAAATCAAATTCACATTAATAATTTGCACTGTTGACATAATTATATACTAAGCAAAGTTTTTTACTAATGTATATAATGCTTTTATAATACAAATTTTTCACAGCAAGGAGATGATGATTTAGTTTAAAATTTATTTCATAATTCATATGTTCTAAAATTTAAAAAATTAGCTATAATTTTTATTATAAAGGCGTTATAATCTAGTTAAGGAACTTAATAATTAAATAGGGGGTTTTCTTATGTTAGACGGAAAAAAAATTCGTGAAATGAGATTAAGTTTAGGTTATACAACCTTAGATATTCAAAATCTCACGAAAAACCAAAAATTTGAAACTTCAATTTCAAAATCTTATTTAGAAGAGTTGGAAAGAGGAGATAAGAAAAATCCAAGTTTGGTAAAGGTAGTTGTTTTGGCCAAGGTATTAGGGTGCAAAGTGGACGAACTTATATTAAGTGCCTAATAGTAGAAGTAAAATAAGTATAAAACCTCTTTTTGTGGAAAATCTAATAAAGAAAGAGGTGATTTTATGAATGAAAAAAAGAAGCAGATAAGCTTTAATGATATTTCAAAGAGTTATTTAGTTGAATCTGGAGAGGAAGTGGAGAAAAGCTTTATAAAATCTTCAGATATTATAGAAGATAAGGATGGTAATTGTACTGTGTTAGGTGAGAAAATAGAGGCTAATGCATGCAGCATGTTAAAAGAGGACTATAAATTATAGTATTGTAAACAATGTTCTTAAAAATAGTGAATTTATGATAAGGCTGAGCCGCAAGGCTCTTTTTCTTTATATGAAAAATTAAGTTCTAAAGGAGGTGTTAATATGCTTGATATTTGTCTGTTAGGCTGTGGAGGAAGTATGCCTGTGCCGTATAGATATCTTACTTCCATGATAGTGTCTTATAAAGGAAGAAAATTGCTTATAGATTGCGGAGAGGGGACACAAGTAAGCTTGAAGATGCTAGGATGGGGAATGAAAACTATAGATACTATTTTATTTACTCATTTTCATGCAGACCATGTTGCAGGGTTACCAGGTCTGCTTTTAACAATAGCAAACTCAGATAGGACAGAACCGTTAAACATAGTAGGACCAGAAGGCCTTTGGGAAGTGGTAAATGGACTTAGAGTTATAGCACCGGTACTTCCCTATAAAATTAACATACTAGAGTTTAAAGGGCAGGGCAGAACTACCCAGAAGATTGGACACTTTAATATCAATATAATGTCTGTTGAGCATACCGTTCCTTGTTTTGCCTATTCTTTAGAAGTACCTCGAGGAAGAAAGTTTGATAAAAATAGTGCAATTAAAAATGATATACCTATGATATATTGGAATAGACTTCAGAAGGGAGAAGAAATATATCATGAAGGCAGACTGCTCACTCCACAGATGGTCCTTGGAGAAGAGAGAAAAGGACTTAAGGTTAGTTATAGCACCGATACAAGGCCTGTAGAAGGGTTGAAAAAATTTATAAATGAATCAGATATCTTTATATGTGAAGGAATGTATGGAAATGATGATGACATTTCAAAGGCTTTAGATAATAGACATATGCTTTTCTCAGAAGCTGCTGCTTTAGCCAAAGAGGGGAATGTAAAAGAGTTATGGCTTACCCACTTCAGTCCCTCTATGCCAAATCCTCAGGAGTATATAAAAAATGCTCAGAGTATTTTTTATAATACTACTATAGGAGAAGATAGACTTACCAAGACATTAAATTTTGAAAATTGAAAAGGCAATAGTGTTAGTCTACTGCCTTTCAAAGATCTTAAATTACTAGCATTTTTCCTTAAACTATTCATTTGTAAAAGATGCTTCTGCTAGAGATAGACTTTGTTCCTTAGAAAAGGAAGGTCTAATCCCATTAGCTTCAAGCTCTGTATAAAGTTTTTCCATACACTTCTTTGGTTGATAGTAGAACTGGCTCTCTCTTATTATAAAGAAATTCCATCCAACTCTTTGAAGAGTCATACGTCTATTATGGTTTTCGTCCCAATTTAAGGAGAAAGCAGTATTTTCACCACAACAGTCTACTGCTAGTCTGCTGTTAGTTCCTTCAATTACAAAATCGATCTTATACTTTCCAACTCTTACATCGGTTTTAACTTTATAACCTCTAGATTTCAATTCAGTATATATATCCTTTTTAAAACCAGAAGATAAAATACTATTACCTTCTACATAGATCACAGGTTTATTTTCATTATTGATAAAATAACCTAACAGTGACGCTCTTACACATTTTGAATTTAAGTCTTCAAAATCTACAGAGTGGAATAGGAACATTTGATTTTTAGCTCTACTAGAGGCAACGTTAAATCTTCTAATGTCTGACTCTTTAGTTAAGGCAGTAAACTTTGCATTTTTTGCTATTACAAGTGATAGAAACATAATGTCTCTTTCATCTCCTTGAAAAGAGTATGCATCGCCACAGAGAATTTTCCTATTTATCATTTCTTCAACACCAAGCTTTTCTTTTAACATGTTTTCTATAAGTTCACTTTGTGCTTCACCTAAAAGAGAGATAACTCCCATAGTCATATCCTTGTATTTATCATCTTTACAGCAGTCTATTACCTTATTTACTAATGCTTCAGCTTCCTTCTGATTAATATTTTTGCCACTATCTTTAAAGCCCTCTTCAACTTTGACAGAGAATACAGCAGGATTAAAGGTATCTCTTTTTTCAGGGCATCTTAAAGGTATAATTTCATTTGAATAGCATAAGTCATTACTGAAACCTATTATCTCAGGAGCACATCTAAAGTGTTCCTTAAGCACTAATCTGCTTGGAAATACTCTTAAGGCAGTATGATAAAGGCTTGTCTTTAAGTCGAACCATTCTCCATGAGGTATATCTTTAAGGTATCTGTTTATCAAGTTTTCAACCATTTCATTATCTTTACCAATAGCCTCAGGACTTATCTGACATTCATCGCCTACAATGACAGCTCTCTTTCCTCTAAGAAGAGCAGTTATTGCCGAAATATCACTTTGGCTGCTCTCATCCATAATTACTACATCAAATAAATCATTTTCTAACTTTATATTTTCAATTACTTTGTTCAAAGGCATAATCCAAACAGGGATCACCCCTTTACATTTTTCCATTTCCTTTTGGGCTAATTTTCTATATTTAGCAGCCTGTTTACCAGTACCTTTACCAATCCTTTTGATAGATTCTAACCAGGTAAATAGACTTCTCTTTTGAGATTCTGTTGTTCGAATTATTTGATTATACCAGGTCTTCTTAGCAACTATTTCTTTTATAAGAGTTTTTTCTCTTATTTTTTCAGCTTCCATATCTTTTTCAATTTGCTCTGGTCTTAATTTACAAATTTCATTTAATAAAGATACAGATGCTCTCCATTTCCAAGCTTTGTCCCAATTTATATACTCAGTATTTAAATCATTGCTTTCCCATTTTGTTAGCAGTTTTTTAGTTAGAACAGGGCAGGTCTCCTTTAATTTGCTAAGGATTCTACTTATTTGTTCTCCAGCGTCTTTTAATTCTTTAAGCCTCCATAGAGTATCATATAGTTTTCTGATTTTAATTTTATCAAAATCTGCTATCCAGTCTGATGCTTCCATTAAGTAATCATTGCTTAAAAACAACTTTCTTGCGTTTTCAATATATTTATTTAACTCCTCATACTCTTTTATATATTTTATAGATTGAAGGCCATTTAGCAGATACTCATAAGCCTGTTTATTGAATAAGTTCAAATCTACAGGTGTTTTAGAGTTTCCAAGCAGTTCTATAACGGCATTAGCATATTCTTCTTCCCAATCCAGTATTGATTGAAGTTCTATAACGTTGTCAGAAATAGTGCTTAACAAATTATTATCTGCTGTGGTTACTAATTTTCCCCCATATTCTTTTACTGTGTTATTCCACAAAGTCCTTAATTGTCTTTCTAAGTTTTCCTTTTCGATAGCTTTAGCAAATATATCACATTGTTCTTTTGAATTTATTGTTCTATAGTCTACTTCACACTCTTCTATTATGTAGTTAACATTACTATGAAATACCTTAAATATAGAGCTAAGTTTTCCTTTAGACTCTATATGTTTATAAATCACCTCAAAATCACTTTGAAGTTTATTTATATCCATATTGTTTGGAAATTTTATATTATGGGAATTTACAATCTGTTTAAGTACACTTATCTGTCTTACGTAATTATTTAAGTTTAGAATTATATCTTTCCAATACTCCTTAGAGGCATCGTTACTATAACAGGATTTCATAACAGATTTAAGCCAGCAGTTCTCTATTTGGCTTATTTTCTCTTTAGCCTTTATAGATAATTTTAACAGTTGGTCAAGATTACTTTCACTAGTATCTATAATCCAGTGATTTACATCTTCTCTGTACTTATGAATATTTAGTTCCAATTCCTGAAGCCTGTCCAGCTTATAAACTAGTTCTTCATAAGATGGAATTTTATAAAGCAAATCTCTTGTTTTATTTAACTTATCAATTTCATCTTTTTTACTTTCCCTTAGAAGTTTTATTAAAAGGTTAAATTCCTCCTCAGTAATGGGACATCTGGTTTTAAGATGGATTTCGTCTTCTATCCAATTATATTTTTCATTACTTCTTACCCATTTTGCCAATTCTGTTACTGATAGAGTCTCAGTTTTATAGCTTACAGTTTTATTTTCAAAGGATTCCGCTTCTTTTAAATCCTGCTTAAGGTGTTCTAGAGTTTTTCTACATTCCTTTAGCTCATTTTCCAATGGGGCAATTTCCTTTATCAATGAAGCTGGATCAATAGATAAGTTTTCAGTTATTTTTCTTACTGCTTCATCTAGTTCCTTTAAGGCCTTGGCATCATTACCAAGAAGGCTCATGCATAAAGCTTTAATTTCATCAGGAATTTTATTTGAAAGCACTTTAAGTGCCCTGTCAGTTTGGCTTGTAACTAAAACTCTTTTGCCATGGGCCATCAAGTGACATATTAAGTTTACAATTGTGTGACTCTTTCCCGTACCAGGAGGTCCTTGTACTACAACACCAAAATTTTTAGCTAATCTTTTAGTTATTTCTTCCTGTTCTTCATTTGCAGGAAGGGGAAATAGTAAATCTTTGCCGATGGATTCCCATTCATTGTAATCATCGTTAATTCCTACAGCGTTTATTTCTTTAACTAAAGCCTCTACTGTTTTTGGAATAGGCTTATTTTCATCTATATAATTTAAGATATCTCGTAATTCTATATCCCAAAGCCTTGTGTCTATATTCCTTAGAATAATACAAGGAGCATTATAGAAGGTTGGAAGCATTTCCGTTTTGATATCTGCTGTTGCTGTAATATCTTTTTTAAAATCAATTGATGAGGATGTATTACCTAGACTGTTTAAAATCCTTTGTAAAATATTTTCAATATCTTCTATTTTTCTTGCATCAATTCCCATATTCTTTATTTCAAGATTGATATTTATTAATTCATGGAGATTAGGTAAATCTAAACCCTCTAGCACTCCAAGCTCTAGATTCGTTATATTATTATAGGGCGTAAGAATAAATAGTCCTTTTTCAGCATTGAAGTTTAATGACATTTTTGTGGTGAAAATTGGATGTACAATTTTCTCATCATTTACTTTCCAAGTTAAAAGGCTGTGGCCCCAAACAATTTCTAAATCCTCACTATTTTTTTCTAATTCGCAATATATTTTAAAAAGTGAATTGTAAAGTTCTTTATGTTCTTTTCCTACCTGCAACCAATTTTCATCTTCATTTTTATTTAGCATACAGCCTTTTTTATTATATAAATCCGCTTCCCAAATAATCTTATTATATTTGGTTACATCGCGTATTATTTTTTTGTCCATGTTTTTTATACTAAGTAAGTATAAAAAAATATTTTTTATCTTCTCTCTTGTATTCAATTTGAACCCTCCTGTAAAAAATGTAACAATTCATCTTATTATACCATACTTAATGGATTTATTACTTTATTTTCTCAATAAATGTTATACCTGAGAGTTCCTTTGTCTAGTTGAGAGAGAGGTTTTATCCTATTAGATAAAATTTTGGTAAAAAGGGGAAATAAAAAACATATACTAATACTAGAGCAATTAGCAAGGAGTAGTGTATGTTAAAAAAACACTATAGAGGCATAGCATTAGCTAGTAAAGTATTTTTCTTAATATTAGGTTCTGTGCTTGTGTCAGTAGGACTAGAAATATTTTTAATACCAAATAATATAATTGACGGCGGAATAACTGGGATATCCATTATTTTAAGTTATTTAACAAGAGTGCCTCTAGGAATATTTATATTTTCACTAAATATACCATTTCTTATTTTTGGATATAGGCAAATAGGAAAAACCTTTGCCTTTACAACTTTATTTTCAGTAATAATGTTATCTATCGGAGTTACTCTTCTTAATCAAATTCCAAGGATAACTCATGATGTTTTACTAGCTTCCGTCTTTGGAGGAATAATATTAGGGGTGGGAGTTGGGTTAATAATTAGACATGGAGGTTCTCTAGATGGAACAGAAATAGTTGCTATAGTATTAGATGAAAATATAGCATTTTCAATTGGAGAAATAATTATGTTTTTTAATCTTTTTATATTAAGCAGTGCAGGATTGGTTTTCGGATGGGATAGAGCAATGTATTCCTTAATTACTTATTTTATTGCTTTCAAAGTAATTGATATAACCGTTGAAGGTTTAGATGAATCTAAGGCAGTATTTATTGTATCGGAGAGATATAAGGATATAACAGAAGCTCTAATGGCAAGGTTAGGTAGGGGAGTAACTTTACTTGATGGAAAAGGGGCCTATAGAAATACAAGAACTAATGTTATATATGTTGTTGTAACTAGACTGGAAATCGCTAAGTTAAAATCTATAGTACATGGTTTTGATAAAGATGCTTTAGTTACCATTGGAAATGTAGAAGTTACAGGGAAAAGGTACAAGAAAAAGCCAATACATTAGTTTTCATACTGAAACTGATAAGAGTTTACCTATCCGAATATGCAAATGATTTTTATCTGTTTATTAAGACGCTTAATAACGTTTTAATATTATGCTTAAAGAATAAATAACTTAAATTTGTGCATATTGATAGATATACTGATGAGTAAAGTAGGAGGATAAGTAGTGTTTACAGAAATATTTTTTTGCGAAAATAATGTAAGTAAGGGATTAGAAGAAATAGTAGAAAGGTTAGAAGAAGAATATCCAGATGTTATTGTGTATATAGAACCATGCTTAGGACGCTGCGGCCAGTGTATAGATAACTTATATGCTGTTATTGATGTGGAAATGATTATAGGGGAAAGTCCAGAGGAATTATACAAAAATATAAAAAAGGCATTAGAGGAGTAAAAAAGAACTCTAGCATTACTTATAAGTTGGAGTTCTTTTTATCCGATGACTACCCGCTCTAATACTCCCTCTTCTCCAAGAGGGAGTAAAGAGCGGCTACGTCCCTGGATTCGTTTAACTAAGGAATCAGGTGGGGTTGAAACCCCATCTGATTCGAGTTTTACTTCATTAAAAAGTGACAAAATTAATATATTTATATATTAACATAGAAAATAATGTATTTTTATGATATATTAAATTCATTAAAATGAAATACAAATATGACATCAGAAAAGAAGGGAGATAACATGGAAAACAAAACTACCTCATCAAATTTTATAAAAAATATCGTTATTGAAGACCTAAAATCAGGAAATTATAAAGAAATAATTACTAGGTTCCCACCAGAGCCAAATGGTTATTTACATATTGGTCACGCTAAGTCCATAATATTGAATTTTGAATTAGCGGATGAGTTTAAAGGCAAAACAAACCTACGTTTTGACGATACAAATCCAACTAAAGAGGATATAGAATATGTGGAGTCAATAAAAGAAGATGTTAAATGGCTTGGCTTTGATTGGGAAGAACTTCACTTTGCTTCAAATTATTTTGAGGAAATGTATAACAGAGCAGTACTTCTAATTAAGAAAGGAAAAGCTTATGTAGATGATTTATCTGCAGAGCAAATTAGAGAGCACAGAGGAACATTAACTGAGCCAGGAAAAGAAAGCCCATTTAGAAACAGATCTGCTGAAGAAAGTTTAGACTTATTTGAACGTATGAGAAAAGGTGAATTTAAAGATGGAGAAAAAGTCCTAAGAGCTAAAATAGACATGGCATCACCTAATATAAGTATGAGAGACCCTATTATATACCGTATAGCTCATGCTACACATCATAACACAGGAGATAAATGGTGCATTTATCCAATGTACGCTTTTGCACATCCATTAGAAGATGCAATTGAAGGTATTACTCACTCAATTTGTACATTAGAGTTTGAAGACCTTCGTCCACTATATGATTGGACAATTAAAGAATGTGAAATGGAAAATAAGCCTAAACAGATTGAGTTTGCAAGATTAAACTTAACTAATACAGTTATGAGTAAAAGAAAGTTAAAGCAATTAGTAGAGGAAAATTTAGTTGATGGCTGGGATGATCCTCGTATGCCGACTATAGCTGGTTTAAGAAGAAGAGGCTATACCCCAGAAGCTTTAAGAAACTTCTGTGGAGAAGTTGGAGTAGCAAAGTCTCAGAGTATAGTAGACTCTCAAATGCTTGACCATTTTGTTCGTGAAGACTTAGAGAAAAAGACTCCAAAAGTAATGGGAGTTATAAACCCAATAAAGGTTGTAATTACAAACTACCCTGAGGATCAAGTTGAAATGCTTGATGTGCCATACAATGTAGATATACCAGAGCTTGGTAGCCGCCAAATACCATTTTCTAGGGAAATATATATTGATTCAGAAGATTTTATGGAAAATCCACCTAAGAAATACTTTAGAATGTTCCCTGGCAATGAAGTAAGATTAAAAGAAGCTTATTTTGTTAAATGTAATGAAATTGTTAAGGATGAAAAGGGAAACATAGTGGAATTACAATGTACTTATGACCCTGAAACAAAGAGTGGATCAGGTTTTACAGGAAGAAAGGTTAAGGGTACAATTCATTGGGTAAGTGCTAAACATGCCATTCCTGCTGAAATAAGATTATACGAACCTTTAATATTAGATGAAGAAGATGACAATGAAAAGTCTTTCCTTGAACAGGTTAATCCTGATTCACTACAAGTGTTAAATGGCTTTGTAGAGCCAGCGTTGAAAAGTGCAAAACCACAGGATAAATTCCAATTTATAAGACAAGGATACTTCAATGTAGATCCTAAAAATACAACAGAGGATAAAATAGTATTTAACAGAATAGTACCTTTAAAGAGTTCTTTTAGAATTGAAAAATAGTTTTAATGGCGAAAAGCATGGGTTTAAATATCCATGCTTTTTCTTTTATATAAAACATTAGTATTAAAGAAAATTATAAGAGAACTTCTGTAGTTAATTTAAAAAATAATACAATAACTTACTTATATTGAAATTAATTATTAGGCTATTTATATTGAATTATCCACTATTAAATTAATACTTATGCTGGAGTTGAGAATACTATTAGTACTAAAACTTTATAAAAATTATGTAAGAGGATGGAGTCGTATATGATGCATATTAAAGGTGGTATTGAAAAAGCCTTATGGAGTGTTGCTATTCCAGGATTTGGACAATTGCTTAATAAAAAATATCTTAAAGGAACAATACTCATTTTTTTGGAATTTCTAATAAATGTAAAGGCTAATATTAACACAATAATTGTATTAAGTTTTTACGGCAAGACAGAATTAGCAGTAAAAGAAGCAAATTATCAATGGCTTATGTTCTACCCCTGCGTATATATGTTTGCTATTTGGGATGCTTATAGGGATGGTGGAGGGTATGATGAGCCTTTGCTATACTTGCCTTTTGCAGTTGCAGCATATGTAGAGACAATAGGTGTGATATATTCTAAGACTCTAAAAGCTTTTGGAGTTTTGTTAGGACCTATATTTTTACCTATGATTTTTATTTTCTTAGGGTTAATCATTGGTTTTTTTATAAGATTCCTGCTGCTTAGAAAAAACACTATGTTAAATATAAACAGTAAGACATAACAGTCCAATCAAGCATTTTTGATTTGGCAAAATATAATATACTACTGGATTCCGCACAAATTTCTGGTATAATTGTAAATTAGGTAGTTAGCTATTTTAGCTAATAAGAAAAATATTATTCTGTTTGGAGGCAAGTTATGTTTAAATGGAAGAATGAGTATGAAACAGGTGTGGAAAAAATTGATGAACAGCATAGGAAACTATTTGAAATTGCTAATAATGCCTATGAGCTTTTAAATAATGACCTTTATATTGATAAGTATGACAGAATTATTCAAATTATAGAGGAGCTGAAGGAATATACGGTTTTTCATTTTACCACAGAGGAAGAGTATATGGTTAGTATCGGTTATAAAAAAATCTTATCTCACAAAGTAGAGCATGATGATTTTATTAAAAAATTTGACGATATTGATTTCAATCGTATAGATTACGGTCAAAATGAATACATAATGGAAATGTTGGAGTTTATTTATAAGTGGATTGACGAACATATACTTATAAAGGATAAAGAGCATAGTCCAGGAAAAACTGCTTAAAGTAATTTAATAGTATTTAGTGTACAAATAAGCCTGTTTTTAAAGTTTTATAACAGGCTTATTTGTAAGGTTTTAATAATCTTACTTTTTAGTAAAATATTTACGATAGATTTTATTAGTACAACCATAATCAATTAGAACTACTTGATTATCTATTAGTCCCCAAGAGCTTAAATTTTTTACATCCCCATATAGAAGGTCAAAGGACTGTACTAATTGCTGAATATTTTTATAAAAAATATTATCTTCTCTTATTCCAAGTACATTGAAGACATTTTGCTTTCTCTCCTCTCTTTTTTTTGCAAGAGGAACTGCCCTTCGCATAATTAATATATCATCTTTGTACCATACTACTGGACATAAATATTTTTTTAAGTGATCCTGCACATGATTATAAATATAATGTTCAGTTTTACACTGTTTATCACCGCCAGCAAACTTTGACATCTTAATAACGTAATCATCATCCAATGCATATATAATTCTTCCAGCGCCTTCTCCTAAGTATTGAAAATTTTTATCAATCTCATCACTGTTCATTAAGAAAATTTCTTCAAAAAGCAACATTTCCAATGAACTCACTGTTTTACTACCTCCTTTCTCTATAATAAACTATTTAGAACCTAGGAATAGATTATAAACAATCATATACTTATGAACTTTATAAGTATATAATATTCAGATTGCAGTATTTGGTGATAATTTTCACAGAATTGGTTCAATATACAACCTCTCTCAAAACTTTTCAGTTGAGTTTTTATAGTCATTACCGAATAAATATAGTGTGATTATTATTAAAAACACTTCATTGTAATTAGACTGAAAAAAGAAAATTGGAGGGTAAAAGATGATTAGATATACTTGTCCTTGCTGTGGATATAAAACTTTAAGCGAAGAACCGCCAGGTACCTATGACATATGTACTATTTGTTTCTGGGAGGATGATAAACTTCAATTTGAAAATCCCGACTATGATAAAGGTGCAAATGGAGTTTCATTAAGACAGGCGCAGAAAAACTTTATAGAATTTGGTGCAAGTGATAAAAAGGTATTAAAGTATGTAAGAAAACCTAATAAAAATTCTGTAAAGGATGAAAACTGGAAACCATTATAAAAAGCATTTAATATGTTAACTTATAAGCCATGTATTTAGTTACATGGCTTATAAGTTAACATTGTAAAATCAGGTTTATCGGTAAAGATAAAGGCGAAGACGTTTTTTATTATGTAGTTCTCTTTTAGCTTTAATTATGGAATTAGATATAACCTTTGCAAAGGTATATACTTCCTTTAGCTTAATAACAGGTTTTTCTAGAAGTGTATACTCCAGTTTGTCTGCTACTATACAATTAATGCTTGTGTTTCCGATTTTTAAAGGTAAATTAGTTTTAGAAGACTTACCATATGTAATAGGATGATCTCTTAAATATAAGTGTCCTACGTCTTGCTTAAAGGATAGCACCGAGTCAATTGTTAGAATATGCAGCTTATCTTTTTTGAAATTTTCTAAGTTGCTTTCAATATTTAAAGTATGAATAGGAGAGTTTAAGGTTCCACATAGGCTAATATTAAGAGATTTTTTATTTTTATTAATTAGAGTTCCTGTAAGAGGTCCTAATAAATCTGCAACAGAGAAGCCTGTGCCTAAGCATAGAATTAATGTATTCTCCTGTATCAATTCATCTTTTATAAGCATCTTAGCAATATTATCCTCTGCATTTTTATCCGCTACATTTATCTTGTATGCAATCATAGTATATTCACCTTCTACTTATAATTTAGTTACAAAGATTGTTATTTTTATTATGTATTACTATCTCTAAATTTATAATAGGAAATTTCTATCTGTTGATTATTAATAAATTATAACGTCAAGATTTCCAGGGCAAAAAATTATTATAGACAACAAAAATGTTGACAAGCTAATTTGAAGAGTGTATTATAAATATATAATTAATAGCAATTAATATAAGCATGCGGGTGTAACTCAATGGTAGAGTGCTAGCCTTCCAAGCTAGTTACGAGGGTTCGATTCCCTTCACCCGCTCCAAAAAAAACTGATGACTTTTAGTCATCAGTTTTTTTATTTAAATTATGAATTTTTAAATATCAAATTTATAATCTTTACAACCTCATAAGCAATACCTGAGGCTATCAACGGTCCTACTGGTGCACCACCTAAAAGAGCTATTCCTACAATAGACCCTATTATAACACCAGACATAACGTCAATGCTGCCTTTCAAAAATCCAATACCTTTAGCAGCTAATACTGCTACAAATATTCCAGATAAAAGAGATACCATACCGTTAATGTTTAAAAGATTTTTTATGTTGGTAACAATAGAGTCTCCTGACTTTACTATTGGAACAAGCATCCACATCATTAAAAATATCATACCTACATCTAAAAAATATTTTTCTATAAACAGCAAAGGCTTTTCATTATTACTAAAGGTTAAAATTAAAATAATGATAGCTGCTATAGACATATTTTTATTCTTAGCAAAAAAGGAGAAGACAGCTAAAAGAATTAAAATTATTTTGCACAACATAAACTCACCTAAAAATTATTACTTACACTTACTATGTTATTTTATTATATTATTTTGTTTACAAATGTTTATAATTTTATAATGAATAAAGAGTATAAAGCTAAGTAAACGCATTATGGAAAACTATAAGAGGTATTTACAACTCTAATCCCACAAGAGTGGCTAGTGGAGGCATTGAAATTCATATTTTATCTAGCTATAATAATTATTGTGTCAAAAATTCAATATATAACTGAGGTGGAAAATCATGCATATGGAAAATAGACATAATACCTATAATACACTGCACCTCTGGCATAATTTTAGGCTTAAACTAGTAGGAGAGGGAATTATAGTTGGCGCATTATCAGGATTATTGGTAGTTGCTTATAGATTATCATTGCAAAAGATAGAAATGATAACCAAAAGTATATATTTAATGCAGCTGGAAAAAACATGGCTTATACCAATATGGTTTGTTTGTTTGATAATTGGAGCCTGCATTGTGGGGGCTATGGTGAAAAAAGACCCTATGATTAGTGGCAGTGGAATTCCTCAAGTAGAAGGAATACTATTAGGACTACTTACTGCAAATTGGTGGAAGGTAATTATAAGAAAGTTCATAGGAGGAGTTATTTCTATTGGAGCTGGTCTATCCTTAGGAAGAGAGGGTCCCTCTATACAGTTAGGAGCTTCTGTTGGACAAGGATTTAGTAAAATTTTTAAAAGGATAAAAATTGAAGAAAAGTATTTGATGACAAGTGGTGCAAGTGCAGGATTGGCCGCAGCTTTCAATGCTCCCCTGGCAGGAGTAATTTTTGCATTAGAAGAGATTCATAAAAACTTTTCTCCATTAGTATTAATTTCTGCAGCCTCTGCTTCAATAACAGCAGATTTTATTTCTAAAGAGTTTTTTGGACTAAAACCAGTCTTTCAATTTAATAATTTATCAGCACTTCCTTTAAATTATTACGGATATATAATTATATTAGGAATAATTCTTGGCTTTTTAGGGGCATTTTATAATAGTATTTTATTAAAAACTCAAAAGCTATATTCCAAGCAAAAGTGGTTACCTATTCAGTTTAGACCAATTATTCCCTTTATGCTAGCAGGAGTTTTAGGTTTAACTTTACCAGAGATATTAGGAGGAGGGCATGAATTAGTTATATCTTTAATTGAGAAGAGCTTTATGTTAAAATTTCTAATTGTCTTATTGGTAATAAAGTTTGCTTTTTCTATGATTAGCTTTGGGTCTGGTGCTCCAGGAGGAATATTTTTTCCTTTGTTAGTACTTGGAGCATTAATAGGTATTGTATATGTAAAAATTCTTATTTATGCCTTCGGTTTTGATTCTAATTATATAAATAATTTTATCATATTAGGAATGGCAGGTTATTTTACTGCTATTGTTAGAGCCCCAATTACAGGGAGTATCTTAATTACTGAAATGACAGGGTCCTTCACTCATTTACTTTCTTTAAGCACTGTTGCTATTATCGCTTATATTGTTGCCGATTTATTAAAATCTAAGCCAGTTTATGAGTCATTATTGGAGAGAATTTTAAATAATAACAATCATCATAATATAGTAAAAGACTCTAAGGCTAAAAATATAATTGAGATCCCAGTGCATCATGGTTGTTCCTTAGAAGGGAAAGAAATTAAGCAGTTTAATTGGCCTCAAAAATGCTTATTAGTAGCTATTAAAAGGGGAGAAAAAGAGATTATTCCAAAGGGAGATACGATTATTTATGCTGGGGACTATTTAGTTGTTTTGATAAATGAAGAGGATAGAGCAGAAATAACGAAAACTTTAGTTTATGCTGCGGAAACTCCTTAAAAAAGATTTTAAAAATTTAATATCTGCATTCTTAGACTGGCCTTTGAGGTAACCAAAACTAACCCCTATTGAGTAAACAATAGGGGTTAGTTTTAGTTAAAAAGAGAGGTTTAGGACTACTTAGTGAATTATTGCTTATAAATTGGCAATAATTATTAAACAGCAGCATAGTAATTTAGTATATAAATATAACAAATAATCTTATTTAGAGTAGGTGAAAATATGTCACACCACAATATTAAGTCTAGTTATAAAAAATTAGAGGAAAGGCTAAACCGATTTCCACAAGGAGCTCCTCCCTCTAAAACGCTATATAAAATTCTAAGTATTTTGTTTAGCGACAAAGAAGCTGAACTTGTTGCCCAGCTTCCAATAAAGCCCTTTACAGCAAAAACAGCAAGTAAAATATGGAATATGGAAGAAGCAAAAGCCCGTATAGTATTAAATCAACTAGCAAGCAGAGCTATATTACTAGATACAGACCATAACGGAGTGCAGGAATATATGTTGCCTCCACCTATGGCAGGTTTTTTTGAATTTTCCTTAATGAGAACTAGGGGAGATATTGATCAAAAACTTCTTAGTAAGTTATTTTATCAATATTTAAATGTTGAAGAAGACTTTGTTAAAGAGCTGTTTCTAAGTACAGAAACAAGACTTGGCAGGATATTTGTGCAGGAAAGTGTACTTTCAAATGAAAATGCAGTACATGTACTTGATTATGAGAGAGCTAGTGAGGTAATTAAAACCTCTTCTAATATAGGAATTAGCATGTGTTACTGTCGACATAAAATGCATCACTTAGATAGAGGATGCAGTGCTCCACTAGATATATGCATGACCTTCAACAATGTTGCAGCCTCGCTAATAAAACACCAGTATGCTAGAAAAGTAGATGTTTCAGAAGGTTTAGAACTATTACATCAAGCCTATGAGAACAATTTAGTTCAATGTGGAGAAAATGTAAGGCAAAATGTAACTTTCATATGTAATTGCTGCGGTTGCTGCTGTGAAGCTATGGTTGCAGCTCGTAGGTTTGGTATGCTGCAGCCGGTACATACTACTAACTTTATTCCTCAAGTTGATGTGAACACCTGTGTAGGTTGTGGTAAATGTGCAAAGGTATGCCCCATAGAAGCTATTGAGATGGTTAACTTAGAGAAGGGCAATAACATAGGGAAAAAGGCTAAAATAAAGGAAGATATATGTTTAGGCTGTGGTGTTTGCGTAAGGTCCTGTGCTAAAAAAAGTATTCAGTTAAAAAGCAGAGATAAAAGAGTAATAACACCAGTAAATTCAGTCCACAGGTCAGTTTTAATGGCCATAGAAAAAGGCCAATTGCAGAATCTTATATTTGATAATCAAGCCTTTGGCAGCCATAGAGCCATGGCAGCAATATTGTCTGTTATACTGAAACTTCCTCCAATAAAACAGGCAATGGCAAGCAAACAAATGAAGTCAGTATATCTAGAAAAATTAATTAGCAAATTAGATATATGAAGTTAAGACTTGAATCAGGTGGGGTTTCAACCCCATCTGATTCTTAGTCGTACGAATCCAGGGACATAGCCGCTCGCAACGTACTCTTGGAGAAAAGTAGCGAACCAAAATCTTTGATTTTGTGTGAGTCACTTTCACACCCTGCGAGGGAGTATTAGAGCGGGTAGTCATCGGATAAAATAAAGGTAGGCTAGCTCGGTGAATAGGTACAGAATTTAGCAGATAAAAATTTATACAATTAATAAAAAAACAAAGCTACAAAGTATATTATATACACTGTGGCTTTGTTTTTTATCATTAAAATAATGAGTGAAGCAAATAGGAGAAGCCAACTATAGAAGAAATAACTTACAAAAAAGTAAAAAACCAAGGGGTGGGAAAAATATTTATCATAATTGTTTAAAGCAATAGGATAAGCCTTTCTTAGTAACCATATTAAATATTATGGAAACCAAACAAAAAGTAAACTATTAAAAAATACATAAATCCATGCTTAACATAAATATAATATTAATAATATTATTATGAAAGGGCGTATATATATGTTTAATGTTTTTAAAGTTGAAGGTAAAAAATCACTAGGACTTCTTTTGCTGATAATAATTATAATTGAAGGGCTAGGTTTTATTTCTGGATTTTTAAGTATGACTAATATGAGTACATATAAAAATCTTATAAAGCCTACCTTTTCTCCACCTGGATGGGTTTTTCCTATAGTATGGGGCATATTATATTTGCTAATGGCTATCGCATTTTATCGTGTAATTCTTAAAGGAAAGTCAGGCAGTAATATAGGAAAAGCTAAACAATATTACTTTATTCAATTAGCATTAAATCTTATTTGGTCAATTATTTTCTTTAGATTTAAGCTTTATGGACTTGCTTTCGTAGATATATTACTTATGGTTATATTCATTTTATTAACTATATTTCAATTCTATAAAATCGATAAGATTTCTGCCTATCTATTAGTACCATATGTTCTTTGGGTGTCTTTTGCTGGTGTTTTAAATTTTTATATATGGATGTTTAATGAAATGTAAAAGAACTATTCTTATAAAAAAGCGATGAATTTTAAATGAAAGTTGGATATAATATTATCAAATATGTAAATAAAGGAGTAAGATATGCAGATATTAAACTTTATAGGTAGGGGAAGTGCCTTTAATACTCAGGAAGGTAATACAAGTTCATACATAAAACAAGAAAAAAATATGCTGTTATTAGACTGTGGTGAAAATATATTTACTAGAATAATGGAAAAGGGCTTAATGGAAAATATTAAAAATATGTATGTTCTTATAACTCATTTGCATCCAGATCATGTAGGAAGTTTAGGAACGTTGATATTTTATTGTTACTATATAAAGAAAATTAAAGTTAACCTTATATATGAGAAAGAATATGAACTTGTAAAAATGCTTCAACTACAAGGAGCAGCTAATTTTCTATATAATATTAGGAAGGCTGAAGAAACAGAAGGATTGGAAAGCTTGGATATTCTACAGTTGAAACCTTTTAAAATGGAACATGCTTCCGAGATAGATTCTTTTGGTTATCATATAGAATTTAAGGATAATAAAAAAGTTTTTTATGCAGGAGATACTAATAATTTAAGGACAGAGCTAATTGAAAAATTAGAAAGCTGCTACTATGACCAATTTTATGTTGATACTTGCTTAGCTGATTATCCAGGTAACACTCATTTATCATTGAATAGGATATGTAGTCTTATTTCTAAAGAATATAGAAGTAAAGTTTTTTGTATGCATCTAGATTGTCATGAGTTAATAGAAAAAGCTAAAGAAGAAGGATTTAATGTTGTAGAGGTGCTTTAGTGAAAGAAATACTAAGTATAACATTAAAGTAAGTTAAAAACTTTTTATTTAGTTGAATAAATTATTGATTTAAGTAAATAATAATAACAGAAAGTTATGAGAAGAACATAATGTTACTCTGCAAGGTGCAGTTGGAAGTTATGTTTCTTGTCACAACTTTGCTAAAAGGCAAGGGAGATAGCTTATCAAAAAGTTATCTCCCTTGTCATTTTTAAAATATGGTATAATAAAAGTCAATGTTCAAGAGAGAGGAGTATGAAGCTAATAATATGGAAGTACATATATTTTTAAAAGGAGAAAAAGATCCCGTTATCTATAAAGGAGATAGAATTGATATATTAGATTTTCAAATGAATGGGGTAAATTTCAAGCAGATAAGATACTTTAATAAAGGTTTTAGCAAGAGTGAATTAGTAGAAGAAACAATCATAGAAAAGATTTTAAAGAAGGATTAAAAAATTGACAGAAAGTTATGTATAAATCAAATATTTATGCATAACTTTTTTATATATTAAAGAAAGATTTAAGTGTTATTTAAGATATAGTTATGAGAATGTTTACAAAGAAAGAGTGTATAGTAGCTAGAGATACAGACTGATAACAGTGCAAAAATAAGCCCTCCTATAGTAAGAGTTTTATTTTAGGAACCTTCCTTTAGTTAATAATGGCATGTACAAAGCTAATTAATGACAATCAACATAATAATACATAAAAATGCATAAAAACTATTGAATAATTATATAAACCGTTATATAATTATTCATAGAGATATTATTATTGTAACTAGGCAGGGGGAAAATAAAATGTTAAAGAAGAGTTTAAAGAAATTTATTGCAATGTCACTAGTAGTAGGATCGATGGTTACTTTTGCTGCTTGTGGAAGCCAAAGTACTTCTACAAGCGGTAGCGGAGACAAATCCCAATCAGCATCTATGGAGAGAATTAAGAAGAATGGAAAGCTTGTACTAGGTACAAGTGCTGACTACCCTCCATATGAATTCCATAAATCAATAAATGGAAAAGACGAGATAGTTGGCTTTGATATTGAAGTAGCAAAGGAAATAGCAAAGGATCTAGGTGTAAAGCTAGAAGTAAAAGATATGAAATTTGATGGACTACTTGCAGCTTTAGATCAAGGAAATGTTGATATAGTTGTAGCTGGTATGACTCCAACTCCAGAAAGAGAAAAAAATGTTGATTTCTCTAATGTATATTATCAAGCAGTTCAAACTATAGTTGTAAGAGCTTCTGATAAAGACAAGATTAAATCAACAGATGATTTAAAAGGCAAGAAAATTGGAGTTCAAAAGGGTGCTATTCAAGAGCAAATAGCTCAAAAGCAAGTTTCAGGAGCACAGCCAGTAGCATTAGGTAAAATATCAGACTTAATGTTAGCATTAAAAAGCAATAGAGTTGATGCAGTAATAGTTGAATTACCAGTAGCTACATCAAATGTAAATGCTAATAAAGACTTAGTTATATCTGATATAAAGCTTCAAACTGAGGAAGCTGGTTCTGCAGCCGCTTTTAAAAAGGGAAGTTCAGATTTAGTAAAAGAGGTTAATAAGACTTTAGATAGATTAAAGGCTGAAAAGAGCGTAGATAAGTTTGTAACAGACGCAAACAACTTAGTAGAATAATTTTCAAGGAATAGTTCTAGTACCTTTATCATCTCCTATATAAAAAGGAGAGAGTTAACCTTAATTAGCAATAAAGAAAATGTTAGGCATAATCGGGGGCCTAACTTTTTCTTTCTACAGTAAAATATGTAATACTATGCCATACTAGGCAAATTTAATAACAATAAAAGATAGGGAGGACAAAATTTTGGATTTCAGTTTTTTATCTGAGTATTATTCATTTTTTATAAACGGAGTAAAGTTTACAATAGTCTTAGCATTTTTTACAGTACTTTTTGGATTTATGCTTGGATTACTTCTCTCACTAATGAGATTATCAAATAAAAAAATATTAAATGTAATAGCAGCATCTTACGTAGAATTTATTAGAGGAACTCCTCTACTTGTTCAGTTATATATAGTATTTTATGGATTGCCCCATTTAGGCATTGCACTTCCAGACTTTGCTGCAGGTATTATAGCGTTGTCAGTAAATAGTGCTGCATATATAGCAGAAATAATACGTGCTGGTATTCAAGCGGTGGATAAAGGTCAAATGGAAGCAGCAAGATCTCTTGGAATGAAATCAGGAATGGCAATGAGATATATAATTATACCGCAGGCAGTTAAAAATATTTTGCCAGCCTTAGGTAATGAATTTATAGTAGTTATAAAAGAATCTTCTATAGCTTCAATAATAGGTATACATGAACTTATGTACAATGCAGATACAGTTAGAGGTAACACTTTCAAACCATTTGAACCTTTAATAGTTGCTGCTATAATGTATTTCATATTAACCTTTAGTTTATCAAAAGTAGTAGGTGCCTTTGAAAGGAGATTGAAGACAAGTGATTAAAGTAAATAGTTTGCATAAAAAGTTTGATAAATTACATGTTTTAAAGGGAGTAGATGTACAAATAGAAAAAGGTGAAGTAGTTGTAGTTATAGGTCCTAGTGGATCAGGTAAAAGTACATTTTTAAGATGTTTAAACTTACTTGAAGAGCCAACGGATGGAGAAATTGTATTTGAAGGAATTTCAATAACTGATAAGAAAACTGATATAAATAAGTTGAGACAAAAGATGGGAATGGTGTTTCAACAGTTTAATTTGTTTCCACATCTATCAGTATTAGATAACATAACTATAGGGCCTAGAAAACTTAAAGGGATGACCGCTGAAGAAGCTAATAAGATAGCCTTTGATTTACTAAAAAGAATAGGACTTGATGATAAAGCAAATAATTATCCAGGACAGCTATCTGGAGGACAAAAACAAAGAATAGCTATAGCAAGAGCCCTTGCTATGGCGCCAGATGTAATGTTATTCGACGAGCCGACTTCAGCACTTGACCCTGAAATGGTAGGGGAAGTTCTTGATGTTATGAAGGAGCTTGCCTCTGAAGGAATGACTATGGTAGTGGTTACCCACGAAATGGGATTTGCTAGAGAAGTGGGAGACAGAGTCTTATTCATGGATGGAGGCGTAGTGGTTGAAGAGGATATTCCAGAGAATATATTCACAAATCCTAATCATCCAAGAACTAAAGACTTTTTAGCTAAAGTTTTATAGATGTTATAAGCAAGTTTTGCTTTAATAAAATTTTTATGAAAAATCAAAAGAATTGAAAGCACAGCTTACTATAAGCTGTGCTTTCTAAATATTAAAGGAGGATTATATGAAAGATTTAATAGTTAAAGAATTAGAAAGAATGAAAGAACAGCTTTGCAATATAAATGACTATATTTATAATAATCCAGAACTAGGAAATGAAGAATTTAAAGCAGTGGAAAAATTAACATCATTTCTGAAAGAAAATAATTTTAGTGTTGAATTAGGTATAATAGAAAGGCCTACGGCTTTTAAAGCTGTTTATGACAGCAAAAAGGAAGGTCCTAATATTGCCTTTTTATGTGAGTATGATGCACTGCCACAAATAGGCCACGGCTGCGGACATAATATGATTGGAACTATGGGAATAGGAGCTGCAGCAGCTCTAAGTAAGGTAGTGGAGGAGATAGGAGGGCAAATTACTGTTTTAGGTACTCCAGCAGAGGAGTGTGATGGAGCAAAAGTGGATATGGCGGAGAGAGGAGTGTTTAATAACGTAGATATTGCTATGATATTACATCCAGCAGAGTCTACTTTTGAAAGCGGCAACACTCTTGCTATGGACGCACTTCAATTTCAGTTTAAAGGAAAGGCAGCTCATGCCGCTGCTGAACCGGAAGCTGGTATTAATGCATTAGATGGCGTAATACAAACCTTTAATGGAATAAATGCTTTAAGGCAACATGTTACTTCTGATGTAAGAATCCATGGTGTTATAAAGGAAGGTGGAATTGCAGCTAATATTGTTCCAGATAACGCAGTTGCTCAATTTTACGTAAGAGCATCTACAAGAAAAAATTTAAACAGCGTAGTTGAAAAGGTTAAGAACATAGCTAAGGGTGCTGCTCTAATTACAGGAGCTGAGTTACAAATTAGCAATTACGAGATTTCCTACGATAACATGATAACCAACAAAACCTTATCTCAAACCTTTAATAACAATCTAAGATATGTTGGGGTGAAAGATATACTCCCACCTAGAGCCAGTTATGGATCTGTTGATATGGGAAATGTAAGTAATGTAGTCCCTGCAATCCATCCCTATATTGGAATTCATTGTGAAAATGCAGTATCTCACAGTAAGGAATTTGCAAATGCAACTATAACGGCGGCGGCTCATGAAGCACTTGTTAAAGGAGCAACTGCACTGGCACTTACAGGGTATGATGTAATTACTAACAATAATCTTTTAGAAAGGATTAAAGATGAATTCAGATCTAAGTAATAATTTTAGGAGAAAAACATTAATATAACTTTAAAGGGTTTTTCTCCATCATTAATATCTATTTGGTTGTAAAAAATATAAGCCACCTTAACAAAAATGTTACCCTTTTGGAGTTTTTATGTAAATAAAGATATCATTTCTTTTTTATTATTTAATAATGTAAACATTTAATGTTATTATTTAGTTGGTTACTATAAATAAAAGATATAGTTTACGGCAAAATAATATTAATAAATTCACCTTAGGAGGACGAGTTATGAAAAGGGGAGCAGTAGAAAGAAACTTTAGAAAAATAAAAAACCAAATAGGTCAGATAGAGGAAATAGTTAAGCATACTAAAACAAATGCATTATGGGAACATGAAGCAGCAATAAGAAAAAAAATAAGACTTTTAAAAGAATTTGAAGATGCAGGTATTAGAGATTATAATTATGTTTTTGACAAATACCTAGATATATTAGAGTATATATCAGAAAGACTTATAGAAGATTATAATAGAAAAAACAATACTAGCTTTAAGGTTCATGAAGTAATTAAAGATAACTTTGATAACTATTTAAAATCAGGAATTATGGGAGTACTGATAACCAGTCATATTCCAGCACTAGTATCTAAAGAATTTGACAGGGTATTTCCGGACAATCCAAAAAATGAATATGAAGATACCAGAAAGCTTAAAAGAAAGTTCTATCTTCACCTAGGAGAAACAAATACAGGAAAAACCTATAATGCTATGAGAAGATTAAAGGAAGGAGAAAATGGAATTTATCTTTCACCGCTTAGAATACTTGCTTTAGAAAATTTCGAAAGATTAAACAGTGAGGGAGTTAGGTGTAATCTCCTAACAGGGGAAGAAGAAATATTAGTTGAAGAAGCTAAACATATATCTTGTACAATAGAAAAATTAGACCTAGATAGAGATTACGATGTAGCAGTTATAGATGAAATACAAATGATAAATGATGATCAAAGAGGAGCAGCATGGACAAGAGCCCTACTTGGAATAAAGAGCAGAGAAGTACATATATGTGGAGCTTTAAATGCAAAAGATTTGCTTATTAGTATAATAGAAGATTGTCAGGACGAATATGAATTTAAAGAGTATAAGAGAAATATACCACTGGAAATGCAATATGAGAGTTTTTCCTATAAGAAAGCTGAAGATGGGGATGCTTTAGTGGTATTTTCTAAGAAAAGAGTATTAGAATTAGCTTATTACTATGCAGAATTAGGTATTAAAGCTAGTTTAATTTACGGGGATTTACCACCAGAAGTTAGAAGAAAACAATATGAACAGTTTATAAATAAGGAGACCACAATTTTAATAACTACTGACGCCATAGGTATGGGAGTTAACCTTCCTATAAAGAGAATAATATTTATGGATGTGAAAAAATTTGACGGAAACGAATTTAGGTACTTAAACTCTCAAGAAGTTAAGCAGATTGCAGGGAGAGCAGGAAGAAAAGGAATATATGAAATAGGCTATGTAGCATCCTATGGTGATAGTCAAAATTTTATAAAGGAAATGATAGATGCAGAGGATAGAAAAATCGAAGAAGCAGTGTTAGGTCCTAGTGAAGCTATTTTAAAAATCAAGAATTTATCTCTTAGAGAAAAACTAGCTTTATGGAGTACTAGAGAAGAGAAATATCAGCTATATAAAAAGATGGATATAGGAGAGTATTTAATAGTTTTAGATAGTATAAAGTCCTATAGGCTAGAACAAAGTATAGAGTGGAAATTATTAAAAATCCCCTTTGATGTATCTAGTTCAGCATTGATGGATACTTTTTTAAGTTATATAGATGAAGTGTTTATTGCTAAAAGTGCAACTATAACTAAACCACTTAGTAAATTTAAGGAACTTTATGAGCTTGAACTTTATTACCAAAAAATCAACTTATACTATTCATTTTCAAAGACATTGAATTTGAAATTTGATGAGGACTGGGTATATAATGAGCGTTTAGCTGTAAGTGAAGATATAAATAAGATATTAATAAGTATTTAGCATAAATGCTGAAAAGTAGCTGTTTGTAGAAACTAGTTCAAATCTTTAAATATAATTGACTATGAAGATTATTTTTTTACTATAAAAAAGTTTATTCATAGTCAATTAAGGACTACTTACTAAAAGGCCCAATTTCCATGTTTAAATATATCAACTATTTCTCCACTGTTAGTTTCTCCAGTAATATTAAGATCAGCAGATCCTATCATAAAATCAACGTGCGTTAACGAAATGTTTGCACCTGCTTTGCTAAGTTCTTCGCTGCTCATTTCACTACCACCTTCAAGGCAAGTTGGGTAGGCCTCTCCTAGAGCTAAGTGACAAGATGCATTTTCATCAAATAAAGTATTGTAAAAAATCACATCTGAATTGGAGATTGGCGAATCGTAGGGTACTAGTGCAACTTCTCCTAAGTAGCAAGAGCCTTCATCGGTGTCTAAAAGTTTTTTTAGGGTTTCATAGCCTTTTTCCGCTGAAAAGTCAACCACTTTACCTTCTTTAAAAATTAATGTGAAATTTTCAATGAGATTACCACTGTAGTTTAGAGGCTTGGTGCTTTTAACCTTACCATTGACGCCAGTTCTTAATGGAAGGGTAAACACTTCCTCTGTTGGCATATTTGCAACAAAATAGGTGCCCTTTGAATTATGTTCTCCACCACCAGCCCATAGATGTTTTTCAGGCAATTCTATAGTTAAATCTGTATCTTTTGAAAGAAAGTGAAGCTTTCTTAGTTTTTTATCATTTAAGAAATCTACTTTATTTTTAAGATTGTTTAAATGTTCACTCCAGGCTTCTAGTGGGCTATTTTTATCAACTCTTACTATTTTAAATATATTTTCCCAAAGTTTCTCCATAGCTTTTTCTTCAGGTAAATCTGAGAATACCTTTTTAGCCCAGGACCTTGTTGGAATTGAAACTACTGACCAAGAAACTGTACTATTCATTATATATTCTCTATATTTTTTCAAAGCAATAGATTTAGCTTTATTTGCTTCAGAAATTCTCTTTGAGTCCACATCTTTTAAAAGTTCTGGATTTGAAGCTGATATGGAAAGAAAGGCAGCATCATTTTTAGCAAGATATTCATAACCATCAGCCTTCCATTTAGGAAAACTACTAAAGGATTCCTCAGGAGCATTTAGAAACTTTATAAGAGTAAGTTCTTCATCATTCCATTCTACATGGACATCCTTAGCACCAGCATTATAAGCCTCTTTTGCAATAAGTCTTACAAAATCCGCGCATTCAATTGGTGAATTTATAACAAGTGTTTGACCCTTTTGAAGGTTAACTCCAACTCTAACGGAAAGTTCTGCATACTTTTTTAGAAAATCGTTTAAGTTATTCATTTTATCTCTCCTTTTTAAACTATAAATCCAATGATAATTATTAAGATTATACCACATTTAATTGATTTAAATACATATATTTAGCTAATGGAGGTAAATATATGCATTTATATATCTTAACTATAATAATTTTAATCTTCCTGTGTCAAATATTAATCTACCTACATATTATAACTAGTGTAATTCTAATTAGGAGTGTTAAGAGTGTATTTTAGAAATGAAGACTTTTATTACGACTACGAAGATGTTGAAGAACTAAGAGACTATGAAGAAGTATGTCCATTTTATGAAATGTGCCAGCAGTATGAGGAAGATTTGCTTATGAGACAGGAATTTAATCAGCCTCCAAGACCAGGATTTCCGAATTTCCCACCACCTCCAGGACAAGGAGCTCCAAACTTACCACCACCTCCAGGAAGAGTTCCTCAAAAACCATCAGCAGGATTTGGAGGACCTGGAGGACCACAGACTTTTGCAGTTTCTCCAGGCTCAATTAGACGCTGCAGAAACAGATTCGTATATATATGGCTGAGAAATGGCAATTCTTTTTGGGCATATTTAACTAGAATTGATAGAACAACTGCCTCTGGATACAGATGGAATGGAAGAAGATGGGTTTACTTTGGCGTTGACTTAAGAAGAATCGATGAATTTGTTTGTAGATAGTAAATAATATATTTAACTTATAGAGTAAATTAAAAAGGACCTAATGCTGACTATGGCATTAGGTTTTTTTATTTAATGCAGATAATATTTCATATTAATAGGAAAAATAAAAATTTAGAAGAAAAATTAACAAAAATTTGATATAATTACTAGAATAAGATAAAATTAATGCAGATGCACTAAAGATTTATTACTAGGAAGGAGCTTAAAAAATGGTTGCGATAAAAATATCAGATGACATTAGAAGTGTACTTGGAAAAGTTCTAACAATTGGATATGTTGAAGCACAGGTAGAGGTAAAAGACAGTAATGAAAAGTTATGGGAGGAAATTTCTACTGTTTGTAATAGAATTGCTGAAGATAATTCCCTTCAGGATGTTTTAAAAATAGAGAATATAGCTGCTGCAAGAGCTGCATATAAGAAGCTAGGAAAGGATCCTAGTAGATATAGGGTTTCCTCTGAATCTCTGGCAAGACGTGTAGTAAAGGGAAAAGGACTTTATAAGGTAAACAATATAGTAGATATTAATAATCTAATTTCAATAGCATCATTTCACCCTGTATGTGCTTATGATATGGATAAAATAGATTCAGAAATTTACTTAAATATTGGAGAAGAAGGAGACTGCTATGAAGGAATAGGAAGAGGAGATATTAATATATCCTGCTTACCAGTATTTCAAGACAGTAAGGGAAAGTTTGGAAGCACAACTTCTGATTCTGTAAGAGCAATGGTTACGAAGGATACAAAAAATTTAATTATGGCTATAGTCTCTTTTAACGGAGATAGGAATTTAGATAAGTATATAGAGTACTGTAAAGAGCTTCTAGTAAAGTATGCAGAGGGAAAAAATATTCATTCTGGAATAATTTCATAGAAAGCTGCTATTTTATAATACAGCTTAATGGGAAAAGTCATAATAAATTATAAGGTGTGATGGGATTTTGGGTAGGGAAATTATAGTAAATGGTAGGGCTTATTCAGAAGATGATTTAAAGAAGGCCACATTAGACAGTATTATTAAGATTTGCAAGGAATTAAAAATGAGTTTTCCGGAATACGGTCATCTTCTTTATAAAAGAAATGTTTTAATTGAAAAAATATTTCAAATAGCTGATTGTAATAGTGAGGATGTAAATAATAAGGGAATAGTTAACCAATCAATTGATTATGAAGAAGAGAAAAGCTTGGTAGATATAGACTTAGGTGAAGACGCAACTAAAGAAAAGATAGATTTTTCAGAGGAAAAATCCATATTCTCTTTAGAGGAGCTCTTTAAAAGGAGCTTTAGAGAAGAAAAAAATAACGATGCTCAGGATTGTTACATAGAGGAAAATGAAAATATAGTAGAAGACAAGGAAACACAAGCAGAAGTAGAATGTCAATTTGAAGATAAGATACTACAAGATTTTCCAAAGGATAGTGATTCTAGAAGCTACAACTTTGAAGATTTAAAAGCATTAGATTACCGCTCTTTAGCAGATATTTGTTCAAGTTTGCAGTTAATAAAAGAAGAAACGGATGATTCCTATTACGGATATGATAGATCAGAATTAGCAATGATGATTTTAGATTGTCAAGGGAAAGCTTATGATGAAATCGAAGTTAGAAAGTATTATGATGAGTATTATGATGAGTTTGAAAAGGAAACCCTTTTAGAGAAAGTAGAAGAAAGAAAAAGCTCACATGAAAAGTACAATAATTCTACAGATTCTCTATCACAGAAAATTGGATACGACGGGGAGTTATATGTTAGCTTTACTTCTACTTCTATTTTGTTAAAAGTAGAAATAAGAAAAGAAGGAAAGTTTATCTATTATAATATACCAAATGTAATATATGTAGAGGACATATATTTAGATAAAGTAGATGTTCTATTTGGCGAGGATTTACAAAATGTCTTAAAAGATAAACTTTTGAAAGGAACATTTATAGTCAATTTTGATAAATGGCTTCAGGAACTTGGAAACAATGAAGAGAACAGTGAAGAAATTAGTACTATAGAAAGGCAGAAGGTTTTAAAAGCTTTCTTTAATAAATTAATAAGCAAGATAAACAATGACTTAAATATAGCTATCAGTTTCCTGTATATTTTAACAAAAAATAACTTAATTGCTAAAAAAATATTAGATGAATGTGATTTGAAATGTAAGTCGGTAGGTTCATTGGAACTAGATGATATAAGTGCAATTATTTATGAAATGAGTACAACGGATAAGAAAGCAGGTAGTAACAAGTATCTAGGAATAAATCTAGAGGAAAACAAATGTGAACTAGTTGAATATAGCAGTAATATGAAAGAAGGAGAATTTTCCTATATTTTAACTATAGATAAGAAAATATTAGAGCAAAGCTTTGTATTAAGTATTAATAGATTAGCGGAAAAAATAGCCTGTTATATGAAATACAAATTAGCAAATTCTTTTAACGATGAAAGTTCACTTTTCCTAGAATGTGAAAAAATATTTAGGAAGATAGACAATAATGAACCTTTGGAACACATTAATAAGGAGTTAAACCTGCACTTTGAAAAGGCTCAGTTACTATTTCCAACAGATTTTAATCAGTTAGAGTTAGATGAAGATTACTACAGAATTAGAAATAACTATTATATATTAAAATTAACAGCTTTAAACATAATGAACGGAACTGAAGGAACTATTAAATTAGAATTATATAGAAGAGAAAATCAATCTCTCCTAGTATATGAAAAGGAAATACTAATCAAAAGTGAAGAGATAAAAAGAATTATAGCTGGTGAAATGTACTTAGGAATTAAAAGCATACTACATGATTATAATGAAAAAGTTATTCTTGTAGGAGAAGAGTTTTTAGTACAAGCAGTGAGGGAGGTAGTAAAGGAATTTATACCTGGAAACATGGTAAAAAGTTCTTCAGTTTATGACTGTATTGAGGCTGCCAAAGAGTATTCTAAAGAAGTTATTAAAGGCACTATAGAAGCGGTAGTTACAAACCATAGAGAAAATATAAAATACATTGTTTCTACTAAGAATTTCAAGGGTGAGGAAGTTATTCTTATAGATGAGGAAAAAAATATAAACTACGTAATGAAAAATATGATGACCAATGAAGTGGAATTTTACTTAAAATCTGGCTGTGATAACCTAGAGGTAGTTAGTAACTATATTTTTAGAAACAAGCAATATACAAGAAGAGAAGAAACTTCATTAGAAAAGTATATAGAGCTATTTGGTATAGATAATATAGCCAACATTTCTAAAAACACCAATAAATTTATAATTAAATTAAATGAAAATAAAACAGAATTATTTGTTCTGTCAGTACAAAATAGAGATGATGTGGAGTATATAGGTGATTTAGAAATTTTTCATATATCAGAGAGCTAAGTTACAGTACTAATTTTAGTTGAAGAAAAAGGTGAAAATATGTTTAAAAATTTTTTTGGTAAATCATCAAATTATTACTATGATGAAAATGATAACAGGATAAGCAAAGATGAATTAGAAGAGATAGGTTCTGGTGGAGAGGGAACTGTATTCAAAACTAAGGATGATAAGATACTTAAGCTCTATTTCGAAGAGAGACTTACACAAGAGCTAGAAGAGAAGATTAAGCTCATGGTAAGTAGAAGGATAAGTTATTCTGGAATTTGTTGGCCAGAAAATATGGTTTTTAACCATGAAGGGAAATTCATTGGATACATCATGTGTAAAGCAAAGGGCTATGAATTACAGAAATCTGTATTCATGAAACCGCTTTTACAAAAAAGGTTTCCAGATTGGACAAGAGTCAATCTTACTAATTTAGCTATAAACATTCTAAAAAAACTGGACTTTTTGCATGAAAATCATGTAATAGTTGGAGACTTGAATCCGTTTAATATTTTGGTGAATTCTGAAGAGGAAGTTTATTTTGTGGATACAGATAGTTATCAAATTGGAGATTATAAATGTTCAGTCGGAACTCCTATCTTTACAGCACCGGAGATACAAGGAAAAAACTTTGGATCCTTTTTTAGAACAATTAACCATGAATATTTTGCTATAGCCACATTACTATTTATGATTTATCTTCCTGGGAAAACCCCATATTCTTTTCAGGGTGGAGAAGATGTTGTAGATAACATTATAAAGAAAAATTTCTCTTATCCCTTTGATGAAAGTGCTAATTTTTTAGCGCCAAAGGGACCATGGGAATTCATCTGGAATGAGTTGTCTTATGAGCTAAAGGAGGCCTTTTACAATACTTTTAAACTTGATACTAGATTGTCACCGAAAGAGTGGATTAAGTTATTAGAAGGTTATAAAAAGGAACTAGTAAATGACAACTATGAAAAACACATTTTTCCTGATTCCACTACTAAATACGTTGAAGATATTTCTGTTTCAATGAATAGAAGAAATGAAGGTTTTGGTGAAATAGAAACTGTTGTTAATGAAAGTTTAAGATATGATCCTAATATTGCAGTTATAGAGTTAAGTACTAAAGCTGTAAAAATGTTAATTGGTGATTTAGAACAAATAAAGACTAGAGGATTTAATTTTAAGAGCTTTAAAAGAGAGGCCAAGCTTACCAATACAGGTAAGGGATTAGATGCTGAAAATAATATGGATTTGGAATTTTTTAAAGCAAAAGTAATACCAGTAATAGATCATTTTAAAAGCGCACTTAAGGCACACAGAGTAGATATTGTGTATACTGTAGCTACTGCAGCAATAAGAAGTGCTAAAAATAATAAGAATATACTTAAATTGATAAAAGAAGAGTGCGGCTTAAATGTTAAGGTGTTGACAAAGGAGGAAGAAGCAAAAGCTACTCTAGATGCTTTCATGTTTAGCGGCAAAAGTTATATTGAAGATACTGAACAGAGATTTATTTTAATCGACCAAGGGGGAGGCTCCACAGAAATAACTCTTTTTGAAAAGGGTAGAATATTAGAAACTTATAGCTTAGACCTAGGCACTGTTGTTTTAGAAAACAGACTGTTTGTAAATAACAATATAGATACAGATATAAGAAGAGCATTTAAGGAAGTTGATAAGCAGATTAACAACAAGCTAAGATACTATTTTCAGAAACACGCTCCCAATGCAGAAGATGCTACTTGTATAAGCGTGGGCACTGTAATAACAAGAGCTACTGGTAAGGCTACTAATAAGAGACAACATGGAACAAAAATAACTCTAGAATATATTGAAAATAAAATTAGAGAGACAGAGGATGAAATAGCTATAAAATATAATAGTGTCGGAGACGTATATGAGGCTATTCACGGGTCTACCGAAAAAAACGAGAATACTGCAGAAGATCTAGCAATAATGAGAATGGGACTATTTATGTACAAGGAGCTTATGAAAAGATTTAATATAAAAGAACTTCTAGTTAGCGGTACTGGATTATGGTATGGCGTTTACTATGATAAATATAAGGAAATTTATGAGTGTTCATAAATTGTGAGGTGAACAAAGATGAATCTTGATACAATTTTAAAAAAATACTTAATCTTTGTTGATACCTGTAGCTTTATGTGTGACCAGGCAGAGGTGTTTTTTCAAGGCAATTTTATTAATCAGCTAGAAAACCGTGGAAGAAAAATTTTAGTTCAATATAAGGTTGCAGAAGAAATAAACAGGCTGCAAGAAAGTAATAAGAAAGAAACTAGAGATAAAGCGAAAAAAGCAGGAACTTTGGTTAATAGGCTTATAAGAAAGCAACTAATAGATCCAATCGGTACAGAAAAGGATAAATTTGCTGATCACACTTTTTTAAAGGTATTTATGGATAAGGTTACTGAATTCAACATGTGTTTGATCACCCAAGATAGTAAGCTTGCAAATGCTATTTTGGCAATAAAGAATCAACAGGCGGTTTTTGGCAAAGACATACTAGTTTTTCGGATTAATGAAGATTCAAACTTAAGAGACTGGGAAGAAATATTTAAAAATAGAGAACAAAAAGGAAGGTCAGGAGACAATTCCTTTGACCGAACTGAAGATAACAAGGACAAAGCTAAGAGGCTTGCAAATAAATTGATATCTGCTATAGATAATGGAGTAAAAGCAAAAGAAAGATATCAATTGAAAAGTAATATAACCCCTGACAATAACAAACTTTTAGGAGTATTAAAGGTGCCAGAGTTAAATGATGTTGTATCCTCTGGTAAACATGGTATGTTAAAGTTGGTAGAGGAAATTGGCGATGGGGGAGAAGGAAAAATATATGTTACAGATAACGGATTGATATGTAAGATATATTACCAAGAAAAGCTAACTGAAAATAAAAAGGATAAGATTCTTCTAATGCTTCAATCGGATATATCTATAAAAGGCATCTGCTGGCCTATAGACTATGTTACTTATAAAAACAACTTTGTAGGCTATCTAATGCATAGGGCTACAGGAAAAACACTACAAACAGCAATGTTTGTTAAACCACTACTTTTAAAGAACTTTCCTTATTGGACAAGAAAGCACCTAGTAGAGTTGTGTTTAAACATCTTAGGAAAAATCTACTATTTACACAGCAGGAATATCATAATTGGGGATATAAACCCAAACAATATACTAATTAAAAGTGAAAAAGAAGTATATTTTGTTGATACAGATAGCTATCAAATAGAAGCTTATCCCTGTCCAGTAGGTACCATTAATTATACTGCTCCAGAAATTCAGAGAAAAGATTTCAAAACTTTTTTAAGAACTTTTGAGCAGGAATACTTTGCAGTTGCTACACTTATGTTTATGCTTTTACACCCTGGAAAACCTCCCTATTCTCATCAGGGGGGAGGATCTCCAAGTGAGAATATAAGATCAATGAATTTTTCCTATCCTCTTGGAGAACAGAGTAATAAAAAGGCGCCGGATGGACCTTGGAGATTTATATGGAGTAATTTGCCATATGCTACAAAGGAACTGTTTTATAATGTATTTAGAAACAATAAGAGAGTGGATACTAAAACATGGATTGAAAATATGTGTTACTACTTAGTGCTTCTTCAGTCTGATTTTGCCTCAGAAGAATTGTTTCCAACAGAATATAAAAAGGTGACCACTAACACTGTGGAGGCTACCTGTGTAATATGCAAAAAAATAGTTAAAGAAAATAAACATCATATAGATAAGTTGAAGAAGCTTAATAAAGATTATATATGTCCAAATTGCGGTTCAAAACTAAAGAATTCATAATTACTAGGAGGAGATTATATCATGGATTTAAGAGAAAAATTATTATTTGACAACCCAACTACAAGACTGCCAGTTTGCTTGGTACTAGATACAAGCGGTTCAATGTATGGAACACCTATAGCAGAGTTAAATGAAGGTATACACTTATTTTTCAAAGATGTATTAGAAGACGATGTTGCTAGATATTCAGCTGAAATAGCTATCGTTACCTTTGGAAGAGGTGGGGTACATAAGATAGTTGATTTTGACAGCATTGAAAATCAATCAATACCTGTTTTAGAAGCAGATGGGCTAACACCAATGGGAGAAGCTGTTAACGCAGGATTAGATCTGCTGGAACAGAGAAAGAAAGAGTACAGCAATGCAGGAGTTGAATACTTTCAACCTTGGTTGGTTATTATGACAGATGGAATTCCAACAGATGATATTGAAGATGCAGCAAATAGAACTAGCGACCTTGTAAAAAATAAAAAATTAACTATATTCCCAGTAGGGATAGGTGATAATTTTGATCCTACAGTACTTGCTAGATTTTCACCATTATTTGCACCACAGAAATTAAGAGGGTATGAATTTAAAAAGTTCTTTAAATGGTTAAGTAAGAGTGTAAGTAGAACTTCAACTTCCATGCCAGGAGAAAAAATAACGTTACCTCAGAGAGACTGGAATGAAGTAAGCTTATAAGAGAAGGAGAAACTATGGAAAAGCTAGAAATTGGACGTTGGAAAGTTGCTGGGGCATCAGTAGAAGGACTGTCCCATGAAAAGGATAGCACACCCTGCCAGGATAAAGTTGCTATGGCTGTTGATAACAGAACCGCTGTAATAGCTCTAGCTGATGGAGCTGGCTCTTGTAAGTTATCTCACTATGGAGCTGAAATAGTTGTAAATAAAGTAAAAACTATGTTTATAGATAGCTTTGACAGGGTTTATAATATGGATGCAAAAAGTGCAGCAAGATATATTATAAGTAATATTGTAAGCGAACTTAGGGAAAAACTTAAAGAGTTTGAGGGAGCAGTATTGAAAGACTTTTCTTCAACAATGTTATTTGTGGCTGTAAAGGACGATAGGTTCATTGCAGGTCATGTTGGAGATGGAGTCATTGGATATATTTCAAAGGATCAAGCTAAAGTTCTTTCGGAGCCAGAAAACGGCGAATTTTCAAATTCTACTTTTTTTGTCACCATGGATAACTCAGAAAGATATCTGAGGCTATCTAGAGGAACTATTGGAAATGCCAGTGGATTTCTTTTAATGTCTGATGGAACTGGAAGCAGCTTTTATGATAAAAAAACTAGAACCTTAGCACCAGCCTCCAATGCAGTTTTAGGTTGGTTAGATGAAAACTCAGCACTTGATGTGAATAAAGCTATCGAAAAAAATTTAAGAGAACTTATTAGAATGAAAACTAATGATGACTGCAGCATGGCAATCATGGTATTATGTAAGAAGAACTTGGATGAGTTCAGAGATAGGGATATTGAGTTTAAAAAAGACTTTTTAGAGCTAAGTGATGACAGGGCAGTAGAAAACTGCATTAAAGTCTACGAAGCAGTAAAAAAAAATAGGATAATTAAGAAAACTACCTTAAGAAGGGTGGCAAAAAGTATAAGGTTATCTAAAAAGATTGTATTTAGACATGTTAAAAGAATGGTCAATATAGGCATACTATAAGTAAAGTACTAGAGATGAGGTGTTAATAATTGCATATAGTTTGTTCTATTGGTTCATGGGTTAACTCAATAGAAGATGTAGATAAATTAGTAGAAGCAGGTATGACTGTACCTAGATTTAACTTTTCACATATTGATTATGAAAAGTCAGAGAAGCTTATAAGTGAAATAAAGAAAAAATATCCCGAGATGCCTATTTTTCAAGACTTACAGGGAAACAAGTTAAGGGTTTCGAAGCTATTTAGAAATCAAATTAAAGTAAATGAAGGTGATATTGTATATTTCTGCACTGAAGAACTATACAAAAAATATCAGAGAACAGATAAGTATACACTTATACCTGTAGCTTATGAAGGTGAATTTAAAGATCTGCAAAAGGCAAGAACTATCTATATGAAAGATGCTACAATGGAATTTACCGTCCTTGGTAGAAATGAAAATGCTATTAAAGTACAGGTAAAAAAAGGTGGCATGGTCAGAGGAGAAAAGGGGATAAATGCTCCTGGCATGGATAGAAGTAAGCTTGGATTAACAGAAAAGGATAAGAATGATATAAAGTGGGGACTAGACCGGGGGATAGATATTATATGCCTATCTTATGTAACTAGTGATGACAGTATTAAAGAATTGAAAAGCTTTATTAAAGATTATCAAAAATACAATAAAGATATAAAGATGCCTATAATTTGGGCCAAAATTGAGTGTAGAGATGCTATAGAAAATTTTGATAAAATAGTAAAGGTAAGCGATGGCATTATGATAGGCAGGGGAGATCTGTTAGCAGAGTTGGAACTCCATGAAATTCCTTTAGCTCAAGATAAAATTGTTACAAAGATGAAAAAGAGTGTAAAGGAGCTAATTATTGCTACCTATGTATTAGATTCCTTAAAAAAAGGCAGTATGCCAACTATAAATGAAGTTAACGATATATATAATTTCATGAAAAATAAGGTTAATGGTTTTATGTTATCCGGTGAGGTAACTATTTCTAGAACCCCTATTGAAAATATCAAGCTTTTAAAGGATTTAGTTACAAGATTTGAGAATTAAATAGTCTTTGAAGATATTATTTTTTATCAGCTTACTTTTTAAAATTTAGACTATAAATTGCAATTAAGGAGTGGTAGTTATTAATTACTCTGAATTATTTAATAAATATAGAATACTAGTAGATACTTCCAGTTTTCTCTGTACTGGAGCAGAAGAGTTTTTTATTCATAAAGCTGAAAGGGAATTAAAGAATAGTAATAAAAAATTTATCATACAGTACAAAGTAGCGGAAGAAATAAATTTGTTAACTGATAGTGAAGATGAAAAGGCAAGAGAAAGAGCTAAGAAAGCGGTTAAGCTTGTTAATTATATGTATTTTCAGGGGGGAACTTTAGAGCACTACGGAACAGAAGAAGATTCCTATACAGATACGCAATTTTTAAAGATATTTACACAGTTTGGTAAGAACGCAGATTTAGCTCTTATAACTCAGGATAGATCATTAGCTAAGTCTATTCTAGGGATTAAAAATCAAAATGATATCACATCTACAAAAGATATAGCAGCTTTCAGAGTTTCCGATGATGGAAACCTAGTTAATTGGGAAGAATTGATAAAAGAAAAAAAAGTAAGAACTGTTAGTACAAGATGCTTCAACTGCCATAAATGGTTTAAGGAAAATAAGTGGTTTATAGATAAATTATACGACAACGGAAAAAAAGTATACTGTACTGAATGCAAAAAATTATTTATACCTGTAAGGTAGATTTTTAATAAAAAGGGGTATCTCCAAAGGAGATGTCCCCTTTTTGTTAATGAAGTTAAGACTAAGAATCAGCCTTTGGTAACTCTTTTACAAATTGGAAAAATTCTTCATAATTCCCCTTGTAATCTGTAATTATAGCGTCTTCTGTTCTATGTAACATGTTATCTGTTATTAGATAAGTCTTCATTCCAAGATTTTTGGCTACAAGGTCTTCTTGCACGTCATTTCCAACCATAAGACATTCTACAGGAGATTTCTCTATATCTTTTAGTATTTCCTCGTAGTACTTTAATTGAGGTTTGCAATAGTGATTGGTTTCAAAGGTACTTATATATGAAAATTCTTCTGGGTCAAAACCAGCCCAGCGTATTCTATGATAAATTGCTTTCGCTGGAAACATAGGGTTTGTGGCTACAACTATTTTATAACCTTTTTCCTTCAGTATTTTAACACTTTCTTTAATACTTTCAATGTTGTGAACTGCTTCCCTTACATTCAAGAACCTTGTATCATAAAATTCATCAAAACGATTCTTTAGAACAGATATATCGGCTTCCAATCTTTTCCCAAAGTCCTCCATAAAAACTTCTTCATTGGTTCTAAATTCAGTATTTTTAACCATAGCCTTTGTGGATTCCCAAATATTCTTTGCAAACTTTTCAGGTTCCATTATATCGGAAAAAGTATCTGTTAGTTCTCTAAAATATAGTTTTTCAAATAAAATCATATCCATAGAAAGTAGTGTTCCATCAAGATCAAATAAAATAGTATTCATAGTTGTCCTCCTTCATGGCTTATATCAAAATTTAAAGTAAGGGAGTAAGTATATTTAGAAAATCTCCCCAACATATTAAATAATTTTAACATAATAATAATAGTATTACTACAAAAGGTATAGGTTTTATTATTATAACTAAAGGTGTTGAAGTGTTTTGAATGATTCGTGAAAGTATTTGATTTAATTTGAATGAAATTGATTGAAATTTTGTTTTTTATCTATTATAATGTTTACATAAGTTATTTAAGAAGGTGATTATAGTTGTTAACAGAAGAAAGACATAATTTGATACTTGAGCTTCTCAAAGAAAAAGGCGTAGTAAAGATAAATGAACTTGTGGAAGCAACAAACACTTCAGAGTCCACCATAAGACGAGACTTAACCATATTAGAAAGTACAAACAGCATTAAGAGAATACATGGGGGAGCTACATTAACTAAGGGAAGACTCATCGAACAAACTTACCTTGAAAAGGAAGTTCAGAGCGTAGATGAAAAAAGATTAATCGGTAAATATGCTGCATCACTTGTAAAAGATGGTGATTGCATCTACCTAGATGCAGGAACATCTACCTTCGAAATGATTCAATTTATTGATAGAAAAAATATAATAGTAGTTACCAACGGACTTAAACATATAAATGCTCTTGTTGAACGAAAGATTAACTCTTATATTTTAGGTGGAAAAGTTAAAGAAACTACAAAAGCAGTTGTAGGCATAGATGCTTTGAAAAGTTTAGAAAAATTTAGGTTTGATAAGTCTTTTCTAGGAATCAATGGAGTTCACTTAGAGCAAGGCTTTACTACACCAGATTCAGAGGAAGCTATACTCAAAGAAAGTGCTATTAAGCAATCAAGACAAGCTTTTATTTTGGCAGATGACAGTAAATTTGGGGAGGTAAGTTTTGTTAAAGTAGCGGATTTGGAAAAAGCTATGATTATTACAAACTCTCGGATAGAAGATTATGAAAATTATAGTAAAAAAACTAAACTAAAGGTTGTGGTAGAACAATGATATACACAGTAACATTTAATCCATCTATAGATTATGTCATTGATGTTGAAGAATTTGAAAAAGGAAAAGTAAATAGAGTTACAAAAGAATATAAGTATGCTGGCGGAAAGGGAATAAATGTATCTAGGGTTTTAAAGAATCTAGATATTCAAAGCAGAGCACTTGGATTTATTGGAGGCTTTACAGGTAGGTTTATAGTTGACTCTTTAAAAAGTCAAGGTGTTGAAACAGACTTTATAGAAGTTAGTGGTGACACAAGGATAAATGTAAAGCTTAAATCAAAGGAAGAAACAGAAATAAATGGTGCTGGTCCAGAGATAGATGAAGAAGCTCTAAACAGGTTATTCAAGAAAATTGATAAATTAAGTTCTAAAGATTTTTTAGTATTAGCGGGAAATGTGCAAAAGTCATTGCCAATGGATATTTATTCAATAATTCAGCAAAAATGTTCGCATAAGGCAGTAAAGGTTGTAGTTGATACTACAGGAGAAGCTTTAATAGCTACATTAAAGTTTAACCCTTTTTTAATTAAGCCTAACAATCATGAACTGGAAGAAATATTTAATGTAAAAATAAACAGTAAAGAGGAACTAATACACTATGGTAATGAGCTTAAAGAAAAGGGAGCAGAAAATGTAGTTATTTCTATGGCCAGTGAAGGTGCATTATTAATATGTAATGAAGGTGTTTTTCATGCATCTGCTCCAAAGGGAATTGTAAAAAATTCAGTAGGTGCTGGGGACTCTTTAATTGCCGGGTTTATTGCAAGTTATTCTGAAAAATCAAGTTTAGTTGAAGCACTTAAATTTGGTGCTGCAACAGGAAGTGCCACAGCATTTTCAATGGATTTATGTAAAATGGAAGATGTAAAGAAACTGCTCACAGAAATAACCATAACTAAGTTATAGCACGCTGTGATTGTATAGATATAATATAGAAAACAATTTTATATCATCAGCTAAATCAGGCATACCTATGTTGTATAAGAATAATTAAGACTACCTTAGTTTAAATAATAAAGATTATGTAAAGGTGTACAAAGGTAAATTAACCATAAAAATTTAAAAATAAAACAATGCGGAGGTAAAAATGAAAATTACAGAGCTTTTAAAAAGAGATACTATTATTTTAGACTTAAATTCTAAATCTAAAGCAGAAGTAATTGATGAATTAGTAAATAAACTAGATACAGCTGGAAGATTGAGTAATAAGGAAGAATATAAAAAAGCTATATGGAAAAGAGAAAATGAGTTCTCAACGGGAATAGGTGATGGAATAGCTATTCCCCATGCTAAAACTACAGCAGTAAAGGTTCCATCTATAGCCTTTGGCCGTTCTAAGGAAGGTATAGATTATGATTCTCTAGATGGTACTAATGCTCATATATTCTTTATGATAGCTGCAAGTGAAGGGGCACATAATGAACATTTAGAAACCTTATCAAGACTATCAAGCTTACTTATGAATGAAAGCTTTAAAGAGGGACTTGTTAATGCAAAATCAAAGGATGAGATATTAAATCTAATTGATAATCAAGAAAAAGTTTATTTACAAGCTGAAAGCAATAAATCATTGTCAACAGAGAAGAAAACTGAAGAAAAAAAGTTAATCCTTGCTGTTACTGCATGCCCTACTGGTATAGCCCATACTTACATGGCAGCAGATTCTCTTAAAAATAAGGCAAGAGAAATGGGAGTAGATATTAAGGTTGAAACTAATGGTTCTACTGGAGTAAAGAATAGATTAACTGAAGATGAAATTAGTAGAGCAGCAGCAATAATAGTAGCTGCAGATAAACAAGTTGAGATGGCTAGGTTTGAAGGTAAAAAAGTAATTCAAGTTCCTGTAGCACATGGAATTAAAAAGGCTGAAGAACTTATAAATAGAGGATTACAGGGAGATGAACCAGTATATCATCATAGTGGAAATAGAGAAACTCCAGCAGGAGACAAAAGTGAAAAAATAGGTTTTTATAAGCATCTCATGAGTGGTGTGTCAAATATGCTTCCTTTCGTTGTAGGTGGAGGTATATTAATTGCAATATCCTTCATGTTCGGTATTCATGCTAATGATCCAAAGGATCCATCCTTTAATCCTATAGCAAAACTCCTAATGGATATAGGTGGAGGTAATGCTTTTGCCTTAATGGTGCCGGTGCTTGCTGGATTTATCGGAAGCAGCATAGCAGATAGACCTGGTTTTGCTCCAGCAATGGTAGGTGGTTTAATTGCAGCAAACAATGGTGCCGGTTTCTTAGGTGGATTAATTGCTGGTTTTCTTGGAGGTTACTCTGTACTATTAGTTAAGAAGGTATTCTCCGGGCTTCCAGAATCTCTTGAGGGTATAAAGCCAGTTCTTATATATCCTCTACTTGGTATATTCATAACTGGTGCAGTTATGCTGCTATTTATAGTAAACCCTGTTAAAGCCATTAACACAGCAATGCAAACATGGTTAGGATCAATGGGAACAACTAATAGGGTTATTTTAGGTTTAATTCTTGGTGGTATGATGGCTGTTGATATGGGTGGTCCAATAAATAAAGCTGCCTTTACCTTTGGTATTGCAATGATTGATGCAGGAAACTACTATCCTCATGCTGCTATAATGGCAGCAGGTATGGTGCCTTCAATAGGAATTGCTATTGCAACAACTATATTCAAAAATAGATTTACTAAGGAAGAAAGAGATGCAGGTAAAACTAACTATATAATGGGCGCTAGCTTCATAACAGAAGGAGCTATACCTTTTGCAGCTGCAGATCCAGGAAGGGTCATACCTTCAGTAATTGTTGGATCAGCAATATCTGGAGCATTAACTATGATGTTTAATATAGGACTACCTGCTCCTCACGGTGGTATATTTGTAATACCAATAGTAAAGGGAAATCCATTGCTTTATATTTTAGCTATCCTAATAGGAGCATTTATTACAGCCTTTATGTTAGGGTTTTTAAAAAAACCACTGGAAAATAATGAATAGAAGTTATTACAAATAACTTGTCAAAGAAAAACAACAGAATAAAAAAGCAAAGGTATAATTTACTTACCTTTGCTTTTTCATTATAGTAATAACATAAACCTTATCAATTGTTCTTACCTTGCAATCTTTTCCTCAGAATTACTGGAATAGTCAGCTTCCTCTTTACTTTTAACTATTGAGGTTATAATACTAATCGTTAGAATAGAGAATATTGTAATCAAGGATGCTACTATAGATATTTCAATGTGGAAGAATAAAATTGCTAGTTTTATTCCAGTAAATATTAATATGCTGGCAACACCATATTTCACATAAGCAAACTTATTATGAAGCTTTTCTAAAAGAAAGTATAGGTTTCTAAGCCCTAATATAGCAAACATATTAGAGGTATATACTATGAAAGGGTCAGTAGTTATAGAAAATATAGCTGGTATAGAATCTATAGCAAAAATAATATCGGAACCTTCTACAAGCAGTAGTATAGCAAACAATGGTGTAGCGTATAGAATTCCATTTTTTCTTGTGAAAAATTTTTCCCCTTCAAGAGTGTCAGAAACAGGTATAATCCTATTAAGAACTTTTATTATTTTACTGTCTTTAAAGCTATCCGCATTTTCTTCATTTCGGAACATTCTAATTCCGCTAAATATAAGAAGCAAACCAAAAATGTAAAGAATCCAGTGAAATTTGTTAACAATAGTTACTCCTAATACTATGAATATAAGTCTTAAAATAATAGCTCCAATGATTCCATAAGTAAGAACTCTTTTCTGATATTCTTCCTTTATCCCAAAACTTTGGAATATTAAAAGAAACAAAAATAAGTTATCTAAACTTAGACTTTGCTCAATTACGTATCCACCAAGAAAAGCTAAAGCTTTTTCCGTACCCATGAAAAAGTAAATTCCAATGTTAAATAGCACTGCTAATCCAACCCAAAAACCTAAATGTAGTAGTGATTTCTTCGTTGACATAAAATTGCCTCCCTTATAAAAAATTTATGTTAACCTAGGACAAAATAAAAGGCTTTTAACATAATTCATATTGGGCTATGAACTATGTCAAAAGTCTTATAACCTGAAACAGGCTTACAAAGCCAGATTTATAACACTAAATCGAATTGTTGACTTTGTAATTTAAATTACTCCCTTTTAACAGAGGATTATTAAAGTTCTAAATTAATAATAGCTTAACTAATAAGGTTATGTCAAGTAAAAAATAATATATATAATAATTATAAATATTGTGATAAGTGGTCAATGATACTACATTGCCCCGGTGCGGTTTATATAGAAATACCATATTCTATAAATGAATAAATAAATTTTACAAGATAAAAATAATTAGGTAGAATTATAGTGAAAAAAAGAGAGGGGTTAGACTAGATGATAAATTTTAATTACAACATTCCTACAAGGGTTTTTTTTGGAAAGGATCAGATTAAGGTATTAGCAAAGGAAATAAAAAAATATGGTTCCAAAGTACTGTTAACCTACGGAGGTGGAAGTATAAAACGAACTGGTATATATGATACTGTAATACAAATTTTAAAGGATAATAATATTTCCTACTGGGAACTTGGAGGTATAGAACCTAATCCAAGGATAACCAGTGTAAAAGAAGGTGTTAAGATATGCCGGGAAAATGATATAGACTTTATACTTGCAGTTGGTGGAGGAAGTACCATAGACTGTTCAAAGGTTATTGGTGCAGCCTTTTATTATGAAGGTGATCCATGGGATTTAGTTTCAGGTAAAAGTAGAATAGAAAATGTTTTGCCAGTAGGAACTATTTTAACTCTTTCAGCAACTGGTTCTGAAATGGATGCTGGTGCTGTTATTAGTAATTTAGAAACAAAGGAAAAACTAGGTTGTGGTCATCCTGGAATGTTTCCTAAGTTTTCCATACTAGATCCTACATATACCTTTACCGTACCAGCAAACCAGACAGCAGCAGGCACTGCTGACATAATGAGTCATATATTTGAAGTATATTTTAATAAGACAGAAGGGGCTTATCTTCAAAACAGAATGGCAGAAGCACTACTTAAAACCTGTATAAAGTATGGGCCTATTGCTTATAAAGAGCCAGAAAACTATGAAGCAAGAGCCAATATAATGTGGGCATCTAGCCTTGCAATAAATGGATTGTTAACCTATGGAAAGGAGACAAATTGGAGTGTTCATGGAATGGAGCATGAATTAAGTGCATTTTATGATATAACCCATGGAGTAGGTTTGGCTATTTTAACTCCAAGTTGGATGAAACACGTTCTAGATGACAGTACAGTTAATTACTTTGTAGACTATGGAGTTAATGTTTGGGACCTAGATAAAGATGGAGATAAATTTGAAATAGCCAATGCTGCCATAGATAAAACAAGAGAATTCTTTACTTCATTAGGAATACCATCAACTTTAACAGAGGTTGGAATTAACCGTGAAAACCTAGAAATTATGGCAAAGGCTGCTGTTAGAAGGGGATCTCTAGGTAATTTTAAGCCTCTTAAAGCAGAGGATGTTCTATCTATATTTGAAGCTTCCTTATAAAAATTCTACTAGTGATATTTACAATTTAATACAAAAGAAAATTCCTGTCTAAATTTATATTGAGACAGGAATTTTCTTTTGTATTAATACCTTAACTATACATAAACTAAGGATAATTTAAATAAGGGAAGGTGAGATTATGAGGATCAGATTAGGTTACGTAGCAATCGCTTTAAATCTTCCAAAGGTCACTTCATCCAGCTCAGTGACCTATACCAATTATAACAAATTAGGTTCTGATGAAAAAAGGTTAAATAAACTTAAGCAAGTAACGTTATCTAATTTAGATGATTTGTATAAAATTCTTAAATATAATGTAGAGAATAATATTCACTTCTATAGAATAACTTCTGCACTAGTACCCTTAGCTACCCATCCTGAAGTTGATAACTGGGATTATAGAAAGATTTTTAATGTAGACTTTAAAAGAATAGGTCAGTTAATAAAAGATGAGAAAATGAGGGTAGATACTCACCCAGATGAATTTAATGTTATAAATAGTATAAGGGAAGAAGTAGTAGAAAGTACAAGACGAAATTTATGGTTTCACGCAAATCTATTTGAGGACATAGGTTATCCAAAGGGAAAAATGGTGCTACACATAGGTAGTAGCCAAGGTGGAAAGGAAAAGGCCATAAATAGATTTATTAATAACTTTTCTCAGTTTCCTAAGGAAATAACCAGTAAATTGATATTAGAAAATGATGATAAGACCTTTACCACCAAAGAAGTTTTACAGATATGTAAGGAGGTAAAAACCCCTATGGTTTTAGATGTTCACCATCATATCTGCAATAATAATGGCGAGGAATTAGAACCAATGCTTAAGGATATCTTCCATACTTGGATAGATCAAGCATTGCCTCCCAAAATTCACTTTTCCAGTCCAAGGGAAGGAAAAACTGACAGGAAACATTCTGATTTCATAAACCCACAGGATTTTGTAGAATTTATAGAAAGCTGTAGGCCTTTAAAAATTGATTTTGACGTAATGCTAGAATGTAAAAAGAAAGATATAGCCCTATATAAACTAGTTGATGATATAAAGGAATTAAGAAGTGGCTGGAATTGGATTGATGAAACTACTATAGAACTATAGATTTTTATAAATATTTAACCCAGTATTCATATTGTACTGGGTTAAATATTTATAAAACATACTGAGTTAAAGTGTATTTTATTGTAAAACTTTTAAAAATTAAGGAATACTACAAGAAAATTTAGCATAAAGATTAACTTAAAGCAGTTAATATATTGATATACTCCCATTACAAAGTATAATATAAATGGAAGAAGATATATTCCATGCATATAATGGAACACTTTTCCCAGAAGTATATAAGTTGGAGGAAATAACTAATGAAAAATAGCAAATCTATTGTTAGTATTTATAAGAAGCACATATCTATAATTATAACTCTAATTATTACTGTAATTATATCAATTTTTACGCTTCTATTCATAAACCTACATAGTAATTATGAGAATATTAACCTAATTAACATACTAGGTAAACAGAGAATGCTAACACAAATTATTGTAAAGGAGGTAAATCGAGTATATGAATTAAACTCAGCAGCAGAAAAATATAGAGATAACGAAAAAGAAATATCATCTATAAAAATTAAACTAGAAAAAACTCTTAATAATTTGGAAAAGTATAGGAATGAATATAGAGAGAGGTACGAAACAATAGGCCATGGATACGTCACTTTCAATGACAAAAGGATACGCTTTGAAAATGTGCTTCAGGATCTTCAGCCTACTCTATCAGAACATGAAAAAGTGTGGCCTCAGTTTGATAATGCAGTTAATATTGTTTTAAAAGAGAAAGGTAATACCAATTTACTATATGAAGGAGTAAAATATATAAATGAGAATAATGAAACTCTTTTAAAATACAGTAATGATATAACTAATATAGTTTCTAAATATACCCATCACAGAAATTTAGTTAGACTTTACTTAACAATTTTACTATCCATTATTACACTTGTTTTCTTAAGTATATTTTTTAATAATGCATATAAAAATTTATTTATACCTATAACTCAGCTGTATAAAGGTATGGAAGAGGTAGGAATAACAGATTTAGACATCTCTGCTGTAAAAATGAACAATGCGGAATTTGCCCCTGTTTTCTCTGAGGTAAAAAGAGTATTTAACAAGTTTAACAGCATTATTTTACTGATAGAAAACCTAGGTAGAAATATTCCTTTCAAAGATATTTTAAATTATATTTTTGACTCTTTCATTGAATATATACCCTATACATATATAGGAATAGCACTTATAAAAGATGATGGAAAGTCCATACAAGCATCCTACGGTGTATCTGGCAAGAACCATGAAAATTTGCCTAAGAGATTACTTGGCTTTAAGACAAGCATTGAAAGAACAAGTCTAGGAAAAATTATAGAATACGGTAAAGAAAGAATTATAAATGATCTAGAGATGTATGTAAGTAATAGTGAGGTTACAGAGTATAATCGTATTCTATTAGAAGAGGGAATAAGGTCATCTATAACACTACCATTAAAAAATGATAAAGAGGTAGTAGGGATAATATTTTTTTCCAGCAATATAAAAAATGTTTATAAAAAAGAACATGTGAAATTTTTAAAGACATTAGCTAATAGCATAATGCTTAGTTTAGAAGAGGATATAATTATTGACGATATGATTATTAGTTCAACATTGGCTCTTGCAACATTGACGGAAGAAAGAGATTCGGATACCGGAGATCATTTAAATAGAATGAAAAGTTATTCTCGTATAATTGCTCAACTACTATCTAAAGACAAAAAATATGCAGAAATTATAGGTATGCAGTATATAGACAATATAGAAAGATTTAGTCCTCTTCATGATATTGGAAAGGTAGCAATTAAAGATGATATTCTTCTAAAACCATCAAAACTTACTGAGGATGAATTTGAAACAATGAAAACTCATACCATATATGGCGGAAAAGTTTTAAGGAGGGCAGAGGAAAACCTAAAAAAGAGTGGAAGAAACATTTTTAAAATAGGTATTGAAATTGCAGAAGGACATCATGAAAAATGGGATGGATCAGGATATCCCTATGGTAGAAGAGGAGAAGATATACCTCTCAGCGCTAGAATTGTAGCAATTGCAGATGTTTTTGATGCATTGACCAGTAATAGGCCTTATAAGAAAGCCTTCACTTTTGAAGAGTCTACTAAAATTATTTACGAAGGTTCTGGAAAGCATTTTGATCCATATATAATTAATGTGTTTCTTAATAATATTGACGTAATAAGATCTGAATATAATAAATATTTTGCCTTAACTAAACAATAATGCATAATTGACGATCTTTTCTTAGAATATTTCTATTAAAAAAATATTAATAATAATATACACAAAAATATGTTATACTGTAATTGCAGTGATATCCTTGACTTTGAGAGAAAATGGAGATGATTTATATGCAGATGTGTTCTATTTGTAATAAAAATATTGCAACTATATATACAGCAAAAATGGAAAATGGAAAAACTGAGATGATACCTGTATGTATGGACTGCGCAAAAAAAATGGGAATTCCCATAGTAGATCAGTTGATGAAACAAGCAGGAATGACTCCAGAAGATATTGAAAATTTATCTGAACAAATGAATAGTATGCTTCAAGATATAGATTTAAACGACACAGATAATAAGCCCTTTGCTAACTTCTTTAATGGTATATTCCCACCATCTAAAGACATGAATAATAAAGATCCTAAAGCTTACAATAGAGAAGCCTCCTCAAAGGATGAAAAAGATCCCGGTGTAAAAACAAAAGGGGGCTTTTTTAAGAAAAAGAGAAAAAATCTAGATTTATATGGAATAAACTTAACGGAAAAGGCAAAATCAAATAAAGTGGATAAAGTTGTTGGAAGACATAGAGAAATTGATAGAGTAATTCAAATTTTAAATAGAAGAACTAAGAATAATCCTATCTTAATTGGAGAGCCAGGTGTTGGAAAGACTGCAATTGCAGAAGGTTTAGCTGTAAGAATTGCTGATAAAGAAGTTCCAGCTAAATTATTTGATGCAGAAGTTTATCTTTTAGATCTAACCGCTATTGTAGCTGGCACTCAATTTAGAGGCCAATTCGAAGGCCGTATGAAAGCTATTATAGAAGAAGCTAAAGATAATGGAAATATTATTTTAGTAATTGATGAGGTTCATAATATAATTGGAGCAGGAGAAGCTCAAGGTGGTGCTATGAACGCTGCTAATATACTAAAGCCTGCTCTTGCAAGAGGAGAAATACAGGTAATTGGTGCAACTACCTTAGAGGAGTATAGAAAGCATATAGAAAAAGACTCAGCCCTTGAAAGAAGATTCCAGCCAGTTATTGTTGAAGAGCCAACTATAGATGAGTCTATAGAAATTTTAAAAGGTATTAAAAATTACTACGAAGAATATCATCAAGTTAAAATATCTGATGAGGTTATAGAAACAGCTGTGAAATTATCAGCAAGATATATAACGGATAGATTTCTACCAGATAAAGCAATAGATGTCATTGACGAAGCTAGTTCAAGGGCAAATTTAAAAAACCAAGGATTAGTAGAGTTACGAGCATTAGAAGAAGAATTAAAAGAAGTTCAAGATAAAATTATAGATGCTGCAAGTGATAATGACTATGAAAAAGCTGCTGAGTACAAGGTGAATGAATGCAGACTTGAGAGCAAAATCAAAGAAATTAAGGAGAACTGTTCAAATATTCGGTTAAGTATTGAAGATATTGCCTTTGTTATTGAATCTTGGACTAAAATTCCAGTTCAAAAAATCACAGAAGAAGAAGCTGAAAAATTATTGAATTTAGAGGAAAGTCTTCATCAAAGAGTTATAGGTCAACATGAAGCTGTTGTAAGCATATCTAGGGCAATTAGACGTAATAGATTAGGATTTAGAAAAAACAAAAAACCTTCATCCTTCATCTTTGTTGGTCCTACTGGTGTAGGAAAAACCGAACTTGCTAAGGCTCTAGCCACTGAGCTTTTCGGCAGTGAAGAAGCACTGATTAGGCTAGATATGTCTGAGTATATGGAAAAGCATACAGTATCTAAATTGATAGGGGCTCCTCCAGGATATGTTGGATATGACCAGGGAGGTCAGCTGACTGAAAAAATAAGAAGAAAACCTTACTCTGTAATCTTATTAGATGAAATTGAGAAAGCCCATCCTGATGTATTTAATATGCTTCTTCAAATCCTTGAAGACGGAAGGCTAACAGATAGTCAGGGAAGAACTGTTCATTTTGATAATTCAGTAATAATTATGACCTCCAATGCTGGAACTAACTTTAAATCTAATGGAATTGGGTTTACTCATAGTGATTATAATGCTTTAGAAAATCGTGTAAAAGAAGCATTAAAGGAGACCTTTAGACCGGAGTTTTTAAATAGAGTAGATGACATTATTATATTTACAGAACTTTCAAAGGAAGAGCTTCACAAGATCATTGACTTAATGTTAAAAGAGGTAGCAAGTGAAGTAAAAGAAAAAAATATAACCTTAGATATATCTGAGAATGTGAAAGATTATATATTAAAGGTTGGATATAACGATAAATATGGAGCAAGACCTTTGAGAAGAGCTATTCAAAAGAATATAGAAGATGAAATTGCGGAACAATATTTACAGAAGAAATTTAAAGAAGGTTCTTATATAAAAGTTAAACTAGAAGATGATAAAATTGTTCTAGAATAAAAAGGCAAAACTCATACCTAGTTAAAGCAGCTATGTATGAGTTTTGTTTTTAATTAATTATTTATAATTCCTGTTAAAATGGTGGTGTAAAGATGGAAAACAAAAAGGTTCCAATTTCAGATCCGTATATTCTTCTAAGTTGGATAAATATGAAACTAAGAGATGAATTCGATAGTTTTTCTACCCTGTGTGAAGACTATCAATTAATTGAAGAGGAGATACTTAATATGCTTAAACTCATTGGGTACAAATATAATGAAAAGACTAATCAGTTTTTTTTAGAATAAATACAAGAACTATCGGGGGATAAAAGATGAGTGATTTAATAAAAACTAATCTAAAAGAATTCAATTTGAGGACTGCAGAAGAAAAGGACGTTCCTTTAATTCTAGAATTTATAAAAGAACTAGCTAACTACGAAAACCTATTACATGAAGTTGTTGCAACGGAGGACATATTAAAAGAGTCTCTATTTCAGCAAAGAGCAGCAGAAGTTATTATAGGAGAATATAGGGGAAAGCCAGTAAGCTTTGCATTATTCTTTCATAACTTCTCCACTTTTTTAGGACGCCCTGGAATATATCTTGAGGATTTATATGTTAAACCTGAATTTCGTGGCAAAGGCTTTGGTAAGATAATGCTTTCATTTTTAGCTAAGTTAGCACTGGAAAGAAACTGCGGAAGATTAGAGTGGTGGTGTCTCGACTGGAATATATCATCAATAGAATTTTATAAAGAAATGGGTGCTGGACCTATGGACGAATGGACTGTTTATAGAGTATGTGATGATGAACTGCATAGTTTAGCTAATAAATATGATAAGTAGAGGAGTTAAGAAATGAATGAATTTAAGATAGGGGTCATATCAGATACTCATGGATTGTTAAGAACTAAAGTATTAGAGCTTTTTCAAAGTTCAAATCTAATTATTCATGCTGGAGATATAGGGTCTATTGATATTATAAACTCTCTGGAGAAAATAGCACCAGTAGTTGCTGTAAAAGGAAACTGCGATAAAGACTCTAGCTTAAATAAATATCATAAAACTGAGGTTGTTGAACTAGGAGGTAAATTAATATATGTACTACATAATGCAAGGGAGTTAGATTTAGATGTTAAAACTTCAGGTTTTCATATAGTTATTAGCGGACACTCACATAAACCTGAAAATTATTTTCTTAATGATATTTTATATTTAAATCCAGGAAGTGCAGGTCCTAGAAGATTCAATTTACCAATTAGTGCTGCTGCAATTTATATAGATGGCTCATCTGTAAGAGCAGAATTATTTGATATATTTGATATTGAGAAATAAATAATCTCTAAAAATACTAAAGTAATTGCCTAGATATGCTTCAATTGTTAAGGCATCCAGGGATAATAGGAAGGAAAGTGTAGGTTTAATATGAATTTAGTTATAAAAAAGTTCGATGATTTAAATACAAAGGAATTATATGAAATAATTAGAGAAAGGATAAATGTTTTTGTTGTTGAGCAAAATTGTCCTTATGAAGAATGTGATAAGAAAGACTTAAAATCCTTTCACTTATTTTTAGAAGAAAAGGATACTATAGTGGCATATTTAAGAATAATACCTAAAGGAGTTTCCTATGACGAAGTTTCTATAGGTAGAGTATTAGTGTCTAAAGAGCACCGTAACAAAGGCTTAGCAAAATATTTGTTAAATGAAGCAATTAAATTTATTAAGAAAGAACTTAAAGAATCAGAAATTAGAATTTCAGCTCAAGAATATATTATGAAGTTTTACGAGGATTTAGGGTTTGTAAAAGTATCACAGATCTATTTGGAGGACAATATTCCCCACGTGGAAATGGTTTATGGAAAACAGTCATAACAATTTATTTTAGGTTATGCCATTAATGGTAACATGGTAAGTCTATTCTGTTAATGAAGCTATAACAAAATAGACTTACTAGAAAGAAAAACTATCCGAAAAACTCAGGCTCCTCTTTAAAGTCAGATCTAATTGCCTTTTGCAAAATCGTTACACTGATTTTCTCTTTGTCTGTAAGTAATTGACAAGGGAAGGTCTCTCCACACTGTGCACACTCTAAAAATTCCTTTGAATCAGTTTGTTCTCTATTATCGAATAGGAATGGAAGAGCCTCACCTTCTTCACTCCATTGTTCAGTAAGCTCTGTATTTATATTATAAGTATAAACATAAGTAGCCTGTCGTTTCATTTTAAAGTAATTCCCATTGCAGTTAGGACATGACAAGGATTTGGATGAATTCAATTTACAACTTCCTTTCTATATGTTTTCTAATTACTAGTCTTTGTATTTTTTTTGTTTCTATGCCAAAAGGGTGTAATACTTTATTCAAAAAGCATAATAATATTATCTATAGCACCTGTTAAAGTTTTTATAATCAACTAGTTAAAATCTGTATTATATATGGAGAAATGCTCATATAAGTAAAGAAACAGCATCTTTTAAAGGGGATGGAGTTTACTTAAACATAGGTAGTAGTAATATTATTAAACTCTGAAATGGGTGGAGGAGGTATATATGAATTATGATTATAATGAATGGTGTGAAGCAAGAAAAAAGGGAATGCTAAAATACCTACTAGACTCTAAGCACATTATGTTATCTTCAGTAATTATTACAATATTTATAATGGTTGAGTTTATAGCTAAAAAAAATCTATGTAAGACTAGAGAACTTATTTTTCATTTTATATTTTTATTTGCAATTTTCACATGTACTCAAGTAGTATCGCAAATTTATAAGTGGAAGTTTATGAAGTGTTTGTATGAAAGAACTATTAAAGCGAAAAGAGTACTGCTAAATTATTTTAAAATAATGATTGGAATTTTAGATTTATGGCTGCCTGTTGGAGTGCTGAGCTCTTTATATTTTATTCATATTAAATTAGAAACAATAAGACATATATTAACTTTCATCACTAGTGTATTTAGTATGTCAATTTTATGGATATTGCTAGGTGTAGTAATTGATATATTTTTTATTGTTAAGAATAGTAGTAATGAAGAAATTGTTAAAGAACACTTTATAATAATGATTAGCTGCAAATTGTGATAACAAACCTCATTTGATATATATTATCATTTACAAAGTTATAGTTTTATGCTACTATAATTATAGGCTGTCTGGCGCTAAATATTATCGCAGTATAATATTTTAGGAGGAATAAAATGGCGAGACCAATGGGACCTAGATTTAAAGTAGCAAGACATCTAGGTGTAAATGTATTTAATCATCCAAAAGCTTTGAAAAGGGGAGTTAAACCTCACAAAAAGCTTTCTGAGTATGGGGAACAACTATTAGAAAAGCAAAAATTGAAGGCTTATTATGGAGTCTTGGAGAAACAATTCAAAAGATATATATATGAAGCTTTAAAATCCAAAAAAAGTTCAGATGAGGTTTTAATTCAAAGCTTAGAAAGAAGATTAGATAATCTTGTATATAGACTAGGTTTTGCTTCTACTTTAAGACAAGCAAGACAAATGGTAGTTCATAATCATGTTTTAGTAGATGGTGAAAAAGTAAACATACCTTCCTTTAGAGTAAGTATAGGGAGCACTATAAGTTTAAGAGAAAAATCAAGAAAAAATCAATTGTTTACAGATAATTTTACTATCATAGAAAATGTTTTAGGATATTTGGAAAAGGATAAAAACAGTTTTTCTGGAAAACTTGTTAGAATGCCTCAAAAGGATGAAATTCCTGTAGAAGTTAAGTTTTCTAAGATACTAGAATTTTATTCTAAATAATTTGATTATAATAAGATGGCTTTCCGGCCATCTTTTTTCATATATAACCAGATCTATTCATATATATATTCTTTATGTAAATAATATATATGAATAGATTAATTGCCTACATAAAGGATTCTAAGAAAGAGGAAGGAGTATATTATGGAAAGAGAAAAAAAGTATAATGATAATAGTAAATTGGTAAATGGAGAGGATAACAAAACGGACGAAAGAGCTGCCGTTGATTTAGAAGGAGAGGATTTTTACATATCAACTCCCATAGTAAGTAATTACTATTATAGGTATAGACCCCAAAGGTAGCCTGTAACAAATGCTGTAGCTTAATAAATAACCTCTATGAAATAAAAACACTGCCCTAGATTTAATGAGGTCTAAAGGAACTCTTAAATCTAGGGCATTTTAATAAGTATATAAGTCACCCTTAAATAGTTATTTTTAAAAAGTGTATTTTTTTTGCACCCCAGGTTCTAGTATAAGGTATGTTTAAAGCTTCGAAGGAGTGATGAGATATTAAAGGCACTTTATTTGAAAATCCTGTAACTATAGCAGAGTGGAATATCTTACCGTTGTTGTCCTCAAAAAACATTAAATCACCTAATTCTAATTCTCCTATACTAGACACTTCTCTTCCTTTAGGCCCTTGCAATCCTGATTGTTCGTTGATCTTTAAAGTCCAATATAGCGAATGTGCCACTGCCCAGGATATGGACCAGGTATCGTCTTTTACGTTATTATTACTATTTGATCTATACCACCATGGACTCCTGGAAGTAAAATTCATGGGAGCTCCTCCAGCCCTAAGACATTGTGATACAAAGTTAGCACAGTCACCGCTTGTGTCATTTATTAAAGGAAAGTATCTATATGCTGGATTAGGCTTAAGGGCATAGGTGACAGCATAGTTAACGGCAGCTGTTCTTGAATAATTACTTTGCCTAAATATATACATAATTCTCTCCGTAAAATTATTTACTATCATATTCTATGTTGGAAATGTAAAGAAAGTGTATAATATTTATAAGTTTATTGTAAGATTTTACAACATACTAAAAGGCACATAGTTATACTACGTACCTGATAAAAGATTACAGTTTCTTAGTTTTAGTTTTTATTTTAGTCTCCCTATTAGGATTAGATGAATCTTCAGAATTAATATAGTTTGGTAGTAAAGGTTTATCACCAGTTAGCCCATCAGTTAATCCAGCGGAAGTAGTATTGCCTAAAGACTCTGTAATTGATGGAGAAGATAAAATCATATCGTCTTTTGAAGTTTTTCGTCCCTGTGGCATATAAGAAACCTGGTTCGTTGTACTATATAAATTTTATATTTGTTATCCTTTGGTTTATAGAACAACTAAATCAGGAAATCGCCTCCTTTCTAATACTATTTTGCTCATATATATGATTTTTTATCATATTCTCTGTAATAACAGTGCTATAGAAATTAATTGGATATTATGTTATAACTAAGTAAAAGGTTATCTTTTATTATATGTTTTATTTTATGAGGGGGATAAAAATGAAGAACTTAGTTGAAAATCTTATTAAAAATTATGTAAGAAGCTACTCTTTGGACAATAGGTTAGAGATACAGTGGGAGGAACCTTTAGTTAGCTTTGCAGATGCAAAAGATAGCATGTTCTTTGAATTAAAAAAAGTTATAGGGGAGAATCACAAACTGCCAGAGGATTTCCTGCAGAATGGAAAAACCGTTATCACTTATTTCATTCCTTTTAATAAAGACATTGTCCTTAGTAATATAAAGGGGAGAGAAAGTTCAGAATTTTGGGCTAAGGCATATGTTGAAACCAACAAGTTAATTTTGAGTCTAAATGAATACATTAAGGAAGAGCTAGAAGGAAAAGGGTATGATACTATTGGCGTACCTTTATCCATAAATTTCGATTATGATAAATTAATTAATGATTGGTCTCATAGGCATGCTGCCTATATTTCTGGATTGGGAACCTTTGGAGTAAATAATATGCTTATTACTAATAAAGGATGCTGTGGTAGGTTTGGAACTATAATAACTAGTTTAGAAGTTGAAAAGACAGAAAGGAAGGAAAAGGAGTCTTGTTTATATAAATATAACGGCAGCTGCGGTGGCTGTGTTAAAAGATGTGTAAATGAGGCATTAAAGCTAGATAGCTTTGATAGGCATAAATGCTTTGAAATGTGTTTATATAACGATAAGCTTTATAATAGATTAGGTCCAGCGGATGTATGCGGCAAATGCATGGTAGGAGTTCCCTGTTCTTTTACCAATCCTACTAAGTGTTTATAGGATGTTATCTACAATGTCTAGTGATAGACAATCGTTTTAGGAATATGTGTTTAGAAGTATATATATCTGTACCATTTCTGCTAAATTCTTTAGTGTTATAGAGCAGGTAAGGAGATTTCTTAGTCTTCACTATACAAATATTTAGCTAGAAGCATAGATATATATACTTCAAAAATAGTTTTTTAAGCTACATTTTTAAAGAGCTGTTATACAGCCACATTGCCACTCCATTTACCACATTTATCGCCAAAAAAGCCTATAGTAGTATTGCTGCCAAGTATTTTTACTACCTCACATCTATTAGGACAGCCTTCGCATTCAAAGCTCTTAGAGTTAAAGTTTGTATCTGCTAAGTCAAACCCTTTGAAATTAGTTAACTTGCCTGTCTTTTCTAATTTTTCTTTTGCTAAAATAGCGGAGCCTATTGCCCCCATAACTTTATAGTTTGGAGGAATTGTAACTTCGCATCCTAGTGCGTTTTCAAAGGCCACCTTCATACCTATGTTAGCGGCTACACCTCCTTGAAAAAATATCTCCGATTTAATTTCTTTTCCCTTTGCTACATTATTAAGATAATTTCTTACTAAAGCTTCACAGAGACCTCGAATTATATCTTTATCACTATATCCTAATTGTTGCTTATGTATCATATCTGATTCAGCAAAAACGGCGCATCTGCCAGCGATTCTTACTGGATTTGTAGATTTTAATGCGTAGTCGCCAAAGTCTTCTATAGGTATTTCAAGTCTTTCTGCCTGCCTATCTAAGAATGATCCTGTACCGGCAGCACATACGGTGTTCATAGCAAAATCTGTAACTATTCCTTCTTCTAATAAGATAATCTTGGAGTCTTGACCTCCAATTTCTATAATAGTTCTTACTGTCTTTTGTGTATTTAGAGCTGCAACAGCGTGAGCAGTAATTTCATTTTTTACTACATCAGCGCCAATTATGGTAGAGCATATTTGACGGCCGCTTCCGGTAGTTCCCACTGCTATTATTTCATCATTTTTATATTTATCTTTTAATATTTTAAAACCTTCTTGAATTGCATTTATTGGTCTGCCTTTTGTTCTTAAATATAAGGACTCCACTACCTTCATATCCTTATCTAATAACACAATATCAGTACTGACAGAACCAACATCAACTCCCATATAGTACATTGTCTTTTCTCCTTTCAAGTAAGTCTAAAAAAGCTTCTATTCTGGTTATGTATCCAGCTTCCCCAGTCATTTCATCTACAACTAAAGTTAGTATGGGAAAGTCTTTGTCTCTTGATATTGATGGCAATATAGACTTGCATACAATTTCAGGCATACAGCCCATAGGGAATATTTGAATTGCTCCATCAAAGCCTTTTTCTTGAGCTAAAACCGCTTCTCCTATACACTCTCTAGCATGACCTCCAATATAAAGCGGTAGATAATCCTTAGATGCTCTTCTAATATCTAAAGACTGCATTTTTATGGTGGATAAGGTTGTATTCTTAAACCACCAACTAGGGGAAAGATGCCTTTTAGATGAAACACCGTAATCCATAAGCTTATCTTCTATATATAGGTTAGAGAAGGGTTCGATTATAGTATATATTTCACCTATAATAGCTATTTTAATCGGGTCCTTCTTCTTGTCTATTTCTATATCATTAAGAAGTTTTTCATAGTTTTTAAAATGATTTATCATAGCAGCTGGATTACTATAACTAAATGCCTCGCTTTTACATCTATTTAATAATCTTTTGCAATCTCCCTTATTTACCTCATATCCAGCAAGAAATCTTGCCTTTTCCTCTATTTTATCTATTAAATTAATGACCTTAATTGCGTTATGTAGTACTTGAAATTTTTCTACAGAAGACTTTTGGCTTCTAGAGGTAATTTTTTCTATTCTGTTAAATAACTCCTTGATTCCAATATCCTTTGGTTGATCTAAAACTATAAAGTCTAAATTATGACCTAATCTTTTCAATATATTCATCTGTAGTTCGCAGTATTCGCCAAATCTACAAGGGCCGCAACTGCCAACAATTAAAATAGTATCTGCACCTTGTTCTATACTTTTTACGTAGTTACCTATCATTATTTTGAAGGGAAGACACATTTCTTCTGGCGAATAAAGGGAACCGGTTTCTAAAGCCTCTTTATTACTTGCAGGAGGTATTATGTAGTCTACACCAAGACCATCGAATATGGCTTTTGCAGCAAAACAGGTATTTCCAAGGTGAGGAAAGGTTATTTTCATGTTATCCACATCTCCTTTCTAACATATCTGCAAAGGCCTCTAGTCTTGTATCAAAGCCAGCTTCTCCGGTATGTTCATCTATTTTTAAAATTAAAACCGGAAAACTTCCTAATCTGTCTTTTATTAATTCAATTACAACAGAATCTATGCCACAGGCAAAGGAAGACATATACACCAATCCGTCGATTTTCCTATTTTCTGCAAGATAGGTAGAGAAACCATAAGAGTTTTTAGCAAAAGTCCAAAAGGGTCTCTTAAATAAATCTTTAACTTGATTTCTTATAATACAACTGTCGATATTCTCTTCTGTTATTACTCCTATACCTAATTTGTTTAACTTTTTAACTACATTCATATTTGTAAAATTATCATAGATATTATAGGGATGACCAACTAAGGCTACATTTAAGTTGTATCCATTATCCCTTATACCACATTTGTAATTTTTTTGTGCGTCAATTGCAGATCTATAGGCCTTTTCAATAGTTGTAAGATTTTTTGTAAATAATTTTCCTGTAGTTTTAACCCATTTTTTTAATTCTTTTTCTGTGGAAGCGTATATGGGATAGATAATTGCTTTAGGCATATCCGATATGCTATTTAGTACCATTTCAGGTAAACCACAAAACTTAGGACATATAAATTCTCTTGTGTCTAATTGCATTATCCTGGGAATAAATATAATATCACATTTATCCTTAATTGAAGCAACATGTCCGTGAAAAACCTTAACAGGAAGGCAAGCTTCATCTACGGAATGCTTAACACCTATATCTAATATTTCTTTATTGGTATCTGGAGATGTAATTATCTCTGCACCTAATTCGGTGAAAAAGGTTTCAAAGAAGGGATAGTATTTGTAATATAGTAATCCTTTAGGTATTCCGACTTTCATTAAAAAATCTCCTTTAGCTAATGTAAAATAATTTATAACCACATTAGTATATTTTACCTTGTTATCAAAAAATTATTCAAAACATCAGTTAGTAATATTATAACTGTATTGTATTTATTAACCATATGGATTTTGTTGAAAAATTACGCTGTAAAAACTTTATAACATAGAGAAATGCGATTGAGCTTTTTTTGTTGATAAAATTTATGAATAAAACGGGATTTGAAAATGTTAATAAAAGTAATTTTTGCTACTAAATATCTACAAGCCCCTTCTGTTTAGGGGATAAGAGGGGATGATTACAGAGCAGTTATAGATTTATATGTAATTTAAAAGAGAATTTATACCGTATTGTTATATAGCAGCAAGTTAACTTATCCTTTTAAATTTTATTTATGTAATTGATAATATTCTCAATTGAAACTTTATACAAAGATAGTAGTAGATGACTAGTATAAATATATAATATAATTATACTTACAGGACACATATTGCCTTAAGGACTATTTTAATAGGAATTCAAATACAATCCTATTTGTTTATATATAAATAACTTATAAGTACTAATAATATACATATAACTAAATCTTATTAATCTAAATAAATCATATATAAACTTATATTCGCTAAATACACATTTCTTAAACTTCGCGTATTGTAATCCGCGAACGAATATAGTATAATGAAATCAAGGCTTGAGGCATATTAAGGAGGTTTTTTATGACTAGAGGTAGAACCATAACATTTAGGTATAAACATTTTAAGTACGATGATAACATTAACAAGATGTTATCTATTAGCCTAACCCCTAAAGATGAAGAAAGATTAATTAAAATATATAATAATTACGAATCCTTAGGTGTTCGTCGTGGTTACGAGTATATAATAAAAGATTTATATATTTTGTTAGAAAAATACTCCGTTAGCACCACAGATATAGCTAAAATTTATGATGTTGGAATTCGTACTGTTCAGATATGGTTAAAAGAATTAGGATTAAATAGAACGTTAAAGGAAGCTCAACAAATTGCAGTAACAAAAAGAGATTATAAAACTGTCAAATCCCCTTCTAAAGGAACTGCAACATCCAAAATAGAGGTAAAGGATAAGGCGAGGAATTATATCACGGTAGAGCTAAATAGATTGCTAGTGGAGAGATTTAACAATTATGAAGTAATAGTCGGAATAGACGCCTTAGGAGTTATAAACTCTAAAAGAGCTATTCCTATAATAGTAGCTAAAAATACTGTGTTTAAGAAATTTTTAATTGACTTTGTAGAACTTGAAGGTAATGAGGAGGAACTAGACAAAACCAAAAGAGTTACAGCAGAAAAGATGGGTTATAAATTGTTGTTAGTAAAGCACCAAAATCTTAATGATGAAAAAGAGATAAATCATGAATTGATGAATTTATTTAATGAAATAACTAGTGAATTGGAAGGGATATAATAATATGAAATATGATATTAAAGGAATAAGAAATAATGACTTACCGGAACAGGTAACAAACTTTTTAAATTATTTAGAAACAATAAAAGGTAAATCTGAAAATACATTAAAGGCCTACAAGGTTGATTTGACTATGTTTTTTAGATTTATAAAAATGTATAAAGGAATACCCTATGATGATAATCTAGATTTTGAGGAGATACCTATATATGATATAGACGAATATGTTATAAGAAAATTAAAACTATCGGATTTATATGCTTTTTTATCCTTTACAGAGAAATACAGATCTAATAGTGCCTACGCCAGAGCTAGAAAGGTAGCTACTTTAAAGTCTTTCTTTAAATTTTTAAGCGGCAAGGCTAAGATTATAGATGAAAACCCTGCTATAGATTTAGAGTCTCCTAAGATAAGCAAGAGAAATCCTACATACTTAACTTTAGATGAAAGTAAATCTCTCTTAAAGGCTATTGAGGGCAAAAATAAAGAAAGAGACTACTGTATGATAACTCTATTTTTAAACTGCGGCCTTAGACTGTCTGAGTTATGTGGAATTAATATTTCTAATATTAAAAAGGACATTTTGACAGTTGTAGGAAAAGGAAATAAGGAACGAACGGTTTATTTAAATAATGCCTGTATAAAAGCCATAGATAACTACCTTATAGTTCGTCATAAAAACATAGATAAGATAATAGATAAAGACGCACTTTTTATTAGCAAAAACAACACAAGAATCAGTAAAAGATCAGTAGAAGTCATGCTAAAGAAATATCTTAGTGCTGCTGGATTAGATACAGATAAGTATACTCCTCATAAGCTTCGACACACTGCTGCTACACTTATGTATAAGTATGGAAATGTAGATATAAGAAGCCTCCAACAAATACTAGGTCATGAGAATGTATCTACAACACAAATTTATACCCATGTTGATGACGAAAAGTTGAGACAAGCTGTAAATTCTAACCCTTTAAGTGATGAAAATACAGATTAAAAATAAAGCTTCAACTATAGATGTTACCTATAGTTGAAGCTTTATCAAAGTTACTTTCTAAAATCTTTTTCTGTTTTAAATCTAAGCACTCCAGGAAACTCCTCGTAAGTTAACTCGCTTAATCTTCCGTCATCTTCTAGAATTTCGCTTAAGCCTTCAACGTCATCAATGAAAACTAAATTTTCATCAATATCATCTGTATCGTCATAGGTATACTCATCATAATCACTGTTAACATAATCATCATCTATGTAGGCAGTTTCCTCTGCATCATCAGAAACCTCTCCCCTACCACTTTCAGAGTCCCCTTCAGAAAATTGATAATGATTTTCACTTGTAATTTTTGAATTACTATCATTAGTTATTTCTTTTTCGTATTCTTTAACTTCTTCTTCATCTTCTATAATTTCATCGATCTTAATAGATTTTATATCATAACCTTCTAGCTGCATGCACTTGCCACAGTTATTACACTTCTTACTCCTATTTAGATCACAAATTTCGCATTCACCACAGTTATCACATTTCTTACTTGCTTTAAAAATACAATAATCTCTATTCATAGCTGCTCCCTTTCTAGCTTAATAACTCTTAACATATTATCTTTTTTCTTTTACTAGAATCACTTGAATTTAGTCCTAATAAGAAAAAATTAAAAGTCTAAATACTATTATACATAATAAATTTATAATTCCCAAGGGTTTTGTTAATTTTTTTCTACAATTAAAGTTGCATTTTCAAGATGTAAGTTATAATAGAACATAAGTTTGATATTTGTTCTTTTATATGGTATAATTTTAATAATTAACATAGAGAGGTGTTTTATATGGCTGAACACAAAAATACTAAACAAATGGAAATTTATGAGTTCATAAAAAATCAAATTAGAGACAAGGGTTACCCTCCTTCAGTTAGAGAAATATGCGCAGCTGTAGGCTTAAAGTCTACTTCTACAGTCCATGGACATCTAGAAAGATTAGAAAAAAAAGGTCTGATAAGGAAGGACCCTACCAAACCAAGAACTATAGAAGTAATTGAAAACTCATTAAATAAAAAGGAAATGATAAATGTTCCCATAATCGGTACAATTACAGCAGGACTTCCTATTTTGGCAGTAGAGAATATCGAAGGTACTTTTCCTTTAGCAGTAGATTATATAAGAAGTAATAAAGATCTTTTTATACTAAAGGTAAGCGGAGAAAGTATGATTGATGCTGGTATTCTAGACGGGGATTTTTCTATAATTGAGAAAGTAAACTCTGCTGATAACGGAGATATAGTTGTGGCTTTAATAGAGAATGAGGCTACCCTTAAAAGATTTTTTAAAGAAGAAAATTATATAAGACTTCAACCAGAAAACAAAACTATGTCTCCTATTATAGTAGATAATTGCGAAATAGTAGGAAAGCTAGTAGGAGTATATAGACAGTATTAATTTAACTACTAAAAAACTAAAAGAGGTGAAGATATAGAAAAGAATTAAAACTATCTATGTCTTCACCTCTTTTAGACAAGTATTTACTAATGTAGCCCCTTTAGAAATAAAAATTTATTTATCTCTTCATTATTTATTACTTAAATTATATCCATCAAACTCACTATTGTATAGTTTTTGATAATGCTATTAAGATTCCTATTTTTGCATGGTCAAAGGTAAGTCCTCCTTGTAGATATGCAATATAAGGTTCTCTTATAGGCGCATCTGCAGATAACTCTATTGAAGCACCTTGAACAAAGGCTCCTGCAGCCATTATTACCTGATCTGTATAACCAGGCATATCCCAAGGTTCACACTGAACAAAGGAATCAATTGGGGAACCTAGCTGTATTCCCTTACAAAAGTTAATTAGTTTCTCTTTATCATTGAACTTAATAGCTTGAATTATATCACTTCTTTTATCCGTATATGATGGAAGTACCTCAAAACCTGCAAGTTCCATTATTCTGGCACAGAATAATGCCCCTTTTACTGCTTCAATAGCTACATGAGGAGCAAAAAATAAACCTTGATACAAGAGTCTCATAACTCCAAAGGTAGAGCCGCATTCTCCTCCTATTCCCGGTACAGTTAACCTGTAAGAAGCTTGAGTAACATACTCTTCTTTACCTGCTATATATCCCCCTGTTGGTGCTATTCCTCCACCAATATTTTTAATCAAGGAACCGGCTACTAGATCTGCTCCAACATCTGTAGGCTCCATTGTATCTATGAATTCACCATAACAGTTATCAACAAAGCAAATTATTTCCGACTTAATATTTTTTACAAAGTCTATTATTTCTTTAATTTCAGATATTAGTAAAGACTTTCTCCAGCCGTATCCAGTAGATCTTTGAATATGCACTAACTTTATGCTAGCATCTTTTTCTAGTTCTCCTTTTATTTTGTCGAAGTTTATATTGCCTTCAGGGGTTAGGTCTACCTGCTTATAGTTTACTCCATATTCCTTTAAAGAACCTATATTTTTCTTATCGCTTATTCCTATTACATTATGTAAAGTATCATAGGGTGTTCCGCAAACAGATATCATAGTATCCCCTGGTCTTAGGTTACCAAATAAGGCTGTTCCTAAGGCATGAGTACCATTTACAAAATGAGGTCTTACAAGAGCGCTTTCACAATTAAATATTCTTGCATATACCTTATCTAAGGCATCTCTTCCTATATCCCCATATCCGTAACCAGAAGAATTGGTAAAATGAGAATCACTTATTCTTTCTTCTTGAAAAGCGTTTAAAACCTTTAGTTGGTTATATTCTCTTATTTCATCATATGCTGCAAATTCACCCTTCACATCTTCTAAAGCTTGTTCATAAAGATTGATTACCTTTTCATTTATTCCATAAGCTTTTTCTAGATATTCTTTTGTTAAATTAATCATTTTATAGACCTCCAGTCAACCAAGTATTTATTTTATAAGAATTGGATTAATATATGAATATAACCCAGATTTGCTTTAAACTTTATGCCATTGATTATAATAACACATAAAAAAAGAATAGGCAATTATTCGCCTATTCTTATACTTCTCCCTCAGGAGCATTATTGAATAATACTGGTTTTAAAGGTGTTATAGTGGAGATTGCATGTTTATATATCATCATCTGTTTGCCATCACAATCAAGAACTACTGTAAAGCTATCAAAGCCCTTAACATTACCTTTAATTTGGAAGCCATTAGTTAAGTGTATAGTAACTGGCGTTTTGCCTTTTCTCGCCCCATTTAGAAATATATCCTGTAAATTGTTGGCTGTTTTGCTCATATACCTCACCCTCCGCAGTTTTTATTTTATAGTATTCTATAAATATTATAAAATTCCTTTTAATTTTTATAAAAAATTTATCTATTTTATAAATCTAATTAAAATTCGTCCATAAACCCCTATAGAAAAGCTATAAATCTATTGGATTATAAAAATTAATAACTTTTCTCTTTAATAAGGTTAAATTTACTTATTATGCTGTCTACAATATCATCATCACTATTAAACTTATCCTTATCAACCCAAGTAACTCTATCATCCTTTCTAAACCAAGTTAGTTGTCTTTTAGCATAATTTCTGCTTCCTTTTTTAATTAGATAAATAGCTTCATCTAAGGATATTTGGCCATCTAAGTAATATAATATTTCCTTATAACCTATTCCCTTCATAGATTGCATATCAGCAGTGTATCCCATAGATTTTAGTTTTACAACTTCATCTATAAGTCCTCTATCCATCATTATGTCTACTCTTTTATTTATTCTTTCATATAACTTCTCTCTATCCATTGTTAGGACAAAGTAATGAACTCTATAAGGTATATTAAAAATATCATTATTGGCATTATAATGAGAAATAGTTTTCCCTGTAAGTTTAAAAACCTCCAAAGCTCTAATAACTCTCTTTAAATCATTTGGATACAACCTTTCAAAAGATTCAGGGTCTATGTCTTTTAATAAGTTATGAACGTATTCTTTTCCCTTACTTTTAGCTATATCTTGAAGATAAGATCTATATTCTTCGTCATTCTCTGCTTCGGTAAAGTCATAATTATATATAAGTGAATTAATATATAGTCCTGTACCTCCTACTAGCATAGGAAGTCTTTCTCTATTATTAATATCTTCAATAATTTCTCTAGCCATTTTTTTATACTCAGATACATTAAAAGTTTCATGAGGCTCCACTATATCAATCAAATGATGGGGTATCCCTTTCATTTCAGCGTTAGTTATTTTAGCAGAACCTATATCCATATATTTATATATTTGCATGGAATCTGCTGATATTATTTCGCCTTTTAATTTTTCAGCTAATTTAATAGATATATCAGTTTTTCCCACAGCGGTAGGCCCTGCAAGTATAAATAAGTCTATCATAATATCCCCCTTTTACTACTGTATTCTCTTGAATTTTTTTTCTAGTTCATTTAAAGTAAATTTAATTATAGTCGGTCTTCCATGAGGACAGGTAAAAGGATCATCAATATATCTTAAGTCTTCAATCAATGACTTCATTTCAATTATTGAAAGGTTATCATTTGCCTTTACTGCAGACTTACAGGCACGTTTAGCTATAGTATTATATTTTACCTCCCAAGTTTCTCCAGATCCTAGATTTTTTAGATTTTCCAATAAATTTGTAAATAAATTCTTTACATCTGGCTTTCCCAGTATAAGAGGTACTTCCCTTATACTAATTGTATTATCGCCAAAAATATTAATATCAAATCCAACTTTTGTAAAAGTCTCATTGTTTTCTTTAAATATATCAAAGTCTTCTGGTGAGAGTTCCATAACCATTGGGGTCATTAGAACCTGGGAGATAACATTATTTTCTTTAATGCTTTTTTTATATTTTTCAAATAAAATTTTTTCATGTGCTGCGTGCTGATCTATAAGATATAAGTTATCCATAAATTCTGCCAAGATATAAGTACTATGAAACTGTCCTATAACTTTTAGCGACGGAAATTTAGCTGTTTTATCCTCACTAGGTATTATGTGTTTTCCTGCAGACTCTATTTCCTTTGTATCTTCCGGCACAGTTTTGTATTCTTCATTAGGGCAATCTGCCGATTCTTTAAGTATATGTTTATTTAAATAGTCCTTTTGAACTAAATTTTCACTAGTATGTATATCTTCCGCAGTATTATAGGGAATATTAGTAATCTCACAACTTTTAGTATTGCCATATTCTACACTTTTATAATCACTTTCACTGAAAGAATTTAAGTCAATGGGAAGTTGAATTCTTTGCATTTCAGTCTTATCTTCTTCCTTTTTTAAGGTAATACTTTCTTCTTCTACAGGTATGCTGAAGGAATCCTTTAAGTAATTACGTAAAGCTTCATGAATGGCATTAAAAGTAAGTTTAAAAATCTCTCTGTCATCTCTAAATTTAACTTCAGATTTAGTAGGATGAACATTTATATCTGTATACTCTGGAAAAATGTCCAAAAAAACTATAAAAAAAGGAAACTTATTAACAGTTAAAAAAGATTTAAATGCATTTTCTACTGCAGCAGTAATAAGTTTATTTTTTATATATCTTTTATTTACAAATATACTTTGATTATTTCTGCTTCCTCTGCTTATTTCAGAGTTTCCGATGTATCCATGAACGGAAGCAATATCACTGTGACCTTCAAAGGCTATTATATTTTCTGCTACTGTTTTACCATATACGCTTCTGATAACATCTAATAATTTACCTGTGCCATAGGTATTAAGAGTCTTCTTGTTATTATTTAAAAGCTTAAAAGACACCTCCGGATTAGCCAAAGCAAGTCTGTTCAAAATGTCTGATATATAAGCAGCTTCTCTGCTGGAGGATTTCAAAAATTTTAGCCTTGCAGGAACATTATAAAATAAATCCCTTACTTCTATAGTAGTCCCTACATTAGAGCCAGCCTCCCTAATGTAATCTGTTTTTCCGCCACTTATAGATATTTCCTTACCATAGTCAAATTCTTCAATTCTACTTTTTAACACTGTATTAGATACCGCTGCAATACTTGCTAAGGCCTCTCCACGGAATCCCATAGTGTTTATGTTATAGACGTCATCTATATTGCTTATCTTACTGGTGGCGTGGGGCATAAAGGCCTTTTCAACGTCATCGGGATGAATTCCTTCTCCGTCGTCAATAATCTTTATGCTTTTTTGACCTCCTTCTATAATCTCTACAGTAATATTTTTAGCATGAGAATCTATACTATTTTCTACTAGTTCTTTTACTACAGAGTAAGGACGTTCAACAACTTCACCAGCTGCTATTTTATTTGAAGTTTCAATACCCAGTACATTTATTCTCTTTTTCAAAGTATCACCTCCTAAACAAGTTAATAGCGAAGATTAGAAACGTAAATTTGTTCCTAATCTTTAACTATTAATCAATAACTCTTAAAGTGTTTTTGCTCTTTTTATTAATTCATAAAGTTTATTGAATCCATCCATAGGAGTCATGTTTAATATATCAATGTTTGTAATTTCCTTTATAAGGTTTTCCTTTTCAATATCGCCAAAATCCATCTGTAACGATAAATTTGTATCTGCTGCTTTTTTCTTTTCTTCAAAATTAATATCTAAAGACATTAGTTTTTCTTTATTTATTAAGTTATCTTTCTTTACTTGGTCTAAAGATATCGATTGGGAATCTTCTAATTTATCTAGTGCTATTTCCTTTTCTTTTGAATCTTCTTGCTCATTGACACTTATAGCTGCATCTTTATTTAAATATAAATCACAATTGTTATCCTCTTTGGTTATAGGTGTATTAGTCTTTGTGAATTGGTCAATGTTAATATCATTTGCTCTTTCGTTTTCTATTCTATTTAAAATATCCTTAGCCCTTCTTATTACTTCATCTGGTAATCCAGCAAGCTTTGCAACCTCTATACCATAGGATTGATCCGCTCCCCCTCTTATAATTTTACGTAGGAAAACTATATCACTTCCTATTTCTTTTACAGATACAGAGTAGTTTTTAACCCCTTCTAGGATCCCTTCCAACTTTGTCAGTTCGTGATAATGGGTTGCAAAGAGGGTTTTACACTTAAGTCTTTTATTATTGCATATATACTCTACAACAGACCAAGCGATACTTAAACCATCATAAGTACTAGTTCCTCTTCCTACTTCGTCTAATAGAATTAAACTTTTATTAGTGGCGTTTTTCAATATATTTGATACTTCCCACATTTCTACCATAAAAGTACTTTTACCAGAAGCTAAATCGTCAGAAGCCCCTATTCTTGTAAATATTTTATCACATACTGAAATCTTTGCAGCTTTAGCTGGTACAAAGCTTCCTATTTGTGCCATAATAACAATTAAAGCTACCTGCCTCATATAAGTAGATTTACCTGCCATATTAGGGCCGGTTATAACTAATAATTGCTCATCTGATGTGTTTATATTTATATTATTAGAAACAAAACTCCCTGATGGGATAATCTTTTCCACTACAGGATGTCTTCCCTCTTCTATACAAACCTCTTCATTATTTGTTATTTTAGGCTTACAATAATTATTTTCTAAAGCTATAACAGCTAAGGAACTTAGACAGTCTAATTCAGCTATAGTTTTTGCAGTTTTTTGCATTCTGTCAACGTGTTTTTCAACTTCTTCCCTTACCTGAACAAAAATATCATACTCTAAATTTATTAGTTTCTCTTCCGCACCTAATATCTTTTCTTCCATTTCCTTCAATTCAGGAGTAATAAATCTTTCCGCATTGGCTAAAGTTTGCTTTCTTATATATCTTCCCTCTGGTATAGAATTTAGATTAGACTTGGTTATTTCAATATAGTAACCAAATATCTTATTATATCCCACCTTAAGGGACTTTATGCCAGTTATTTCTCTTTCGCTATTCTCTAGAGAAGCAATCCACTCTTTTCCGTGGGCTTTAGCAATTTTAAACTCATCTACTTCTTTATTATAGCCTTCTTTTATTATGTTTCCTTCTTTTACAGATATAGAAGGACTTTCTAATATAGCTTCATCAAGGAGTTTATATATATCTTGCAGCTCATCTAGATTTTCATACATATCTGCCATCAAGCCGCTTTGAAAAAAACCTAAAATATTTTTCACATACGGAATTTTTTCAATGGAGTTTTTAAGAAATATTAGTTCTTTAGCATTAACACTTTTAGAGGATATCTTTCCAACTAACCTTTCTATGTCGTATATTTCTTTTAAAGCATCTTTTAGATCCTCATGAATAGACATATTGCTTAGAATTTCTTCTACCGAATCTAACCTCTTTTGTATTGAGGTTTTATCTATCAGCGGCTGCTCTATCCACTTTCTTAGCTGTCTTCCGCCCATAGCTGTATTAGTCTTATCCATAACCCATAAAAGAGATCCTTTTTTACTCTTTTCCCTTAGGCTCTCAGTAAGTTCTAAATTTCTTCTAGAGTTACTATCTATGCTTAAGTAGTCTACTATACTATAATAATTAAACTCATTGATATGATTTAGAGAAGTCTTTTGAGTTTCCATTACATATTTTAAAAGTCCACCACAGCACTTTAATAAAATTGCACTATACTCATTAGTTTTTACATTAGCAAATTGCTTAGTTATTACTTCTTCAGCTTTTGCTAGGAAAAATTCTTCCCCTAATCTAGAAAAGGTAACTTGAATTCTTTCCTTTATACTTTCAATTATCTCATCATCAAGATTTTCTTGAATTAGAATCTCCTTTGGAGAATACTTAGATATTTCATCTAATACAACAGACAAATCAAAAGAAGTTTCTGTGCAATTAAAATCTCCTGTGGAAACATCTGCAAAGCATAAAGCAGTCATGTTTTTTTCTTTTTCCATATATAAGCTCATTATATAATTATTCTTATTTTCCTCTAGAAAAGATGAATCTGTATAGGTTCCTGGAGTAATAACTTTTACAATGCCTCTTCTAACTATTCCTTTTGAAGCACTAGGATCTTCTAATTGCTCACAAATGGCAATCTTATAACCTTTATTAACTAATCTACTTATATAAGAATTAGCTGCATGAAAGGGAATTCCACACATAGGCGCCCTTTTGTCTAACCCGCACTCTCTTCCTGTAAGTACAAGCTCCAGTTCCTTTGAGGCTATTTCTGCATCTTCAAAAAACATTTCATAAAAGTCACCTAGTCTAAAAAATAATATACAATCTCTGCAGTCCTCTTTTACTTCTAAATACTGCTGCATCATTGGAGTTAAAGCCACTTTTATACCTCCTTAAAAATTAATTGGGAATGAGAATTTTCCATTCCCGATTCCCAATTATCTTAAACCTGTTCTCCTATTAATGAAAATGAATTAGCTTTTGTTATCTTAACATTTACTAATTTGCCAATGTTGCTTCCATCGCCGGCAAAGTTTACAAGCTTTCCAGTTCTAGTTCTACCCATTAATTTTGTCTCATCGTTTTTACTTAGTCCTTCTATTAAAACTTCTTCTATTCTACCCTCGTATTCTTTGTTCTTCTTAGCAGCAGAACCGTTGATTACTTCTACTAATCTATTAAATCTATCATGCTTTACAGCATCGTCAATTTGATCTTCCATTTCGTCAGCTGGAGTACCTTTTCTTCTGGAGTAAATAAAGGTAAAGGCTGAATCGTATTGAACTTCCCTAGCAAGGCTAAGAGTTTCTTCAAAATCTTCATCTGTTTCTCCAGGGAAACCAACTATAATATCAGTACTTATTGCTACATTAGGAATAGCTTTTTTTATCCTTTGAACTAAGTCTAGGTACTGTTCCTTTGTATAGCTTCTATTCATTTTCTTTAATAATCTTGTTGAACCAGATTGAACAGGAAGATGTATATATTCACATAAAGTTTTACACTCTGCTATTGCATCTATTACATCCTGTGTTAAGTCCTTAGGGTGAGAAGTCATAAACTTAACTCTTTCTAATCCTTCAATCTTGTCTATTTCTCTTAAGAGTTCTGCAAAAGTAATTTTTGGATCTAAATCTTTACCATAGGAGTTAACATTTTGACCAAGTAATGTAATTTCCTTATACCCTTTTGCTATTAGATCCTCTATTTCCTTTTTAATGTCCTCCAATTTTCTGCTTCTTTCTCTACCTCTTACATAAGGTACGATACAATAAGTACAGAAATTGTTACATCCATACATTATAGTAACAAAAGCTTTTACATCACTTTCTCTATCTATTGGAAGACCTTCAACTATTCCATCTTCCTTATCCTGCACTTCAACTACTGATTTTCCCTCTTGTTTAACCCTATTTAGATATTCTGGAAACTTATAAGCATTATGAGTTCCAAATACTATATCTACAAAAGGAAATTTCTTAACTATAGCTTCAGCCATACCTTCTTGCTGCATCATGCATCCACATACTGCAATAATAAGGTCAGGATTCTTTTCTTTTTGCTTTTTTAGCGCTCCTAAGTTTCCGTATACCTTTAATTCAGCATTTTCCCTCACGCAGCAGGTATTAAAAATTATTAAGTCTGCAAATTCTTTTACTGTAGTTCTTTTATAACCTGTCTTTCTCAACATCCCAGATAGCTTTTCTGAATCTTCTTCATTCATTTGGCAACCGTATGTAGAAATAAAGAAGGTTTTGTCAGTGGCTTTTTTAATTTCTTTTAGTCCTTTTAATTGCATATATTAATCCTCCAATTTTATCAATGTTTCAACAAATAATTGTATTATATCATATCAATTAATTAATTACAAAGAGGGATTATAGTGCTTAATCTCTCTTTACTTTTTAATTCTTATCTCTTACCCTTCCATATATAATGATTTACCTTCTATTCCATAGAGCAGCCGCATTTCTAATTCTTTAAAATCATAATTTCTTTGGGTAAAATTATTGAAGGTACTAACAGCATGAGCCTTTATATTTTTTAAATTCAGTCTGTTTTCATCTTTAAAAACAGACTTATAATTTTCTAAAACCCATTTGGTATATGCAAAAACATTCTTTACACTCTTTTGAGATACTGCATATCCATGTCCTTTAATAATTTTCACTATATCATTACAAGCTAATTTTAAAAGTTCTTTAGACTCCTCTTTATCGAATCCTGTAGTATTAGATATCACTTCAATATCCTTTGATGCATCTGGTGCTTTTTCGGTTTCCTCTTTAACTATATTAGGATTTTCAATTGCCGCTGGTGTTAAGTCCTCTTTTTCATCAACAATAACTTCATCAATATCTATTTGACCTTCTATTGGAGCATTTCCGTCACTATCTATATGTTTAGTCTTACTTTCTTCTACTGGAGCAGTAATCTCTGCTTTATCTTCAACCAAATCAGTTTTCACACTATATACATACTCATATCTTCCTTTGTTTCTTGTCTTAGATTCCACAAGTACACATTTGTCCTTAAGCTCTTTCCATACTCTCCTAAAGGCAGTTTCACCATAGCCACTAATGGATTTTATGTAGTCTCTCTTTATAGAAAAATTCTTTATAGTTGATAAGTATTGTAACTTAGCATAAAGTCCTATTGCTTCCAAAGATAGATTTGCATCAAAAATTATTGAATTATTTATTTTGGTAAATCCTTTAGTAGCCATGTTATAATCTCCTTTCGATATATTGTTCCTGTTGTTTTATTGTTTTGTTGTTAAATATAGTATATCATTTATGTTGTTATGTTGTCAACAACATAAAGTTTAAAAATAACAATAGCCAAGGTTTATTTACCTTGGCTATTGTTATTACGTTTTTCAAGCACCAGTTTTAATCCCTCTTCAATCAAATCGTTTATTTTACATTCTTCATTTAGTGCTAATAACTTTATGGACTTTATTAATTTTTCATCAATAGTTGTGTTTATAGCTTTTCTCGCCATATCTATACCTCCGTTCAACTTTATACCTTTATTATATCATATTTGTTGTTATGTTGATATACGTTTTTGTTGTTATCTATAAAATTATTTTTGTCAAAACAACCGTTTATTATTTTATAATATATCTTTTAGGTATAGATAGTTGTTGTATAAGTGTATTCTTAATATAAAGTCTTATTTAACTATAGTCTTATTATATATGTGTGTTTCCCACCTGTGGTGTTATCAGCATATGAAACTCCTAAAAAAGCTGTTAACCACATGATTGAATTGAACATGTAGTTTTGGCTATGTGCATTTTACAGCCGACATAAGTACAAGAGGTTTTACCCTATAGTAATACCATAAAGCAAAACCTCTTGTACTTATGCCGGAATATAAACTATTTTATTATGCCATGTCTTACTGCCCACCAGTATCCCTCTGAAAGGTCATCTTGTCTTTCCTTACTAGCATATTTCCATGCCACAAATAAAAATAAAAAATACATCATACTACCAGCTCCTTTATTATAAGTATGATGTATTTTCCATATTTTTATAACTCTACTTTCTTTATTTTTTTATTTCTTTCTCTGGACCTTTATCATTTCCGCTGACCTGATTTTTAGCGTAGTTTAATATCTGATTAATTGAGCTTTCTGGAACCTTATAAAGCTTACTCATGGCTTTTATAGTTTCTCTTAGCACTTCCCTCTGACTTTGCAGCTCCTTTATTTGTTTATATAAAACTCTATTGTCTTTTAATGCTTCTTTATCCTTTCTGTCCGACACTTCCATAATATCTTTGTAAAAGTGAAGGGTCTTTTGAAGTTCGATGACTTTCTTCTCTATTAAGTCATTGTTTAAAGCTTTTGCACACACACTTTTTATATCTTTAGTATCTATTTTTTTATTCATTAATGTATAATACTGGCTTATCTTTACATGAGTTGCTTTACTGCCTTTTATTCCTCTAATTAATCCTAAATCTTTCATACTGCTTCCGTAACTGTCCTGTAACGCACTCATTCTTTGTTTATTACCAAAGAATCTTTTATTAGCTAACTTATAACACTTATGCTTTTCGTCATAAACTCTAGGACAAAATAATATATTTAAGTGTAATGTTCTTTCGTCCTCGTGGCTGGATATATAGAGAATTCTATCTTCTCCAAATGTCCTATTCAGCCACTGGACGTTTTTATTTATCCACCTTTCTTTTTCTCCCGCTGGCATCTTCTCAAAGTATTCATGACTTGCTGTTAAAAGCATAGAAGTAGCTAATACACTATTCTTACGGACCTTAACATTTTTAAGGTATTCCTGCAGGTCTTTAGTTATATTACTGCTACCTTTAATGATTTTGTTAAACTTTGCCCTTTTAGGATCTGCATTTAATACTTCTTCTTTTCTTTCCATGTGCTTTTCGAAAGTTTCTACCCCTGCCAAATTATGATATCTAGCTCCAACTCTAAAAATACAGTAATGCTTATTTCCTCTTACATGAGCCGCAGTTATATCTTTTTGTTTTAACTGCTCCGGTTTCTTGTCTAATAGCTTTACATCATCTTCAAGAAAGTCAAATTTAATCATTCTTCATCACCTACAGCAGCATCTAAAAGCTTATCTAAATCTTCGTACTTACTTAAAGTATTTAAGGTTTCTTCCTCCTTATGCTTTAGTAATTCCTGTAGCTGAGCCTTTAATATGTCATTCTCTTGCACTACCTTTATATAAGCCTTCTGTAATTCCTCATAATTCTCTTTTAGAGTAAAATATTTAATTTTGAGTTCCTGCATCTTTTGTTCCTGTTCTTTTTTAGCTTCCAGCTCTATATCCTTAACCATGATTTTAAATTCATCTGTAGATATTTTTACTTTCTTATCAAACATAATTTCCCCTCCGAATGAATTATTGAATTTGAAACTTTCACTTTCTCATCCTTTGTGGGACAACCTTTGAAAAAGGTCTAGTAAGTTAGTCTTTTAAAAAAGAGAATAAAGTTAGAATAAAAATTAAAAGTTTGACTAAGCTAACTTTCATGAAACTTTTCAAAACCTTTCTGGAAATTCTTCTGGGTAGACATACGTTGAGTAACTTTCATTTTCATAATAGATATTCAGATAATCTTTTACTGGTGCTAAATTATGAGCTATAATCAGCATCTCATTTATTTTAAGCTCTCTAATATTGCTTTCAGCGAACATTTTTTCTTTAGTTGCGGAATAGCTTATACTTGTATTATTCCCGCTTCTTGATGTGCTTTTCTTTTTAACATCTACATAGCCGCACAGTTCACTGGCATAGCTTAATGTAGATGTCTCTGATATGGATGGGAGAATACACTTTGTCTTTAGGTTATTTAGAATTGTTAATCCGTTATCTCTTCCGTATAGCTGGAATAGCTGGCTAATACTTTGTAAGCATACTAGGAAGCTTAATTCCCTGCTTCTACTTACCGCCACAGTATTATGAAAATTTAATATCTGTCCAGTAGCAGTGGCAAATTCATCAAACATAAAGTACACTGGTAAACTTTCTTCTGAATAGTTCTCTATAAGATGGGTTATCATTTGACTGTAAAATATACTTAGAAATGGACTTAAGTAATTCGCTTTCTGGTCATTATAGCTTACATATAAAGCTATAGGTTTTTCTCTTAACTCTTCTGGGGTAAATTCTGTTTCACTGGTTAACTTCTCAATATTTTTATCAAGGAATATCTGCAGATTAGTAGCTAAAGTAACTTTAATACTAGATGCAGTTTTGGGACTTTCTAGCGATGTTTTAAAGATATTATATTGTTCCTTTATATCTTCTTTACAATTTGAAAATAACAGGTCAATTTCTTCTGTAGAGTGGTTTATTATGAGTCTTAAAGCCTCGGTTATAGTGTTCATAGGTCTGCCTTTTCCCTTGCAGTAAAGCATACTAGCAACTAATAAAGGTAATGCCATGTTTATCCATGTACTGTCATTTCCTCCGCTCTTTCCGCTGCTTAATTCTATTGCCTTAACCCCATTTATTAATAAGGTTTGTGATAGTTCTCTCACTTCTGTTAAATCTTTAGCCTGTTCTAAAGGATTGTACTTCCATGAGTGCATATGATCAAGCGGACTAAATAGTATAGGCTCTCTTCCTATGCTTCTTTGATAATTGGCAGTATCTCTGTAAAGTTCTCCTTTAGCATCTAAAATAATTATGCTGCCTTTTATGCAGTCACTTAATAAATTAGGATAAAATAAGCTAGTAGTTTTCCTACTTCCAGTAGCTCCAACCACTAAAATATTTTCAAAACACTTCTTCTCTGATAGCTGCATATTCTTACTTATTCTTATTCCGTCTGCTCCTTTAATATCTTTTAACTTGTTGCTCTTACCTACTACAGGCTTTTTGGTGATTATTGAATGGTTATCTAAATAAACATTTAAAAAAGTTGCTCCTACGCCTAAAGCCCCGATCACCTTTCCATAAAATAAAGTTGAACCTAGCATATTTACACGCTCCTTTTAAATTAGTTAAATTCTCTATTATTCTTCTTTTGTTTCTTCTCTAAATATCTGGAGTAAAACTCTATTGCATCTTTGATGTAATCTGACTTTTCTTCTTTTTCCATAACCAGTAAATAAAGCTTCATATCTCTAGTTGTTTTCTTAAAACTTACATCAATTCGTGGCACTTTCTCCCTCCCCTTTCCTGTACTTCTAATAACAATATATGTATACATTACAGAAAAGTTGCATAATTTTAAAAACATTTTTGTAATTTTACAAATAAAATTTATAAAAATAAAAAGCACCTATTTCTCAGGCACTTTATAAATAACTTCTTCTATTCTCTTTCCTGTTTTTAAACATATTTGTAATAGATTTTCCCCACTTGGTTGAACTCTATTTTTCTCATATCTGTTATAAAGCCATCTGTCTATTTCTAAAAAATCCGCGAACTCTTGTTGAGTTTTATATCTAAGTTCTAATCTAATATCTAAAAGTCTGTTTTGAATAGCCATACACATCACCTCTAAATAATATATTCAAGAAATAAGTGTTTTTTCCTTTTATATGTAAATAAAAAAACCCCCCGAGCCTAAGCCCGAGGTTTAAATTATTTTCCTATAAATTGCAAAACTGCCTTTATTGTCTCATATCTGTCAGTACCTTTTATAATTTTCTTAGTGTAGCTAGTAAACTCCCCGCTCCCTACTGCATACACATTTTCTACTACACTATAGTCAAATGGTGTTGAATTTGATATTATAGGGCACTGTAAATAGTCTGCCAAATACTCTGCAGCTCTCTTATCAACTTCATTGCTATAAACTACTATATTTTTCACTTTTTCATTTTCCTCCTTTAAAACATTAGTATTTTGTCCTGTTAGTCCCTTAACTATAGCATTAGCTATATCTTCCGCATTATATCTCGCCATATCCTCATTAGAGTCTACGAAACAACACTCTACCAACATGGCAGGCATATTAGTATGTCTAATAACTGCTAACTTTGAGCCATCCTTAACACCTCTATTTCTATATCCTAAAGAACATATATTGTTAAGAATAGTTTTTACCTCCGGTAATTCTTTAGCGTTCATGGTGTAAATTTCGGTGCCAAATCCTCCAGGAGTGGCATTAAAATGAATAGATACAAATATACCTGCTCCACTATTATTTGCTGTGTTATACCTATAGTATAGAGAATCATTTATACTTGAAGCCTTATTACAAGTACAGTTAACTACTTTATATCCTAATGCCTTTAGTTTAGCAATAACCCTGTTGCCTACTTCTCTAGTAAGTAGACTTTCCTCTTTAATTGCACTAGTTCCATAGTCAGATCCTGAAAGCGTATGTCCCATGTCTATTGCAATAACAGTATTTAAACTTAGCATTTTCTACTCCTCCCTTATCTCTTTCTTATTACCTTCTTTAAGTTGCAGCAATACTTCTTTGAGTTTTTCTGGCACCGGTAATCCTAATGCAGCACTATTTTCTATTATAGATATACCCTCGTTAGCTATGTAAAAATATGCTACTAGAGTCCTAAACACCCATGTACCGGTATTAGAAAGCCTGTCTAAACTTACAGCAACTATAAGAACTACAAATATTACTGCCTTTCTAGCCAAGCCTTTAAAACCTACATCACTTGACAGCTCCTTATTGATTGCACCTCTTAGCAGTCCAGTACAATAATCTAACACCATAAATACTATAAGTATCTGCAAGGCTGTGTCCCATGCTCCAAATAACCATGTAAGATAAGTTCCCGTTCCAGCAATAATTGAATTAAATACTTCTTTTTTATCCATTGTATACCTCCGTTTTAAAAAAATAAAAAGAACCCGGTATGAACCAAGTCCTATTGAAACTTTTTATATTCATGCTTTATATTTTCTTCTGAAATTTCACTATACACAAGTGTAGTTTCTGGAGAATCGTGGCCCATCAATTTTTGTAAAATAACCAGCGGCATCCCTGAGTTTAGCTTATGGGTAGCAAAACTATGACGAAATAGATGTGGATAAATAGATTTATCAAACCCCGCTCTAATTGCTATATTATTTATTTCCCGCTCTACGCTTCTACTGCCCATACGTTGATGAGGATATTTACCGGTTACAAACAAGGCTGGACATTCATCTTTTCTTGCAGATAAATATTTTTGTAACAGAATTTTTGCTTTTATACTAAAATATATTTTTCTCTCCTTATTGCCCTTGCCTATAACATTCAGCGACATTTCATACCAATTTATTTTGTCCTTATTTACACCTATAACCTCTGAAAGTCTAGCTCCAGAAGATACTAAAAATTCTATTAAAGCTTTTTCTCTATCTGTTTTACACGCCTGTCTTAGAAGTTCTATCTCTTCTTCCGTGAGTGCGTGTCTTAGCCTCTTAGGTTCTTTGGTATGTTTAATTTTTTTAGTAGGATCCTTTGGTATATATTCTTCATTACTTAACCAACCAAAGAAGCTTTTTAGAGTAGAGATATGTGTATTGGTAGTTGTACCTTTTAGGTTCTTGCATCTTACTGCTAAATACATCCTGATGTCCATGGTTGTTACAGTTGCAATAGGTTTTCTGATGAAATTAGCAAAGGACATAAGATTTAACTCATAGCTATCTAAAGTCTTTCGACTTAATCCATCAAGCTTTTTTACTGCCAAGTATATCTGTATTTTTTCTTCAATATCACTTGCTACTAAAGCAGTTTCCTTTGAAAGAACATCATAACCATAGAAAGCCTCTTCGAGTATTCTTCTTAGCTTCAATTGGTCCAGTTCCGGGAATTCTAATGAAATCTTACCAATACATTTTATGATAAGTTCATCATTGCAATTCATAAAATTTTCGTCCTCCTTGAATAACCAAGGGGATATCTGTCCATAATTAGAATGATATCTCCTTAGAGGTATTTTGGGAGAATAGTGATTAGTTTGCGAGGCTGAACACTATTCTCTTTCTTATTCATAGGATTTCCAAATTTATGAATTATATGTGCATTTTAAGAACATATTTTCCCGTTATACTTGTACATTCAGCTTTCTAAATTAATACAACCAAGGTTTCTATTGTGAAGTAAGTTGTGCTTCTACTTCATCTCTGTACTCTTGTATTTTTATATCTTCCAGCTTAAACGCCTCTCCGGTTTGAGGATTAATCTTACCACTTTTTATTCTATCTACTAGCCAATTAACATATTCTTGATTTATCATCTATATTACCCCCTGTGCTATCATTAGTTGATTTTGCAGTTCTTCTATCTGTTGCTCTGGTGTTAATGTTGATGGGTTTAAATCAAATTCTAAAAATTTGTTTTCTACATCAGTTACGGTTATAGAATTTAATCCATCCTTTAGTCTTAAAAACTCATCTGCATACTTACCATATTCTAAGTCTATCATAACTAAATTATTTACATCTGGTCTTGGTAAAACATCTCCAGACATTTCTCCAAAGTCGTGTAATATTCTATTAGTTGATTTATCTATTAACAATCTTCTTCCTATATTCACGTTTTAACCCTCCTCTTTTATTCAAAAGCATACCATCTTAAACCATCAGGTCTTGTGCCCATTGGGAAATTAGCAAAATTTATAGAAAATCCATTAGATAGTATACTCATTACATTTTTTAAACTATTCCAAGTTGTTCCTCCAGTATTACCAAGTCCGTTGTATGAATAGTTGGTCATTGCTATATTAAGCCCAACGTCTTTAATATATAATCCAACTGTATTCCCATTTACATAAGGTGAGCTATTATCCAATAGATATAAAATTATAAAACTTGGTGAAAAACTTAAATTATTTACTGTTACAATTGTACCACTATAGTTAGGTCCAGGAAACGAACCACTAGCCCACCTTTTTCCTGTATTAATATTTGCAACTTTTGATACTAAGTTAGCTAAAGTATCAGTTTCAACTGAACTCTGCCCTTTATTAGTCAAATTTGTAGCTAGTGTGTTTTTATTATTTTGAATGCAATTTTTCAACATTTCAAAAGTATCGCTACTTAATGCAGGAGAGCCAATAACGTTAGCGATACCTGTTTTTCCGTTATTGGCATATTGAAAAAGATTACTTAAAATAGTTTGAACGTCTGAACCAGTTATGCCAGTTACATTTGCACTTATATTACTTGCTTTGTGTGCTCCCGACGTAGTATCAGCCAAATGTCTATTAATCGTATTATTTGAATCTTCTAATGTAGTTCCATCATTTAACTTTATATCTTCTGCTTTTAGTACTACATCTCCAGTTTTCCCATTTACCTTCGTAACCGGTACCTTTATATTGCTTATTTGATTTTGTAAGACTTGTATATCTTTTTTAGTGGCTAGTATAACAGTCGGGTCTACTTTTAAAGTAACACTTGCAGTATTACTTACCTCTAAAATCATCCTTATGATTAAGTCCTTAGAGCTGCCTTCACTTGCTATAGGTTTATATGTTTCTGGATATTTGCCTATAACTACTAAATTACCCTCATCATCAAAGATACCAGCTTCACGTATCATAAAGCCGCCTTGATCGGCTGGAATTACTGTCTCCATTACTATCCAATTAGGGTTGTTTTCATCTACTATTACTGAATTAATGTTTCCTTCCCATACTTTGTTTTTTAATTGAGTTTGTTCCTCTGTTGGATTATAGTAAGTTCCTCCACCATCTCCAACTTGGAATTTTACTAAGTTTAGCTTTATTCCTAATGCACTTACATTAGCTATTTTAGATTTACCTAGTTTAGTCAATATCGTATAAAATTGCTCTGCCATTAATTAGCCTCCTTTCTAGGATATATAGTCATACTCTCTATCCCCTTAGTGCCACTCAACGCCACATTTAACTTGCCTTTAGATTCTATATTTCTAGGTGACCAAGGGTAAACTGTTATTTCTTCTCCAGAACTTATACAACTTCCAATAAATATACTCCCATTAGTGGTTAAAAATATATTTACTAATTCAAGCCAACTACGTTTGTTTTTATAAGCATTTATAAGCTGATCTAAAAGGACTAAATCTTCAGGAGAGGCTCCTTGATTTGTTGCTTCAGCATAGACTTTAAACCTGTAAGGACTTCCTCCATAATCAGACCACTCTTCAACCCAAGAACGTCCAAAAACAATTTGGGTGGCTCTTTCTACAGCTGCTGGAGTACCTTTTGCTTTATGAAGATGCGTCGAATTTTTTACTAATTCACGTTTTACGGCTAAGGAAAGAGCTGCTTTATAAAAGTCAACATGCTTTTCATATGCTAGAAAGTCAAGTAATTGCTCCGGAAGATTGTCCACATTCGTTAAATCTGAGAGAGATTCTGCCTCACGATACGCCTCTTTAATTTCCCTTTCGAAAGCTTCAGCTAGTGCAATCACAAATGGGTCTTGTTTCAAACTATATGGAAGAATATTAGAGATTAAATAATCATTTAAACTATTCATCTACTAATCCTCCAAATCTTAGTGCAGTACTATCTTCGTGAGCAACTTGATATTTTTCAACTTGAATATACATTGTGGAATTTACAGAAACCCTATAGGCACCTGCTTCCTTTAATCTGGCTATTAGCTCAGATAAATCCACATCTCTACCAAGCTTTGATTTTTGCCAGATTAAATAATCTTGAAAAGCTTGTTGTATCTTTTGTTGAATAGAAGTTAAAACAGACGATTTGGATTTAGATATCCAGTATTGAACGTCTACATTGTAATTAACAACCTCTGGAATATTTACAGTCACATGATCTGTTAGTGGACGAATCTTTTTATCTGAGCAAATTTCAAGTACCTTATCAATCATTTCCTCTGAAGGCAACTTGCCATCTTGCAAAAGAATACGTATATCTACAGTACCCTCACTTGGACTATCTACTTTTACATCAATAATGTCTTGGCTTGCTGTTTTTGCCCAATACTCATAAGCACCTTCTGGCCCTGCAACAGAAAAACTTTCTGGGGCAATTCTTATACGTTCAGCATAAGGATTATCATCTTCAATATCAACACCACCATTTGAAGTAGTTATATTTTTAACTTCTTTAACCCAAGGAAGAGGATCTACTAAGTTTGTAATTTCCCCTGGTAAATATCCATTACCAGTTATTCCCGCTTCTGTACAGGTAGCAGCAATCTGTATAGTATTTTCGCCAGCAGGAACAGTTAGTGTTTCATCTGTTGCAAAGTAAGTGTTATCACCAACTAAAAAACGCGTTCCCTTTGGAATAGTCAACACATCTACTCGGTTCTCTTCAATTATAAATTTCATTGTTGTTACTGCAGCAGATGCTCCTAGCCTCGGAGTTGAGACATCCTCTCCTTTATGGTCCAGAAAATCATCTTCTGCATAAGCTAATAAATTTTGCTTTAAGGCATAATTAAGATTGTTTCGCTCTTGGGTCACATACAAGACAAGTCCTTGAATAAACTTTCTGCGAGGATCAGCATTTGAAAGAGTTATCCCTGTTTGAGTTTCAACGTATGATAACATATCATTTTCAATTTTTTCTGGGTCTTTTTCTAAAAAATTAATATCTGGTAAATTAAATCGATTCATCTACGCTCACCCTCACAATCGTCTTCAATTGTCCATCTTTTCTGTTTCCCTCAAACCTTATTTCTTCCACAATAGCTCTAGGCTCGTTATCATTTATAGCTTTCATAATCCTAGCCGAATTAATAGCTTGTGCTGCAATAATTGGAGAATCTAAATCTGGTATCCACCCAAAGTTTCTATCCATTGGACAACTATAGACAAAGGTTGAAAGGATAAATGATACATTTTGCAACACCTCTTTTGTTCTAGTTGCTCCAAAATCAATTTTACTAAGATTAGTTACTTCATATTGCATACATACACCTTCCTTTCCTATAGACGATATTCTTTAAGAGTGACATTAACCTCTGCTGACAAAATATTACCGTTACTGTCTATTACATTATAGGCCTCACTCATCTGCTGTATATACCAATAGTTTTGTGATACAGGTTTACCACCTATAATAAAATAGTCAACTTTACCTGTATCACGAATTTCCCTAAGTTTTTCTAATTGCTTTGAAGGGTTTACCCCTAATTCTGCTTTTAGCAAAATATCGAATGAGATTTCCTCAAGTTCCGCTCCAATAAACTCACTTATCGGTTTCTTTTGGTTAACTTCATGCTCAGCCCAACGTACTGATCCACTTCTTTTTAAATTAGAGAATGTCTGCGTTATTTTTTCAGACACCTCAAAAACAATCTCACCAAAACTACCTATCTTGGCCAAATTAATCACTTCCAATCGATTAAGATGTTACAGAATCTGTTCTCTATGCGTATGGTTTTTCAATGAAATTCCATCTGCTATTACATCACCCTGAACATTAATGTTTCCTTTTATATTTATAGGTCCAGTTGCATCTATTGTAAGCGTGCTTGTACTAGTATCATATTCAATCACTGTACCATCGACAAAAGTCATATGCCGCTTACGTTTATTACTAACAGGTGGAACATCTTCATCAGAATAAACTGATGCCAAAATATAACCAACCTTTTGTTCAGTAAATCCGCAAATAACTTGTTCTTCAATTTCAGGAATCCAATAATCTTTACTTTTACATGTTCCTCTATATCCAATTTGTAATTCAGCAGATAGTTGCCCTGTATCGGGGAAAAGAACTCGTCCAGTACATTTTTCCTCATTTACTGTTTTTACAATTCCAACTTTAATCATTAGTAACCCTCCAGACATCTTCTAATTTGAAGTGAAACAGAATCCTGAGAGTGTATCACTTGAGATATGATATACTTACCATCAAACCAACCAAACTCTTTTAAATTTATAGTCATTCCTGCATCCAAGTGTTTTTCACTAATTACATTCAATGTTAAAGTAGTTGCATTTTTGTTAGCTTCCCTCAGTTTTTTCTTTGCTAATTTTTGTGCTTCAGCAGTGGATTTGACATCTTCTTTAACTACAAGAGTTCTTCCTACCTGTGGTGATTTTGGAGGAGTAAATGTAGCTTTAATAGTTTTTTTCTTATTAGAGTCTACATTTTCAACTCTGCAGGCTTTATATGTTTCAGTTAATGTTGTTTTCGCAGACCAATTAATTACCTGAATTGAACTATCTCCGCTATTATTTCTGTAAATAGTGGCAACTGAATCTCTACTCTCATAGTCTGCTTCATCTAATATAACAATTGAGTTATTTGAAAGCTTCAAGCACAATCCTTCATCACTACATATTTTATATAGAAAAGATAAATCAGTTTCGTTATCTTGCTCATAACGATCTTTTTGGGGATTATCATCTGTTTCATAGTAAAGCTTTAATCCATTTGCTTTAGCTATATCACCTGCAACAACTTTTAATGTTGCCTTTTCCCAAGCCTTAGACTTATCTTCTCCACGAATACTATTACTTTCAGGAACAGATAAAGCCTTTATTGTTATTTCTGTAGGAGGTCCAGAACCCTCTATTTCATCTATTTCAAAACTTCCAATTTTCGTCTTGATATTAGTTTTTGACCAGTTCTGTTTTTCAATAGCAGCCGTAATTGTAGATCCTTTCTTTGGAAACCAACTATTTAGCCATACGGTTTCAATATCTTCTAGTACAAGTTGAAGGTCATCTATCTGCCCGCTTAAATTATCTGTATATGTCCAACTTTTTGTATGTCCAGTTAAATGCTCCATAATGCTTGTTCCATTATAACTAATATCTAGTTGTGTACGTCTACTATTGGTCATACTTCATCAACCTCCCCTAACCATTTTGGCCGTTCTGTATATTCAGCAGTATCTATGCCCTCTGGAATTGTTAAAGTGATTCCTCCAGGAAAGATAACTATCTTTCTATATTGTTTGTTTGCTTCTATTAAAAGAGGGAACAAATACTCGTTCCCTAATGTGTCGTGTGCTATTTTATCCCATGTATCACCTTGAATTGTTATATATTTAGCCATTGTAACTCACCCTCTTATCACTGCTTCCTACAGATGATGGTACCTGCATATTATTAATTCGAGTAGCTAAATTGTTTAAAGCAGTTTCTACTCTTTTCCCAGCAGTTGATATCCCACTAAGAGATTGAAGCCATCCACCAGCTTGATTAGCTGTGCTAGCAAGTGTGCCTAAATTACTTTTTAAGGCATCGGCACTAAATCTAATACCCATAAAAGAACCAGACATCCAGATATTGATTTGCCCTGTGCTGTTTGCCATGTTTTGAAAATTTTGTGCACTTAAGCTAGTTGCAGTTTGCATTGCCATAAATCCAATCGTCAGAGAAGTTGCAGCCTGCCCTGAAGAAAGAGCCAGTGTTTGTAAATTGGTTGTATTTAGAGTTAATGCCGCATTGATACTTGTCAAGTTTATAGAAAGTTGGGTATTAGCTTGCACAGCATAAGTTTCTAAGCTCTTGACACTAGTAACTGTAGTCGTAACAGCTGATTTTAACTCAGCTGTTGATTGAGCTACAATAGCATTAGTTGGTGATGCGGTTGCACTCGTTTGAGTATTTGTTTGAGTTGCAGTTGATTGCCTTGTAGTATCAACTGCTTTCCCACCTACCCATTTTCCTGCTACATAGCCACCTAGACCACCAATAAAACCACCAATTGCCGTTCCTATTCCTGGAGCAATAGCTGTACCAATTGCTGCACCTATCTTTGCTCCCCCAAGACTTCCTGCAAGCCCTGTTCCGGCTTGTACTGTGGATTTTGCTTTATCATTTGACCGGTAGACATTATATGCTTCCATAGCAATGGTTGCTGGTAAAGCCGCTTTGCCTAATACATTCCCAACCTTGCCTAAAACAGGTTTAAGTACACTAGTGTTAGTAACGGATTGAGCGACTTGCTTAGTAGGGAATGGTATAATTTTACCTTTTGAAGAAGTTGAAGGCACTGGAGCTGGAACAGACTTTGGAGTTACTCCACTGGCAGTAGCCTTAGCACCTTTTGCTTTATTATAAATCCCTTTTCCTGCACCCAATGCACCTTTAGCTAGTACTCCACCTCCAAGCATCCATGCAACTGCACCGCTTCCTAAAGCAGAAAAAACATTTCCTTCTGCCAAATTACTCATAGAAGTTTTTAGAGCACCAGTAAATGCGTTATACCATGCTTTTGCCGCAATTTCTCCAAGCTTAGCAAAGATTTTATTCATACTCTCACCACCAGGTCCACTAAGCCACTCTTCTGTTTTTGCAGATGCTTCATCTAACATATAAACAACTTTATCACCAAAATCCATGTTGGAAAACTTAGCGTCCTCTGAGGTGAATGGCTTGAAAACATCTTTTAAAGTACTTGCTAAACGTTCTCCAGCTTGCTCAATTCCTCCCGAGCTTTTGTCAATACCAGAGCTTATTCCATTAAATAAGTCTTGGAAAACTGGAAGAATGGGTGTAGCAAATTTGATTTGTGCAGTTTCTACACTTCCTTTTAACTCCTCTAATGAACCAGCGTAATTATCCTTCATAGCCTTAGCTGCCTTTTCTGCAGCACCTGTTGAGTTTTTTAATGATTTAGTCAACTCATTTATTTTTTCAGGACCTGCAGAGAAAAGATTAAGCATACCAGTAGCAGCTTCAGTTCCAAATACAGTTGAAGCATATTGTACCTTTTGTGTATCAGATAAGTTCTTAGTTGCCTTATTCCAGTTATCTGATAGTTCTGCGAGATTCTTAAACTTACCCTGTGAGTCAGTAACTGAAAGATTTAACTTATCTAAAGCTTTCCGTGCTTCTTTTGGAGGATTAGATAATCGAATAAGAGCCATACGCAAGGACGTTCCAGCTTGCTCTCCACTTAATCCTTTATCAACCATTACGCCTGTTGCTGAAGCTAATTCCTCTAGACTTAATCCAAGTGTATTAGCCACAGGAGCAGCATATTTAAAGGAATATCCTAAGTCCTCTACACCAGCCGCAGTTTTGTTAGCACTCATAGCCATAACATCAGCTACATGACTTGCCTCTGTTGCCTTTAATTCAAAAGCATTTAATGCTGATGTAACAACAGATGATGTCATTGACAAATCTTCACCAGATGCTTCAGCAGCAGCTAGAATTCCAGGCATAGCACCAATAATTTTATTTGTATCCATACCTTTAGAAGCTAACTCCTGCATAGCAGTTGCTACTTCAGTTGCAGAAAGAGAAGAACTAGCCCCAAGTTCAAGTGCTGTATTACTAAGTTTTTTCATCTCTTCCCCAGAAGCACTTGCAATTACACCTACCTTGGTGATTTGCTGCTGAAAACTAGCAGCCTTATCTAAGGAACTCATAGCTACGCCTGTTGCTGTGACGGCTGTAGCAAATGCAGCTGTACTTGCTACATTTTTTGCTGTATCTAATCCGTTGCTTAATGCCGATTTAAATCCCTTAATTCTCTTTTGTGTTGATTCTAGTCGTGATAACTCCTTTGTTAGCCTCTGTGTAGATTCACTAAGCTGATCTTGTGTTATTTTACCTTTTCTGAAATCATTGTTCAAAGCATCTAGTGCTCGCTGAGTTTGCCTTGCTTCATTTTTCAGTGATGTTAGCCGACTATTTGCTGTAGAAAAAGTACTGGAGAAAGAACTAGCTAGTTTTCCTCCAATCTGAAAGCTCATCTCAAAAGTTTTTCTAGCCATCTTTGTCCTCCTCTCCCACTAAGGCATCCATCCAACCTTTTAGTTCTCTGATTGTTTTAGATTGCCAGTATTCAATGCTTGTATAGGTGCCTATTGCTAATTTGATGAGGATTCTTCGGAACTCTTGGATTCCTCCTTCTGTCCCGACAATCCCATTAAAAAATTTCTTACTGAAAAGGTAACTTCTAAAAAGTCTGGTGCAGATAACTTCTTTAAATCATCCACAATAATACCAGATGCTTTTGAAGCTACTGAAAGCAATACCTTTTGATCATATACATTGTTAAATCCATAAGCACTTCCATTTACACGCAATTCAGTATCTACCTTTAAAATATCTTCGCCTGTTAAATCCTCAAGTTTTAATTCAATTTCATCAATTTCTTTTCCATCTAAATTTAATGATTTGTTTAAAGCTATTTTCATATTACTTTCCCTCCAATTACATTCCTAATGCTTTTCTTAAATCTGCCATATAATCAACGCCGTTAACAATATAGATGTAGTTAACTTTATCAAGTTCAATAAAGGTTTTCCCCTCACGCTCAATTTTTAAGTATAAGACTTCAACTTCCGTTGACCCTTCATAAGGAGATCCTTTCTCCGCTTTACCTAGTTCATTATTAGTTGGAATACCTCTAACTACAACTCTATTAGCTTTAAATTCATGCTTACCTTTTGTTAGATTATACTCTTGGTTAGCTAAACGACAGTCAATTATCGCCATTTGTGGCTTTAAAAACTCCAATAAATCTTCTGTGATAACAGTCCAGTTTATAGTAAGTTGCATACTTTGAAAGTGTCCTATGTTAGGGGATTCGTATTCGCCAGCAATTCCACTACCAGAAACAGTTTCTGTCATGGCTTCTAAAGAAGGTAGTTCCAAGTCTGCAACTCCTTTTAGTTCAGGAGATCCATTTACATATATTCTGAAATCATTCAGCTTTTCAGGAATTAATTTACCCATATTCTTTTACCTCCTATTTACTATTCTGAAAACATTTGATTATAATAAGTAGCATCAAATTCTACAATAAAATCAATTTCACGGGCTGGTGTAGGTTCTGCTAAATATACATGGTAACGAACAATTCCATCTAGTAAATCAGTAGTTGGATTTTCTTCCTTTAAAAATTCTACTCTTCCACCAATAAGTGCACCAGCTGATGTTAACCCATTTAGCCAAATATTAATCTCATCTACCACGCTACTAATTAGCATCTTATTAATTAAGTTGTCCACCTTTTGCCATGTTCTTAGAATAATCGTATTTTGTACCCAGTTATGCATACGTCGAACAGGAATAAAAGCATCTTTTGTATTTTTATTGGATGGATATGCCCCAGTTCTGTTTCCCCAAGCTCTCCAATTTCCCATAAAATTTAGTGCTGTGACGATACCTTCCCCATTTAAATATGCTGCCTGATCAGGGCCAAGGTTAACTTCTGTCCCATCTTTTGTAATTGCTTTATCAATTTTTAAAGGCTCATTTGATGGACTCTTATGTGGAGTATCATCATTTTTTGAATCTACAAGATTCATAAGACTAGCCAAATGTGTTGAGAAATTATATATTTTATTATTAAAAGCCAACTTTGGCCAACAAACAAATTCATTTTCAGAGATATAATTCCCTTCATTTTTCCATCCTGAAACTTTTGTATAAGTATTTGCCTCTAATGTATCAATATCTACAGCAGTACATGCTTTAAAATAAGTATTCACACTACTTGCCTTTGCTTTCATGACAGCTTCAATAGTAGGTTTTTTTGAATATTTAGGTGCAATAATTGTTCCAGGTACTAAACCGAATTTAGGAAAAATAGAGTTAATTAATTCTAATCCTGTTGAAGCACCTGTATTAGCATCTACTCCTCCAATTATGTCATTATCTGTTACTTTCGATGGATCAATTTTTGTATAAGAAACAGATAGAGTACCTTGTTCAAGAGGAATAGAACCACCTGTAATTGCCGTAATTATCACATTTCCATCCCCATCAAATGTTGCTGTATAATCTGTATTCTTAATCAATTCTTGTCCATCAGAAGTTGCAATTTTTACTTTTAATGTATCTAGTAATACTCCCCTATCTGTAATTACTGACCTATGATTTAGAATAGGCACAGAACTGGAACTAACTTCTGTAATATGTTTAGATGGATCTAGTACATTAATAAATACTACTGGTCCTACCCCATACAACATAAAAGCAGTATTCATAGCTTCGCAAAGAGTATAGCTTTCCCAATCATCCGAATATCCTAACGCTTTCACAGCTTCACTGTATTTATATGCAAGTAACGGTTTGCTCACATACTCCCTTGTTTCCGCTAAATTAATTGGTGCTGTACCTACTACTACTTGAAGACCTGCGGTTGCTTGTGCAGCAGAAGCAATCGAAGTAACTACTTCACTTGCATAAACCCCATGTTTATAATCAGTCATTACTTACTCACCTCTTTATTAAAATATTTCTTTACTTCCTCAAACCAAATGCTTTCAGCAGTACCCTTTTCATTCACATTCCTCTCAAATTCTGAAAGCTTACTAAGTTGTATAAATAAATTTTTTAGAATAGGAAACTCCTTTAACTGCTCTTTTAAGTGTAGTGGATATCCATTCCTATAAGTGGTATATCTTGAAATGTATTTATTTGTTGGTCCAACATAAATAAAAACAGTTTCCTTTTTTTCAGAAACTGTTTCATTAGTGGTAGTTTTCTTTGTTTTAGAAATCAAAATTATGTTCACTCCAATCCATTTGTACTTTTTGAATATAGAAATTTAAATCCATAATTGCAAACCAATAAGGAAAAGGTTGTTCTTCAAAAAGTTCTATTTCAATTTTATCCTTTAGTGAAAAAGAACCTATAATTTGTGTCCTTCTAAAGGCTACTTTTAACCTAGTTGCAATATTTAACGGATCCCTCCATCCATTTTGCTCATCTTCATTGTATGCACCAATTATTATCCGAATACTAACAGTATCATCTTCATTGTCTTCTTCAGAAATATACCTAACAATAACGTAAGGAAACTCAGATGAATCTTCTCCCTTTCCTTTAGATGGTAAGTAGCCAGAATAAACTTCAGGTGCTTTAGTGATACCGTTAGCTTTTGTAGATAAATCATATTCTTTTACTGCTTGTTTTATAAAGCCAACCAATTCATCAACTAATTCAATAGGGGTCATTAGCTACCTCCTAACACTCGACTAACCTCATGCTCTAATCGAGTTTCTAATACTTCTGCTGCTTTTTCTTCTATTTTACTAATAACATTCTCATTCCCAAGCATTTGAGGAACAGACGGACCATAATGTCCCCGAATGGGAAGCCGTTTCTTCGAAACTCTTGTAAATACGTTAGTATGACTATTACCCATGCTTGTTACAAACGAACCATTAATCATCTTACTAGATCCTTTCTTAACACTGACAACTGCATATCTCCCATGAGCAGGTAATGACTTATTTGCTCTAACCTTAAACTTCATAAGTTCAAGTACACTACCTGTAGATTTGATTTCAGCTGATAGGTTTTCTGAACTTGCATTTTTAATCTTAATAGTGCTGGTAACATCCCTTTGCTTAACAATATACGTTTCTCTTATCAACCGCCCTGCCTGTGTTTTTGCCGTGCTTGCTGAACGATTTATAGCCCTTGCTGTAACAATTGGAACCTTCTTAGGTACTTCTTCTAGTTTCTTTTGTAGTTTTTCCATTTGAGGAATAGTTAGATCAATCACATAATCACCTAACCTTCATTTGACATTAGATTAATTTTTATCAAACCATCTGCTTCAAAGACATCTATTACATGGTAGTATTCACCATCAAGTTGAAGCCGATAGCCTAAGTTTGGCTTTTCACAATCGGTAGACTTTACATATATAGTTAAAGTTGATTGAAATACCCCCTGCATTGCGTTTTCCACTTTTTCAGTACTAGAAAACTTTTCAAAGGCATCTGAATCAATAATAACAGGTATTTGCAGCCCATCAAGGATATGAAGGTCTGCAAATTCATTGACATTTATAAAAATATCTAAATCCTTTTTTAGCTGTTCCTTAAAATTCATCTCAATTCACCGCTTTCAAAATAGCATCAATAATCTCTGCCTTTTTATTAGAATCATCAATACCTTCAATGTCTCTTTCTTCCACTAATTTTAATAATTCTGCTTTAGTCATAGACTCTAATTCCCTATGTTGTCCGTTATCTTGGGCGGTTAAACTAACAGCACACTGATTTTCTATTAACTTCTTCGCGAAGTCAGGGGGACAAGAAAACTTATCCCCTTCCTGAATAATCCTTCCACTTAAAAATACTGGGTTTAAAGCTTTTAAAATAACCATACCATTCACCTTAGCCTATTTTTATTCTTGCTACTGTTCCAGCTGTAGCTTTAGCTTCGACTACCCACCCAGCAGGGGTATTAGTCCCAGCCGTTACTGTTATGGCAGTACCATTCCAGTACGCTGCTTGTCCGACAGCAAAAACTTCAGTATTCAATGCAGGAAGATCATATACCCCAACCACATGAATACTTCCTTTAGCCCCTACAGGTACATCACACCCAGCCACACCTATTCTAGTAGCTAACCTTACTACATCATTAGCTTTAATATTAGTCACCCCTGTATTTGTATAATCAATAGCTTCTCCACGTTGAACATAACTTGCTTGAGGGTTATTTAACATATTTAAACTCCACCTTTCTAAAATTATTGCCCATTATTTTTAACGACTGTTTTATAATCTACGATAGTAACACCATAGTCTATATAAATATCCCATAGATATCCTAGTTGACCAGCAGGTGGCTGTTTCATAACAATTGTCGGCATATCCAATCCATTTAAGTAGTCAACTTGAATAGGACTTCTTAGTTGGTCAGCAGTCATATACCATTCCTTTGCTCCATTAGCTGTTGCATCATCTAGTTCAGCATCGCTAATAATTTTAAAGCTATTGTAGAACGGGTTAGGTATATTAGGATTTGTTTGAGCAGGGTCGATAGATGCACCTATTAATTGTCCTGACTTTGTTTCTAAGGCAGTCGGAACCAGCATAAATTTAGCAGGAATATTTAATTTCACTTGACCACCTGCAGCCTTCTGATTTCTCATCTTCATTCTCATGTCAGATAACGCATCTACACTTGGATTGGATCCTATAGATGATATATTTCCATGGTCAGCTGAGAATAGCTGTTTTCCGTCCCAAATTGCTGGATTCTTAGCAAGTGTTTGATATACTAATCTATTAATTCCTAGTCTTGCAGATTGTGCATAAAGTGCTGGGATAGTTGATATAAAGTCTACATCATCATTTATAAATGCTTCACGAGTCATACTGAATTGACGACCAAAAGTAAGTAATTGACGAACTGGTCCTTCTTCAGCATTAATGGAATCATGTTTTAATTCACCATTTTGAGAAACTAATAAAAGTTCACCGGCTGTTCCAGTTTGATAAGTCTTAGTTGGTCTAAAATCTTTTAACGTTCCTCTTCTGGTCCACAGTTGATAAGTTGTTTCAGCCTCAGTATAAGCTTTTTCAAAAACAGAGCGTGCAGTTTGGTCCATAATGCCAGTAAATAAGCTAGTTGGATTTAAGTACTGACGTAACATCTCATCTTCATTTAAACGATAAGCATTTTGCACACCCTCAAGTCTTAGTGTTTCTTTTGCTAATTCTTTTAAAGATAAACCTCGAAGTTCCTTTGCACCATCAGCTGGTTTTTCAACATTTAATCCAACACGGAGTGCAAGTCCATCCACTGCAGCAGCACGGAACTTATCTCCCTCATCTTGAATAACTCCTACGCTTGACGGCTTCTTCGTTTTTAATTGCTTTTGAAGTATGAATGCACGCACTTCATCCACTGTATTTCCTGCTTTAATATACTCCTGTGGCTCTAACTCAAAGCTTCTGCAAAGATCTGTAATATCCATAGTACGCTGTCTTTCAGCTTCTCTTGCTTGTCTAGCTATTTCTTCATTGTCCGGAACCTGAATTATTCCAGCAGCCGCTATATTTGTATTATTACCCATTGCCCTCAATGAATCAATGTTGCTCTGTAAGCCATCAAACTCTCTTTGCTCCTCTGTAGTTAAATCACGGTGATTTGCTTTAGCCTTATCTAAGATTTCCTGCTGTCTTGCTAACATTTGTTCTAAAGTCATTTATAATTCCCTCCTATAAATAGTTTTTATTTAATTGAATTTGCTTATAATAAAGTTCCAATGGTGCAGACTTTAAAAGAGTTTTTTGAAATTCATTCATTTCCCTACCTACCCCTACTGTTGCATCGGCAGGAACAGAAACAATAGATATTTCTACTGGAAGCCATTTAAGTGCAATACTACATGGCCCTGTAAATTTTCCATTAGCTGATACTTTCCCAGCAGTAACTTCTTCCCAGCTATCAACTCGATAGCCAACACTAACACCTTTTAACGTACCACTTCTTACCTTCTGATAAATCTTTTCACTTTCATCATCTTCATCAAAGGTAACTAATGCTTTTCCCCTGTTATCTTCAATCCAAGCTTTATCGATTCTTCCAATAACCTTGTCTCTGGAATGATTAAAAAGAAGACATCCAATTTCACTTAGTCTTGATAAATCGCAGGCTCCATCTTGATGGCTTAAAATTTCTGGCCCAAACCATCTATCATAGGGTTCTTCACTTGAGAAGCTTAATTCAACTTGCCGTGAACCTTCCTCAACTTCCCTAAAATTAATTCTTGAATATCGCTGGCTAAATTGAGAGTTATTCTCCTTACTATTGCTCATCTTTTATCACCCCCTTCTCCTTCATATATTGAATTTCTCTCGCTCTTTGGTCTACGATTTCTTTCCAATCATGGCCATAGGTAGCTGAAAGTTCTGCAAGGGTAGTTTGATTTGTTTCTAATGCAATTCTATTTGCATTAGCCTCTTTTAGAGGGTCAATCCATTTTTGCCCTGGCGGAGTCCACTCATGCATCATATATTCTTTTTTCTTACCCCAAAAATCCTTAATTGCAATGGCTCCACTTAAAACGGCAGATATTAAAAAAGTTTCATAGACCTCTGTAAGAAAATGATCAATAAGATATTGCTGTTCAATTTGGTAGGTTTTTTCATCTTCCAGCAAACCCTGTCGTGCACTACTGTAGTTAACTTGTGACATATCCCTTGAAACGGATTCATAAGAAATCCCTTGGCCACTGCCCGTCAATCTTTGCTGCAATCTTACAAAGTCAGCTGCACTAGCTCCTTGTGCCGGAGGCTGAACAACAGATACATCCTCCCCAGGACTAAGCTCCATAATCATTCCTGGGCTTAACGTTTTTCCTTTATATTGATTAGTATTCTGCTTTCCTCCTGTCCTTCCAATTCCGCCAGTGTCAGGATTCATACGTTTGATAAAAACGGATAAGCAAGCAGAAACTCTCTCTTTTACACTAACAGCCTCCATATAAGAGTTAACATCTTTAATTCTTGTTATAGTTGGAGACATTTCTGACATTTCACGGACTTGGGAAGGTCTCTTTTTAAGCCATAAAAAAATGACGTCATTTGCTTCAATTCGTTCACTTTTTCCCAAATAGAAGCCATTGACATCATATTTTTTAAAGTAGTATGCAATTGGTCGATTAAATTCATTGTATTCAATACCATTTAAAACCCTGATATTATTTCTACTTATTTGCATTGTATCTAGGTCATCAACTTCCCTAACCTGTAAAGTAAAGGGTACGACACCCCCTTGAGTATATCTTTTAATAAAAAAAATGCCACCATCAACCTTTTTCCTTCTTAATGCCATTCGACACATTTCATTGAAGCTTTGCTGATAGGTAACATCGCAATTTCTCGGCTTACACCATTCTCTCCACAGCTTCTCAATTTCCGAATTAAGATTTTCATCATCTGTTTTCGCTTGAAGTTTAAATCCGGTTCCAACCACATTTCTCTCAAAAGCTCCAATGATACTTTCACTCATATCTGAGTTTCTTTCTAAATCACGTGCTCTGGCACGGATTGTATCACGATAGGCACTATCCGTTTGCTCAGCAGATGCATTTACCGCACGCCATCCTGCATTTAAACGGTCTTCAGTACCAGCATCATAACTACGTAATTCCTGATATGCTTTTCTCCAAGCCTCACGCCTATATGCTGCACTTGGAGATATAAATGCTACTGCTTTATCTAGCCAGCTCACTCCTATCACCTCCTGTCAAAAACACCTACATATGTATTACCTAGTAAGTTATCCTGACTATTTTCATAGTTCATTTGAGCCTGCAACTCTTTTTGTCTTGCATAGAGCAAAGATAAGTCCGCTCTTTTCAACCTTCTTGACCCAATCTGATACTCTTGACCACCAATTTCAATAGCAGTTATAGCCTCATTAATCTGTTTTAACTGTTCTTCTAAAGATAACATAATTCACACCTCCTATAACCATTTATTATTTTTTAACCATGAATCGTTAAAGTCCATGGATTGTGTATTTACATTTTGAGGTTCTTCCTGTTGTTGTTCCTCTTCTTGCATTAAATGAATACTTCGGACATTCAGAATATCAGCAGCAGCCAATGCATAAACCTCAGTATCTAAATAGTGGTTATCCGCATGACTTGTTTTTGGTACCCACACTTGATTAATTCGACCACCACTAGTTTTAACATTAACCTTATGCTCCGCTGTTACCTGTTCTGCATACTCTCGGTCACACCCTTCATAAACCATCCAAGAGCCATTACCATTTGGTTTTCTCATCCTTGAAGCTATCATATCTTTATACTTTCCGCCGTCTACTAATAGCAGTCGCATGCCATGAGCTTTGGATGTAGCTTTATTAATTGTGCTTATCTTAAAGTGTGAATATCCGCTAGCAGTACCTTTAGCAGGAATTGCCCATTCACTATTTTTAGCACAGAAATCATAAACTGCATCTGTCTGGTCTCCTGAGTCAACTGCACAAAGGTTAACCATAAAGGCTTCACCATTTCTTTTTTTGTATTCTGAATTCATAGCCATTTCAATTTCATTAAAGCTTAACGCTTGGCCATGAGCAATATTTTGACTTGTAAGATACGGCCCCCATGCACGAATGGTCCAATATAAGCTAGACTCCTGAACATCAACTCCCCCAGTAAGCATAACTGCCCAATCTGGCACCTCAAATTGTTTATAACTAGTCTGCCTTTCTAGTACCATGTCTGCATTTGTTTTTAATTTTGTATCTTCCCACGGTTCGGCAAGCCATGAGTTAACGAAGTTTTGAAATTCTTCTGGGTCATCTTTAGTAGTTAGGAATTCTTTTGCAATCTCTCCAAATCTTACAAAGGGAGAATATAAAGTATTCATCCAGTAAGCTACTTTTCTAGGATATTGTGTCCTTTGCTTAAATACTTCCCACCTACCATAACGCAACATCTGTGGTTTATGTTGGTCTGTAATTATACAACCACATTCTTGGCAAACATAAGTAGCTAATTCAGCCCTTTCTGCATAACTCATTCCCTCTTTTTTTGGCCATTTAATTTGTTCAAGCTTAAGTTCAATATATTCCCCACAATGCGGGCAAGGAACTTTATAATGCTTTTCAATATCAGCACTTTCTTTAGCTTTCCAAATATGTCCTGTTTTAAGAGTTGGTGTAGATGTCATGAATATCTTTCTGTTATTTGAAAAGGTCTTTGTACGCTCTTTAGCCAATTTAATTGGATCTGCTTCTTTTTTACTTGCTCCTGGATACTTGTCAACTTCATCTAAAAGTAAAAACCTAACAGGTTTACTAGCTAAAGAGGATGGTGAATTAGCACCACTTAAGGTTAAATACAATCCTTCAAATTGTAATTCTAATTTACTGGACTGAAATGGTTTGAATTTTGTTCTTAATTCTCTTGAATTCATTAGCATTGGCTGCAATCGATTTTCGGATATACTTTCTGCAAGCTTATCAGACGGATAAACAATCATTGTTGGTGAAGGATCTTGCATAACTATATACCCAACCATATTTTGGAGTGCTTCTGTTCCTCCTACCTGTGTTGGTTTAACAAATATAATTTCTTCTGTTTCTGCATTGTTAAACTCATTCATTATATCAACTAAATAGGGGGTAACAGAATTCTTCCATTTACCAGGTATAGCAGAGGATTTATTATCTAAAATACGATACTTTTCAGACCATTCACTAACTGCTAAGTCCTCAGGTGGCCTTAATTGTCTTAATGGATTCTTAATGTAATCTGGTAAATTACTTTGCTTTCTTCTTGGCACTATAAACACCGTCCACACTCATTTGATAGAGTGCATCATTAATAATTTCTGTTAGGCTTTTTTCAATACGCCTTGCCTCAATTGGTTCTACATAAGGGCCAACTTCCGCAGATAGTTTTCTCGAAAGCGACATAGCTGATTTTTTAAAAACAATAAAAAACCTAGCCAACTCTGCTTCAACTACTTCCTTTTGGATATACTTCCCGTTTGCAATATCTGTTTTCAGCCTAGTCAACTCAGACTGTGCTTCTTTAAATGCAACCTCTGCTTCTAACTTCTTCTGTTGAAGGTTTACGGATTTACTAACTTCGGAATCAGCATTGTATATTTCACCACGCCACTTCAACACATGTTTTAAATCCCACCAACCTCGGCTATGTTGTGTTAACCCTTGTCTTTTCCAGTCAGTAAGCGTTCTATCACTAACATCTAATATTTCGCAAAGAACTTTAGTTGATACAACTATTTTGTTATCGGCCTGCTTAATTCCATCCATAAACTCACCCCCCAATTCCGAAGTTCCGAAGTAAAATTTTTTGTTTTTATGGAGCAAGATTTCGGGGCTCGCTAGCCCCGCACCTCCCGTACCCCCTTAGAAGGACCCATGACTTAATAACTTTGCCTTAATACCATAGTGGTATACTTACTATTATTACTTGTGCAAATAAAATAAGCACCTGGAGTTAACCAAGTGCTTTGCTGTTGCCACGCAACAGCTTATTAATCTTACATAGTATCATTATATCAATTTATATACCCTCATTACTGACAACTTTTTAAGAAATCTTTTTTATTCTTAATCCTCTTTGATATGCAAACAATTCTCTTGCTTGCTTTAACCATCTGTATATAGATCTTTCGTCAGCATGTATTTCATCACTTGCTTTAATGACTCTGTTTTTTATATCCCCTGCACCAAGCTCTTTATCACAATCTTTAAAGTATACAATCTCTATTGCTTTTATTATATATTTTTTATGTCTTGCCTCTAGTTCCGCAAGAACTTTGTCCACTGCCTCCATATCTAAAACTTCAGATATTCTTTCATTTACTGCTTTCTCCGCCTTAATAAGGACTTCTTCTGTAGGTTTAGATATTCCGCTTCTAACCTTAGTTTCCTTTTTCTTTATTTCATCTAATGCCTCGATATATATTTTTTGTCTATATTTTTCCGCTGACATACCATTCTCACCATAGAATCTAAATGCTGCTGTAGCATAATCTCGTATATAATCCTTCATTTGTTAACTCACCCCAATTTGTTTTTTAGAAAGTTTATTATGGTTGTCCACGTCTCCACCGTCCTCTTGAACACTTTTCAATACCTCTATTTTGTATATCCGCTAAGTCAACTAAAAACTTTCTTCGCTTATACTCTTTTTCTTTAAGTCTTCTATTAGCGTATTCCATAAATCTTTCTTTATTTGTCATAAAATTATCCCCTCTAATAACTAAATTCAGCTTGCATAGTTTTCTCATATTCAATTTGTACCAAACTAGGATTTTCTAACTGTCTGTTCATTTCATCTATCAATTCCTCTGCCTCTTCATAGTCAATATCAAGTGCAAAAGCTAATGCCTCTATTCCCCTTGTTCTCAAATCTTTACCCTGTTCTAGCTCTTTTAGTGTTTCCTTATTCATTTATTATCCTCCACCTTCGTTTATTTCAAGCTTTTCTTAAAAACATGACGCAAAAACACTGTAAAATTCAACTTTGAATAATACAGTGTTTTAATAAATCATTCGTCTTTTCAGTTGTTACCTTAAATAAGAAGATATCGTAGTGACCTCGGCAAGTCTAATAATTTTTTATGGATTATGTATTGGAATTTATTTTTTTATAGCCCATCCCATTATCTTTGCATGCTTTTCAACTTGTGGGGCCATTTTTTCTACCTTAGAAGATTTAAGGACCACATCAGACATTTTATCAGAATCATTCGGAACAAAATCTTTCATGGTTACTTTGTATTGAAATACCCTTATATCTCCCTTCATAACTCCAATAGTGACAGTATCTACGCCTTTAAGGTCAGCCTGCTGTAAAAATTCATAGGATTGGTTTAAAACGTGTTGAGTTGCTAATCCTTGGGTTAGCTCATCACTCATAAAAACTGTGGCTGTTACATGATTAGTTATACCTCTAGCATCAGTAATATCAACCTTATTGGCATATGAAAAAGCATCAGTTTTAACGGTATTTCTCTCTGTCTCAGATACCTCGGTTTCCGATGCTGCAGTTTCAGATTTATTCGCCTCAGTTTTTGGTGCTGTAGTTTCAGATTTAACGGTCCCAGTTTTTTGTGCTTCCTCTTTCGGAGCTTCTTTCGCACTAGAACAGCCAGTCAATAATAGCCCAATAGTCAAGACAATAAATAATAGTTTTAATTTCACTTCACTAATCCCCTTTCCAAATACGAATATATTACTATAATAGCATAATTTGGATAAGGAAGCTAATAAGAATAAATATACTCAATTAATTACTATTTTAACTTAACTAATATTAACTATAACATATCTACATAGTCTCATATGGTTATTTTTATAACAAAAGTAAAACCCTTTAACTTCTTAACACTGTATTATTCAATTTCCAAAGATCATTTGTATATGTTGAAAAGTATATATTTTTTTCTTCTAATTTTTTAAAAACTTTTCCATTATTTTCAATAATCTATATTTGCACATCATATAAACTTGCTATAGCCTTTATCCCAATACTCTCCAAATTTACTACATACTGAATAAATAATTTTCATAAAATCCTCATTCATACAGACTAACTATAGTTGCTGTATGATTAAAATAAGCTCCCGTCAATTAATACTAAATAAGGTTCTTGGCGACTTGTATATATATCAAATTCTTTAAGAGCTTCTATTTCATCTTCTCTACAACCACCAAGAAGTTTTGCTCTAGCATCTTCTTTTGTTATCTGACTTGGGGGTCCATCATCTTCCTCAACATCTGCAACCGTCTCTCTATAATATTTAACTGCATCTTCCTCGGATTCAGCACCTATAAGAGCATAGTAATCAAAATCATTAAACTCATAAAATTTCATTCTAATTTACCTCCTCAAAATACTTGTAATTAATCAAACCACTCTGGTTTATCTTCATAACACATTGCAGTTTTAGTAATTTCTTTGAATTCAAGACATTTTTCACAGAAAAATTTATCTACTCTTTTCCACTCCTTACCTGGCCTTACTCCTATCCAAGCATCTTCGCCATGCTGCCTTGAAGTTCCCATATAGACAAATTTATGTTCACATTGTTTCACCTGCATAGGAGGTCTTTTAGGAGGTGGATAACTAGCTGGTGGAACCTTCTTTATATCATCCATCTTTAATCACTTCCTTCGATTAATAGTTGCAAAACCTCACTTTGATTTAATAATTAGTGGTAGCTATAATATATGGCTCCTCTATAGCTCCCTGTAATTTGATTACTTCCCTGAAAGACATTAACCTTTCCACTATGCTTTTATCTTCAATTCCACGTCTTAAGTCACCTATGCCACCTCTGCAGATTTCATCATAATCACCTAACTCTGCAATATCTTCTGGATTATTTGTTTGATACCACATAACATCTTTATCTATGTCACATTCTTCTAACTCCAAATCATCATCTAAATAAAATTCTTTAATAACCCATTGTCTAGTCTTTTCTAAGTCCCAAGCACTTGCATACCATTCACTATCACCATCAAAATACACTCTCAAGCCACTAGGATTATAAAGGTCACTTATCCCTTTTTCAAATGTTTCGCACTTCCCACTTTCATCAATCTCAATTCTTTCTTCATTTATGTTTTTCATACAATTATCTTCCCAATAATGTTTACACTCACTGTTCATACACATCATGTTTATAGCCATGCTAATTCCCCCTTACATTTTAAATGAATTGCGACCTAACTAAATAAGCTTTTAACATAATTCAATTGTTTATTTTTATCTATTTGACTTCCTGCTGATTTTGGATGCCCACCGCCTCCAAATTGTTTTGCAAATACTCCTAAATCTATATCTTTAATACCTCTATAGCTTATTGTTTTATCACCAATTAGCACTATAAAATCTAACTCTACAAACTTTTCTGCTAGGTAATTTCCTAGTTCAGATATATATTGGTCTGCAAATACAATACCAACCTTATAATTCTGCAAGTCTTGTTTTAACAGTTCTTTGGATTTCTTTTCAAAATAAACTTGTTTTTTATCTTTATCAAGCTCCAGTAATAGCAAATCAGTTTCATCAAATTCAAACTTGTTTTTTGTTTCAAGTTTTTTAATTATCTTATTCACAAATTTTTCTTTACCATATAACCCCAAAAGATTACTTAGTTGACCTGACATTTCATTGTTATAAATAGTTTTCCATTCCCAAGTGTCATATTGTCTTACTAGCTCTACAAACTCTTTTAAACCTTTATAATTAACAGAATCATCTTGTTGTAGAACATTATAAAATAAACTTGTTCCTGATGTTTTACCTAATTCATTTTTCGTAATTACATTACACCACCAATATTTATCAAGTTCCATAGCTGTAGGATGATGGTCTATAAGAGTAAAACTCTCGCATAGATTAAATCCTTCTTTGAAGTTATCAGGATGAGTATTCTCTATTAGTTCAGCTAATTCTTGATTTATTGATATATCAGTTATATAAACATGGTTATAATTGCTATACTCTTTATTTTCTATAAAATCCTTAACTTTATCATTTATATCATTGTAGCCACAATATTCAACATCAACCTTATTGAATGCTAATAAAGCTAATACAGCACATCCGACACCATCTAAATCGTTATGAGTAAATAATTTTATATTCATTTTCAATCCTCCATTTAATCTTTTATTTAGGTCGTATAATATTCAGAGTCTGCAGCTAACTAAAAAAACTTATTAATCTTTGCTTTATTCCTAATTTACTCTTTTCAGGCTCCGCTACCTTCCTATCCAAATTCTTTTCAATTTCAACGAGATTTTCGCAGCTTGCTTCCAGTTCCATTACCCTATTTTTAAGTTCCTTATTTTCTTGATACAGTTCATCTATAATGTCATTAGCTTCAAGTACTAACCTTGATAATTGCTTTCTTTTCCCCCTACTCATGCTCCTTAACCTCCACTATATTTTTTATAAGCTCTGAGTTTCTGAGGAAATTCTCAGAGCTTTACACATCAAACTTTAATATCTTCCATCCCTAAAATTACATAACCTTCCTTTACAAACTGCTCATCATCAAGCTTGTATACTATCCGCTTAGGTATCCATGCTCCTGTTTTTATTTGCTTAATCGGGTCAAATTCCTCGAGTATCAAAGTGTCACCTACTCGATAATTCCTATCGTTTTTTCTAACTTCAAACTGCTTAATTCCGCTCCTAACATCTTGAAAGAATTGAGTCCAGGTTTTTAAATAATGTACATTTTCTCCGCATACCAAACTTTTACCCATACCTATCTCCCCTTACTTTTAAATTCAACCTTTCGTTTTAAACTCTATTTCTCCCTTATTCCAAACCATTCTAGAACTTGTATAAATATTATTTAAAACTCTCATAATATGCTCTATTCTCCCCTTTAATGTTGTCTGTTTAGTTTTTGTAGCCTGCTCTAGTTCACGTACCTCTATTAAGATATTGCTCCATCTTTCATATTGGGCAAGGGCATTTTTATGTAACTTATATGCCCTTGCGTACTCTGTATCCTGAAGTGTATTAAACTCATTAACTAGATTTATATAGTTCTGAGCATCTTGATTATAGTCTTCCATACTATCACCTTGTCCTTTTTAAAGCTTCTCAGCCATTTTTTCAATAACACCAGTAACCGCTTTTTTATATTTCTCTTTAACTTCATCTTCTTCTATTTCTGACAAGGTACCGAGTAGTGATTTAAAGTTCTCAACCAATTCATTAAAGTATACCGAAAACTTAACAACTGGCTGGCTATTACTGGCCACTTTTTCTCTAAGCTCTTGAAGTTCTTTTTCAACTTCTTCAGGAATCTTTTCAATAATCTCTGGAGAAGTTACCACTTCTATAGGCTTCTCTTTAAGCTGTTTCTCCAATTGCTGTATTTTATCACTTGCATCTAATAGCTTGTACTCAGCTTCATAAAGGCTTGCTTGAAGCTTTTCAACACCCTCATTATTTCCGGAAGCTTGAGCCTTAGCTAACTGCTCATTTATTTCATTAATATGGGTTCTAAGGTTTTCAATTTCAACCTCTCTATTGGTTAGTTCATCTTTATTTTTATCTTTAAGTTCCTCTAATTCTTTTCTTAGCTTTTCTACATTCTTGGAGTACTTTTCATTGGATTTTTCCAGCTTATTATAGCTTTCCGAAACAGTTTCCCATGCTTTATGCTCTAGTTCTGCTTTTTTCTCAGCAGCTTTTAACTTATCTTCCAACTCCTGCTTTTCTTTTATCACTTTTTGAAGCTCCCTAGTGGACATATCTTCAACATTATTTTCTTTTACAAATTCCTCCCGCTCCTTTTCTGGTATCTCCAGCAAAGCTATAGCCTGGGAATAGCTTAAAGTGGCAAACGCTTGCGACTTTGAATTGTCTCCAAGAAGTGTAATTTGCTCTGAGCCATATTCATTAAATATCCTCATAAGGTTGTTAGCAGTTCTTTGAGAGTAATCAACAGACTCCTTTAACCACTTCCCCCACTCTCCATGCCCTACAATTTCCTTCGCTTCTACTAAACGTCTTCCAATCTCTATACTGTTATAGAGGACCATCTTTCTAGTCTGCTCTTTTATGTTATTAATCTCCGCTGCTATTAAATCTGGAGTTCTTGTTATTGGATTTAAACCACTTTTTATAATTTCAGACACAATATCTCCTCCTATGCTGGTACTGATATTTTGATTTTTTTCTTACCTAATTTTTCAGCTTTAAAAACTTCAATAAACATTTTAACTTCCTCATCTGGCATGCAGTTTCTTTTCCCATGAACCTGCCTTATCTCATCATCTTTTATTTCTACTGTATAGTAAGGTTTATCAGGTTCTGATATTTTCCTTAGAAGAAATATATTTGTTTCTCCCTTTGCATAAGGTTTAATATAGTTAGTTGCTACACAATGATTTAATGTCTTGCCCTCTAATATTAATTCCTCTGTACCTTCAGCCGCTCTAATTACTAAATCCTTATATTTAAAGTAATATTTTTCATTTAATGCTCCTACACGTCTAGATATTTTTTCATTTGATATTTTATCCGCTTTTACTTTAACTTGCTTCATTGTATTTTGATGGAGTTTATATACATCCTTTGGGTATAAAACATGATCTGAATTTAAATCCATTTCTAAATCGATACAGTTTTCTATGTAGTCACTCCATGTAGTAGTTACAGAGCCTTTAGCTACATAATGTTTTTTATATTTTTCATACTGTTTTTCAATATATTTAACAGCCTTTCTCATTGAAGTGTATTTTAAAATATGTTTCAGCTTTTCAAAATAAAATTGGTATTCAATTTCTATCTCTTTAACCTCTTTAGGAGAAAGTATTGATTTATCTTTCACCTGCAATTGATATAAACTAAGAAAGAAAGGTGTTATATTTTTATTTGAATTTATAATGTCCTTTACATCTTTTCTAGGTAATCTAAGCACCTTAAATATGTCTTTACCTCTATAATTTAAGCAATTATGCATCTGTCCGCCTTTTATTTTAGTTTCAACTATATCCTTAAATCCCATTTTGTATAGCTGCTCTAACCACGGATATTTTGTAAATTCATCAAATACTTTTACTGTGCTATGGTAGCCTTGAAGCAGCTCTTTAGGAATATATTGAAACCTTGTATCCTTTGTGGCTTCTTCAATGCTTTCACGTGATATATAACACATTTTAGGAGCAAACCACCCTTGATTAAAGTCAAAGACGCTTTTTTTCTCGTCCCACCTTGCCCCTTGAAAATAACTGTTATTAAACTTTAGCATTTTACTCTTTTTATCTTCAAAGATATAAATTGCTTCAAGCAAGAATTCAGTTACTGGATTTTTATAATCTGCTGTGTAGTCCCTTGACACATAATATCCCTTACAAACTACAGCACTAGGATTTTTTATGGATTTTTCAAAGTAATAGAAACAAGCATCATTCCTGCAGTTTTTTCTACCATAGCGGCTTTGCTTTACCTGTAAATTCGCTCCACATTGTGGGCAAATTCCACTTGCATTATGCTTATAATTTTGACTTAACTCATATTCTTTATGACACTTAGTACAATGCCCTTGGTAAATTCCATTTACCTTTTCAATAAATAAATATTCCCTTTCTCCAAACACTTCATCATCAACGAACTTTTCTATTTTCTCCGTTATTTCTTTAGAAATATGGCTGGTATATTCCTCATACATTTAAATCACCTCACCTTATAGAAAATCTTCTAAACTCACATCAAAATCTATATCTTTTTTAGGCTTCGGTTCTATATTTTCTACCGGTGCATGAGAAGGTTCTATCTCTGGAGTTATAGCCGCTTTGTCTACATTATCCTTTATTCCAAAATACTTTAATACTATTTCAAAGCCTTCCTGGTCCGTAAGCATAGCTCTCCCATTAACCGCTTTCTTTCTTGCAACATTAGCCATCTCATTAATGCTTTTTGCAATTGTCTTATCTTCAGCTAATATCTTTTCCGCTGCAGCTGGATATCTGTTAACATGCTGTAGTAAAAATTCTCCTATAGCTTTTACATAAGGATCCTTAGTTTCTTTATTCATTTCAGTTTTTAACTTATTAATTGCTTTAACAATCATTCTTTTACACCTCTCTATTTTTAAGCAGAATTACCGCTCCTTAATAAACTTTCTTAATATGCTTGTCCTAACATTAACTATATAGACTACCCTTACAGTAACTTACCATCTCCAAGATAGCTTAATATTGTCTTTGAAGCTTCTTCCCATCCTCTGCAAACTACTGCGTAATACCCTTGTGAATTTAAAGCTTCTAACCAATGGTCCTGATTTTCTGTAGTACTGTTACCTTTTTTCTTTTTAAGCTCTATGTATAGTCCATAAAAGCCATTGCGTGCTACTGGCAGATGAATGTCTGGCACTCCTGCCTTTACCCCTTCAGCTTTTAATCTTTTGGCTGTAGTAATGCTTCTCTTCCCTCCATTAGGGATATGATACATAAGGGCTAACTCTGGATACTTTCCCTCTTCATACATAGCCCATCTGAATAGACATATTTGCTCTACGCTTTCACTTGGTACTGGCAGCTTACTTTTTCCCATAATACCCTTCCTTTCTTCTTGTTGATAACTTGTGTATAACTTGTTAGTAATTTGTGTGTATCTTCATTCTAGTCTCCTCAATTTTAAATATATGGACCACCCTGTTATGTCGTTATATTCAGGTCTGAACCCATAATAATCATTTGTAAGAGTCCACCCAGGATATTTCTTTTCCCAATATGCTCTATCAGGCATTTCTTTACATATTCTTTCAACTTCTCTTTTGCTGTACCTATAATCATTAGTTCGAGAATAAGGCTTTTTCAAATTCTGTGATGAACTCCATCGCTTTTTTCTATTAGTGAACTTTGTAAGATATCTACATAAAGCCTCAGCTCCATTTTCATCCGGCTGTAGTCTATCTGCATTTATATAACCTATTCTTTCACCTTTTTTTTGACCCTTTTGTTTTCTTTTAGACCAAAGCTCTTCTACGATATCTCTATCAAGACCGCCATTCATAAAAAGGTGATGATGTATTCTTACAGGCTTTTTTTCATCCTTTTCAGTGATGTATTCTGTCACAAGTATATACTTCAAAGGTTCTAAGCCTTCTTTTTTCCTTCTATAGCTGATTCTACGTAAATAGTTTGATATTTCTCTTTCAGCCTCTTCTAACGTTTCCGGTAAGAACTTGTCCTTATATGTTGCAGTAACATGTAAGTCTCTTTCATCAAAATTTGTATTGACAAGCTGTATAAAATATCTTTTAGCATTTTTATCATTCAGGTTCTTCTGCTTCGGTTCACTTTCTTTTCTCTTCTTAGATCTCTTACCTCTTCTGCTTGCTTCTTCTTGAGTCTTTGTATAAGTGTATATATCTACTTCTATATGGTTATCTCCACAATATATCTTTTTCTCCCTTGTGAAAGTCCTCATGTCTTTTCCTTCTTCTCCCTTCTATCAAGTAAGGAGTATATAATTTATAACCTATCCTATTCTTTTATATATTTATATCTATCTCTATTATCTAGTTATAGATATTTTTAGATTATAAGTATTTTATAATATATATAATTAAATAGTATCGTTATAATATTAATACCCTATACAAGCCCTAAAAGCATTGATTTAAGTCCATATTTTATTGACCTTCACCGCTTTAATTTGATATAATGGAGATAGGATTTTTTTAAAAGCGATGAACTTTTAGGAAAACGCTTTACATCTATCTTCGCCGGATATATGTAAAGCGTTTTTGTTTACTACTTTTACTGCTTATAATAATCACATCAATTAATTGTTATCCTCCTGCTTGTCCAAAGTTATCTCTTATTAAAATCTTCTATGGTTAATATTTTTCCTGTGCTTCTATGAACGAAAGTATATTTTTTATTTTCTCTCTTAATCCTTAAATAATCATCTGAGTTATGTCCCTGTGCCTTTAATAACACCTTCTCATACATTGTTGGTCTTTTACCGCTTCTCAAGTTTTCACTTCCTTTTTCTACGAATTTTTTAATGCTGACATTTTTTTATACATTTCTTTATTTATCTCTAAATCTAACTCTTGGCTCTTAGCTACCTTTACTGGATTTGATAAATTGGATAAGTCTTCATCAAGACATATAATGACATAGAGTTCTTGTCTTAACTGTTCAAGCATGTCCAATCACTCCTTTTTTAGCTTTCTAATCCTTTACACTTTATCTGTTCTATTTTCAATTTAACTGCGTATAATAAACTGTGAAGTATTTGCATTTCACCGAAAAATAGTTTTTTATAAAAGGCTTCATTCAGCCTTCTATAAAAATTCCCTATTAATCTTTCATTTTGATTTTTAAAATAGGCTCTAATGACTCTTTTGTTTCTTCAAGAAAATCAGCTATAAAATCAAGCTGTGAAGCTTCCTGAGAAAAACCTTCAATAATCACATCTATAACTTTATTCATAACTTCTAATTTTTTATTTTCAGTAACAACATTAATCTTATTCATAACTGTTACCTCCTAAGAGCTATCAACTTCTTGTACCCCCTTGTAGTTAATGCTAGAATTCTGTTGAAAGGGGTGAATTTTAAATGAACTTTAATTTTCTACAATCAGATACATTTAAAAATCTAACAGGTTTAGTCTCAATTGTAATAACCTATAGCGTTGCAAGATTTAACCTACAAACTCCACGCAAAGTGGAAGCTAAAAAACAACAACTACAAAATGTGTACCTTCCATTATTTAAGCTAATTGAGCCACATATTTATAAAGATATCTCAAATGAATTCGCCTTAACTTTGGTAGAAAAAATGAATTCTTTTATAGATTCTTATTATGAATTCATAAACCCAAATTTAATACATATTTTTAGAAAGCTTGAAGCTAATGTCGTATTAAATAAAAATTTTTTTGAAGAATATCAATCCTTTTGCTCTGTAGTTGATAAAGACTTTGAAAAACTAAGAAAGTCCTTATTCTTACCTACCAGAGGAATTATTTATAAGATTAACACTAGGCAATTTCCTAAGGATACACAAACTCTAATAAGTGAAATAGCAAGACTCTTTCTTAGTTTAATTTCTAAAATTATTTTGCTTTTATCAACAGCCTTTGCTTTTGCTTTTATTACTAGTGTGATATCCAAACTAAAAGTGTTATTTTAATCATCCACTGCAATTAAAGCAGCAAATATAACACAAGAAACTATTAAATACTTTCCTAAACCATCAACCGCATTAAATCCTAATACTGTACAAAGTGTAATATATACTACTAGATTAATTAGGTTCAATCCGATTAGTTTAAACAAATAGTACATTTAATCACCCTATTCTCTCGTAAAATTTACTGGTTAACTTGGGCACTATTTAATATTATGCTTGCTCCTGAAATGGTACTTCAGGAGCAACTACTTCCTTTTTTAATCTATCAAACAAACTAGAAAAAACTCTTTCTGTCTCTACATCATGTCCTGAAAGCCACAATAAGTATCTTTTATCTTCATCAGATAACTCTATGCCTTTAAAGTTTTCAGCAAGTCTAAAATACCTTTGCTTCTGCCATTCCCCAACATTGTTAAATTTATATTCAAATGTGTTTTCAAACAACTTTATGACCTCTTTCCGCTTTCAAATTCTAACCTAAATTGCTGCTTCTTCCTGCTTAAATGGCATTGTAAATATCCCTATATCCAGAGCGTTTTCTTTTATATACTTTTCTACATCTTCATCTGTATATATCCCATATTCATTTAGGTATTTCCATGTTTGCTCTAGTCGCTCTCTTCTTGCTTCTGGGTTTTCTCTAAGCTCTTTACGAGTGTATTCCTTATATTCCATGGCTACCCTCCTAATTATTGTTTTGAATTTTTAACAAAATACTTTCAAATATTTCTTTATCATAAGTGAAAACTTCATAGTCACCGTTCTCTTTCATTTCAGCAACTCTATCTTCCACAAGCTCTTTAATCCAATTTAATTCTTTTTCTTCAAAACTAATATTCATATCATTATCGCCCTTCTCGCTAATTGGTATTTTGTGTATTCGTCCTTTATGTGGTAAAATCTTCTTGAGCCTGAACCATCCTCTAGTGATAGGAGGTGATACTATTGAGTAAAGAAGAAATTGCTAAAGAACTTACACTTGCTGCTATAAATAACAAATTGATAACTGTTAACACAAGTAAATTTGACTCATACGTTGAGTATAGTGAAAAAGTTGCTGAGAATGTTGCCGCATTCTACAACAAACTTATGGAGCAATTAGATGTTAGAGAATAGCATTCAATAATTGTGCTACTTCACACATTGTTTCTATATTTTTTCTACATTGTTCAGGCTCGGTTTTCTTATTCTGTTTATTCCAGTCATCTAAGAGCTTAATGTTTTCCATTAAAATATCTACTACATTAACAAGTTTTTCTCTATTTTCTTTTGATACAGGTTTCACCATCTTCACCCCCTTCCGCTACCTTAATATCTATTCCTTACCACCTTCTTTCTCTAAGCTGGGTGCTTTGAAGTTTTATTATTTAACAGCTCATATCCCATAGCCATAATAAACATTGTGTTTTTCTGCTCTTCTGTTAACTTGCTGAATATTTCCGCCATTTCCTTTGCATCTGCTTTTTTCTTTTGAAATGAAGATTTATTTTCTGACATCTTATCACCTCCTTGTTTATTTATCGGATTGTCTATATTATATTATAGATAATCTATAAAGTCAATATAGATTATTAAATTTTTATATAGACAATCCGATTTATTTATTTTATAATTAAATCATCATTTATAGATGGGGGTGATAAAATGAATGAAAATAGTTTCGATGATATTCGTGACAGAATACGTTATTTAAGAGAAGAAATTCTTAAAATTAAGCAAAATGAAATGTCTGTAAAGCTGGGTTTAAAACAAGGTTCTTTATCCGACATTGAAAGAAAAAAGACTAAAAATGTGACAGATAGAGTTATAAACGATATTTGCCGTGAATTTTTAGTCAATGAAGATTGGTTAAGATATGGAACTAAGCCTATACTCATCGAAAATGACTCTACTATACTGGATGAACTAGCTTCAGAATATAAACTCAATCCAAGAGATATGAAATTCTTCCAAACTTATTTAAATCTTACTCCAGAACAACGAGAAGCTCTAACGGAATTTTCTATTAACTTCGCTAATGCTGTAGCTAAAGATGAAACTGCAGCCACGAATACTGAAGAAACAGTAACTACTAAAGAATATAAATATAGTATTGTAGCTGAAGAGTCTGGGGAATACTTAGATGATTCCATAAGAGCAGAAGTAGAGGCGTTTACCGCTGAACTTCTAGCTACCAAAAAAGGGAAAATATCATCAGCTTTAGAGCAGCAAGACGAAAAATTAGCTTAAAAGGAGGTATGTGCTAATGTCTTTAAATCCAATAGACAATAAAATATACACCTATGAAGATTACTTAAACTTTAAAGATACTGAACCTATTGAGATTATAGATGGGAGAATCTTAGCAATGTCACCAGCTCCAAGCAGGATACATCAGAAAATCATTTTAAAGCTTTCTACATCAATAGAGAATTATATTCAATCTAACAATGGAGAATGTGAAATTTATCCCGCTCCTTTCGATGTAATCTTGAAAAATGATGATGAAGATGTTACCTATAGTAAAAATATTGTTCAACCAGATATATCAGTTATATGTGATAAAAATAAGTTAACTGATAAAGGCTGTGTTGGTTCTCCTGATATGATAGTTGAAGTTATATCTCCTTTTAATCCTAGTAATGATTATGTAAGAAAGCTAAACCTATATGAACAATTTAAAGTGAAGGAGTATTGGATTGTAAATCCCATGGAGAAAAATGTTTTAGTATATACTTTAACTGACAATGGTTATAATGCTCCTAAAGTATATTCTTTTAGCGATAAAGTTAAGGTTAACATCTATGATAATTTAGAAATAGACTTTAACTCACTAAATCTTTTATAAAGCTTCTTAATAGGATAATAACCTCATGTGTTCTAACATGGGGTTTAAAATTTAATAAAAGAAAGGAATTGTAAAATGAAAAAAGCAGCATTATATGTCAGAGTTTCGACTCATTTTCAAATAGATAAAGATTCTTTACCGCTTCAAAGGCAGGATCTTATAAACTATGCTAAATATATTCTTGGAATTGACGACTATGAAATATTCGAGGATGCTGGATATAGTGGAAAAAACACAGCTAGGCCTGCATACCAGGATATGATGAGTAGAATAAGGGCTAAAGAGTTTTCTCATCTTCTGGTGTGGAAAATAGATAGAATATCTAGGAACCTACTTAATTTTTGCGATATGTATGAAGAGATAAAAAGGTATGGAGTTGTATTTGTAAGTAAGAATGAACAGTTTGACACTTCCTCTGCTATGGGTGAAGCTATGCTTAAAATAATCCTAGTATTTGCAGAACTTGAAAGGAAGCTTACCGGTGAAAGAGTAACCTCTGTTATGCTTTCCAGAGCGGAAAAAGGACTATGGAATGGTGCTCCTGTACCTCTAGGTTATAAATGGGATGCTGAAAAGAAATTCCCTGTTCCTGATGAGGAGGAAGCTCAATCTGTTAGACTTATTTATAATAAATACTTAGAGGTAGAATCAACTTCCGCTTTAACTCAAATATTAAATGAATTAGGAGTAAAAACTAAAAGAGATGGTACCTGGACCACAAAAACCATAAGCGACATTATTCGTAACCCTTTTTACAAAGGTACCTATAGGTATAACTACAAAGAAAGTGCCAGAGGTAAAAAGAAGAATGAAAAGGAATGGGTATTAATAGACAATAACCATGAAGCTATTATTCCATTGGAGCTGTGGACTGATTGTAATAAAATAATGGATAGAAATGCAGAAAGAAACAATGCAATCTTTAGGAAGAATTTTAAAATACATATCTTTGCCGGATTAGTTGAATGTGGTGAGTGCAATAATAGCTTTTATGCTAAACAGGATAAACCTAATATTGATGGTTTCAGACCTTCTCTTTATACATGCTCTGGCAGATATCAGCACTTAGGCTGTTCCCAAAAAACCATCAGCGATAAAGTTATTGGAACACTTGTCTTTAATTTTATAATTAACCTATTAAATATTTATAAAAATAAGAAGAGCATTAGTGTAAATGAGGTTGAATCCAATCTTCTTAAAGGAACCCCTTTTAAAGATGTATACGGCATAGAAAGTGAATGTATAGACCAAATACACTCTGCTTTAAATATTCCTAGTAAAAGAGTTCTAAACGCAAAATTAGAAGATGAAAATAAAAGTAATGATACTAATTTAGAATATGAGAATTTAAATAAAGAAAAAGTAAAATTTGAAAGAGCTTTAAGCAGGCTCGAAGATCTATTTCTCTTTGATGAAGCTGGCATGTCTGAAAAGGATTATATTTTAAAGAAAAATAAAATAAATGAAAAACTCAAAGAAATACATGACAAACTTACTTCCATGGAAGAATCTAAGGACCTAAAAAATAACAAACAAATAAATCTCATAATTAGAAATGAATACTGTATACTCTTAAATTCTATTGCTAAGGATGATAAAATAAATTTCAAAGATATTATTATTAAATTTGGCAGAGAAAATATAAAGGATTTTATGAATGATATTATTGATAAAATAATTGTTCGTGATAGACAAGTACTATCTATATCTTTTAAAAATGGACTAATAGTTAAGTTTATATATAAGGCTTAACCATTGGTATTACTACACTCTTTACACCTTCTTAATTTACACTAACGGGCAACCCCAGGTTTCTATAAAAAAGTTTTTACTTGTTTTTTTCATATCTAGTTCTTTATACAATTGCTTCACCTCATACTAATACAACTTATTTTTTTAATTTTTCTATCTCTCCCTGTTTACCTTAACAGTAGAAGATAAAATAGAAAATGAATATTATAACTCTAAATTCAAATTATAATATTGACATCCTACATTATACTATATTTTTTTATGAATATCTATTTTTTATTGTTTTTAGGCAATTTATTTAATACTGAAAGTTATGGGTTATTAACTTTCTTAACTTAGAACTTAAGATTCATATGGAATGGTATACAACAAATCATAAAAATCATTTACTAGAGGCTATAAATTGATGAATGTTTAAAAAATAACAATACTTTTATTTAAAATTCTATAAAAAATATAATTAAACATTGAAATATTGAATAAAAAATTGTATTATTATAAGTGGAGAGGATATTCTACATCAATTCACTGGAATTTGAAAAGGTTTGCAAAGTTATCTGAATAATGACTTTTTTATATCTTTTCAAGCTTCAAATTTCATTAACATAACAGATAAGAAGGAAATTTTGAGTTTTTGTAGAATAGATATACTGTAAGACCTTAAAATATAATTATAATTTTCGGAGGGATTTTATTATGGAAGTACGTTTTTCAGAAAGAGCTAATGGCTTAAAAGCATCAGAAATCAGAGAACTTTTAAAGCTTGCTGAAATGCCAGAAATTATTTCTTTTGCTGGAGGATTACCAGCACCAGAATTATTTCCAGTAAAGGAAATGGAGGAAATTATACAAAAAGTATTAGAAAAAGATGGTAGACTAGCACTACAATATGGTTCTACTGAAGGTATTAAACCTTTAAGAGAGATAATTGCTAAACAAAGAATGGCTCCAGCTGGAGTAAATGTTACAGCTGATGAAGTAGCTATAACATCAGGTTCACAACAAGGACTTGAGTTCTCAGCTAGAGTATTTATAAATGAGGGCGATAAAATAATATGCGAAAGCCCAAGCTACTTAGGAGCAATAAACGCATTTAAAGCATATCAACCACAATTCATAGAAATACCTATGGATGATAACGGTATGAAAGTTGATTTATTAGAAGAAGCATTAAAAGCAAATCCAGACGTTAAAATGATATATACAATTCCAGATTTCCAAAACCCAACTGGAAGAACTATGTCAGATGATAGAAGAAAACGTATAGCTGAGCTTGCTGCTGAATATCAGATTCCAGTAATAGAAGATAATCCATATGGCGACTTAATATTTGATGGAGAAAGACACCCATCAATTAAGAGTTTTGATAAAGAAGGTTGGGTAATATACCTTGGAACTTTCTCAAAAACATTCTGCCCTGGATTAAGAATTGGCTGGGTATGTGCTGCACCACAAATACTAGAAAAGTATATAATTGTTAAGCAAGGTGCTGATCTTCAATCTAGCTCACTTGACCAAAGAGCAACAGCATTATTTATGGAAACTTATGATCTTGAAAAACACATAGAAAGCATTAGAGGAGTTTACGGAAAACGTAGAGACCTTATGATAGAGAGTATTAAACAATACTTCCCAGCAGATGTAAAATACACTTTCCCAACAGGTGGATTATTTACTTGGATAGAATTAAAAGAAGGTCTTGATGCTGCTGTAATATTACAAGAAGCATTAAAAGACAATGTTGCTTATGTTCCAGGTGGTTCATTCTTCCCTAACGGAGGACATCCAAACTTCTTTAGAATGAATTACTCATGCATGACTGAAGAAAAAATAGTTGAAGGTATAAAGAGATTAGGAAAAGTTCTTGCTAAATTTTACTAATACAGGAAATAAATAAAACTACTAAACTCCTCCTTTTAGGTTAAACTATACCTAAAAGGAGGAGTTTGTATGTACGATGTTAAAAATTCAGAACAATTAGTTGAAAAAGAAAAGGATTCCATGAGATGTGATTGTATTGGAGACAGAGCTTATTTTAAGCAAATTCAATATGAATCAATGTTCGAGTTTAAAGCACTTCATATTCCCATTGAAAATATTATAAAATAAAAATTATCACAAGAATTAAGTAATATATAAAAACAGAACTCATTTTTATGTATTTTAAATAAATCTAACTTATATGTTTAATTAAGGTTTGGGGGTTTTTGAGGGTTCTAAACATAATTTTAATGATGTAGTTCTCAAACTTTAAAAAAGATAAGCCTTCGGCATCAAACCAAGGGCTTATCTTTTTAGTTCCCAATTGTATATTTCTCCTATAACCTGGAAACCCACTCTTTTATATAAATTTAAAGCTATATTATTAGTATTCTTAACCTTTATTTTTACAAAGTCAAATCCAGCATCCTTTATTACTTTTAATAAATAACTTAAAAAAACTTTACTATATCCCTTACCTCTATGTTCCTTTAATATTCCAAAGTTAACTATTACAGGTGTATTTTCTTCTATTATTATTTGTCCATAACCAACATATTGACCATCCTTCTTTAAAAATACAGCACCCTTATCAAGATAATAGCTCTGTGCCTCGTCAAAATAAATATCATCTATAGTCAGTGGTAACCTATTATTATTTTTAAAAATTTCATTTTGGATACGACACCTTTTTCCTTCATCTGCTCCCACTTGTAAAGTTTCAAATTGCAGGCTGTGCTCTGGCATCACTAATTTGTTTTCTTCAACATTTAAGCCTAATATAAGTGTTCCTTCTCCTTGAGTAAAACCGATGTTTTCTAAGATTTGAGAGTTAAAGTTATTACTTTCACAATAATAATTTACTAAAGTATTCTTTCTTAAGTTATTGATTAAAGCTTTATAAGGACTATAATCTAGTATATCAGCATTATTGGATGATAAGACATTAAGTGCTTTTATAGAACAATTTTTCTTATCATTCATTTCCGCCCAAATATATCCAATGTATCTAGAATCTTTTATTAGTAGTTTCACTCTTCTTCTTAATAACATACGTTGAGCAAAGTTACTATTGTTATAAACTTTAATAAAGTCTTCATTTAAATTGTTAAAATTATGTCTAAGCTTATTTAAGTCTAAAAGTTTATTAAAATTAGTTTTATTTAATCCTACACATTCAAACATACTTTTTCCCCATCGCTGCAAATTATTATTAGATTTATATTAAATATAAGTATAATTATTTAGCTCATAGAAGTCAATTTTTTACTGATATTCTTTAAGAAAAGATAAGTAATCCTCCAGAAATTTTATTTGTAATTCATTGTATTTAATGAGCTTAGTTAACTTACGCATATATTTAGCTTCATCCCATCCTTTATGTTTTATATATCTTCTTTTACCAAGCTTCCAAAACTTGTGAGGAAAAATAATTAAAGCTAGCATTACTTCTAATTCACTCTTGCTTAATTTATTTACAGAGGCATAGGCATCTATTAATCTTCTAGCTTTTTCAAAATCCCACTGATAGCTTTTCTTGAACATTAGACGCCGTATGAGCTTACCTAAGTCATTTACATGGAGATCAATCATTATACTATCTAAATCTATTATATAGTAGCTGCTGTCCCTTTTAATGATGTTTTGATAATAAAAGCTATCGTGACAGATAGATTTATTTTTGCTGGCTTCTTTTGACAATCTGTAATAATCAGAAGTATTTAAAAAGTTTAAAGATATCATTCCTCTGTAATAGAAGCTATCTATATGACTACTGTAAATTGAGTCAAATTCACTTTTTATTCTTTTTCTATCTATTACTCGTTGGAATTTTTCAAGATCCTGAACACTTGCATTAAATTTTTTAGGCCAATTTATTAGGTTGTTTTTTACTCTAAGTTTGCTTGTATCTATGCTATTAGCAGCTACATGAAATTCTGCTAGTAGCTTTACGCAGTTTAAAGCTTCATCAATATTATTTAAATCACACTCTACCCCGTCTATCCATTCGGTAACATAAAATAGCATTTTTTTATAGCGTACATATACTCTGCCATCCTTTGTTTTATAATACTTTGCTATATTGTAAAAATTTCTTTCAATAAGTTCCTGAACTAAGATGCTGCCATTATTAGGTTTATGTCTTCCATGCTTAATTCTTTTTAAGCAAATGATTCCAGATGTGGTTTCGATCTTATATACACTTCTAACTTTACTACAGCTAATGGTCTGGAAGTCATACTGTTCTAATACTTTGTCTATAGTCTTTCTTTCCTTTTCAGACAACTCTCCTAGATATCTATTACTTATAGCCTCCATATTACTACCTCCATTAGTTCTCTAGTAAAGTATATTATTGTAGGTAGAAATTATTACAAATATAAAAGACCATCGTAAACGATGATCTCCTATATATTTGACGCTTTGACTGATACAGGTTGTTCGAAGATACCTCTTTTAACTTCGGTAGCAGTCATATTCTTAGCATTAAATTTCTCCGTCATATAATTGCATGCATCCCATGGGTTTATCTTGTCGCCACAAGTAAATACGTCTACAGCAGCGTATCCAAGTTCTGGCCAAGTATGAATCGTTAAGTGTGATTCTGATATAATAACAACTCCACTTACTCCTTGAGGGCTAAACTTATGAAAAGCTACTTCCCTCACCTCTGCACCAGCTTTTAATGCAGAATCAACCATTATTTTTTCTATATACTCTTTGTTGTTTAATATTTCAGAACTACATCCGTAAATTTCTGCTAAAATGTGACGTCCTAATTCATTCATTGTCCGTATTTACCCCCTTGCTTAAAATCATAACAATTAAATTTTATCAAAAATAATCAAAAAGTCAAGATATATCGCTATTTTTTTAAAAATACACATAAAAACTCTGAATATTTAAGTATATCTCTATATTTCTGCATATCTTGTTAAACATTCATAGAAAAATGCGTGCTTTATACTTGATATTACACGCATTTATCTTAAGTATATTACATATTTCTACATCTCTTCTACTTCTTTAATGCTCAATCCTATTTTTTTATTTTCTCTATTCACATCTAGTATCTTTGCTTTTATTTCTTGTCCTATATTAAGTATCTCCTCTGGTTTGTTTATTCTTTTATGGCTGATTTGTGATATATGTACCAAAGCATCTACTCCTGGCTCTAACTCTATAAAAGCTCCAAAATTAGCAAAACGAACGACTTTACCTAAAACTATACTTCCAACAGGATATTTAACCTCTACATTGTTCCATGGATCTTCTATTAGTTTCTTAATTGATAGCGATAGTTTTTTCTTTTCACTATCCACATCTAAAATATATACCTTTAATTTATCTCCTATATTTAGCATATCCCCAGGCTTCTGTATTCTTCCCCAGGACATTTCAGATACATGAAGTAGTCCATCTACACCTTGAACATCAATGAAAGCTCCAAAATCTGTTAGTCTTTTTACTTCTCCATCTACTATAGTATCTTTTTCAAGACCATTCCAAGTTTCTTCTTCCTTTTTATCTTTCTCAACTTTTAGTAAGTTTCTTCTAGAAGCTACTACTCTAGTAGAGTTTCTTTCAGTACTAAATTCAATTATTTTTACTTCTAACTCTTTATTTATATATTCCTTTAAATTGTCTACATGAAATAATTCTATATGTGATGCAGGAATAAATACTCTTACTCCCTTATAACTTGATACTAATCCGCCATTTACTGCATCTTTTACCGTTACTTTTAGAACCTCATTATTATCCTTTAACTCTTTTAGCTCTTTATAGGCATTTTCTCTTTCGATTTCAATTCTGGACAATACTACATAGCCATCTTCATTTTTTCTCTTTATAATTTTTACTTCTAGTTCACTTCCAACCTGAACCAACTGAGCTAAATCTAAATTTTCATCCTTAGTCACTTCATTTTTAGGAAGGATACCATCTGCTTTATATCCTATATTTAAAAAAGCTTCTCTTTCGTTAACTAATATTACTTTGCCTTTTATTAACTGTCCAACTATTATCTTGTTGTCATTTTCCTCCATATAAGCCAATTGTTCATTTACTTCTAAATCCTTGTTATCACTCATTTTTAAAATAGCCTCCTTTATTATCCAATCAGGTGTTGATGCACCTGCAGTAATACCTATTTTTTTAGTCTTATTTGCTTTTATTATAGAGTCAGGTATTTCACCTGAATTTTCAACATGTATAGTGTTAGAACAATTTGATTTACATATTTCATATAATTTTGTAGTATTGGAACTATTACGTCCACCTATTACTAACATCATATCTACATTTTTGGAAAGATCTTCTGCAGACTTTTGTCTATATTCTGTGGCACTACATATTGTATTAAAGGCAATGAACTCTTTACAGCTTCTAACAATAATGTTTAAAACCTTCTCCCAATTTGATTGTTTTTCTGTAGTTTGAGATACAACACATAACTTGTTAGGAAGCTTTTGTAGGTTAGAACCATCCTTAGATATAATAGCCTTATCATCACACCAACCATTTATACCTATAACCTCCGGATGATTTTCATCGCCTACAATTAACACTGAATATCCCTGCTCATAGTAGGTTCTTACCTTCTTCTGTATATTAGATACATATGGGCAGGTAGCATTAACTACAGTTATTCCTTTTTCCTCTAGAAACTTAATTGTTCTCTCTGAGACACCATGAGAACGTATAATAACTACGTCTTCTTTACTTAAGTTAGATAAGCCATCCATCTCAATAGGGTATATGTTATTTTCTTTCAAGTAGGTTACAACATCATTATTATGTATTAACGGTCCTAAGGTATATATCTTCTTATTATACTTTTTTTGCGTATTAATAGCTTCTTCCACCGCTCTTTTTACTCCAAAACAAAATCCAGCTTTATCTGCTAATGTAACTTTCATATATATTCACCTTCAGTTATTGTTTATATTTATTTATATACTCTCTAATATAAGATGAAATTAGATCTACTACTTCATCTATACATAATTTTGAGGAATCTATCTTTATGGCATCCTCAGCCATTCTTAATGGATTTGTTTCTCTATTGGAATCTATGTAGTCTCTCTTTATTATATCATCTAAAATATTATTGTATTCTACAGCAATACCCTTTTCATTTAACTCATTACATCTTCTGTTAGCTCTTTCTTGTGCACTGGCTGTTAAGAAAAACTTTAGTGGAGCATTTTTAAGGACTACCGTTCCTATATCTCTTCCATCCATAATTACATTATATTTAGAAGCCATCTCTTGCTGAAGTCTAACAAGTATTTCTCTCACTTCAGCAATAGCTGCAAAATTAGATACATTATTACTTACTTTTGGAAGCCTTATTTCTTCGCTTACATCCTCTTCATTTACTACTAACTTATCACCAACGAAGTACATAGTTAGAGAATTAGTAAGGTTACAAACAGCTTCTACTTCTGTATAGGAAATTCCTCTTCGCATACACATTAAAGCTACTGCCCTATACATTGAACCTGTATTAATGTACATTAAATTAAATCTATTAGCTATAATATTAGCTATAGTACTTTTTCCTGCTCCAGCAGGTCCGTCAATTGCCACAGATATATTCAAAAATTTCACTCCGCCTTTCTAAATTGTAAGAATTTTGTATAAGAATATATTCTATAAAAAAAGATAAAATCCTTTATTTTACGATATCATTTACTAAATAAGTCACTTCTTAAATTCTTAGCATTTTTTAAGTATACAAATTCTTTATCTATTTTAGTTACATCTACCAACATTAAAATTCTTATGCATAAAGGCAGAGACGAATCTGTCTCTCCTTCTACGTACATCTCATTAAAATGCATAATAGCAGCATGTTTAACATTAAAAGCTTCCCTTACAAACTTTCCAGGATAAGCTTTAGTTATGTCTTTTGTGCAAGAAAACTCTATAGTTAGTATTTTATCTAGGTCTATATCATTTCTCATTATCATTTCATTAAATAACTCTACTGTTGACTTTTTAATCTCTTCAACAGAATTTTCTGATACAGTTGTAGCTCCTCTCAAGGCTATCATTCACTTTCACCAACCTTTAATCCTGCTAAAAATCCTGTAGACAAAGCTATTTGTATATTAAAACCACCAGTGAATGCGTCTACATCAATTAGTTCTCCTGCAAAATATAAGTTTCTTGTTATTTTAGAAGCCATTGTAGAAGGATCAATTTCTTTTATATTTACTCCTCCAGCAGTTACAATTGCTTCAGCTATAGGTCTTAAACCCTTTATCTGCAAAGTAAAGTTTTGAATAAGATTGACTAAATTCTTTCTTTCCTCCTTAGTAATGGAGTTTACTTTTTTTTCTGCCTCTATTTCGGATAGTCTAACCACTACATCAATGAGCTTCTGTGGTAGAAGATCCACTAAAGAGTTCTTGAAATCCTTATTTATGTACTTAGCAAAATCCTTTTGTAGCCGTTTATCTAGTTCCTCAGAGGATAATGCAGGTTTTAAATTTATAACAGCTTTTAAGTTTTCTTTTTTACTTACAACTCTACTGCCACTTAATACAATTGGCCCTGATATACCAAAGTGAGTAAATAACATTTCACCAAAGTCTTCATATAGTGTTTTGTTTTTACTATCTATTATTCGTAATTGAACATTTTTAAGTGATAATCCTTGAAGTTCCTTTATCCAACTTTCCTTTACTTCTATAGGCACAAGAGCCGGAGTTATATTTGTTATATTATGTCCTAATATTTCTGCAAACTTATGACCCTCTCCACTGGAGCCTGTTTGAGGATATGACATTCCTCCTGTACATAATATAAAATAATCTCCTTTTATTGTGGAGTTGTCTTCCAACTGAACTTCCTTTATAACTCCATCTTCATCTATAAGTTTTTTTACCTTAGAACCTAGTTTTACAGTAACACCTTTTCTAACAAGCTCTTTTTGCAATGCACTTATTATGTCAGAAGACTTATCTGATTGAGGAAAAACTCTGTCCCCTCTTTCTACTTTTAATTTAACACCTAGTCTTTCAAAAAAGTTAATAGCATCTTCATTTGTAAAGGTATATAGAGAGCTATATAAAAAATGAGGATTTCCAGGAATATAATCAAAAAAATCATTAATATCCTTTTTATTAGTTACATTACATCTACCTTTTCCTGTAATGAACATTTTTTTACCTAGCTTGTCGTTTTTCTCGATTAGTATTGTTTTATGTTTGTCAGCAGCGGTTATTGCTGCCATCATACCAGCGGGTCCCCCGCCGATTACTACTACTGTTGCCATGAAGTCACCACCCTATATTGTTAATCCTTCTTTCATATCTATATTATAGTAATATAATAGATTAATTTATTCAATATTTATTTAAAATTAAAAAACGAAGCCTGTGGCTTCGTTCCTATATCCATTTTCATATATTGACCAAAAGGAAAGGGGTTATCCCACTCCTTTTTAATCAGACTCCTTAAAGGAATATACCTGATACTCTTCCCATATGCCTTCTAAGTTTGTAAAGGTAGTAGATATCTTTTCTTTCTCTCTCAAACCAACTGCAATAATTAAAGCATTAATTACACTAAGTGGAGCAACTAGTGAATCAACAAAAGAAGCCATGTTACTTTGTGCTATTAATGTATAATCAGCTCTTGCAGCAAGTGGTGATAAAAGGCTATCAGTTATAGCAACAACCTTTGCACCTCTGCTTTGAGCAAAGGTTAACGCTTCTATAGTTCTAGCAGCATAACGTGGGAAACCAATACCTATAACTAAGTCGTCTTCCGTAACATTAATCATTTGTTCAAAGATATCGCTAATTCCATAGCTGACAATCTTAACGTTGTCCAAAATAAGATTTAAATAAAATCCTAGAAACTCTGCAAGTGCAGTAGAACTTCTAAGACCTATTATATATATTTTTTTAGCGCTAAAGATACCGTTTACTACGTCTTCAAAAGTCTTATGGTTTATTTTCTCCAAGGTTGACCTTATATTCTCCATGTCCGACTTTAATACGCCTTTTAAAGCACTTTCTTCACTGACAAAATCATTTGACAATTCTATTCTTTGAACCGTAGTAAGTTTGTTTTTAATTAGTTCTTGCAAAGCCTTTTGTAGTTTTGGATATCCACTGAAACCTAATTCGTTTGCAAATCTTACTACAGTAGATTCACTAACTCCTACACTAATACCTAGCTTAGCAGCGGTCATGAAAGCTGCTTTATCATAGTGTTTTAAAATGTACTCAGCTATTAACTTTTGTCCCTTACTAAGACGCGGAAACTTAACCTGAATGGTTCTCATTAAATCTTGTTTATTATTCCCATCTTCCATAATATTCTCAATCCTTTCTCTTTTCCCCATACATTTGCAATATTTATTTCATTTTAACATCTATTGAACAAAGTTTCAATATGTCATTCAATTGTTTGTTATTTTTCTTTATAAATATTTATTATATGTTTATCATCCTTTTCTGTTATACCAAACACAAGGTCTTTTTCACTTAAATTTTTATTTAAGAAATCAACTACCTTATACATTTCTTCGTAGTAATTAAATTCCTTTGATGCTATTAATTCTAATTTATCTTTCATAACTTTTTTATCAAACTAGTAAAGGTTTGATAAAAGTTCACCTCCCATTTATTTTTTTTCAATAACTATTAAGTATGGCGGATTGTTTAATCTGTTAACATAGGAATGGAGCATTACCCCAAAGACTTCTTTAGGAAGATTTTCAACAAAATCTAATACAGCTGTTTCCTCTCTTTTGCCTTCTTCATGACCTCTATATAATGCAATGGTGATTATTCCACCAGAATTTAATAAATCTATACTTTCTTTTAGGCTATTTATAGTTGAATTGCTTTTTGTAGTAATATCTTTATTGCCTCCAGGTAAAAAACCTAGATTATACATTACACAATCTACATTTTCCTTTATGTATTTTTTTATCTCCTCATGAGAATCTTCTATTACAATTACATTGTTTTTATTTTTCTCTTTATAGGCTCTTACTGCACTTGTTTGAATTTCAAAAGAATAAACTTTACCAAAAATCTCACTCAAAAAATCAGTATCATGCCCATTACCTAAGGTAGCATCAATTGCTATATCAAATTTATTACAGAATTCCTTTATTATATGATGTGAAAGTTTATTGACATCCGTAACATATTTGTACATTGTCTTCTCCTTTTAATACGTAGTTTGTTTTACTCTTACATTTTACATAGGGTTCCTTATTAAGTCTACCTACATGCCTACAATTATCATATAAGTCTATAAGGTTTTAATGTATTCAATTTCATCAACATCTAAGTATCTCCACTGGCCTTCTTGTAAGCTGCCAAGTTTAATCTTTCCTATCTGTATTCTTCTTAACTTTATTACAGGATGTTTTATCACTTCACACATTCTTCTTATTTGTCTATTTTTTCCTTCATGTATTGTAATTTGAACTTCTGAAGAATCTTTATACCTATTTAATATTTTAAAGTCCGCATTAGATGTTATATATCCTCCTATGTCCAAACCCTTCTTAAACCTTTCTATTTGGATGTCTGATGGAATTCCCTTAACTATAGCAACATATACTTTGTTTTTTTCTTCCCTGGGGTGAATTATTTTATTATATACTTCACCATCATTAGTAAGTAAGATCAAACCTGAGGTATCATAGTCTAATCTACCTATAGGATATACTCTCTCATCAACTTCTACCAAATCTAAAATTGTTTTCCTTCCTTTTTCATCCTTTACAGTAGATACATATCCAACTGGTTTATTTAGTGCTATGTATACTTTTCTTTCTTCTTTTTTAATTGTTTTTCCATCTACTACTACAACATCTTTTTCACTGTCTACCTTAAACCCTAATTCATAAATTACATTATTATTAACCTTTACTCTCCCCTGCTGTATGATTTCTTCACACTTTCTTCTAGAAGCTACTCCACAGGAGGCCATGTATTTTTGTAGTCTTTCTTCCATAATATCACCTGCCTTCTTATATGAATTTTATTTAACTATTTACTATACTAATTTATAATTAATTTTAAATATCCGCAAGAAAGATTTTTCCAATTCATATTTAAATAGTGGTTAATAATATTATTTCTTTTTTTTATAAATATAATTCTAAAGGGTATCGGTAAATCTATAGATACATTAAGCTTTTTAACTTATATTTATAAAACCATTTTATATAGATATAGTACAATAATCAAATTTAGATTGTTTTTTATAAGTTTACTTTTAGTTTTATTTACATAATATTTAATATGTAATTATACTTAATTAATAAAAGAACAAAAGAAATTTTAAGCTAAATAAAACTTCTTTTGTTCTTTTCCTCCTAAAGGATTCTAGTGAAAGTTATCTATACTAACATTTAGTATATTAACCTACGTTAGGCTTCTCTATTTATATCATTAAATCCATCTTTAAACCAATACTGAAGAGCTTTATATATAGCTCTCTCTTCTAAATAATCCTCTGAAAAAGCTTTAAGTCTTTTAAATCGTGTAACATTCACGGAAAGGTGGTTTATAGAATATTGAACAATGTTATTTATAGCTATATTGGGTTTAACCACTTCTTCTTTTTTCTCACAGTAAGTTGAATCTGAAAATGTAATAAACTTTCTACAATTTAGTGGTCTAACCTCATATATAGAGCATCCCCCATCTTCATCTAAAAAAATACAGGGTATATTTTTTTCACTGAAAAGTTCTACTACCTCCTCTTTCCTTTCTTTAATTTCCTTAAAGCTTGGAACCTCCATTATGGTTGCATTTATCTTATTTTTAAGTTCATTAATTTTGTCACCATCAAAATTATTTATGACATATTCTCTTATTAATTCTGCCTCTATAGCTGTGCAATCCATATAGATATGGCAGCAGTGACTGCATCCCTTTCTACAGGGCGCGTACTTAGTAAAATCCTCAGCACCTTCATCTGCAGCCTTGTACATATATTTTAAGTAGTCTTTTCCCTTACTCAAGCTTAATTCTTTATCTATAATATCTTGCAACAGAAATTCTGATACTTTATCATAGTTATTGCTGCTTTTACTATAGTTAAAAACTATCTCTTCATCTCTATAATTTCTACCTAAAGTTTTATATTCACTATTATTTTTCATACAGCAATTTTTAAATTTCAAGCCACTGCCACAAAAACAATGGTTCTCTGGTGATATTTTGATCCTTTTCTCCTTTGTATATAGTTTTCCCTCCATAGTACACCTCTTCAACTGTACGCTAAAATAATGATTTAAGGTTTATTTTAGCATATCTATTCTACAAATTTTAAATAATTTCTACTTGTATTTTATAATAATATTTAATGTTTTTACAAGTAGGTTACTATAATTTAAAAATAAAACTATTAAAAAAATCCCTATACCAATAGGTACAAGGATTTTTTTAATCTTTATCTAATTCATCTCTGAATTTTGCTATTTCTTCCTCTGTCATATTTGTCTTTTTCATAACTTCTCCCATGCACATTCCTTTACTGAAAAGATTAATGGCATAGTCTCTTGTTTCCTCATAAGTATTAATTTTTTCCTTTGAATTAGCCACAATTTACACCATCCTTTAGTTTTAATTTATTAATATGAATATAAGTATAAATATTATTTGTAGTTTACATTAAATTTGATTTACATAATAATTAATATGTTGTATAGCATTAGTTAAAAAAGATAGATGCAAACTTACTTTATCTTTAAAGTTTACACCTATTTTTAACCCTATCTTATCCATAGTGATTTAGATTAATTTTATTTTGTAACTATGTTTTCAAGTTGGCTTTTTATTTCTTCTGCTGTTTGACCATCAGCAATAATCTGTGGTGTTCTTGTTGTAGTGTCTGAATAGCCCATAACATTTATGCTCTGCCCTGTTACTACTACTGCATCAAATTGATCGTAAAAAGAAGAATTTTCAGTACTGTTTATCTCAAATTCCTCAACACTATACCCATTTTTGGATAAATAGTTTCCTACTGTGCCTAGTCCTTTTTCTACAGCTACCTTTTTCATTTCTATCACCTCCAAGTATATTTTTCACAAAAAACAGAAAATAATTCATAGTAGCAATATCAAAATCTTAACATTTTTATTGTTACATGAATTTAAACTAAAAAAGAGTTCTTAAATAACACCAGTGTGCTACTTAAGAACTCTTTTTATTCAACATCTTGAATACTTATTTGTCTTATATGCTTCGTATGACTCCACTCTTTTTTATCTTTATCTATTATCCCTTGAATAGTTATTGGAATCCAAGTTAAAGTATATATTCCGTATAATAAGTACCAAACAAATAGTTTAAGAGGATTCTTTCCACCTATCATACGAATCATTACTATGAAAGTACCAATATACGCAATATTCCCTATAAGCATTTCTATAAAGGTTGGTTGACCACCATATAGGTATGAAAGTATTATTACATTTAGAGAATATAAACCAAAGGTAATAAACATTTTCTTTGAAAGTTTATTCTCTAGGAGCATTATTAAAGGTGTAAAAATAAACTGAATAATACTGAAGGTCTTCCATATAATGCTTCCAAAAACACTACCAAAGACATTGTTAAACAAATCATTTATAACAAATATGTTTAAACCATCTTTAGTGTTAACCTGCATCATAGTAAGCACTGCAGACAAACCTATTAATATTGTTACAAAGGGCTGTATTGTATATAATGCACAGTCTAACGCTGTAAAGCTTTTATCCTTAACAGCCTTTTTAAGTAACTTTGAGAAAAATCTCGAAGATACATCTGTAAATCCCTGCATCCATCTTTTTCTCTGATTCCAAGATTGTTTCAAAGTTAAAGGTTTTTCATCATAAACTATTGCATTATGTGCCCAACCTACTTTATGTCCATTTAACACAAGCTTACAAGTAAATTCTAAATCCTCTGTAAGACAGGTTGCCCCCCATCCAAGTTTTCTAAGAATTTCAGTGTCCATACAAAACCCTGTTCCACCTATCTGGTTAGATAGTCCAAGATTTGCTCTTGCTAATTGAAACAGTCTGTTTGCAGTCCAGAAAGAAATAGAATAAGATTGTGTGATCCATGAATCATTTGGATTTTTGCTATCTATGTACCCTTGAACTACCTTATATCCCTGCTGCATCTTATAGTTCATTTCTTTTAGAAAGTTTTTAGAAATTAAATTATCTGCATCAAAAATTGCTATAGCATCATATTTTTTGTCCATTTTAAATATTCTATCAAACATCCATTCCAGAGCATATCCCTTACCTCTCTTGTCTGGAACCTTTCTTTCATGAACATTAACTCCATAACTGTTAGCAATGCTAGCTGTACTATCATCGCAGTTATCAGCAATAACAAAGATATCATACATTTCTTTAGGATAGTCTATTTCTTTAAGACTTTCTATAATTTTCCCTACAACCATCTCCTCATTGTGAGCTGCAACAAGTAGTGCAAAAGTTTTTTTAGGTGCACAATTTTCTGCTCCTTTGTCTTCCTTTTTATAAAGTCCAAACAATGAAAGGAGTAGATAGTACATTGTAATTGCAAAAACTGATATTTGAAAAATAAATGTAAAACTAGATATAAATTGATTCATTAAAAAAACCCTTTCCTTATTTATAGTGTCTTATTTTTTCCACGTAGACATAAAATACCGTATATCATAATACCACAAATTTTTCATTTTTACCTAGTTGTCGTAATTTTCTGACTATTAATTTTTCAATTTTCTACTTATAAACAAAACTTATAGTTAAAAGAACTTCTATTTATAAATATTATAATGTCAGCATTTTAGTTGTGCTATAATTTATGTAGGTTGTACTATTCTCTATCTTTATCTGTATATACTTTACCCAATTATATAATATATAATCCTACAATAAAATTGTTTTAAAAAGGTGGTAATAATATGAGAAACTTAATTGATTGTAAAGGTTTAAAATGTCCAGAACCTGTTATACATACTAAAAAGTATTTTGATGGAATTGAAGAAGGAGAGGCTACAATTATAGTGGATAACGAAGTAGCTAAGAATAATGTTTCCAAATTTGCTGAAAGTAACGGTTTTAAATGGAAGGTAGAAGAAAATAACGGTTTATTCCATGTAAACATAACTAAAGAGAATTGTTCCTGTAAAGACATGGATTTAAATGAAAAGAAGCTTACTATTTTAGTTGGAAGTGACAGACTAGGAGAAGGCGATGATATATTAGGATCTATGCTTATGAAAAGCTATTTCTATGCTTTATCAGAAAGTGATTCTATTCCATCAGATCTACTCTTTTTAAATGCTGGCGTTAAGCTTACTGTGGAAGGTTCTGATTGTTTAGAGAGTATAATGAAACTTAAGGAAAGAGGAGTAAATGTTTTTAGCTGTGGAACTTGTCTTGATTTTTATAATCTAAAAGATAAACTAGCAGTAGGTGAAATAACTAATATGTACACTATAGTTGAAAAGATGAATTCATCAGATAATACAATTAAGCTATAAGATTAAACTTAGCTTAGATGAGGAATATTTATATATACTATAATATTCTATAACAGATAACTAAAAAATAGATGTATGAAAATAATTGTTTTTCATACATCTATTTTTTAATTTAATTATTATACTAAAATTATTTAGCTTCCAAAGCTTTGATAAAGATTCACTTAATTTAGTACTTCATTTATATAAAATTTTCAAATATTTTAGTTATAACTGGTGCAATAAAAACTGTTATAATACCTGCTAGTCCTATGGATAAACTGCTCATTGCCCCTTCCACTTCCCCTAATTCAATAGCCTTTGTTGTGCCTACAGCATGAGAAGCGGTTCCTATGGCTACTCCTACTGCTACCTTATCTTCTATTTTGAATAGCTTGCATACATAAGGTCCTACAACAGCTCCCATTATTCCTGTAATTATAATAGCTGCCACTGTAATAGAAGGTATTCCACCTAACTGCTTGGAGACCTCTACTCCTATAGGTACTGTTATGGATTTAGGTATCATTGAAATATCTAAAGGTTTTGATATACCGAATAAATGACATAAAAAAATAACTGTTATAATTCCAACTAAAGATCCTGCAGTTATTCCAGCAACTATTGGTAATGCGTAAGCTTTCAAAAGTTTAATCTTTTTATACAACGGTACTGCTAGTATCACCGTAGCTGGAGATAGGAAAAAGGAAATAAATTGTCCTCCCTTATCATAGTCTGAAACATTAATGTTAAAAATAGTTAAAAAGCACATCACCATGATTATACTAGTAAACAAGGGGTTTAAAATAGGAATCTTAGTCTTTTTATACAAAATACATCCTATTTCAAATGCTATTAAAGATATCATAATACCAAAGATAGGTGTAGAAATTAGTTCTCTCATCTCGATTCTCTCCTTTTAAATAGTTGTACTGTTATTCCCGTAACTACCATAACAACTACTGTAGATATAAAGGCTATTATTAAGACATAGTACCAATAGTCTTTAATTAGCGCTATGGAAGCTATAAGACCAACTCCTGCTGGTAAGAAAAAGAAAGCTAGATGATCTAACAAAAACTTGCTTATATCTTCAATCATTTCAACTTTGATTATGCCAGTACATAATAGCATCAGTAAGATTATCATTCCCATTACATTACCAGGTACCGTTAAATTTAGGACCCTTCTAAGCAATTCTCCTAGAAAACAAATTATAAGTATAATAGCTAACTGCCTTATAATTTTCATAACAAAACCTCTTTTCCTGCTAAATTCTATTTCTCTAAAGTTATCAGTATATTTTTTCATTATCTTTTGATTAATGTCTATAAATAATATACACCCTTTTTTTAAGTAAAAGGATTTTTTTAGAAAAGGTGTACTATAGAAAATTTTCTGAATAAAAATGCACTTCTTATAATAAATAAACCATAACTATGAATATTGCTTTATAAAATAACATTCATAATTATGGTTATGTGCTTAAAATATATACTTGCAGCAATTATCTGTTCTTTGTCTATACTTCCTGAAAATAATAGTAATACTTAATCAGATAATGTTCTATTTATTATAACTTTTTAGTAATCTTATAATAAATCTAAATTATATAGATCCCCTCTCCTGTGCTTTAATAACGGCAAAGAGTCTCTTATTTCATCTATATACTCTAGATCTATATCCTGAATCAATATTCCTTCTTTTTCATCTAACTTTGCAGCAATATCTCCCCAAGGGTTAGTTATTAAGGAATTTCCATAAGCTACATAAGAATAATTAGTATTTCTAGCTGGAGATATGCCTGCTATATATAACTGATTATCTAATGCTCTGGACTTAAATAGAGTCTCCCAATGAGCAAGCCCTGTAGTCATATTAAAAGCCGCTGGTATAAAGATAATTTTAGCTCCTTTTAAAGCCATTATTCTTATAATCTCCGGAAATCTTATATCATAGCAAATAGCTACACCTACTTTTCCCCAAGGTGAATCAACTAAAGTAATATCACTGCCACTAGATAATACTTCTGATTCCATAAATCTAACTCCATTTTTAATGTCAATATCAAATAAATGAACCTTTCTATGTTTGCCTATTAATTCCCCTTTATTATCGAATATAAAAGAAGTATTGTAAATTTTATCATCCTCTATCTCTGGAATTGAGCCTCCTATTAAATATATATTTTTATCTTTAGCAGTAGAAGAAAGCATTTTTATTGTCTCTCCTTCTGGGAAAGCTTCAGCATATTCTCTAAAATGTTTATTATTATAAGGGCAGTTAAACATCTCTGGAAGAGCTACAATTTTAGCTCCTTTATCTGCTGCTTCACATATCATGTTTTGAGCCTTTTTTGTATTTTCCTCTTTTGTACTTTTTACTACCATCATTTGACACAGCCCTATTTTTAAAGTATTCATTTTATACTCTCCTCCTTTTTATTCATAGGAATATTATACCATCAATCTTATATTATATTTAACTCTATTGTATTGACTTTTAATTTTGTTATTATATACTATTTACGTGAAGCAATAAATTGATTTTATATGTATTGTAGCAACAGTCTACTTTAAATGCAGTAAATTTAATATATAAAGGAGATATACTATGGGACAACACTCACTTTCAAGAACTGAATTATTAATTGGTAAGGAATCCTTAGAGAAGCTAAAAGACAGTACAGTTGTCATCTTTGGTTTAGGTGGTGTAGGTAGTTTTACCTTCGAAGCACTAGTAAGAGCTGGAGTTGGACATCTTATATTAATAGATGATGATACGGTATGTTTAACTAACTTAAATAGACAAATACACGCCACTTTTGATACTATAGGCAAGTCAAAAGTTGAGCTTTTAAAAGAAAGGGCTTTAAAAATCAATCCTAAATGCAAGGTTGATATTCATCAAACTTTTGTTAAAGCAGATAATATAGATGAAATAATACCATTAGACGCTGATTACGTAGTAGATGCAATAGATACAGTTTCCTCAAAGATTGCTCTAGTTCTTTGGTGCAAAGAACATAATATTGACATAATTAGCTGTATGGGTACAGGGAATAAGTTAGACCCTACTCAATTTAGAGTAGCAGATATATATGATACAAAGATTTGTCCTCTTGCGAAAGTTATGAGATATGAGCTTAGAAAGAGAGGAATTAAAACTTTAAAAGTGCTGTATTCTGAAGAAATGCCTATGAAGCCTAAACAAGGTGAAGTTATTACCTGTAAGGAAGGCTGCGTATGTACTAGCGGAAGTAAAAAATGTACTGCAAAGAGACAAATTCCTGGAAGCATATCCTTTGTTCCTCCAGTAGCAGGTATGATTATAGGTGGCGAAGTAGTTAAAGATATTATTGCCAAATAAGTTATAACTAAAAACCGCAAATATTTATTTGCGGTTTTTTATTTTACTGAGAATCATTTCCTATATAATTTTTAAAAAGCTCCTCTATTTTTTCTTTTTCTAAGGAAGATACTTGCCAGTCCTTAGTCTCTACTCTATCCTTTATTTTTATTTTAAATAACAACTGATTTTCTTTTTTATCGGACCAATGCCATTCCTCTATATCCTTCCAGTAACTAAAGTTATAGTATACATTACTGTATAGGCTCTTTTGTCCTATACCCTTATCAGTAACTACTTTTTCTTTACTAAAATCATAAATACTTAATAGAAAATAAACTACAATCATTACGCCTAAGGCAGTAAAATATCCTGTTATTATCACATATACAAAATACCCCATTAGTCCTAAGAAAAGTATTGCTAAGAACTTCCTTTTTATATCCGATGCCGATAATCTTAATAAAATTTCTCCATTATCCTTCCTAGGAGCCCTTCCTTTAATAAAAGACAAGTAAAGTTGCGAAATAGAGGCAATAATTAAAACTATAAGCAGCATTTTTTCAAAACTCAATATATTCACCTAATTCCCTTCTAAGTTTATATTTTTTCTAGTATTTTTAAGTCATCTACATAATTTAAGTTACAGAACATCTCCATATTAGGATCATACTCTTTTGTAACTTCTTCTGGAATGTATAGTATATTTGAATTTCTAATTATATCGTACAAAACTAAATTATTTTCCATTATTCCCTTCTCAAAGTCTCCAATTAAACTTTGGGAATAGAAAGCATGAAGAGGTTCAACCCAATTATTACGTCTTGGAATAACACCATCGTAATCATTGTGTCTTAAATTCTCCATCATAGATTCTATGTATTCTATATTTACAATAGGCATATCACAGGCTAAAAAAAACACATACTGAGATGAAGCATGCTTTAAGCCGGTGTAAATCCCTCCTGCTGGACCATATTCCTTCTTTAAATCCTCTAATACAGTATACCTTAACCCTACAAACTTATCTTTTCTTTCCGCTACAAGTAGTACCTCTTCAAATAGGCCCTCTAGTTTCTCTGCCACTATTTCTAAAAGAAGTTTATTGCCTAATTTTAGCTTACTTTTATCAAATCCCATTCTACTGCTCTTACCACCACATAGGATAACTGCTGTTCCAAGTCTTTTCACTTTATCCCCCCGTTCCTATCTGTACCATTAGTATGTATTACTTTCTAAGTATGAACTTAAAAAATTCATAAAATTAACTAAATCTTCTTTGCTAGTAAAAGTTCCCTGAGCCTTTTTACCGTTGCCGCCACCTTTTCCGTTAAATTCTTTAATGTTATCTTTGAAGATTTTACCACAGTTAACATCAAGTCCAGTATTGTTATTAAATAGCAGCTTTAAATCACATAGTGAACCTAAAATTATTATTCTATCCTTTCCTTCAAAAGCTGTTCCTAATAGCTGTATTTCTTCAAAGCTTCTATCTTCATATTTTCCAACATAGATCTTTGAACTATCTTCTTTAACTATGTGTTCTACTTCTCTTACAGCAAGTATTCTTCTTAGCTTATTTAGTTCTCTACTGACTCTTTCAAAATCTGCAGCTTGATTTTCAACTCTCTGTACCAAGTTATTTTCATCTGACGAAAAAAGCCTATTTAGTTTTGTTATTATGTTATGTTTATTTTGAAAATCCTTTAGAGCTCTATTTCCACATTTGAAATATATTCTAGTCATTCCTTTATATCTTTCAGTCTTTATTATTTTAACTACTCCTACTTCTCCAGTTCTAATTACATGGGTTCCGCAGCAAGGACAGCAATCCATATTCTCAGCTTCTACTATTCTTAAATCTTCGTCTACATTAATTCTTTTTCTTAATGGTAGTTTTTCACTTTCTTCCTTTGAAACCACATATGTACGTATCTCCTGATTTTTATATATGAAAGAGTTTACTGTTTCTTCCGCTTTAAGAAGCATTTCCTCTGTCATATCTTCTAAAGGTATATCAATATCTATAGTTACATATTCCTCTCCTAGATGAAATCCTTTATTGTTTCCTTTATACAAATTAAAAATTGCTCCAGTTAACAAATGTTCTCCACTATGCTGCTGCATATGATCAAATCGTCTTTCAAAATCAATTTTGCAAAAGACTTTTTTGTCTTTTGGAGCCTTAGTCACTCTATGATAAATAACTCCTTCTTTTTCAAAAACATATTCTACTGCTGCACCATCAATTTCACCAATATCTGAAGGCTGTCCTCCACCTTCAGGGTAAAATATTGTTTTATTTAAAACTAACAAAAACTTATCATCCTTAGGTACTATCTCTTCTACTTCTGATTCACACTCCCTTAAGTAAGGATTTTCATAAAATAATTTTTCTGTCAACGTTAACAGCTCCTCTCTAGTTTTCCATATAATATTATTCTACCTTCTATCCCCATTTTTTGAAACAGTAATTTTAAATTTTGTTCCAAAAAAGACAGGAAGCAAACATACCAATAATAACTACGCCAAAAGTCGTTTCAAACATCACTAATATTCTTACCAATGTGGAGTTAGGTAAAATATCTCCATAGCCAAGGGTAGTTATAGTTACTGCACTAAAATACATAAAATTCCAAAGTGGATATTTAAAACTTCCATTTGCTACTCCCTTTAAAACTAAAGGACTATCATCGGGAAATGAAACAGAGTTTTCCATAAGGTTTGTAAAATAAAAACTTAGAGGATAAAAATAGCTGCCTTTTTTAAAAAACTCCTCCTCTATTTTAGGATAATCTTTAACCCAGATTACCATATTATTTATCTTTTTCATTTTGTTGCTCTTATTATAAAGAATGAAACTATCATTTTTATCATTACTAATAACTTTATATAGAGATATTTTTAATTTATAACAGCTAAATTTACTACTTACAAATTGCTCTTCACAGCTTTCCACCTTCATATGAGTTATTCCTTTACCTTGAAGCGATAGATAATAATAATTAGCCCAAATCTCGCCTAGTGGATTCTCAAAGGTAAAAACGTTAAAATTCTTCTCCTTTTTATGTTCCGTGTCTTCCAGTTTCACTATAGGTCTTCTGTATTCTTCTGAAACAATTAAATCCGCTATAGTATTATTAAATTCTCTATTATTAATATTTAATTTAAGAGCCTTTTTAAAGGCAGTAACCTTTGTATTTATATTAATATCATTCTGAAATACAAAAAACTCTCCAGAAGAAATATTGGCAATTTTCCAGTATATTATGCCAAAGGTGATTAATGTACTTAAGTAGAGAATACCAAGTATAGTTAACAAACTTCTCTTTCTCATATTACTGATAATATCTAATAAATTCATATTTAATCTCCTTAAATGAATTCTGCTTCATTTATAGTCTTATAAAATTTTATTAGTTACAAGATATTGATATTCTCTCAAAAGTAACATTATTAATTTAAAATGAAAAATTCTTTTATTTCTGCTGACCAAGATAAACTTTATGTCCACAAAAACCTTTTTTAAAATCCTCCCAAAAAACATCTCTAAGGATTTCAGGGTACACATCAATTGAAGTAATTCTGATCTCTTCTTCAGATAGAAAGGCTGTATCTATAATAAATTGTTTATCTATTGAAAATTCTGGATCAATACCAATGTTTATATTATAATCCAATGCTGCAGCAGTAAAAAAAAGAGATATATGATGAGTTTCCTTATGCCATTCTACATATTCTCTAACATAGACTAAATCCTTTGGAATACACTTAATTCCACATTCTTCTTTAACTTCTCTTATTAATGCCTCTACTGCACTTTCTCCTGCCTCTATACCGCCGCCAGGTAACGTCCACCAAGTTTCACCGGTATCTGGGTCTCTATGCTTAACAAGAAGAACTCTATTTAAGTCATCTAAAATTATAGCAGCTGCTCTAGTTCTAATTTTCATAATTTATATCTCCTCCCTCTATATACAGTAATTTTACCATGTAAAATAATCTTAGTATAAATACAGTATTAGTATTTTATTAATTCAATTAAAAAACCCCCTAGCTCAATAGCTAGAGGGCTTAAATATTTCCAAATTATAATTTTCTTCTGAGAGTTAGTGTTATTTAAGGTTTTTTTCAACCATCCTAGTCTTGAGAATAACGAAGTTAAAATTATTAATATTAATATTTTGAAAGTGAAAGTTTCACTTTTAAATGTTCTTTATAGGGTTTAAGAGCATTAATAGAGAATTTCACTATAACTTCGTTATCACTATATTAGTATTGGAGCACCTCTCTTAATGAACTTACCTGCTCCTTCTTTTCCTACAAATTGACCATCTTTAGCAACTACTGTTCCTCTGCTTACTGTAACTACTGGAGCACCTTTTAACTTAAAGCCTTCATAAGGTGTGTAGTCAACATTTTCATGAAGCATTGGTTGAGTAACTGTAATATCTACATTTGGATCAAATACTACTATATCAGCATCACTTCCAACTGCTATAGTTCCTTTTTGAGGATACATACCATATACTTTAGCAGCATTTGTAGAAGTTACCTGAACGAATCTGTTTAAGTCAAATCTTCCTTCAGCTACACCATAAGTGTACATTAGGGACATTCTAAGCTCTACTCCTGGAGCTCCATTTGGAATTTGTGCAAAGAACTCTTTTCCCATTTCCTTTTGCTCCATGAAGAATGGGCAGTGGTCTGTAGCCACAAATTGCACTGTGTTATCTTTTAAAGCCTTCCACATTGTAGGCCAGTTTTTCTTATCTCTTAATGGAGGTGACATTACATATTTAGCTCCATTGAAATCTGGTTCTCTATAGTTGTCCTCTGATAATAATAGATATTGAGGACAAGTTTCACCAATTATTGGATATCCTTCTGCTCTAGCACGAGCTATTTCAGAAACAGATGCTTCACAGCTATTATGAACTATGCAAAGAGGCGCATTAGCAATTTTAGCAAGCTTAATAGCTCTGCCAGCTGCTTCTCCTTCAGCTAAATCTGGACGGGATAGTGCGTGATATATTGGCTCTCCCTTTCCTTCTGCTTTGAACTTTTTAGTAAGGTAATCAATTACATAGTAGTTTTCTGCGTGTACGCAAGCAAGTCCACCATTTTCGTTAACCTTCATTAAAGTTCTTATAATTGTGCCATCATCTACTCTTAAGCCATCATATGTCATAAACATTTTAAAGCTTGTATATCCTTGTTTGATTATTTCTGGCATTTCATTTAAAACGTTGTCGTTTAAATCTGTAACGCTTATGTGAATACCATAGTCAATTACAGCTTTTCCATCTGCTTTTTCACGCCAAGTTTCTGTAGCATCCTTTAGCGTTTTTCCGTTTTGTTGGATAGCAAAGTCCACTATAGTTGTCGTTCCGCCGCAAGCAGCTGCTATAGTACCAGTTTTAAAGTCGTCACTAGAGTATGTTCCGCCAAATGGCATATCCATGTGAGTGTGTGGATCTATTCCACCAGGGAAAACATATTTACCAGCAGCATCAACTACCTCTGCTCCCTCTGTACATAAATCTATTCCAATTTCAATTATTTTCTCATCTTTTATACCTAAGTCCGCTTTAAAAGTATCGGAAGCTGTTACTACAGTTCCTCCTTTTACTACTAAATCATATTTACTCATTTTAAATTCCCCCCTAATAAAGAATACATCTTATATGATAATTGAAGGATTTTAGTAAAATTATCGAGAGTTATTAGTCAGATTTATAAATTCATCCATATGGGGTAATTTCTTACCTCATATGGATGAATAGTTAGATAAATATTATGCTTGTTGCTCAGCGTTTTCTACAACTTTTTTGTTTTTGTTAGTAATTTTTTCTAACCAAGCACCACCGGCATCTGAGACTAATCCTACTACAGATCCCATTAAAAGAACTGCTGCCGTATCTAAGTAGGAGTGTCCTAAAGCCATCATACCAAAAGTAGTTGAACATCCTATATATACACCTGGCACGAACATTAAGTGCTTCCATTTAGCTTCTGCAACTATTCCGAAGGAGATAACACCTGTCATAATAGCAACTATATTTGGAATATGAAGTACGTTTGAAGCCTCTACACAGAAGATAGCCCATGCTACTCCTACCATGTTTACAAATATGCCTCTTAGCCATCCCTTAACGAAACGTTCTCCAAGTGCAGAACCAACTCCATAATATGTTGTGGTTCCCATGAATCCAGCCCAAGCTTGTACGCCTATTGCGGTACTAAAATTGGACCATATCCATGCAAGTATCCCCATGCTAATAGCACCTGACATTATTCCACTCATAAAAACTCCCCTTTATTATAACTCTTTATTAAAGAGCTATTTCTCTTTCTACTCCAAAGTCTTTAAATACAACTTCACCTTTAGTTATGCATTTTTCGATAGGGCATACTAATGCACATAAGTGACATCCTACACAGTTATCTTTGTTAACTGAAGGTTTTCTTGTTTCTGAATCCCAAACTACAGCTTGGTGTCCTCCATCGAAACATGAAATATAACATCTTCCACAACCGATACACTTGTCATGGTTGAAGTCTGGATATACTATATAATCTCTATCTAAGTTTTCAGCTGGTACCATATTACCTAATGCACAACCAACTAATTCTTGTAGGCTATCAACACCTTTTTCTTCCATGAAGTATTGTAATCCGCTGATCATGTCTTCTACAACTCTGTATCCATATTGCATGATAGATGTAGTAACTTGAACTGTTCCTGATCCAAGCATTATGAATTCAAGAGCATCTTCCCAAGTTTCAACTCCACCGATACCACTTACTGGAACATCTTTAAGAGCTGGATCTTGTTTTAATTGAGTTATGAATCTTAATGCGATTGGTTTTACAGCTTTACCTGAGTATCCTGATATTGATGATTTTCCGTTTACTATTGGAAGACCAACTCTCTTATCAAAGTCAACTCCAGTTATACATTTTATTGTATTGATTGCAGCTATACCTGTAGCTCCACCTTCAATAGCAGCTCTTGCTGGTACTTCCATGTTTCCTATGTTTGGAGTCATTTTAGCAAGTACTGGAAGATGAGTTCCTTTTCTTACTGCTGCAGAATATTTTTTAACTAATTCTGGGTTTTGTCCAACGTCTGAACCCATAGCGTGAGTTGTCATTTGAGGACATGAGAAGTTACACTCTATTATATCTGCTCCTATTTCAGTAACTTGTTGAGCAAGTCTTGTCCACTCTTCTTCACTAGCTCCCATTATTGAAGCTATAAGAACTTTATTTGGATAGTTTTCTTTAAGTTTCTTCATGTCTCTTAAGTTTTCTTCTAATGAATGCTCTGCAACTTGCTCCATGTTTTTGAATCCTACGAAAGGAGTTCCTTCTTTTCTAGTTGCGTCAAAACGTGGTGAAACCTCTATCATTTTTTCTGAGTTTACAGTCTTGAATACAATTCCGCCCCAGCCAGTTTCTAAAGCTTTAGCACACATTTCATAGTTGTTTCCAACTGGTGATGATGCTAAAAGGAATGGATTTTCAAATTTAACTCCACAAAATTCTATTGAAAGATCTTTCTTTTTCATTATTTTACAACCTCCTTAACTGATGCTACTTCGTCTAATCCTGATTTTCCTGTTAAATAAGCTTCGATTTTTTCTACAGCTACTTTTCCTGATGCTACTGCTTGTACAACAGTCTTGTCATCTTCTACGATATCTCCTGCTGCAAATACATCTGCTGCATCTAGGTCTGCTATAGCTTTTACATCTTCAGCTTCTTGTCCTACTGCAAATATAACCATATCTGCTGCTAATTCCATAGTTGAAGCATCGAACATTCCCTCAGCTTTTAATGCTGTAACTTTTCCATCTTGTCCAACTATTTCAGCTGGCTTAAATCCTGTGAATACTGGAATGTTTAAGTGTTGTTGGATATATTCTCTTTCTTCAGTGCTTGCTGGCATTTTTTCAATTGTTCTTCTGTAAACAATCTTAACATCTTCAGCACCAAGAAGTTTTGCTGTTGAAGCACAGTCCATAGCAACGTCTCCGCCACCTATAACGATTACATGGCTTCCAACTTTAACTTCGCCTTTTTTAGTTTTAGCTTCAGCTAAGAAGTCTACTCCATTTACAACGCCTTCTAAATCTGCGCCTTTAACATCTACATTCTTACCTTTTTGAATTCCGCAAGATACTAAGAATGCTTTGTATCCATCTGCTCTAAGAGCATCTACGCTGATTTCTTTTCCAACTTTGCAGTTTGTTTTGAATTCTACGCCTAACTCTTTTATATAATCTATTTCATTCTCAACAACGTTTTGTGGTAATCTTTGAGGAGGAATTCCATAACTTAACCATCCACCTAAAACGTCTTTTTCTTCAAATACAGTTACTTTGTATCCTTTTAATGCAAGGCCTGCTGCTGCTGTTAGACCACTTGGACCTGAACCTATAACAGCTACTTTTTCCTTGTTTAATTCTACTTTATCGTTTACTTTCATTCCTATAGCTTGCTCGTGATCTGTTAAGTATCTTTGTAACTCGCCTATTTTAATTGGGTTGTCTATTCCACATCTGCTACAAGCTCCCTCACAGTACTTGTCGTAAGGACAGACTCTTGAACATATAGCTCCAAGTGGATTGTTTGTTCTTATAGTCTCAACTGCACCCTTTAAGTTTCTGAAACGTAATGAACGTATGAATTTTGCTGGATCAGTTCCTGCTGGACATGCTTTACTACATGGTGCATCGTGACATAAAAGACATCTTGCCGCCTCTTCAATTGCTAAAAGAGGTGTTAACGCTTTCTTTGTTTCCGCTAAGTATTTTTCTTTTTCCATTTGTGTATTATTCCCCTTTCAATTTGTATATATATTTTATTTGTGTTTTGTGGAATGAAGGATATATATTCTTTTCTTGCCTTCGTGAATATTTTATCATCAAAAAGAAAATTTTTCTATATGAAAATTACAACAATTTTCTTACATTTTACGCTATTTTGCGAGTTTGTTCTATTTAGATAATAAAAAATAGATTTGTAAATCATAATTTGTCGAATAAAAATATTTTTTTCTAAGTTTTTTACACCTCTTAACCAATTGATATTCCTTGTTTTTATTTTTTAATTGAATTTTTTGTTTTAAATTGTATTTATACCCATGTAATTATAACCCAATATTTTGTTATTTTCTTTAATATAATTATACGTATCCCGTCCGATTTTTTAAAATATTTTATAATTTTTTATATATTTTATATATTCTTAAACCATATTTAAATATATTTTGAAAATATATGGTAATTTTTCTACTTTTTATTGTACATTACTCCAAAATATTCTATTTTGTTTGATTGTAAAATAACAAACATTATAAGAGAAAATGTTATTAATGTTTCTTTTTTGCAGTATTTGAACTTTAGAATTCCATTTACTGTCTTTTTCCGAATATTTACCTTCATAAACCATAATAATTGTTTTTTATCAACTTTAAACAGGTATCTATGTTGCTATCAATCAGATAATAATAGTGTAATTTTATAAACTAAATTAATTTTATTAAGCATCTTCCGCAGCTTGCATTTTACTTTATAATACTTGAAAACTTTAATATTATATATTATTATAATATATAGATGATTTAGTTATAAAATTATTATTAATTAATATTAGATATGATTTATTATTAACTAAAATCCAAAAATATAAAGAAAAGTGAGGTAATATTTATGGCAGCTGTTAATATGAGCGATATAGCATACGCAGAATTTAAAGAGCTTCTAAAAGAAAATGATATAAATTCTAACATAATTAGAATTTATTTAGCAGGTATGGGATGAAGCGGCCCAGCTTTTAATCTTGTTCTGGATGAACAAAAAGATGATGATGTAGTTGTGCAAATTAAGGATATGCAATTCTTAGTTGAAAAAGATCTAATAAACCAATTCGGAAGCTTTACTTTAAAAGGTGGCAGCGAAAATGGAAGAGGCGGTTTAAGTATTGAAACAGAAGTTCAATCAGAAAGCGGCTGCGGCGGCGGTTGCTCTGGCTGCGGAGAATAACTCTAAAAAATAAGGGTTGGTTTATACTTAAACCAACCCTTATCATTTATATGCTTTTATATTCATCCTTATCTGCTATTAGAATTTACAACTCTACATCTCTTAATTACTTAGATCTATATTCCTTTACATAACCAGAAAAACTCCAATTATTCAAAAACTTTTCAGCACTTTTGTAACCAGATTGAAAAATCTTCAATCTCATTTCTTTTGTAATATTAAAATCTGTAGTGGAAACTCCTAAAGTAGGTATAAAAATTGTTCTAACAGCATCCTTATCCTTTATATATATTTCTTCATTTTTATCAATCATTGTATTAACCACATCTAGCAAAAAGGATATAAAATCTGTTTTTCCTGTGGAGGTATAACTAACTCTCTCTTCTACTAACTTAAATCCAAAAGTAGGCCATCTTGGCATTTCCTGAACATCAAATATCCAAATAGGAAAATTGCTTAAAAGTCCTCCATCTACTATATAGCTGTATCCATCTTTATAACTAAATTTAATAGGTTTAAAATAAAAGGGAATGCTTAAACTCATTCTAACAGCCTCAGCAATTTCAAATTCCATGGGATCTATTCCATATCTAGCTATATCCTCCGGTAGTATTAACATATTCTTCTGTGTTATATCTGAAGCAATAATTTTAAGTTTTGATTTTCCATTAATACTTACATCTCTAAATTTTATTTTATTCTTTTTTATTAGCAAGTCCCTTACAAAATCCCTAATTGGCTCTCCAGAGTATATGCCCTTGTTCTTTAAAAGTGAACTGGATTTTGACACGATAGAAACTAACTTAAGTTTATTTTTTCCTAAAAATATTTTGTAGTCTAAATTCATCATGATGTCCTTTAGCTCTCTTCCAGAATAACCTGCCGCTAGCAGAGAAGCAATTATTGCCCCTGCAGAGGTTCCTGCAAATCTGTTCCATTCATATCCTTTTTCTTCTAAACAGCATACTGCTCCTATAAGCCCTATACCTTTTACTCCTCCTCCTTCAAAGACAGTATCAACCTTCATCTTCTCTCCACCTTATAAAGTAATATGTAATTTATCACATATTACTTTATATGATTAATGGAAAAAATTTAAAACCAAAAGACTATTTTTGATATATACAAATAACTCCTGCTATACTTAAAAGTATACCAACAAAATTTATTAAGGAGATATGCTCCTTATATAATAGCAGCCCAATAGGAATCAATAGTACTGTAACGCAAATATTAGTAAAAAGAGCAACTAAACTTATGTTCCATCCTGCTCTATAAGCTAATAAAAACCCTAATTCTAATCCTACAATAGTAATGCCTAGAGCATAACTTGCCCAATTTAATCTTTTAAAGGATTGTATAAATCCCACATCTGAAGGATATATACAAAAAGAAATCAGCGTTAAGATTAAAGCAATACCATAGGTTGCTATAAGTGATATTAACGGATTTGCAGCTTCTGGAACAGATTTTTGAAAAATATGATAAAAAACATTAGAAGCTATTACTAACAATACAGAAATATAATACAAATTCATCTTAAAAATCTCCCTTCTCAATTTAAATTACTTGTTTCTTAACTCTAAAATTTCATTGTTTATAAAATCTCAGTTCTTACTACCTATAATACATTATCATTTTCCTTAATGAATAGCATTAAAAAATACCGATTTTTTCAATATCTATAAATCATTTATAATTTCGTAATGACTTCATCCTTAGAATAATATTCTTTTTCCAGTGATAAAATAACCTTAAGGATATTTTACCTTCAAAGGAGGACTATTAATGAAAATAGAAGCTTTTTTCAGCGGTATAAAGAATGCAAACAAAGCTGTAGAACAATTAAAAAGTGCAGGTTTTAAAAATACTGTAGCAGATATAAACGATCATTACGTGGAGTTTAATAATGGAGTACAACCTAGATTTCCTGGCACAGAAAATGCCCCTAATCTATCAGCAATGGTACTAAGCTCAGGAGAACATATAGAAGATCCTTCTAAAAGACCTCTAGATGCTGCTAGTCCTATGGTAAGTGGTATGGGTGGTTTTGAGGAAATTATAGACGTTAACTACAAGGTAATTGTAAACCTTGAAGAAACTGAATTAGAAAAGGCAAAGGGAATAATTAAAGAAATGGGAGGAGATTTTAAGGTTCCAAATTTGGATTTGCCACACAGATTAAAGGATTTAACTCATATCGATGATATAGATTTAGATTTATAAATAAAATTCTTAATAAAAGAAGCTATAATTTAAGTCTAAATTATAGCTTCTTAAAACAGAAAGTTATTTTACTAGATTCGAATAACTAAATAGCCTTTTTGTTTATTGAGTTACATATACCCACTAAGTCTTCTATACTGTCTATTACATAGTCAGGCTTATGCTCCATTAGCTCCCTCATTGAAAGAGCTGTGTATTTTACAATTGCCGTGCTGCATCCAGCATTTCTTCCACAAAGAATATCATTATGGCTATCTCCAACCATTATTGCCTCATCAGGTCTAATCTTTAATATTTCACAGGCCTTCTCAGCAGGGTCACCTAGTGGCTTATGCTTAAGTGTATCTTCTGGTGTAACTATAACATCCATATAGTCAAACACATTTATTAATTTGAGCCCTCTCTCTGCTAAAGCTCTCCTCTTTGAGGTTACTATAGCAAGCTTAACTCCCATTTCTCTTAAGTTTACTAATCCTTCTTTTACTCCCTCAAATATGTATGCAAGTTCATCATGTTTCTTTTCGTTATATTCTCTATAAATAGCAACTAACAAATCTGCACTTTTTTCATCATAATTAGCCATTGTACCCCTTAACGGCTCGCCAAAGGTTCTTACTATTTCCTCTCTAGATACCTCTCTATTTAGATGCTTATTGAAAGTATACTGAAAACTTTCAATAATTAATTCATTAGTATTTATAAGTGTTCCGTCTAAATCGAACAATATTGCTTTGATCATTTATTGCCTCCTGCATTTATTCTTAAATATTTATAGGCTATTAATTACTTTAATAAAGCCTTTAGTTACATATGTGCATATTTGAACTAACTTTTAGTATATAATACCATAACTTATAATAAACAACAAGCTAACAAAGAAGATAGGAAGCCTACTTTAACGTAAGCTTCCTATCCTCTTTAAAACTTTTTATCAAATTTTGATTTAATGTCTCATCAGAGTATTGGAGTTCTTTTGAAAAGTCTTCCTTTTTCTTCTTTAGTTCTTCAGTTTCCTCAATTACCTTTCCAGTCTTTATGTCATAGTAGGTATTTGTCCATGATATATAGAATACATTGCCATCAGTAAAGGAACCGTTTCTAAAAAGGACTTTATCCCCATTAGAGTTTAGAATATCTTTACCAAACATATAGCTCTTAGGTAGATTATATAGATTTGCTAAAGTCGGGTATAAATCCATCTGTCCTGAATAAGTGTGATTTATTCCCTTGTTTTCATCTTCCGGAAAATGTATAATCATAGGAACCTTTTGATACTGGAACCAAGTTAAATCACTGGCGTTATCTATCTTTTCGAAATTGTATAGCTCATTTATTTGTTCTCTTGGAATAGCAAAATGATCACCATAAATAACTACAATTGAGTTTTGCAATATTCCTTCCTTTTCCAAATTATCTAGAAACATTCCCAATTGTTCATCAGTATAATGAATTGACTTTAAATAATTTCCTAAAAGAGAGTTTTCATATTCAGCTGCGTTAAAGTCCCCATACTTTTCTACATCATTATAAGGATGATGACTTGTTAAGGTAACTAAAAAAGCATAATATGGTTCCTTAAAGGATTTTAGTTTTTCTAAAGACTGATTTAAAAATGATTTATCACTAAGACCTAATCCTATTTCCTCATCAATATTAAAACTATGTTGTCCATAAAAATCATCAAAGCCTTGAGCTTGATACATAACATTTCTATTCCAAAAGCCTTCATTATTACCATGAAGAGCAGCTGTATAATAACCGTTATCCTTTAGCACCTTTGGTAGAGAGTTGTAGTAATTATTACTATAGCTACTGTAAGCCGCACCAGATTCCGCAGGATATAACGAGTTATTCGTCATGAATTCTGCATCTGAGGTATTACCTCCAGCAACCTGATAAAAATAATTATCAAAATACAAGCTTCTATTTATCCACTTATTTAAATTAGGTGTTATTTCCTCACCATTTACTTTTTTATTTATTACAAACTGTTGAAGGGCTTCCACCTGTATAACGATCAAATTTTTTCCTTCCGCTGCTCCTCTTAAAACTGTCCCAGTATTCTTGTTATTTTCCGATAAAAAATTCTTAATTTCATTTTCTCTCTCTGCAGGAAGTTTCTTAGAATTTTTAATATTAGTGTTTATATAATTAAAGGTATCTACTGCATGAAAGTTTATATTTCCTATCATCTTAGTTAAATATATTCTGTTACTCATAGAAGTTAAAAGAGTTGGTTGTTCCTTTGATAGAGCATAAACAGATTTTACATTTATTGATATACCAATTAAAAACATTATAATAAAAGCAGAAAGTTTTTTAACTAAAGAAACCTTAATGCTGATATTATTTTTCTTATAAACTTTTACATATGGTATTAATATTATGACATCTATCAAATAAAGTAAGTCTTTCAGATTCAATAAACTACTTACACTAGAGGATACTCCTCCAAGAAGCTTTATATTTCTGAGTGCTGCTAAAGTGGTTATGTCCTTAAAATATTTGTAATATAATATATCTGCTATTAGCACAAAACTTATAATAATATCAATTATATATAAGAAATTTATTCTATTATCCTTTTTAAGCAGTACTGCAAAGCTAGTTAATATTAGAATAGATGCTATCACCGGTTGAGAAACCTTAGTATATAAATAATCTGGGGATATTTGTTTTGCATATAGCATTAATTTTGTAAACATTATAAACTGAAATAATATTAAATCTAAATTATTACGTAAGAATTCCGTCACTTTGTTGTCGTTAACATTTATAAAATTCATTTCCTTCTTCCTTCCTAAAAATATCTCAAATATATCTTATAATCAATTGATGACATCTAGATGACAAATTTATTAATAAATTGTAAACAAAGTATACAAGCCCTATCTAGTTAAGAAACTTATTAATAGGAAGGTCCTCTAGCTAATCAGTTAGAGGCTTTGTAATTCTGATATAAAATTTTACACCTATCTCTGTGTTTTCTACAGCATAACTGTATCCATGCAAATCTAAAATTTTTTTAACTATAGCAAGGCCAATTCCAGTGCCTCCCAGCTTTCTGTTTCTCGACTTATCAACTTTATAAAAGTAATCCCAAATCTTATCCTTTTCATCCTCAGGAATATGGCTACCTGTGTTTTCAACATAAATATAAATTCCGGTATCTTTAGTGTTTTCTACAGCAACTATAATATTACCATTTACTTCAGTATGCCTTATAGCATTGGTAATTAAATTTTTAATAACCTGTTCCATTCTTGACCAATCTGCATATATACTTGTATTACCACTTACTTTAAGACTTACTTTCAAATTTTTTTCCTTTATTAGTGTTGTAAACTTTCTTAAGGTTGCTTTAATCAACTCTTCTACATAAAACTCTTCTCTAATTAACTTAAAATTTCCTGATTCTATTTGAGATAGATCCAACATATCAGAAACTAAATCTGCCATCTTCTTACTTTCATCTATTATAACATCTATATAGTAATCCTTATCTTCTTGAAAAACACCATCCTTTAATCCTTCAGCATAGCCTCCTATAAGGCTTATTGGGGTTTTAAGTTCATGAGAAACTGCTGCTACAAATTCCTTTCGCATTTTTTCTATTCTTCTTTCCTTTTGTATATCTTTTTCTAATTTATTATTGGCTTCTTTCAAGGATGTAAGAGCAGTATTTAAGTTATCTGATAAAAAGTCTAAGGTATGTGCCAAATTTCCTATTTCATCTTCTCTTTCAATATTGCATTTACTTGAAAAATCAAGATCAGCTATTTTAGATGCAGCTGCATTCAGTTGAAGCAAAGGTTTTGAAATCATATTTGAATATATTAGAGATAAAACTAAAATAAAAACAACTGCCGCAATATAGAAGTAGAAATAAAATTCTTTAATAACAAATGACGCCTCGTTTACAGGTTGCAATGAAGAAACGGCAAAAATAATCTCTTTTCTTTCATTGTTAGGAATAGCACTGACTATATTTCTAGTTTCATTAATCTTTCTTTCTGTTATAATAGTTATCGGCTTATTGCTATTTTTCATCTTTAAAAGAATATCTGTGTCCACTGTCCATTCCTTTATTATTTCATTTAGGAGTTTTATTATTAATGAGTCTGTTCTACCATTACTTTGTCTAGTTATGAATTTCAAATTACCTTTATTATCTAATACAACTATTTTAGCATTATGTTTTTCTTCAAAATCAAGTATTAATTCAGTTACTCTCTCAACATTATCTGTTTTATTGTATCCTGTTCTAAATTTCTCTATTCCGCTTTGAATATCATTTTTCTTTTTACTAATATAAAACTCACTAAAAAATAGAGATTGAAAAATAAGGGTACTGGTTATAAAAATAATAAACACTAAGGCAGTTATACTAAATAATTTCCAAGTTATACTAGTCCTTAGCTTCCTAATATTCATCTTTTTACCTCAAACTTATATCCTGCGCCTCTTATTGTAGCTATTAAATATGACTTAGCTCCAAGCTTTTCTCTAAGTCTCTTTATATGGGTATCAACGGTTCTTAAATCTCCCTCGTAATCCATGCCCCAAACTGTATCTAATATTTTCTCTCTGTTAAGTACAATACCTTTATTTTTAGTAAAGTAACATAATAACTCAAATTCCTTTGGAGATAAGTAAATATTTTTTCCCTCAACTGCTACTTCATGACTTTCTTCGCTTATATATAACCCGTCAAAAGAGTTTAAATTCTCTGCTTCTCCGTTAGATACTCTTTTTAGGAGAGCTTTTACCTTTGCAACCAAAATTTTAGGACTGAAGGGTTTAGTTACATAGCTATCCGTTCCTAATTGAAAACCTAAAAGCTGATCTTCATCTTCGCCTTTAGCTGTTAACATTATTATAGGAACATCAGAGAACCTTCTTATTTCCTTGCAAGTAGTCCACCCGTCCATTATAGGCATCATTATATCTAATATTACTAAGTCTACAGTATTCCTTCCAATAACAATTAGTGCCTCTCTTCCATTCTCAGCATGAAGTACATCAAAGCCATCTTTATTTAAATACGCCTCCACCAAAAGTCTAATTCTCTCTTCATCATCTACAATCAGTATAGTTTTACTCATAAATTCACTCCCTATAAACCATCTACTGAAATTCAATTTTAAATTTAGCCTTCTTCCTAATTGCCAATCTTAAAGGCAGCTATGAGATAGTATTGTAACCTATCCCATACCTGCCTACTTTACATTGTTTAAATACAATTAATCTTTTTTGTATAATTAGATAACTCTTTTACACTTTCTTCTAATTCATTATCTACTACAGCAGCCTCATCTATGTGGTGAAGTATCTGGTTATTTGTATTCTGCAGAATTTCATCTATTTTATTTATCTTTTCTAGTACCTGTCCTACATTTCCTTTTTGCGTTGAAAGTATTTCAATAACTTTCTTTACCCCGCCTTCTACTTCAGCAAAGGAAGTAAGGGTTTCATCAATTTTTTCTATTGCTCCCCTTGAAGCACCTATTCCTTCCGAAATTACTATAGTGCTTCTCTCAGCGTTGCTTAGCACATTCTTTGTCTCGGAATTAATACTTTGAATTAATTCTGTAATATTCTTGGTACTATTTCCTGTAACCTCTGCTAATTTTCTTACTTCATCTGCTACTACTGCAAAACCTTTTCCACTTTCCCCTGCTCTAGCTGCCTCGATAGCTGCATTTAATGCTAATAAATTTGTCTGATTAGCAATGCCGCTTATTAATTGAACGATTTCATTAATTTCATTAAATTTATCTGCTAGTTTCCCTATACTACTATAGGTTCCCTTTATTTCCTTTTCTAGCGATGTAATGATATTCATCATGGATTCAACTGAAGCTTTTCCTTCTACCGACTTTTCCACTGTGTTTTCAGTAATATTTAGAAGCTTATTACCTTCGTTACATAAAGTATTAGTAGATTCATCGGTACTTGTTGTTAAATCTGATATAATTTCCATTTGATTTCTTATATCTCCTGCTAAGTCTGCTAGGAGATCATGTTCACTATTTACCATACTATGTTGATTTATAATTTTTTCAATTTTTTGGTGCATAGTTCTTAAAAAATCAATGGTTTCATTATGTAAGTTATTACTTACAGTCTCCTTTTCTTTTATTTCATCAACAATTGAGGTTTCAACTGCTGTACTATTGCTTTTAGTTTTAAAAAAGTTTATCACAGTACCCCTTCCCTTTCATGTACACTATTATTTTGTATAAACACCTAAGTATACTTTATTATAAATTATACTTAAATGTCAATCCTTCCTTTTAGGTTATTCCATTATTTATCTATTGTATCAAATTTGTTTCAAATTAGCTTTCTACTTTCAAACTTTTTCCTAAGAACTCCAATTAGAAGAAGCATAAGTGGAATTCCTATACTTAAGACTAAACATATTTGGCCCCATGGAAAGGTTAGGAATTGTATATACTCATTATGGTCCCGTCCAATATAATAAGTGCCTGTTATTGTAATCACTATTAAAGGAAAAAAGATCTTCCAGTCTTTCTTTATATTCATCACCTGTTTAAAACTATACATACTGCAAAATAGCATCAATGCCGATTGAACAAACATTGCCCAAACAAAGAAAACAACCATAATTAATTCATACCTTGGAAAGTAAATGGAAAGCTGTGCACTTCTTACCTGCTGCATACAGACAACGGCAAATTGCTTCATTACGTCCGCCCCCATTACCCCTATTTCACTTATAGGCCAAATTATAATCATAATAGTAGAAACAACCATAGCCCAAAAGGATATAGATATAGACCTCTTTTTTTCATTGAGCATAGGGTAAATTACTCCTGTTACAAAAATCACCATAGCTATGTCAGTAAAGAGGTATATACTATTATATATATTGGCAATTATTCCCTTGTCTAATAAAGGCCTGAGATTTACAAGATGAAAATCCCTCACAGTTCCTGAAATCATAGTTAAATTAAGTAACGCTGCTAAAATGAAACCAAAAAAAGAAAATCTCACTATAACCTCAACACCTAATACTACTCCATAAGAACAGAGCAAAACATAAATAGCGCACAGTATTAAAAAAGGTGTTTGAGGTAAAAAATACTCACTTAGATGAAGAGTTATTACATTTGCGGACACCATAAAGGCAACTGTAAAAAATATTGCTAGTATTAATCCAATGAATTTTCCAAAGAACTTCCCTAAAATATCCTGAGAGTACTGAATTATTGTTTTGTCTGGAAATTTAGAAGAAACATATGTCATAATAATAACCATTATGGTACCAAATATAAAACCAATTAGCATAGATGACCATGTATCTGCCCCTATCCTTCTTACTATAACTCCAGCAGTAATTCCTATAGCTTTCCCAAATAAAATATTAGGAATAGTAAAAAAATATTGTAATCTATCAATTTTCGTCTTCACTCACTTAATCCTCCACTTTGCTTTTCTTGTTTAATAGGTTGTTGATAGAGTATACTGCTGCGAAGATCTATACGAACGTTAACCTTTGCTTCTGTATTGGGATATATATCCTCCCATTTGCTCTTTATGCTTCTATCCCATTCATATTTATGTTCAATATGAACTCTTCTTCCAAAGCCTAACACATCACTTTTATATTCCTTCTGAACTCTATCTATACCTTGAGTTATGTATCTTTTTACTTGTCTTTCCGTTTCCTTTTCTACCTTAGATTTCATCTCACTAATAGACATATTTGAAATAAAATCTTCCTCTGCTATATGTCCCTCAGCTTTAAAATCAATATTGATAATTGGGCTGCCATTAATGATTTCTGAATTTGTTTTTACTTTAATATTTCGGATTTCAACTGCAACCTTCTTATCGTTATCAGATATATTAGATACTGATAGAACGGTGCTCTTTGTTTCTCCTCTAACCCAGCTTATTCCTCTAATCTCTTCTGGTGTAAGCCATCCTAGCATTCTCGTTCCTTTAAAAACTGCTCCTCCAGACAACTCTACCTGACTTCTTCCTTCTCCAGGCATCTTTTCTCTTTTCCTAAAAGCAGATACTATTGGTTGTATAGAATCACTTAAAAAATCTGAATAAAGTCTAAGCATGTCAGTTTGTGTGCTAATGCTTGGAAGTTGATTATATCTGAATAATTCTGCTACCGCTATTCCTGGTATATCTTCCATGCCAGTTTTTACAGATACATATTCACTAGCTTTTCCCCTTGCAATTCCTACCCAAGTTTTCATTCTTAGCTCAGGATTGTGAGTAAAAAAATCTATTACAGGCGTTATATCCTCTCTTGCTAAATCTTCTCCAATTACAATTACATTATTGTGAGCCCACATAATTCTTCTTGATGAAAACCTTGCAATATTTCTAACTGCCTCAAATATTGTACTACCATCGGCACTGGCTACCCAGGTGGCCTCACCACCACCGGTATTACCTTGGCCACCGCCTTGCCCCTTTCCCTTTGCGATTTGAACAGTAACTAAAAATCCAGAATTGTTAGGTCCTTTATCTACACCAACCATCATAACCATACCTAACTCATTTAACTCTCTCATATCCCAACAGCCGGAAAGAAAAACGGTATTTAATATTAAAAATAAGGTTAAAAGTCTTTTCATAAATTTATCATCCTCTTAAATGCTTATCCCTACTCATCAAAGCCATCTTCATCCTTAGAAGGTGGTTTAGGCATTTGATTCTCTGATTGCCTGATGGTTTCACTTGAATGAGCTAACTTAGGTCTTCGAGTCATTTTCCACCAAGGTGCTCTTACTGCTACATCTTTATTTTCATCAATACGGAAAGGCATTACCGGTGCTAAAAAAGGTGCACCAAAGGATCGTAAAGAAAGTAAATGTAAAGCGATTGCAATTGTTCCTCCCAAAAATCCTAACATTCCAAATATTCCTGTAAATATCACTAGTGGGAATCGAAGTAATCTAAAGCTGATGGCGAGATTATATGCTGGCATAACAAAAGAACTTATACCTGTAATTGCAACAACAATTACAGCTGTAGGGGAGACCAAACCTGCATTTACTGCTGCATCTCCAATTACTAAGGCCCCAACAATACTTACCGCCTGGCCAATAGGTTTAGGTATTCTAATTCCAGCTTCCCGTAAAACTTCAAACATCAGTTCCATTATTAATACCTCTAATACTGCTGGAAAAGGAATTCCTTCTCTTCCTGCAGCCATCTTTAAGGCTAAAGGTGTAGGCAGCATTTCTTGATTAAAGGAGGATAACAATACATATACCGACGAACTTGTTATGGATAAAATCATGGCTAAAATACGAATTAGCCTAATTGATGTACCTATATAAAAACGCTCGTAATAATCTCCACTTCCTTGGAAGAGTGACCAGAATGATGTTGGAACAATCAGCACAAAAGGTGTGTTATCTACTATAATTACAATTCTTCCTGATAATATTGCTGCAGAAGCCTTATCTGGTCTCTCAGTATGTTCAACCTGCGGAAATGGGGATAAAGGAGAATCTTCTATGAACTCCTCAATATATCCACTTTCTAAAATGCTGTCTACATTAATCTTCTGCAGGCGACTCATTAACTCACCTAAAACTCTCTTATCAACTAAAGAATCTATGTAAGCAACGGCGATATCTGTTTTCGTTCTATAACCTATTCTCATCATATCAAATCGCAGCCCATAGTCCCGAATTCGCCGGCGTATGAGAGTAGTATTAGTCCGAAGGCTTTCTATAAAGCCATCCCTTGGTCCCCTGACCTCAACTTCCGTTGCCGGTTCAGTTACAGAACGACTTTCGAAACCTCTTGTAGCAAAAATAAAAGCATTTTCCATTCCATCTACAAACAAAACGCTATCTCCTGAAACCAAGCTGTCACAGGCATCATTCCACTTGTTAGTAGCCTTAACAGAGGATGCGAATACTCCCGCATCTATTAGTCCATTTAATAATCCTTCATTATTAATCAACTCTTTCTGATCCGGTAATTGTGAGAAGGATATTAAAGGGGCTAGTATTGTATCATCAATTTCATTTGTGTTAACTAATCCATCAATAAAGACTAAAAGAGCCTTAACATTGCTGAAGCTTGGTATTACAAGGGAGCGATATACAATATCTGCTCCTTCTCCTAAGGTTTTTTTTAATCGAATTTCGTTACAGCTTAAATCTTTATCTATAGGACTGTCCTCCATGAAAAAGCCTCCTAATTCTGTGTTTATATAATAGCCTATACCATATTAGGAATGTACTGTAAAAATACACCTTGAATAATTATCCCCATTATAATAAAAAAGTATACCTTAACAAAATTGATTTAATATATTGAAATACCCAATTAAAATTATAAAAAATAATGTCAATTCAACTATCAATTCATATGATATTATTAGAATTAGTTTTTGGAGGAATTTTAATGGAATATGCTGACAACAACCTAGAAAAAGAAGGTCTAGAGGAGTTTGGAGAAAAGGAGACCGCAGATAAAGATATTTTATCTGACAACTACTATGAAACACTAGAAGATGCTACAATAGATTACCCTGAGGAAGAATTTCGTTGTTATAGGATGGCTCCTTGCTGTATGAATAACATACCTGCTTATTACCCTAGATGTTATCCTACAATGTACAGACAGGAAAAAATGTCTTCCCCTACTAGTCTATATCCAGAAAGCATGTATAGACAAGATGACTTATTACCTCTAGTTTTACTGGGACTTGGAGCCTATGCACTTGGTGGTTACGATCATTATGACTATTATCCACCTCACTATTACTATAATTACTCACCTTATTATGACAACTATTATCCTTATTATGAGCCATATTATAACCATAATTATCATCACAGGGATGATGAGAACTTTTAATAAAATTTAAAATTATCAATAGATAAAGTAAAGCCTACATCCTTCAAAGAATGTAGGCTACCTGTATTAATCTGCTTCTTTTCTTGTAAAACCCTGCCAAAGTTCAAATCTTGTTACCCTTATTTTTTCAGCTGTTTTTGCCCCCTTAATTCCATCACGATTATTTAAAGAGTTTCATCACCTATATTCCAATCAATTGGACATAATCCACCAGTTTGCAGTGCACTAAGTACGCGAATTGTTTCATCTACGCTTCTGCCTATACTTAAATCATGTACAACAGAATACTTAACAACTCCATCTGGATCTATAATAAATAAACCTCTTAGAGAAATACCTTCCTCTTCCATTAGTACCCCATAATCTTTTGATACTTGCATTGTTTTATCGGAAGCTATAGGGAAGTTAATCTTACCTAAGCCACCTTCATCTACTTTTTGTTTTATCCAAGCTTGGTGTGAAAACTGACTGTCACAGCTTACCGCAAGTACTTCTGCTTTTAATTTCTTAAATTCTTCATATCTTTTACTGAAACCAGTAATTTCTGTAGGTCATATAAAGGTAAAGTCTAGAGGATAGAAAAACATCACCAACCATCTTCCTCTGTAATCATCGGACTTTACTTCAGTAAAATCACTTCCATCACCTTTTACAGCATTCATTCTAAAATAAGGTGCTGACTTTCCAACTAATCTCTCCATTAAAATTTTCCTCCTTAGGTAATCTTTATTTTTATAGAATTATGCGGATTATAGTCCATTCAAAGTGTATTATTACCTAATGATTGATTTTTATTGATTAGTCCTTATAATTTATAAACAGGATAATCTTCTTTATAATTTAAATAATAGTTACCTTTATAACCTCCTCCATTAAGGCAAGGTCTTTAATAATTTCCTCTTTTCCAACATATCTCGGTGCAACTATGGAATATAAACTTCGCCCATAGTTAGCTTTACATTCTTCTATTTCTTCTTCAATTATAAACTCTATATTTTTGATTTTAATATTTTTTCCCTGGAAATAATTATCAATTTTTTGAATCATTTCTTTTTTGTCTAGGTATACAATCTCAATCTTTATTAAACTAGACTTATCCATAAACCTTGATTCAAATTTTTTTAAACTTACTAATACTATTACAACAGCTACGGTAGATAGTATGCTTAAAGTATAATAACCTAGTCCAACTGCAAGTCCAATGCAAGCAACTACCCATAAACTGGCTGCAGTCGTAAGCCCTTTTACAGATCCCTTTTGATGTATTATTGTACCTGCTCCTAAAAATCCAATGCCGCTTATAACCTGCGCCCCTATTCTTCCAATATCTGCTTTTAAGGCACTGGCAAGCTCTGGATGCTCTAATATAATAGTAACAGTTTGGTCAATATTATATAACTGTATCATTGATATTACTGACGCTCCAACACAAACAAGTATATGGGTTCTAAACCCAGCAGGTCTATTCTTATACTCTCTTTCATATCCGATTAGTCCACCAACAATAGTTGCTAAAAGCAGCCTTATTATAACCTCATAAACATTCATACTTAACTCCTTCTTGCAAAAACTTATTTTTCAATTTATGATGTTTAGTTACTATTCTATGTAATTATACTGATAATTTTACTGATTTTTATAAAAGTTAAGTTAAAACTAATTATATTCATTTATTTACATATTCTTAATTACATTTCTCACCCATCTATTAGAAACTAATCTGGTTATACCAATTATACATTTAACTACTTCCTCAACAGCAATCAATGCAAAAACTAAGTAAACAGGCCACTTCAATACTAGTGCTCCTATGAAAGATAATGGTACTCCTATTCCCCACATAGTACAGGCCTCTGCTATAAATGAAAACTTGGTATCCCCTCCCCCTCTTAAGATTCCTACAACTAGTATTATATTAAACATCTTAATGACTAAAATTGCTGAATTTATATATAAGATCATTAAAGAATCATGGACTACATTCTCAGAAACCTTGAAGAAGGATAAAATACCTGGTGCACTAAGCGCAAGTATTCCTCCTAAAACTACTCCTATAATGGAAGCTATTATTGAAAACTTTTTTGCATATATCTTTCCCGTTTCCTCGTCTCCAGCGCCGATCTTCTTTCCAATCATTACAGTGGCAGAACTTGCAACTCCAAAGGTTAAAACCATAAATAAATTTTGTATAGTATTACTAATTTGCACAGAGGCCATTGCCTGGGTTCCAATTCTCCCATATGCAATAGAGTAAACAACAACACCTAATCCCCAACAAGCCTCATTTAACACCACTGGGATTGTAGTTTTAAGCATCCTTAAAGCAAAATCTTTGGTTACTTTCTTTAGATCACTTATTCTAGCTGCTAACTCATTATTTGTTTTATACACATATGTGACCATTATTATCATTTCAATTATCCTGGCAATTACTGTAGCTATTGCAGATCCCCTTACTCCTAGTGCTGGCGCTCCAAACTTTCCAAAAACTAACACATAGTTTAAAAAAGTATTACATAGTAGAGCAATAGCACTAACAATCATAGGTGTAAAAGCCTTTTCTATATATCTAGAACCCATACTGAAGCTAAAGGTTATTGCTGAAAATATGTAACTTAAGCAAGCTATTCTTAAAAATTGGGAACCTAGATTTAAAACCTCAGGATCTGTATTAAATACAGAAATAATACTTCTAGGAATAGAAAGGGCTATAGTAGTAAATATAATGGCAAGAATAACTCCGGAAGTAAGGGATACAGCTGCAACCTTTTTAATATTTTTAACATCCCTCTTTCCCCAAAATTGAGAAATAAATATCCCAGATCCACTAAACATCCCAAAAGCAATTATATTGAACAATACCATGAATTGATTTGCTATACCTACTGAAGCTAGCTCTGTTTCTCCTAGTTTTCCCACTATTACTGTATCTATCATATTCAGTGAACTTGCAATAAAATTTTGAATAATAATGGGCAGCGCTATCTTTAATAAGTTCCTATAAAAACTCGAATCATTAAATAATCCCCCAAACAACCTCTTCACAACAAAAAATCCTCCTCATTTAAAACAAAATAAATACCACTTTGAAGTTTTCAAAGTGGTTTGCTTCATCACTTTATAATATTTGCAAAGGTAATTTATATTTATATAAGTAAATATTTTCTCACATATTATAGCACAACACATTAACTATGTTCAATTTGTACTTTTAATAATGCCTTTTTCCTAGCTGCTGCCACTATTGCCTGAGTTATTATTTTTATTATCCTTATTATTTCCCTGACTATTATTATTGCTTTCCTGTTTAACATTTTCATTGTTTTTGTTATTGCTGCCTTCACTGTTATTTTGGCCATTAGCATTATTACTTGCTTGGTTATTATTCTCTTTATTATCGCCCTGTTTATCCTTGCTATTGGATCCCTGATTATTGTTTTGACTACCTTTATCATTATTTCCTTGGCTACTATTTTCTTTATTACTCTCTTTATTGTTGCTGCTGCTTTTTCCTTCACCTTTACTTTCCTTATTTTTATTATTAACTTCATTGCTATTACTTTTGTTGCTTTTATCGTTATTTCCTTGATTAACACCGCAGTTTAGAGTTTTAGAAAGCAGCTCTACAACAGACTGTAAATACTGTTTTCTTGTCTCCTCCTCTGTAGTGGAAACTTCCCCTAAAAATATATGTTGTTCAACCTTCATACCACAGAAGGTAAATATACCTGTATCACAGGTTTGTTTTAAAGCGTCAAGCATACCATTACTATTATAGGTATCCTCTGCAGTTCCCATTGGAGTAAAAATGAAAACCTTTTTATCCTTAAGCAGACCCTTCTTCCCATTTTTCCCTCCGGAATAAGCCATCCCATAAGAAAACACTCTATCTATATATCCTTTTAACATAGCAGGCATTCCAGTCCACCATAGTGGATATATAAAAGTAATTATATCTGCCCACTCTATATAATTTTGTTCCTTTTTAATATCTTCTGGTATATTACCGCTCTGAATATCCTGTAATTCCGGCAGCTTTAGTACCGGATCAAAGCCTATGGAGTATAAATCTCTAAGTTCTGTCTTGTACTCCTGTTCAATTGAAAATTGTTTTACAGCATTTGCTACTGCATTAGAAAAACTATTCGTATTTGGATGAGCATAAACAATTAAATGATTCATAATTATAGCCCCCGATTTTGTTTTATATTTAAATTTATTTTTTTCATATTACCTTCTTTTTATGAATTACTTTTAAAACTTTTTAAATTGAATACTTTAATAGGTTATTGAGAATATTAAAACCAGGCTTTTCGGAAAAGAAAAATAATTTAGTAAAAGGTGATTGCTATGATACTGACATCTTCACTAGAGGAAAATAAACGTATTTTAAAAGAGAACTTAAATATTGGTAAAAGTTTTGATATAGTTGGACGAGAATTTGTTATTGGCGAAGGAAGAAGGCTATCCTATTTGGTTTTTATAGATGGCTTTGCAAAGGATGATATTCTTCTTAGAATACTAGAAGAACTGCAGCCTGTTAGACAGGAAAATACTTCCTCTAATCTTATTAAAGGATTAATTCAAAGTAGAATTGGCTATATCGAAGTGGATACAGTTACTGATGTAGGTAAACTCCAGTCCTCCGTTCTAGCTGGCGCACTAGCCCTTATTATAGATGGTGAAAAGGAAGCTATAATAATAGATGCCAGAGAATATCCTGTTAGAAGTCCAGAAGAACCAGATTTAGAAAAGGTAACAAGAGGTTCTAGAGACGGTTTAGTGGAAACAGTAATTTTCAATACAGCTCTTATACGAAGAAGAGTTAGAGATCCTAAATTGATATTTGAAATTAAAAATATAGGAAAAAGATCTAAAACTGACGTAGTTATAGGATATATTGACGATCTTGCAGATAAAAATCTTTTAAAAAGTATAAATGAAAAGTTAGATCAAATTAATGTAGATGCCTTAATTATGGCAGAGAAAACACTGGAAGAATGCATGATAAAGAAAAAGTGGTATAATCCTTTGCCACAAGCAAAGTTTACGGAAAGGCCAGATGTTGCTGCTGCTCATCTACTAGAAGGACATATATTAATTTTAGTAGATACTTCTCCTAGTGTAATGATTTTACCGGTCACCCTATTTCATTTTACTCAACATGCAGAAGATTATTATCAAAATCCTTTTATAGGAACATATATACGCTGGATTAGATTTATAGGAATGTTATCAGCCTTTATCCTACTGCCTTTATGGCTTTTGCTTGTTTATAATAGAAACATGCTCCCTGACTATCTTCAATTTTTAGGTCCTAAAGAACCAGGTAAAATTCCTTTATTTCTTCAATTCTTATTGTTAGAATTTGGCTTAGATTTACTTAGAATTTCATCTATACATACTCCTAACTCTCTTTCAACTTCTCTTGGAATAATAGGTGGACTTCTTCTCAGTGAATTTGCGGTAAAAGTTGGTTGGTTTACCTCTGAAACAGTTCTATATGCAGCTCTTGCGGGAATAGGAACCTTTGCTACTCCAAGCGTAGAATTTGCTATGGCAATTAGGATATTTAGAATATTCCTTCTAATTTTAACAGGCTTATTTAGAAATATTGGTTTTATTATAGGTATTCTAATTACTTTTTGGATTATATATAGTACCAAAACCTTTAGTGGTACAAAACGATACACTTGGCCCTTAATTCCCTTTGACAGTAAAGCTCTTTCTCACCTTCTATTTAGAAAACCAATACCGGAAATTAGGAAAAAAGATTAAAGGTTGAGGCCTTAAGTAAAGCCTCAACCTTTTTAATTTACTGTTATTCTAATATATTCAGCATTATTTATCTCATCAGTAGACATGCTAATGCTGAAGGTTCCATAAGTAGCCGTTTTATTAGATATTTTCTGTAAGGTACCTCTTAAATCATATGTTGTTTCATTATAATCAAGTACTTTTAAGCTAATGGAGTTATTTCCTTTTTCTAACTCTCCTTTTATTGCGTTATAAAATTCATCATAATTATTAACTACTATTATAGTATTTCCTTTTGAATCCTTTTCCTCAATATTTAAATTGTTAAAGTTATAGATTGTACCATTAGCCTCAGGGTAATCTTCTCTATTCCATCTGTGATCTTTTGACATCTGCTCATCTGTAATATTAAAATATGAGTGTACAAGTTTATTAGAGCCATCACTGGTTACCGGGTCATCCCATGTAGAATCTACATGATAGTATTCTCCATCTAGTTTAACCATATTCCAAGCATGTCCAATCCATTTATCTCCGTCATATGCATCTCCCACAATCATTAAAGATTCTATACCGGAAGCTAACAACAATCTATTCATGGCTTCTGCATAGCCTTGACACACCCCGGTACTATTTATAAGCACACCGTATGCTGTATAGGAATCTTCAGGCATATTTCCTGAATACAGTCTTTTATCATAGGTTGCATTATTTACTAAATAATCGTGAAGTACCAACTCCTTTTCATAATCCTTCATCTCTGGCTTAATTAGATTATTAACTATTTCTGTAACCTTTTCTTCAACCACTCTTTCTTTATTAATCAAATTTTCCCTAGAATCTGCATAGCTAAATTTTATTACTAATTTAGCAGGATCTGAATATAGTATGGTTGCGGAAGCACCTTCATAGACTCCTCTCAAATTTGGATTTTTCAGCAAAATTTCATCTATTACTTCTAGGTTGTACATACTTTTATCATAATTTTCTATAAATAGTGTAATACTACTTTCATAATTAGAAAGTGTATTTTTTACAGCATCATAATACTCACTGTAGCTACTGATAGTGCCCTGTTCATTAGTGCTCTGTACTGGCTGAATTTTAAAACTAAACTTAATAGGCTGTTTTATTTTTTCTCCATCTTCTGCTTCCAAACTATCTTCTACAACTAATGTATAACTTTTTCCACTTTCATAAGGCTTACTAGGAGAAATATTTATAATTTTACCACCATCACTGCTAGTAAATTCTAAATCAACCTTTTCATTATTTTCCTCTTTATAAACAGCTATAGACTTTTTGCTAGACTGAATGGTTGTACCTTTAGTGAATTTAATGTTCCAAACCTTAGTAGGTTCGACAATCTCTTTATCACTTGTATTCCATATTTTGTAGTTTACAGCTGCTTTAACATGAGTGCTGATAGAAATTAGTGAAAATAACACCACAGTAGTAATTACTAAAAAGCATTTTTTAACTCTCATATTTTCATCTCCCATTACTTTGATTAACTATTATATATGATGCTTTATAATATATTATCGTAGAAAATCTACTAAATGTGAAGACTAAATCTTACTTTAGACCATAAAATAGATATAAACTAATTGATATTCATATTTTAATATTATTATTTTAGGGAAAGCTATGTTATATGATAAGAAAGGAGTGCTAAAATGAATGAATTTTACAAAAAAAACGTAGCAGAGGTACTTACAAAGCTAAATACTTCTGAAGACGGATTAAATGATACAGAAGTTGAGAAAAAAAGAGCTGAATATGGCTTTAATGAACTTAAAGAGGGAAAAAGAAAAAGCGCTATTCAAGTATTTTTTGAGCAGTTTAAAGATTTTTTAGTATTAATCTTAATTGGAGCTGCAATAATTTCAATGCTGTTCAACAATGTTGAAAGTGCAGTTGTTATTATTGTAGTTATTATAATAAATGCATTACTTGGTACTATACAACATATCAAAGCTGAACAATCACTAAGCAGCTTAAAAGCTCTCTCTGCTCCCTCTTCCAAAGTACTAAGGAATGAAAAAAAGATAGAACTTCCTTCTCGGGAAGTAGTGGTAGGTGACATATTATTTTTAGAAGCAGGGGATTATGTAAGCGCCGATGGTAGGATTATTGAAAATTTTAGCCTTCAAGTTAACGAAAGTTCTTTAACCGGAGAATCTGAAAGTGTGTTAAAAATATCCGATACCATTAATAAAGATGATGTAGCTCTTGGTGACAGAATTAATATGGTCTTTTCCGGAAGCTTCGTAACTTATGGCAGAGCAGTTATAGTAGTCACTGCTATTGGTATGAGTACAGAAATAGGAAAAATTGCAGCTCTCTTAGAAAGTGCAAAGGAAAAGAAAACTCCTCTTCAAGTAAGTTTAGATGCCTTTGGTAAAAAACTTGCAGTTGTAATATTAGTAATTTGTGCCCTTATATTTGGATTAAATATATTTAGGGGTAATCCTTTAATTGAATCCTTTATGTTTGCAGTATCTTTAGCAGTAGCTGCAATTCCAGAAGCTTTAAGTTCTATCGTTACTATTGTGCTTGCCCTTGGCACTCAAAAAATGGCACAGGAAAATGCAATTGTAAGAAGGCTCCATGCTGTTGAGAGTTTAGGAAGTGTTTCTGTAATTTGCTCCGATAAAACTGGAACCTTAACACAAAACAAAATGACTGTAAAAAAAGTACATGTAGATAGTAAAGTGGTAGATTTTGACCAATTGACCAAGGATGACCCATTAGAAAAAAGGCTTATACTAATGTCATTACTTTGCAATGATGCTATTACTACAAATGAAAAAGAGTTAGGCGATCCAACAGAAGTAGCATTAGTTAACCTAGGAGCTTTTTATGATCTAGATGAACTAGAAGTCAGAAAATCTTATCCTCGACTTAGTGAACTACCCTTCGACTCTGACAGAAAGATGATGAGTACAGTTCATAAAATAGGTGATCAATCAATAATGATTACTAAAGGTGCTCTAGATGTGCTTCTTAAGAGATGTGTTAAAATTCTAAAAACTACTGAACCAGAAGAACTTAAAGAAAAGCATAAAAAGGACATTGAAAATATTAACAGGGATTTCTCTACAAGTGGTCTTAGGGTGCTTGCCTTTGCCTGCAAGGATGTAGAAGATGGAAAAGAGTTAAATTTAGAAGACGAAAAGGATTTAACCTTTGCAGGTTTAATTGCTATGATGGATCCTCCAAGAGAAGAATCAGCAAAGGCTGTGGCAGATTGTATAAGTGCTGGAATTAAGCCTGTAATGATTACAGGAGACCATAAAATAACTGCTTCTGCCATTGCAAAGCAAATTGGAATACTTAAGAGTGAATCAGAGGCTATGGAAGGCTATGAGCTGGATAAAATCAGCGACGAGCAATTAAAAGAAAAAGTGGAACAGGTTTCAGTATATGCTAGAGTCTCACCGGAACACAAGATTAGGATAGTAAGAGCTTGGCAAGAAAAAGGAAATGTAGTTGCTATGACTGGAGATGGCGTTAACGATGCTCCTGCACTTAAGCAGTCAGATATAGGCGTAGCTATGGGAATTACAGGAACGGAAGTAGCTAAGGATGCAGCAGCCATGGTGTTAACAGATGATAATTTCTCTACTATAGTAAAATCTATTGCAAATGGAAGAAGTATATATGCCAATATTAAAAATTCTATTAAATTTTTGTTATCTGGAAATACCGCTGGAATAATTTCTGTACTATATGCTTCCTTAGTAGCTCTTCCAAATCCCTTTGCTCCAGTTCATTTACTTTTTATAAATCTTCTTACAGATAGTCTTCCAGCTATTGCCATAGGCTTAGAACCTCATAATGAACATGTAATGAAGGAAAGGCCTAGAAATATAAGCGAACCAATTTTAAACAAAGCCTTTGGAATAGAAGTTTTAGTAGAAGGTTTCTTGATTGCAGTCTGCACCTTAACTGCATTCTACCTTGGTTTAAGAACTGGAAATATAGCCCTTGCTAGTACAATGGCCTTTTCTACTCTATGCCTCGCAAGACTTTTTCACGGATTCAACTGCAGAGCTAAGGAATCAATTTTTCGCATTGGAGTTTTTTCCAATAAATACTCATGGTTTGCTTTTGGTATAGGAGTAATTTTTCTAGTTCTAGTATTAGAAATACCCTTTCTAATGAATATCTTTGAGGTAGAACCTCTTACATCTAATGAGTATTATACTATTTTTGGGCTATCAGTACTTCCTCTTTTACTAGTTCAAGCCTACAAACTGCTATTTGTTAAATAGAAAAAACTAAAAAATAATATACTCAAATGATGGAAGAATCCACTAATCAACTCAAGTTGATTAGTGGATTTTAAACCTTTTACTAAAATTATTTTATACATATTCAAGTATAATTTTATGATTTTCTTTCTCTTTTTCCACCTTGAAGAACAGTTAAATTACAATTACTTAAAGGTGAATCATTATTTAAAATATTATCTTTTTTTCTCCTTCTTTTTTTAGCTGAACTCTTTTTTGTTACTCCCTTATAATATCTACTTTGCACCGAAGCCATATAATACTGAAGCATTATCCTATCATCAAAGTGGTATTTACTAGGCACATCCTTTGTCAATCCATTCATCCCACTATAGTAGCTTAGATTATTTATAATTTTTTTAACAAAGATTATAAATAGTATTATTATAAGAATTGAACCTATCATATTAGCTCCCCCGTTTAAAATAAGTTTTGCCTTATGATAATAACTCATTTTATTCTTATAGCAGCAAAATATTAAACATATCTTATTTTTATAAATTGTACTCCTAAAAACCTTCTATCCTTTTTTAATTTATTCATTTTAATAAGAGTATAACTTATAGTTATACTAAGTTATAAGAACAATAGAATCTACTTAAATAATAAGTATTACTTTTTAAGTTTAAGTTTGATATTATACAATAGGGTTTTAATTCTTGACCAAAGTATATAAAAAAGTGATGCAAAGTTGCCTTCATTTTCATAAGAATAGTATTTATTATTCTTTTTATTTTTGTTATTTTTCATCTGACTATTTTTTTTAGCAGTTCTAGAGTTTTTTTTGTTTACATTCTGCTTGTTTCCTACAATGACCTTAAAATTCCTTACCGTTCTTGTACTATTAAAATCTTCCTGATAATTAGATTTACTATTGTCCATAAAATTACCTTTATCCTTTTTTCCTCTTTGATTTACACTTATAGATTCTTCAAATTCATATTGTTTATCATCGATCATTCAATATCGCCACCTTATAACTTAATGAAATAAAATCAATATTTTTTAAGTTTTAAGCTTAATCTTTTTATTATTACTTATATTATACTATCTATCCTCTTTAAATTCCATGAATTTTTAAAGTTTTCTTAAAAATCAATATATTCCAAAATATGACGTTTTTATCTAATAAATCTCCACTTACTTATAATTTGAAAATAATTTTAAAACTAATATTGGTATTTTAATGATGTCTCTTGTATAATATTATTATTTTTTGTAGAATATCAGTATGACTAGTGTAGAAAACTTTATTATCAAAAATAACATTGAAAGTTTATGAGGAAATATGATGAGAGATTTTACAATTATTACTGATAGTTGTTGTGATTTGCCTATTACATCCATTAATGAACTAAACATTCCCTACGTAAGTTTAAGCTATCATTATAATGAAATTGAAAGATTAGATGACTTTGGTACAAGCTATTCACTTAAAAATTTTTATGATGACATGAGGTCTGGTGCTGTTCCTAAAACTTCACAGCCAAGCAGTCATTTATTCTGTCAAGCTTTTAAAAAAATTCTAGATGAAGGGAAGGATATTCTATATATAGGTGCATCTAGTGGATTAAGTGGTACTATAAACGGAGCGAATATAGCTAAAGATATGCTTGAACAAGACTATCCAGATTATAATATATATATCTTAGATATTTTAACTGCATCTTTAGGACAAGGTTTAATGGTTCTAAAAGCAAAAGAAATGCAAAATGAAGGAAAATCAATAGAAGAGATTTTTAATTATTTGCTAGCCATTAGACAAAACTTAAATACTTATATGATAGTGGATGATATTAATCATGTAAAAAGAGGAGGAAGGATCTCTTCCGCCGCAGCCTTTGTCGGTATGCTTTTAAACATTAAGCCATTCTTGTCCATAAGTGATTCAGGAAAGGTTGTTGCCTTGGACAAAATTAGAGGGAGAAAAAGAGCCATAAATGCGCTTTTTGAAAAAATATTAGAAAAGATAGAAAATGCTGAGGATCAAATTATTGCTATTTCCCATGGTGACTGCATTGAAGATGCCTTAGCCTTGAAAAAGCTAATATTAAGTAAGATACCTGTAAAAGATGTGCTTATAAGTTTTATCGGTCCTGTGGTTGGAACTCATGGGGGACCTGGGGCTATAGCAGTATTTTTTTTAGGAAAAGAAAGAGAGCTTCACAGAGAATCTTAAATCTGTAAAATGAAAATATATTTTAAAAAAGGGCTGAGATTTTTTCTCAGTTCTTTTATTTTGTATATTATTGTATAATTAGTATATAAATCATGACTTTTTTTTAACAATTTATAATTAAGAAAGGATGTTTAAATATGATAGTTTCTATTGATGAAAAAACTGTTCCTTTACTAAAAGAAATGCTTAAGGTACAAAATAAGGAAGCGGTAAGGATATCAAAATCCGGTGTAGGATGAGGAGGCCTTCAACTGGAAATTGTTCTGGATGAACAAAAGCCTAATGATGATATAGTCATAGATCATGATATTAAAATCATAGCAGATAAAAGCTTTTCCTTCTTTTTTACCAGTGCACTAATTACTCACAAGGAAGGTATTTTCGGACCTAGATTTAAACTGGTGTCAAGGTAATTAAATATCTATCTTTCCTATAAAGGCAGCAAGACATTTCATTCTCCCTAGTAAAAACACCTCTTATAATATATCAGAAAATGAATACTTTATTGCAGTTTAGAAAAGATGAACAATGTAGAATTTTTAACATATGTTTAAAATTCTACATTATAACTTAAAGATTTTAATATTTTCCCATGAAAATATTTTTCTCATGAAATAATATTAATTTTTTCTATAAAGTGGTAAAAAAGTAATTGACAGAGTATGGATAATATTGCATAATATTATTCATAGCCGTAAGATTCAGAAATTTTTAGTTTGTCTGAATTTTTACTAAATTGCACTGGATAATCCAGGTGCTAATCATAAAATTATTAAATTAATTTTAAAAGTAATTAGAAAGAGGTGTGTTATACATGAGAGTAACTAATGTTGAGGAATTAATGAAAAAATTACAGGAGGTAAAATCTGCACAAAGAATATTTTCCACTTTCACTCAAGAACAGGTTGATGAAATTTTTAGACAAGCTGCTATGGCTGCAAATGCAGCAAGAATTCCACTTGCAAAGATGGCTGTCGAAGAAACTGGTATGGGAATAGTTGAAGATAAGGTTATAAAGAATCACTTTGCTTCTGAATATTTATACAATAAATATAAAGACGACAAAACCTGCGGGGTTCTAGATTGTGATGCTGGTTTTGGTATTACTAAAGTTGCAGAACCTATCGGAGTAGTTGCTGCTGTTGTACCAACAACTAACCCAACTTCAACTGCAATATTTAAGTCCTTGTTAGCGCTAAAAACTAGAAACGGAATAATATTCTCCCCTCACCCTAGAGCTAAAAAATCAACTATAGCTGCAGCTAAATTAATTCTTGATGCAGCAGTTAAAGCTGGAGCTCCAGAAGGTATAATTGGTTGGATAGATGAACCTACAGTTGAACTATCTCAGGTTATAATGAGAGAGGCAGATATAATACTTGCAACTGGTGGTCCTGCTATGGTTAAAGCTGCTTATTCATCCGGTAAGCCAGCAATTGGTGTTGGTCCTGGTAATACTCCTGCCATTATAGACGAAAGTGCTGATATAAAAATGGCTGTAAACTCAATACTTCTTTCTAAAACTTTTGATAATGGAGTTATATGTGCTTCTGAACAATCCGTTGTAGTTGCAGATTCCGTTTATAATGAAGTTAGAAAAGAGTTTGAAGAAAGAGGTGCCTATCTCCTAAAGGAAGATGAAGTAGAAAAGGTTGGTAAAGTAATATTAGTTAATGGCAACATTAATGCAAATATAGTTGGACAACCTGCTTACAAAATAGCTGCAATGGCAGGAGTTACTGTTCCTCAAAGTGCAAAGGTTCTTATAGGAGAAGTAGAGTCCGTTGAGCTAGAAGAGCCATTCTCCCACGAAAAACTTTCTCCTGTTCTTGCTATGTATAGAGCTAAGAATTTTGACGATGCTGTAAAAAAAGCTGCGAGACTTGTTGAATTAGGAGGACTGGGTCATACGTCAGTATTGTATGTTAATGCGATGGCTTGTAAGGATAAAGTAGAAAAGTTTACTGCTGCTATGAGAACAGGCAGAACTTTAATTAACATGCCTTCATCACAGGGTGCTATAGGAGATATCTATAACTTTAAACTAGCTCCTTCATTAACATTAGGCTGTGGATCCTGGGGTAATAACTCTGTTTCAGAAAACGTTGGACCTAGACACTTAATAAATATAAAAACTATAGCTGAAAGAAGGGAAAATATGCTTTGGTTTCGAGTTCCAGAAAAGGTTTACATTAAATACGGAAGTCTTGGAGTAGCATTACAAGAACTTAAACCCCTTGGAAAGAAAAAAGCATTTATAGTAACTGATAAGGTTCTTTTTGAACTTGGATATGTAGATAAAGTTACAAAAATTCTTAGTAAAATAGGTGTTGACTATAAAGTGTTTACTGATGTAGAACCAGATCCAACTTTAGAAACAGCTAGAAGAGGTACCGAGCAGTTAGCAAGTTATAAACCAGATACAATTATAGCAGTTGGCGGTGGTTCCGCTATGGATGCTGCCAAGATTATGTGGGTAATGTACGAGCATCCAGAAGTAAGATTTGAAGACTTAGCAATGAGATTTATGGATATAAGAAAGAGAGTTTACACCTTCCCTAAGATGGGCGAAAAGGCTATGATGATATCAGTAGCAACATCCGCTGGTACTGGTTCAGAGGTTACTCCTTTCGCAGTTATAACTGATGAAAAAACAGGAGTTAAATATCCATTAGCAGATTATGAGTTAACTCCAGATATGGCTATCGTTGATGCTGAATTAATGATGGGTATGCCAAGAGGTTTAACTGCTGCTTCTGGTATAGATGCTTTAACTCATGCTGTTGAAGCTTATGTATCTGCTTTAGCAACAGATTTCACTAATGGACTAGCATTAGAAGCTGTAAAAATAATATTTGAATACCTTCCACAGGCTTATAATGAAGGTCAGACTAATATAGTAGCAAGAGAAAAAATGGCTCATGCATCCTGTATAGCTGGTATGGCATTTGCTAATGCTTTCTTAGGTGTATGTCACTCAATGGCTCATAAGCTCGGCTCAACTCACCACGTACCTCATGGAGTAGCTAATGCACTATTGATCAACGAAACTATAAGATTTAATTCAGTAGATGCTCCAACAAAGCAATGTACTTTCCCTCAGTATAAATATCCAAACGCTAAAGCTAGATACGCTAAGATAGCGGATACCCTTTGCTTAGGCGGAAGCTCTGATGAGGAAAAAGTAGAATTATTAATCGAAGCTATTGATGAGCTAAAAGCTAAGGTAAACATGCCAAAATCAATACATGAGGCAGGAGTTAAGACAGAAGCTTTTTATGCTAATCTTGATAAGATGGCAGAGCAGGCTTTCGATGACCAATGTACAGGAGCTAATCCAAGATACCCATTAATCAGCGAAATTAAGCAAATGTATATTAATGCCTTTGATAAAGCAGAAGTAATTTTAGAAGCTGCGGCAACAGATGAGGAAGAAGAATAAGACTAATAGTTATTATAGAAGCTGAGGTAATTCCTCAGCTTCTAATTTATTTCTAAAGTTCTATGTATTTGACATCGTTTTTACACCACTTAAGAAACTTTTCTAAATCAGAAAAAGATAATACCACTGTGGCTGTATTTACATTAGGATGAGCGCCTATGTATTCTAACTTTGATAAGTCTTTGTCTATGATAACTTTTACCTTCTTATCTTCATTGTTAATCACTCCAAAGGGACTAACAGAACCAGGCTTAAGCCCTAAGTTTTTAAGTAGTCTTTCTTCAGAAGCAAAGCTTAAAGTGGTGCTTCCTATTTTCTCAGCAAGTTTTTTTAAATCTACTTTTTTTGATTCTTCTACTACAATTAAATAGTGAATATCTCCTTTTTTGTTACGAACAAAAAGATTTTTACAGTGGGCTCCCTGAAAATCTATATCTACTTCATCAAGTTCCTCTATAGTATAGACAGGCTTGTGTTCATACCTTGTATAAGAAATACCTAGTTCTTTTAGGACATCGTATACCTTTTGTTCATTTTCTAAAATCATTTTTATCTCTCCTTCGTTTGCTTTTTATAAAGTCAATTTTACTATATAAATCTGTTTTTGTAAAACTTTTCACAATATTAAAAAATGGTGGAGTATTCCCCACCATTTACTTATTTTAAGTTTTCAGGATTTAATCCTTTTAATTCCTCCACCACAAAAATTCCATCTTTTCTTATTAAAACGTCATCAAAATAAATTTCTCCACCACCGTACTCTGGTCTTTGAATATACACTAAATCCCAATGCACCGAGGATTTGTTTCCATTAAAACAATCATCATAGGACGCTCCTGGAGTAAAGTGAATTGAGCCTGCAATTTTCTCATCAAATAAAGTATCTTTCATAGGCTTTAATATATAAGGGTTAACTCCTATTGCAAATTCACCCACATATCTAGCCCCTTCATCTGTGTCAAATACCTTGTTTATCCTTTCAGTATCATTTGCAGTGGCCTTAATTATCTTTCCATCCTTAAATTCCAACCTTATGTTTTCATAGGTAAATCCATTGTAAACTGCTGGTGTGTTATATGTAATATATCCATTCACAGAATCCTTAACTGGAGCACTATAAACCTCTCCATCTGGAATATTTAGCTTTCCATCACATTTTATAGCATTAAGTCCCTTAATAGAAAAGCGTAAGTCTGTTCCCTCTCCTTTTATGTGAACTTTATCTGTTCTGTTCATTAGTTCTACTAATGGATTCATAGCTTCTGACATTTTTCTATAGTCTAAATTACAAACATTAAAATAAAAATCTTCGAAGTCCTCTGTACTAGTACCTGCTGCCTGGGCCATTGCTGCTGTTGGATATCTTAACACTACCCATTTTGTCTTTGGAACTCTTATGTCCCCATGTACTGGCTGCCAAAACTTTTTCATCATTAGAGACATATTTTCACCTGGTACATCAGAAGTTTCTGTTAAATTACTTGGCACTCTTAATCCTATATAGGCATCCATGTCAGCCATTCTCGCTGCTTCATATTTAGCCATCATCTCTAACTGCTCTTCAGTGCAGTTCATGTATAATTCTCTATCCACCTCCGGAAGTTTGTTTGTTACAAAAGGAATTCCACCGGCAAGATAGGTTTGTTTTATAAGCTCAAGGGTTAAAGGATTTGGAGTACCTATAGTTTCAATTAAAACCTTTTCACCCTTTTGAATATTGCAAGAATAGTTAATTAAATTTTTTGCTAAAGTTATTATTCTAGGATCTTTCATATAAATTCCTCCTTTGATTTATGAAGTGGAAACTTGAATCAGATGGAGTTTCAACTCCATCTGATTCTTAGTTGAACGAATCCAGGGACGTAGCCGCTCAGAACGTAATCTTAGATAAGAGGGAGTATTAGAGCGGATAGTCATCGGATAAAAATCTATGGTTTTATTATAGATAATTTTAGAAATAATTAACTGCAATAGCTATTATAGTACATATTATTTATTTTATCAAATTCTATGATATTTATCCCAAAATAAAAAGGGGGAACCTCCCCCTTTTCAGCTAAGCAACTTGCTCATTATCCAAATTTATTTTTTCTTTTATCGGTGTTAATTTTGGTAACCCAGTTAAAATAGCAATAATTGCACATATTCCCATAAGATATGGATAATATAAATATTTCATTACCAAAATTGGTGATATTTTTGCTACACCTGCAGCAACTAATATTTGAGCTCCATAGGGTATAATTCCTTGTACAAAGCATGAAAAAGTATCTAATAAACTAGCAGTTTTTCTAGGGTCCACGCCAAACCTATCGGCAATATCCTTTGCTAAAGGTCCCACCATAACAATTGCTACAGTATTATTTGCTGTGCATGCATCTACTATACTTATAAGAGCAGATATGCCAATTTCAGCACCTTTTTTACTCTTAATTCTTTTTACAATAAAATTAATGATAAAATCAATACCACCATTGTGTTTAACCAATTCTACTATTCCACTTATTAAAAGGGACATAATAACAAGGTCAGACATACCTGTAATGCCTTTGCCCACTGACTGAGCGAAACCTACTATATTAAAAGCACCTGTTGCAATTCCAACAACACCAGAAAATACTGTACCAAATATCAATACTAGGATTACATTTCCGCCTAATAGAGCACCTACTAAAACGAAAATATATGGCAGCACTTTAACTAATGAGTAACTATAGGCCCCAGTTAAGGAAATTTCATTTCCACTTGTTATAACAGCAAGTATTACTGTAGTTAAAATAGCTGCTGGAAGAACTATCTTAAAGTTAACTCGAAACTTATCCTTAAGTTCACAGCCTTGAGTCTTAGTAGCAGCTATAGTGGTATCTGAAATCATTGAAAGGTTATCCCCAAACATAGATCCCCCTACCACTGCTGCTAAAGCAAGCTCTACTGGAACACCGGTCTTGGCAGCTATTCCTACTGCCATTGGAGCTATTGCGGCAATTGTTCCCATTGAAGTTCCTATAGAAGTAGAAATAAAACATGCAATGACAAATACTCCTGCAATCAATATGTTGCCTGGCAATAGACTAAGTCCAAGGTTAACTGTTGAATCAACTGCTCCCATATCTTTTGCTACCTGAGCAAAGGCACCAGCTAATATAAATATTATACACATTAATATAATATTAGTATCTGCTGCCCCTAGGCAAAATCTCTCAAGTTTAGCATTAAAACTTTCCCTTTTATTCATAGCTAGGGCTACCAGTGCCGCTAACAAAAATGGCACAGTAACTGGAAGGGCATAAAAATCATTAGTTACAATTCCTGAAATTATGTACACTGCTACGAAAACAAAGAAAGGCAATAACGCCCACGGATTTCCTTTTTTACCTTCAATCATTATGAGTTCATCCTCTTTTGTATTAATTCAAAACATTCACAACTATCAATTATCAGCAAGTTATTATAAGCTTTCACTTAATTTTGGACAATAAAAAAAACTTCTTGGAGATAAATCAAGAAGTCTATACCTCTCTCCTCATCTTCCAGGTAAAACCTGCTGGATTTAGCACCATTAAAAGCACAATATGCTTTTGGGTTGCCGGGTATCATAGGGCCAGTCCCTCCACCGCTCTTGATAAGAAGCAAATATTTAATTTTACTTTTGTATTATATCAATTTAATTAAATAAAGTCAATCATTATTTGAATTAAATCTACTAGAATATTTCATATTTCTCACAATAAACAAGAATTATAAAGACAGACTATATTCATATTATCCTAAAAGGAAATCTCCCGAATAAAAAAGAATATAGTCTTATTTTAACTATATTCTTTAGTTCAAACAATCTTATTACTTTGTAGATTCTTCTACTATTTTTATTCCGGCACTGGCACCTATTCTATTAGCACCAGCTTCTACCATAGCCATCGCTGTCTTGAAATCCCTTATTCCACCAGAGGCCTTAACCCCTACTCCACTTCCTACAGTTTTTCTCATTAGAGCTACATTCTCTACTTTTGCACCATCGCTGCTAAAGCCTGTTGAAGTTTTTACAAAGTCAGCCCCAGCCTTTACTGATAACTCACAAGCCTTTATAATCTCTTCTCTATTTAAAAGGCAGGTCTCAATTATAACCTTAACTAAGGCCTTTCCCTTTGCTTTATCTACAACTGCTTTAATATCCTCTTCAACAACAGAGTATTTCTTATCCTTTAAGGCACCTATATTTATTACCATGTCAACTTCTTCAGCACCATTGCCAATAGCATTTTCAGTTTCAAAAGCCTTAACTTCTTTAGTATTGGCTCCTAAAGGAAAGCCAATAACAACACAAGTTTTTACACCTGTTCCTTTTAGATTTTCCTTAACTAAAGCTGTATAGTATGGGTTTACACAAACAGATGCAAATTTATACTCTTTTGCCTCTTTGCACAGCTTTATTACTTCCTCCTCAGTAGCCTCTGGTTTTAATATTGTATGGTCTATGTATTTTTGTATTTCCATCTATATTTATCTCCTTTCAAAATTATATCTAATTTTTAAAGTTATAATCAAATCTAAACCTATACTTCTATCTTACGCAACCTTCCTATTCATAATACCATAGTTTTGACTATTTTCACCTTTTAACACTAAATACTCTTAAATTCAAGTATATTATTTTCAAATCTTCAAACTCTATTTAAGTAAATTTAAAATAATATTAATGGAGTTGGAACTTATGTTTGAAGAATTTAAGAAATTTGCAGTAAAAGGAAATGTAATTGACCTAGCAGTTGGAGTTGTTATCGGTGGTGCCTTTGGCAAAATTGTCACCTCCCTAGTAAATGATATACTTATGCCTATTATAGGACTTTTATTAGGTGGAATAAACTTTACTAACTTAAAATTTGTAATTCGCCCTGCCAAAGGTGGAGCAGCTGAAGCAGCAATTAAATATGGTCAGTTTATTCAATCTGTTGTAGACTTTTTAATAATTTCTTTTTCTATTTTTATTTTTGTAAAAGCTATATACAGATTCAAGAAAAAAGAGGAAAAGAAGGAGGAAAAACTTCAAAGTTCTGAGGAAGAAAGACTCCTTGCAGAAATAAGAGATTTACTTAGAGATAACCTAAAGTAATGAATTTATGACCTTATTGTTCACTTTTTTATTGTTTATCTAAAGTTTTTAGCTCAAGTTAAGGATATCTTTATAGTATTACCGCTTCAATGGTAGATTTTTAATGAAAAAGCAAGCTATTTTATATTATTTCTTTAAATTGAAGGAAATAATATTTTTTTGCACAATATTAAGAGTTTAACATACACCTATTATATAGTATAATTTAACTCATATCAAAGATATTTAGTTTAAATTTATATCTAACTTTTAAATATAGAGTATGAATTTAATAGCTTCTTATCACATAAAATTATTATAGAAATTTGGAGGTAAAATTAATGTTCACTTTAATAATCCTAATATCCCTTGCCATATTTTTTATAGTTGGCTTCTTTGTGAGTGTACTAGCTCTTCCGCTGCTGGCAGCTATACTGCCTATTGTTATAGCCGTTGCTATTCTTTCCTTTGCACTTAAATTGGTCTTTGGAGCTCCTTTATTTATTTTAGCTATAATTATCGCCGCTATTTACTTCTCAAAAAATAAGAAAAGCAAGTAGAAAAAATACACCCTGTATAGAAGACAAAAACCGTCTTTTATATAGGGTATATTTTTTCTTCCTGCTGAATGCCTCCTTTTATGAATTATTAAAGATAAAAATAAATTAATGGGATTAAACACATAATATTATTAACTTTTAATAGATGAGGTGAAATAATGAAGTACGGAATCCCAAAAATGTCTCTAAATCGTGATATTTTAATTTTGCTGTTATCTATACTTATATTACATATAGGAATTTATATAATCACTCCAATATTTCCTGTTTTACTTAGCTCAGAAAAAAGACTTACTGCAGCACAAATTGGATTAGTAATTGGAGTGGGTTCATTAGCATCACAGTTAGGTAGTGTACTTGGTGGTTTTTTATCCGATAGAGTTGGTAATAGGACAACAATGGTTATAGGAGCGTTATTTCAGTCCTCTGCACTTTTTGGTTACGGCATAAGTAACACATTTTTTCTTATACTTATTTTTTCTATTGTTAATGGAATTGGAGGAGGCACCTATGCGCCAACAGTAAGAGCAGCTATAGCTTCTATTGCTTCTGATTCCTCTAAAGGCCGTACTACTGCTTTTTCACTTAGAGGAATAGCAGCAAATATAGGAGTATGCATTGCTGGACTTCTCATTTTATTTCTTTCAAATAAACAATCGATGTTTATTTTTTTTACTAGTGCAGCTATATTTTTACTTTTAGCATTGGTAACCTGGATATTTCTTTCTAAGGACTGTGGAGGGAGGGAATGTCCTAAGTTGCCATTAAACAGTTATTCCCTCATTTTTAAAAATAGATCTTTTATAATTTTTACAATAATATCCCTTCTTATATCCGCTGTATATGCACAGCTAACCCTTTTGCTACCATTAAGAGCAGAAGCAGTTTTAAATAATGGAAAGATCGTAGGAAGCATTTGGACTATCACCAGTATTATTGTTATAATTTTTCAAGGATTTATTTCAAAATATATTCTTCAAAGATTTAGTCCTTTTACATCATTATCTTGGTCAGTATTATTCTTTGGAGCCGGTATATTTTTAATTGGGTTATCTAGTAACTTTCTCTTTCTTACTTTTAGTGCTATAATTTTCCTCATTGGTGAGATGATGATGCTTCCCACTACAGATAGTCTAACCAGTGAATTTGCTCATGCTGATTTAATCGGCGCCTATTTTAGTGTTGCCAGCCTGATTTCTGGCTTTGGAACAGCTCTTGGAAATTTCATTGGTGGAAAAATTATTAGTATTTATGGTATAAATTCCTCTATATATCCCTGGATAGTTTTTGCTATTGCCGCTATTATTGTTTCTGGAATGACTTTTATGACAGGAACATTACACTTGATGAAAAAAGAAATAAGAGAATTATAAAAAACAAATCCGCCTATAGAAAAGAGCGGATTTGTTTTTTTATAAATATTCTATTACAGCATTAGGACTAAGAATTGGAATTGTATTTATAACAGGAACTTCGTAAGGGTGAACTTTTTTTATAGTTTCAATGACTTTCTTCAAAACTTCTTTTTTGCAGCAAAATTCTACTTTACATTCCTCTGCTTCACAAATTTCTCCTACCTCACCTTCAAAAGGATTCGCACCATTCAAAGGTCTCCAGGATCCTGTAACTTTAGACACTGACATGCAGTTATCGTAGTTACCACCTATGGTCAATGCCCCTATGTCATTAAGATTTCGTCTTAAATCTTTCAGGTACCCCTCTGGAATAAAGGTTTCTACTTTAAAATTATTAAACTCCATTTCATCTATTCTCCTTTCACTACTTTACAAGACTATTATGTTCATGAACTTTATATTATATTTTATATTATTTCCTTAATTGTTCAACACTTATAGCAATAAGTGCTTTTAAATTATAATAACAAGGAGGATACATAAATTTTGTATCCTCCCTTTACTTCACTATTTTTGTATGTTTCCTAGAGCAGTGTACACAGCTTTTACTATTTCAGACATTGTTACAGTATCCTTTGGCCTGAATTTCCCATCGCCGCTTCCTTCCAAAAGCTTAAGACCGCCAGCTAAAGTAACATATCCAACTTTATCTTCAGCAATTGTGGTTTTATCGGTATAATTCACATTAAATAGCCCTTTAATCTCAGCTATTTTATCGTAGCCTAACAGCTTTATTAAACTTGCAGCTACTTCCTCTCTTGTAACTAGTTCATCTCCTTTAAATTCTTCCCTTTTATCTTGGATTATGCCATATCTTACTCCAAATTGTAGATATTTATAGTCAATAGACTCCTTATCTCCTGTACCACTACTAAAACTAAGCTCATTCATTCCCTTTAAATAAGGGTCATATCCTTTAGCATTAACTAATATTTTAACTAACTGAAGCCTTGTAATTTTAGAATCCAATTTAAAATCCTTAGTATCTATTATACCTTGAGATGCTAGGATTAGAGCCTCCTTCTCCACAGCAGTACCTTTAACTGCTGCTTTAAAGGTCTCTAAATTGTTATCAATATTTTCCCCATAAAGATTTAGTAATTTACCATTAGCTGCATCAACAGCATTTATTGGTGAATACCTATTGCCAATAGAGTATACAAGCTTCATGTTAGAATCAACCTTACCCCCATTAAAAAGAAGGTATGTAAGGGTTGGCTTGTTGTCTTCTAGAAATATTTTTTTCGCCTCATCTTTACTTATAACTTTTTCCGCTGTTGGTAATTCTAATTTATCCTGCCACATATATGAGAAAGAATTTATCTCTCCAGTTTTAGTATCTAAAGTAATATTTATACCATCATTGTTATAAGGTACACCGTTATTATTGAAGGCTACCCCGTTTACTGTTCTTCCAAAATTAAAAGTTATATATTTTCTAGCATAATCTTCTGGATAGCTATAGCTTTGGTTATTATAATCCTTTTGTTCTGTATTTATTTCCTTGATTCTTTGAGGACAGTTTTTAGCTATAAATTCTATTGCTTTATCGTAAGCCTTTTCCCAAGTAAGCTGAGGCGTAAAGTTTTCATCTACTTTTTCATTATAATTAAACTTATCTATTCTGACTAATTCTTCTGTTAAAGCATTTATTGATATTTGCCCTTCTGCTGGTAAGTAATTAGAACTTGCTCCTTTTTTTACATAACTTGCAGACCAGATTTTCATTCCTCTTCCCATATAACCATATTCTTGATCACTATAGTTTATAGATTGAATCTCATATCCATCACCGCATAATTCTTTAAGCTTATTGTTTATTACCTCAGTAGCACGTTCACTGCTTATCTCTTTATCTAGTGTCACCACTGGTTTTCCACCTTTAAATATTTGTTCTTTTTGCGCTTCCGTTATATTTCTGGATTTTATAGTTTGAATTGACTGTCCATTCCAGTTTAGTTCTTTCCCACTTACTGCATCTATTAAAAATGGAGAGGTTGGATTCTGGATGTAAACAAGCTTTGTTTTATTTTCCTCTGCACCATTAGGTCTTCCAGGATAGTTATTATAACTTAAATCCATTTCCGTATTTTTATTAAATATTTCTTCTGCAGCCTTTTGTTCTATAGTCTTTTCTTCACCAGGAATCTTTAGGTCACTATCCCAGTTAATTTCATAGGATGTAACTTTTCCACTGACTCCATCTACTCCTAAATTAATGTAGTTACCCTCAAAAGGAATTTCCTTTATAGTTCTGTTATAGTGAAAAGAATAGTTGGTCATTCCATAGTATTGAATAGAATTTTTATCCTTGAAAAGTTTGATTTCCTTAAATTCTTCTGGATTTATTCTTTTAAGAAAATTCTCTCCTATCTCTTTTGCCTGTTCTTCCGTAATTGTTGCCAGTAGTTGAGACCCTTGCTTTTGACTAAATTCATATTTGTTAACATTAAGTATCTTTCCAGTAGTTCCATCTACAGAAACATTGACGTTAACTTGTTTATCTTCATCATTATTATACCAATGTATGTTCCAAACACTTTTTTTCTGTCCTTGAAAATCATTTAAGCTAAAATTCACCTCTGTCCGAAATCTTGTTTCATCAATATTTAACTCAAAGTAATCCGCTAGTATTTTTTTTGCTTTATCCTTTGCCTGTTCTTGAGATATCTTTGCTTTATCCTTTTCAGATACAATAACAAGCTTGTCCATAACTACTGCTGATGTAGAGGTGGATAAATTGCTGCTGCTATTTAGCTCTTGGGCAAAAACTGGTTTTGACGATAACAACAAAGCTGCGGTAAGAACAAGTAAAATAGTTCTTTTACTTTTCATTTAAGAATCCTCCTAGAAATTTAATATGGTTATTTATATTATATATTGACAACTAGAAAATAAATGACTAATTGTCAGAAAATTTCAAAGTTTTCCTTAGACAAATAATATTATTTTTCTCGTTTATTACCACTATTAGAAAAAATCCAGTAGAGCTCTTATATTGAGTTTCTACTGGATTTTAAATAAGAACTATTAAATTATTTTACACATTAGATTTCCATAATAATAGGAAGAATAATCGGTCTTCTTTTTGTCTTTTCATATAAGAATTTTTCTATTTCCCTCTTCATACCGGATTTTAGCAAATACCAATCTGTTATCCTATTATCTAAATTTCTTTCCAATTCTCTTCTAACAATTGATTTTGCTTGATAAATTAATTCTTCTGATTCTTTTACATAAATAAAACCTCTGGTTATAATATCAGGACCAGCAATTAAACTATAAGTTTCTTTTTCTATAGTAACCACTACTGTTAAAATACCATCCTGTGCTAGGTGTTTTCTATCTCTAAGAACTATGTTTCCTACATCTCCAACACCAAGTCCGTCTACAAGTATGGCACCAGTTGGAACATTTCCTGTTATCTTAGCCTCTTCTTCAGATACTTCTAATACCTGGCCAGATTCTAAAGTATATATGTCCTTCTCTTCCATACCTAGTTTTTGTGCTAAAGCAGAATGGTGAATTAAATGCTTATATTCACCGTGAACTGGCATGAAATACTTAGGACGAACTAAGGTGTGAATTAACTTTAATTCCTCCTGATAAGCATGCCCAGATACATGCACTTCCTCTAGAGCCTCATAGATAACATCAGCACCTTTTTTAAATAATTGGTTAATTACTCTGGAGATAAATTTTCTATTTCCAGGAATTGGAGAAGCAGAAATAATAATTAAATCCTTAGGTTCAACTCTAATCATTCTATGTGTTGAAAAAGCTATTCTAGCAAGGGCAGACATAGACTCTCCCTGGCTGCCTGTAGTGATTATTGTTATTTGCTCATTAGGATAATTGTGTATTTTATCTACCGTTGTAAGATATCCCTCCGGTATGTGTAGGTATCCAAGTTCCATAGCTACCTGTGATATATTTTCCATTCCCCTTCCACTAAAAGCTATTTTTCTTCCATATTTTATAGAAGCATTAACGATTTGCTGCATTCTATGTATATTGGAAGCAAAGGTTGCCACTATAACTCTTCCTTCTGCTTTAGAGAAAATTCTAGTTAGGGTGTCTCCTATTACCTTTTCAGAAATAGTATGGCCTTTTCGTTCTACATTTGTACTATCTGCCATAAGTAGCAGTACACCTTCTTTTCCTAAATCTGAAATACGCTTTAAGTCCATAACAAGACCATCTATAGGTGTATAGTCTATTTTAAAATCACCGGTATGTAATATGATACCAGCTGGTGTGTGGATAGCAATCGCACAGGAATCTGCTATGCTGTGAGTATTTCTTATAAATTCAACCTTTATATTTTCTAGCTCTACTGTGTCCCCTGGGTTTACCACATTTAATTCAGAAACTGAAAGTAGATTATGTTCTTTTAATTTTATCCCTACTATTCCTAATGTTAACTTCGTACCATAAACAGGAATATTTAATTGCTTTAAAAAGTAAGGTAACGAGCCTATATGATCCTCATGTCCATGGGTTAAAAAAATCCCCTTCACCTTATCTGCATTATTTACCAAATAGGTTATATCTGGTATTACTAAATCAACACCGTACATATCTTCCTCTGGGAAAGATATTCCACAATCTATAACCATGATTTCATCCTTATATTCAATAGCCGTTATATTTTTACCTATTTCTCCAAGACCTCCTAAAGGTATAACCTTTATACTATCGCCCTTGTTCACCAAATCCCCTCCTCTTTTTTACATGTCCTATAAACCCTTTTCTAATGAGAGACTTTATTTTAAAACCTTAAGTTTATAAATTCTCTTATAGATAATAAATTTTACTTATATTCTATTTTTCCTTGTAGTTATTAAAATAATTCTATTTATTTCGAAATTTTCTTTGCTCTTAACTGTATATTGTAGTCAAGTTGTATTTCTTTTCATTTTACCCTCTATAGTTTTATGTTATAATTTAATTCAAAACTAAATTTTATAATATACATTTAAAGAATAAACCTTATATTTTGAAGGAGTTATTATGGGAAAAGTAATTGAATTTAAGAAATTCAGTAGAAAAATTAATAAAGATAACTTTAAAGAAACTAATGATGATTTAGACATATTTACCGAAAATGATTTAGCCTATAAAAGAAGAGAACTAGAGATTACTGCCAATGAGATAGACCATCTTATCAGCTGTGTTTATAAGCAAATACTTATGAATGAACAAATTATTTCAAAGGTGGAAAAGGATTATGATTTTGAAAAATCCACCTATTTAAAAGACTTTAATGATAAGCTTCATGATATTATGTATTTTTTAACAAACAGTGTCTATGGAGATTGTATTATTATCAATATTAATTTCTTGGAACTTAAGTACTTAACCGGTACCCTTCAGTTAGAATTAGAAATGATAAAGGAATCCACTGACAACACCTCAGAATATATGGAAGCTATAGAAGAATTATTTTCTAGAATTTATCCCTTATATAGATCTTGGGAAAAAGAGCTGCTATAAAGTTAGATAAGATTAAGAGGTAAAGCTTTTTTACCTCTTAATTATTTTATATAGAAAAGTATACCTTAGAACTAATCTCTTGTTTGATATTCCACTATATATTTTCCATCCTCTTCAAAGTTTCTTAAAACTTTAAATCCCTTCTTTGCTAATTTTTTATAAGCTTTATTAAATTGTTTCTCGCTTCTATAGGTTCTCTCAGTAATTTTTTTCATAGTTATCTCCCCTTTTTTCCTAAGCATAATTATATTATTGGATGGATGCTGTATTTACATACATCGAATAATATGGAAAGATAGAAGAGTATAATGTATAATAAATTTAGAAGAAATTTTTTTAAGGAATAACCATTACTTGGAAACATTTGTATGCACTCAAATTTTAAAAAGAGGTGATAAATCATGGAAACAAATATATTATTAGAAAGCGGAACTGGAGAAGTAGAAATACTAGAGTTTGTAATTAATAACAAGCATTATGGAATAAATGTAATAAAAGTTAAGGAAGTTTTGGAAATAGACAACCTAACAAGATTTCCTCAAGCTCCCCCTTCCATAGCTGGTGTTACCTTAATTAGGGATCAAATAATACCTCTTGTTAACTTAAAGTATGTACTAGAAGGAAACTCTGAACTTCATGAAAAAAACAATATAATATTATGTGAATTCAATAAATCTAGAGTAGCTTTTAGTATAGATAAGGTAATCGGTACTCATAGAATCGGATGGAACCGAATAACTAAGCCTGATAATATTTTCGCAGATACTTTAGTTATAGGAAATATAATGATGGAAAATAAGATACTTTTCCTATTAGATTTCGAAAAGATAGTTACGGATATAAATCCAAAGGTAGGTATAAGTGAAGATAGAATTGAGGATATTGAATATAAGGATAGATCTCACATTAAACTTATGTTGGCAGATGATTCTTTTCTAATAAGAGCTTTGTTGAAGGATACCTTAACCAAAGCAGGCTTTACTGACCTAAAACTTTTCAATGACGGTGAGGAAACCATAAATTATCTATATAAGCTGGTTGAAGAGAAAAATGATAGATTTATAGAGGATGTACAGATTCTCATAACAGACATAGAAATGCCTAGAATGGATGGTCATACACTGACAAGGAAGATTAAAGAGCATAATATTTTAAAAAAGCTGCCAGTAATAATCTTTTCTTCCCTAATTACTGACGATTTAGTTCATAAAGGGGTATCTGTAGGGGCTGATGCTCAAATGAGCAAACCTGAAATAGAAAATTTAGTTCAAATAATAGATAGCTTTGTAGAGAAAAATAGGGCTTAAAATAAGAAGGACAGTTCAACATTTTCACTAGTATTAGTATAATGCTGAACTGTTCCTTTTCTTTTATTAAGTGTAAAGATGCTATTACCAAAATATTAAAGCATCCCTAGTATTACTTTAAAAGTTTATATTTTGTTTATAATTAGTTTATAGAAAATAGAGATATAGATTTTAAAATAGTATTATGAAAGGCCTTCATATACAAACAAATTAAAAGGAGATGTTATAAAATGAAATTAAAGAAAAAGACAGCAATGTTCTTAAGCTTTGCTGTAGGAACTGTAATGTTTGCTTCTACAGCTATGGCTGAAGTAGTATCTAAGAGTGGATATGATCAATTAAAGGATTCTGTTAAATATACAGCGGATAGTCTTACTGGTAAAGTTTCAAACTATACTATGGATATGTCTTTTGTTGTAAAGAGTAATGGTACTGTAGTTTCTTCAGAAACTAGTTTGGGCAAGTATGATGTTTCGAAACAAGCCTATGAAACTACATCTACTTCTACTGATGGACCTAATAAAAGAGAAAATTATTCCTACGTTGATAAGAATAACTATATAGGTAAAAACAGTGACCAAAATGTTTATTATGTTACTGAGTATACAAGCCCCCAAGAAAATCACTCTTTCAAAAATCCTTTTAAAGAAAAACAAGCTGGAGATGTGGAAAGAATAGCTGATGCCCTTGTAGGTAATTTAAAGGATTCTGTCATTGTAACTCAAAATCCTGATGGCAGTAAGGAGTTATCTGGAACCTTAAATGAATCACAAATACCAGCATTAATTAATGCAATAGTATCACTCCAATCTAAGAATGAATTTGGCAACGGCCGTGGTAGTGAAAGCTATTTGCCTAAAATAACAAAGGACATATTTGTAAAAGAAATCAAAGGAAAAATGGTGACAAGCAAAGATGGATTAATACAAAGTGTTCTTGGAACTGGTGTAATTTCCGGTAAAGATGATGCTGGAAAGGAGCATACTATAACTTTTGAACTATTAGGTAAAGTATCTAATGTTAACTCTACCTCTGTTAAGAAACCTGACCTTTCAGGAAAAACTGTAGAAAAAACTGTAGAAAAAGATTATAGCAAGCTATCCAACCCACAAAAATTTATAGGAAAATATAAGACTGACATCTTAATTGAAAAGGATGGAAAGTTCCAAAAGATAGGTGAAAAATTTGTGGATATTCAAGAGATAAATGAAACCTCTGTTAGTGGAAGATACTATGAAGAGTATGCAAAAGGCTTTGAATCCTATGGAAGTAACAAAAAAGACTTCAAATTTAGCGGAAAATTTGGAGAAGACCACTTTAACGCACCATTTACTGCTTCTACCTCTTCTGGCAATAATATAAAGGGAGACATTTATATTGACCAACATTCAGCAAAAGTAAACTTTAGTATAAATCAAAACATGAATAGTAATATGTTATCTGACAGTCAGTTCAGCAGAATCTTTGATTAAAACATATTTCAAATTCTAAGTTTAGTTAAGAACTGGTTTTTGTTTACTAATATCTTCTGTATAGTTAACTGTTTTAGCAACTATTAACTATAAGATAGCCTTTGGTAAATAAAAACCTATCTTAATTAACTTTTAATCTAAAAACTTACGCTAGACAGTTGTTCCAAAGAATAGCTTATTAAGCTTGGAGGTATTAAAATGGAAAAAGTAATAGAGATTAAAAATCTATCTAAGTTATACAAAAACGGAAGAGGTATAAGTGATATTAACTTAGATATACATAAAGGAGATATCTTTGGATTTTTAGGACCTAATGGTTCAGGAAAAACTACAACAATGAAAATCATGACCGGTCTTATAAAACCAGATAGTGGTGATGTTAAAATTTTAGGCCACAGCATTTCAGAAGAATTTGAATTAGCTATGGAAAAAGTAAGCTGCATCATAGAAACTGCTGAATCTTACTCTTACTTAACAGCCTTTGAAAACTTAAAACAATTTTCAAGATACTATAAAGATATCGACAATAATAGAATTGAAGAAGTCTTGGAACTTACCGGGCTATTAAAATATAAGGATGAAAAGCCAAAGAAGTTTTCCTTAGGAATGAAACAAAGGCTTGGAATTGCCGCTGCAATATTGTCTAAACCGGAAGTGATTATTCTAGACGAGCCTTTAAATGGTCTAGATGTTGAAGGTATGATTCAAATGAGGAATATTATAAAGGATCTTGCAGAGAAAGAAAACACAACCTTTTTTATCTCCAGCCATCTTATTCACGATGTTGAGTTAACCTGTACAAGTATTGGTGTTTTATATAATGGAAGAATGCTAAATGTAGACAGTACTAAAAATATACTGAATAACTATGCTTCCCTTGAAAATTACTTTATAAGCGAGGTAGAAAGAAATGGTAGGATTTAAAGCAGCTTTAATTAATGAAATTGAAAAACTATATAAGAAAAAGAAAGTTTTGGTGGCAGCCATAGTATCACTTCTTTTTATAGTGTTAGGTCAACTATCTATTGTTGGCTTAAGAAGTGGCTTTGGTGTTCGCGGAGTTTCTAGTACAGATTTTCCGCTACTAGTACTTTCTGTGGTAGTAAATACAATTCTTCCTCTATTTACAGCCCTTGTAACTATAGATGCTTTTTCTGGAGAATACTCACAAAACACCATGAAGATTGCACTAACACGACCAATCACCAGATTAAAATTTTTCACTGCAAAGATTACTGCTGTAATGCTCTTTGTAGCAGTTAACCTAATATTTGTGATGTTTTTTTCAACTATAGCTAGCTTTATTTTTAATTCAAGTTCCTTCAAAGCTTTAGATATTATAAAAATAATAATTTCTTACTTAGTAACCTTGCTTCCTATGATGGTTTTAGTACTATTCATTGTACTTTTTACAAACATATTAAAAAGTGGAATAAGTGTATTTTTTGTAACTATTCTTCTATTTATGGTTTTCAAAACTTTAGGAATTGTTTTTTCCAGTTATTCTGGCATATTGTTTACAAGCATGATGAACTGGTATAACCTATGGATTATTAGTGATGTTTCCTTTATAAAAATTCTACGTCAGTTTATGATGTTGCTTAGTTATGTTATACTATTATTTACAGGAAGCTATTACTTGTTTGACAAGAAAGAGTTTTAGAATAGTAGGTCAATTGAACTGCAGCCCTTTATACCAAACTTTAAAATTTCTATAAGTGATATAAGGTGAAAAAATGGAAGTAAAAAAACGTATGATTATCTTTAATACCATAACTGTTATAACACCCTTTATAGTTGCCGCTTTAACGGCTTTCATATTTGTACTTGTATCATCAAAGGTTTTTAATACAAATATTAATTATGATAACTTTAGAAAACTGGCTGCTACAAGGTACGAATTATTAAATACGATAAAAGATTTATCTAGGTCAAATCCTGAACATTTAGAGGATGTTGAGTTTCAAAAGTACTTATATGGAAAACTTTCTAATATTGATGGTGAGATTTTAATAGTAAAAAATAATGCAGTTATATTTGGAACAAAGGATATAAATAAAATCGACATAGAAAAATCCTTGGACACTGTAAAAGATGAGACCTTAAAAAATGTAGTAAAAATAAATAATGACTCTTATATGGTTGAAGCTGCTTCACTTACCTTTAAAGATGAGTCTACAGGTAATGTAATATTATTAGCTCCCGTTGGAAAGGAACCGAATATCTTTGGGAGGTTTATACTAGTAGTTTTAGGTATTTTTTTTATTTCCTTTATAGGCACCAACTTGTTTATGTCCTATCTCTTTTCAAAAAGAATAGTAAGCCCTATAGGTCAATTAAAAAAAGCTACCGCTGAAATCAGTAAAGGTGATTTAAATTCTCAAATTATGGAGATCGGTGACAATGAGATTAAAGAATTGTGTGCAGATTTTGAAAAAATGAGAGTACAGCTTAAAGATTCTATCCGTATGAAAATGAAATATGATGACAATAGAAAAATGTTAATTTCTAGTATATCTCACGATTTAAAAACTCCTATAACTTCTATAAAAGGGTATGTAGAAGGTATTTTAGACGGCGTAGCAAATACTCCTGAAAAAAAGGACCGCTATTTAAAAACTATCTATTCAAAAGCAGAACAAATTGATATTATGATTGATGATTTGCTTTTATATTCCAAACTGGATTTAAATCAAATTCCATTTAACTATGAAAAGACAGATATTGTTGAATACTTTAGCTATTGCATCCATGAAAGCGGTCCAGAGCTGGAAAAATCCAACATTCACATACAGTTACATAATGCTCTTCAAAACTCAAAGTATGTTATGATAGATAGAGAAAGAATGAGAAGAGTTATTGTTAATATTATTGATAACTCTCGTAAATACATGGATAAAGCTGAAGGGCAAATAGATATTTTGCTGAGAGAAACCAATCTAAGTATTATAGTTGAAATAAAGGATAACGGAGTTGGAATCCATAAGGATGACGCAAACAAAATATTTAATAGATTTTATAGAGCTGATTTAGCACGAAGCGGCACAACAGGAAGCGGATTGGGCCTTGCCATTGCAAAGCAAATCGTAGAAGGACATAAAGGGAAAATATGGGCTGTAGGTCATGGTAGTGAAGGGACTAGTATAATACTATCATTAGCAAAGGTAAAAGACCTCTAATCATATTTGTTCTATACCAGTATATAGGTGTTACTGGTAAAAATAACTTTGAACTGGGGATGATTGTGTGAAAAGAATTTTAGTAGTTGAAGATGACCTAAGTATAGCTGAACTTCAAAAGGACTACTTAGAACTGGAGGGTTTTGAAGTTACTATATGCACAGACGGAGTACAAGGTCTAAATGCTATAAAAGAAAATGAATTTGACTTATTAATTCTTGATATTATGCTGCCTAAAGTTGACGGCTTTAGTATTTTACGAAGCATTCAGGATATTAAAGACATTCCTGTTCTGCTAGTTTCAGCTAAAAAAGAAGAAATTGATAAAATTAAAGGTCTTACCCTAGGTGCTGACGACTATATTACCAAACCCTTCAGCCCTGGCGAACTGGTAGCTAGAGTTAAATCTCATATTCAAAACTATGAGAGAATAAAGAGTAAATTTGCCTCAAAGGTTAAAACTAAAAGAATAATCATAAGAGGCTTAGAATTAGTTAAGGACTCAAGGCAGGCCTTTGTAAATGGTAAGGAAATTAGCCTAGCTCAAAAGGAATTTGATTTACTGCTTTATTTAGCTGAAAATCCTAACAGAGTGTTCAGCAGAGATGAGTTATTTGAAAAAATCTGGGGTTTAGATGCCCTTGGAGATACTTCCACTGTTACAGTACACATTGGAAGAATAAGGGAGAAAATAGAGTCATCTCCTTCCAATCCTCAATACATAGAAACTGTTTGGGGAGCTGGATATAAGCTTAGAATATAAATGTCCTCTGGGTACATATTCCCAGAGGACATTTTTATATTTAAATATCTTTTACTTTACACTAAAGTCTTTTTGCACAGAGGTTGTAAGGTTCTTACCATCGGCAGATTTAACGTTATCTCCAATTAGAATAGAATAACTCTCCCCTTTTTTAAACCCATCCTTAACTTCAATAATAACTTCATTAGTATTTGAGCTATAGGATACTTCTGCATCTATTACATTGTTTTTAGAATCTATAACAGATATATTTTCTGAATTTATAGTATCTGGATTTATCTGCTTAGTAAATCTTATTTTCCAGCTCTTTTTAGCTGCATCAATTTTTTCTTCTTCCATTACTTTTTTATTTGTTTTGCTCTTTAAGGCATCAACCTTTTTTTGTTGTATAGTTCCTAGCTTGCTAATTGACTCTTGAACTTCCTTCACTAAGGCTTCTGTTCTAGTGTTTAACTCAGCTATTTGAGGATCATCTACAGTAGATATTCTGCCAAGCTGTCTCTTCACAGTATTAAGTCTATTCATAACAGCACTTAGCTTACCGTAAAAGCTATTATTAGTTTCTTCGTCTTCATTTTCATACTCTTCTTCAAAATCATTACTTAAATCCTGCTCATCAGCACCTACTTCTGTATTATCATCAGCACCTACTTCTGTATTATCATCAGCATCTACTTCTGAAGAATTTTCTGTATCCTCATCACTATTTGACACACTTGCTTCATTTGTACTTTCTGTATCATTTGAATCAACAACTGCATCCTCCTTGGATGTATCTTCTAATTTCTCTGTGCTGTCTGCTTCTGCAGCCTCATCATTTTGTCCTAAAGTTCCATCTATTGAGCTTCCAGTAGTTGTTTCTGCAGGCTCCTCTATGTTATTAAAATAACTATCCATCTTTTCATTGATTTTATCTAGTGTCTTTTCAATATGGTCTAACCTTTGATCAATTATACGTGCTTCCTTTGAAACTTTTTTATTAGCTTTGTCTTGTTTTTTATTGTCTTTCTCCTCTTTTTCTTTCTTGTCACTCTTTTCTTCTTTTTGTTGGACCTTAGCCCCTTTTTTATCACTGAAATCCGGTTTAGCCGCTAATACAGTACCTGTTGAAAAGGTGGTTGCTACTAAAACTGCTAAAATCATTAACTTAATATTCTTCCTATTCATTTAAACACCCTCCTTAGGAACATATAACTATGTATCCAATAAATTCATAGTTTATTATCGTCTAACCCTTTTAGAACTTTATCTAGTTGAATCGTTAAATTTTAATGTTTTTTTAAATTTTGTTAATAAAAAAATTAACATTCCTAAAAGTTCTAATGATTGTAGCTGAAAATTATCTATATTTTCATAGGAGGTTTAAATAAATTAATGTACTTATAAATAGTCTTCTTCCTTTGGCATTATAGAATAATTATTTTTAATAGTTGATAAAGTAACGGTAGTCTTTGTTTTTGCAATTCCGCTCATACCTTTAATTTTGTTTAGAATTGCTTCAAGAGTTTCTGTATTTTCTGTAATGATTTTTAATACATAATCATAATCTCCAGCAACATAATGACACTCTATTATTTCATCCTCTTTCTGAATTGCTTCTAAGAACTTAGTAGTATATTTTGGAGATTCTAAAGTAATAAACATGATAACTGCTAAATTTCTATTTAGTTTTTTTCCATTGATGATTATTGTATATTTTTCTATTACTCCAGAGGCATCCAGTTTTCTTAACCTATCACTTACTGCTGGAACAGACAGGTTAACTCTACTACTTATTTCAGACGCTGTAATTCTGGCATTATTTTGTAATAATTTTAGTATTTTAATATCTAAACTATCCATATTGACACCTCTCTAACTAATTAATTAATAGGATAATACTCTTAACTTTGTTTAATAAATAACAATCAAACCTTTAAAGTTTAATCTATCATAAAAGATTATAACAGATTAATAGGCAATAATCTATTTTTCACCTAAAAAATTTAGTCAATAACATTTTTCAACCTTAAATTTATAATTCGCATAAGGCTGTAAACATTATCACGCACAATAAATTTAGGCAAAATTAACCTAAAACATTAATTATTATCGAAATTAAATGTATACGTTTAAATTAATTTTAAATTGTAGTATTATAAAGGCGAGCAATAAATTACAGATATTTTTTCAATAAATTATAGATTAATTATTTGGGGGTTGAAAACAATGACTAATGAAAAAGTAACTAGTTACATTAATGGAGTAATTGAAAACGTTAAGAAAAGAAACGGTAATGAACCTGAATTCCTTCAAACTGTTGAAGAAGTTTTAGCTTCATTAGGACCAGTACTTGAAAAACATCCAGAATACATCGAAGAAAATCTTTTAGAGAGATTCTGCGAGCCAGAAAGACAAATCATGTTCAGAGTTCCATGGGTTGATGATGCTGGAAAGTTACAAGTTAACAGAGGTTTCAGAGTTCAATTTAACGGAGCTATAGGACCTTACAAGGGAGGATTAAGATTCCATCCTACAGTTTATATAGGAATAATCAAATTCCTAGGTTTCGAGCAAATATTAAAGAACTCCTTAACTGGTCTTCCAATAGGAGGAGGTAAAGGTGGTTCAGACTTCGATCCAAGAGGAAAATCAGATGCTGAAATCATGAGATTCTGCCAAAGCTTCATGACTGAGCTTTACAGACACATCGGACCAGACGTTGACGTTCCTGCTGGAGACATCGGAGTTGGCGGAAGAGAAATTGGTTACCTTTATGGACAATATAGAAGAATCAGAGGAGCTTTCGAGAACGGAGTTCTTACTGGAAAAGGCTTAACTTATGGCGGAAGCTTAATAAGACCAGAAGCTACAGGTTTCGGAGTAACTTACTACTGTAACGAAATGTTAAAGCACGAAGGAGAAACTTTCGAAGGAAAAACTGTTGTAGTTTCAGGTTTCGGTAACGTTGCTTGGGGAGTTTGCCAAAAGGTTAGCGATTTAGGCGGAAAAGTTGTAACACTTTCCGGTCCAGACGGATACATCTATGATCCAGCTGGAGTAACTGGTGAGAAGATAGACTACATGGTTGAAATGTTAAGAGTAAACAAAGGTGCAAGAATTAAAGACTATGCTGACAAATATGGCGTAGAATTCTTCCCAGGACAAAAACCATTCGGCGTTAAAGCTGACATAATAATACCATGCGCAATCCAAAATGATATTAAAATAGATGAAGCTAAGCAAATAGTTGCAAACAATGTTAAATTTGTTTGTGAAGCTGCTAACATGCCATGTACAAATGAAGCAGTTGAATACTTCCAACACAACGGCGTAATAGTAGGACCTTCAAAGGCTGCTAACGCTGGTGGAGTTGCTACATCTGCATTAGAAATGGCTCAAAACAGTGGAAGAATAGCTTGGACTGCAGAAGAAGTAGATGCTAAGTTACACCAAATAATGGTTAATATCTACAACAACTGTAAGTCAGCTTCAGAAGACTATGGCTTTGGATACAACTTAGTTGCTGGTGCTAACATCGCTGGTTTCGTAAAAGTTGCTGAAGCTATGCACCAACAAGGAAACTACTAAAATATACTTTACTCATATTAAAAACCTCTGTGATTTTCACAGAGGTTTTTCCAATTGTTCATATCTTTTGTTACTTTATCAAAAATAAAATAAAACTTTCTAATCAAAAAGTACTTATTAGTATTGAATGCTTTTTAGACAGAGCCCTTTTGCTTGAGCTATTGGCCCAGCCTCTGATCTTTTCTTCTCCTTTAATATTCTCTCAACATCTGCAGGCTTAAGATTGCCTTTTCCCACTTCTAAAAGAGTTCCTGTAATTATTCTTACCATATTTAATAAGAAACTATTTCCATTTACCTCTAATTCTATCATTCCATCCTTTTCTGTTATATCTATATAATTGATAGTTCTAATAGTAGATTTAGTATTAGGCTTTAAGCTAGTAAAGCTCTGAAAATCATGAGTTCCAACTAAAAGTTCTGCTGCATTTCGCATTTGTTCTAAGTCAAGCTCTTCATCAGTATGGTATACATATTTTCTATTGAACACATTTCTAAATTTATTATTATTTATTCTATATATGTAAGTCTTAGATTTAACATTGTATCTTGCATGAAACCTTTCTGTTGTATCTTTCATAGACTTTACTACTATATCTTCAGGCAAAAATTCATACAAATAATCTAGCATAAATTCTGTAGTAAATGTACCTTCAGTATGAAAGTTAGCTATATAATTTTCTGCATGTACTCCGGAATCTGTTCTCCCGCAGCCTATTACCTGAATATCTTCCCCTGTCATTTTAGACAACACACTTTCTATTTTTTCCTGTATTGTTGGAATGCCATCCTTTTGTTTTTGCCATCCCTTATATCTAGTTCCATCATATTCTATTGATATTTTTAAGTTTCTCATTCAGTAGCACCTTCCTTATCATATCTATTACACATCTTTATAACTCTTAACATTATAGCACATATTGTAGAAAAAGGTGTCTTAAATAATGGATATATATTGGCTATTACAAATATTATACAATTTCAGCACTACTTTAATCTTTTTTAGCTATACCCCCTAAAATCGCAGCTTCTTTTCGTATAAATATATATAGCATATTATAATCATAATACTATTTGTCGAATTATACTGGACAACTTAGCTATAAAAATCTTTTTTAGATCTGAAGGGAGAAACCTTAATGAATTTTTTTTTAAACTCTAAAGACATAGGAATCGATTTAGGAACATCAAATACTTTATTATATATAAAAGGAAAAGGCATTTCATTATTAGAACCTTCTGTAGTAGCAGTAAATGCAAAAAACAATCAAATTTTAGCTGTTGGATCTGATGCTAAGAAAATGATAGGTAGAACACCTGGTAATATTGTTACTATAAGTCCATTAAAGGATGGTGTTATTGCCAATTTAGATATAACCCAACAAATGTTAAAAAAGTTTATTGGTAAAGTTTTTAGTAAAGGCAGCTTTAAAAGTTCTAATATTATAATCTGTCATCCTACAGGCATTACCGAAGTGGAAAAAAGAGTGCTTAACGATGCAACAAGTTACGCTGGAAAAGGTAAGGTCATACTAATCGAGCAGCCTGTAGCAGCTGCAATAGGTGCTGGTCTTCCTGTAAGCGAACCTATTGGTAGTATGATAGTGGATATAGGAGGCGGTACTACGGAAGTTTCCGTTATTTCTCTTGGCGGCATTGTAACCAGTCAAAGTTTAAGAGTTGCCGGAGATGAATTAGATGATGCAATTATAAATTATGTAAAAAAGCAATTTAACTTGTTTATAGGACAAATAACTGCAGAAAAGATAAAGATTGAGCTTGGATCTGTATTTGCTGAGGAAAAGGATGAATTGAAAGAAATGCAAATAAGTGGACGAGACTTAATATCTGGACTTCCAAGAGCTGTTACTATTACTAATAAAGAAATACGAGAAATTTTGCAGGAGCCAGTGTCTTTTGTCATTGATGCAATTAAATCTACTATTGAGCAAACAGCACCAGAACTAGCAGCAGACATAATGGATAACGGCATAATGCTTTCTGGCGGAGGAGCACTGCTAAAGGGTTTAGATAAGCTTATACATAGTGAATTACATATACCTGTTCACATTGCAGAACATCCTATTGAGTCTGTAGTTATTGGTGCCGGAAAATGCCTAGACACAATGAATAAAATTAAAGAGACAAAGACACCATTAAACTTATTATAGTCGTTGAAAACTCATTTTAAATAAGATGTAGAGGAAGAATAAATGCTTTTTATATTTATTCTTCCTCTACAATAAGTATATCGTTAAATCTCACCATTTATATTATTAGTAAATATCTTTCAAATAATATATACTCTCCTGTTCCCTTTTATTTCATTATCTTTCTAAGTAAAGCTACCTTTCCTCTATTATAAGGCGGAAAGATAAACTTAAAATTAATTTTTGTGCTTTTCTTTAAAACGCTCTTCATGTGGGAAAAGGTTTCAAAACTCTTTCTACCATGATAAGATCCTAAGCCTGCTGTACCAACTCCTCCAAAGGGTAGAAATGGACTAGCTAAGTGGGTCATTGTATCGTTAACGCAGCCTCCACCATAAGATATTCCTTGAATAGTCTTTTCCTCAATCTTCTTATCCTCTGTAAATACATAAAGTGCTAAAGGCTTTGGTCTACTGTTTATTTTTATAATGACATCATCTAGATTCTCATAGGTTAAAACAGGAAGTATTGGTCCAAATATCTCTTCTTCCATAACCTTATCTTCCCATGTAACATTATCCATAATTGTAGGATGGATATATAAATCTTCTATATCGTAATCTCCTCCAAAAACAGTTTTATTTTTATCAATTAATCCAATTAGTCTGTTCATCTGCTTCTCATTCACGATTCTTCCATAATCCCTGCTAGTTTTAGGGTTGTTGCCATAAAAGACTTTTATCTTTTTAATCATTTTAGCTATCAGCTCTTCCCTAACCTCTCTGTGAACAAGTATATAATCTGGTGCCACACAGGTTTGACCAACATTCATAAATTTTCCCCAAACTATTCTTTGCGCTGCAATTTCTATATTAGCATCCTTATGTACAATAGTTGGACTTTTCCCTCCTAACTCAAGGGTCACCGGAACAAGATTTTTAGCAGCTGCTTCCATAACTATCTTTCCTACATTAATACTGCCAGTAAAAAATATATAGTCAAAGGGAGAATTAATCAAAGCTGCAGTAGTTTCCTTACCTCCTTCTATTACTTTTATATATCTTTCATCAAAATTTTCTCTTATTAGTTTAACTACTACCTTTGAAACATTTGTTGTGAATTCAGAGGGTTTTATTACTACACAATTCCCTGCAGATATGGCCCCTATAAGAGGCTCAATTACTAGTTGAAAGGGATAATTGAAAGGTCCCACTATTAATACGGATCCATAAGGTTCTGAGTATATGTAACTTTTTGAGCCAAAGTGAACCCTTGGTGTTCTCACAGTTTTTACCCTTACCCATTTCCCTAAGTTTTTAATAAAATGCCCTATACTATCATATAAATATCCTATTTCTGTGGCATAGGCCTCAAATTCTGGCTTATGTAAGTCCTTATATAGTGCATCAATTATTAACTTCTCATTTTCACTTATTCCTTTTTTAAGCTTTTTTAATTGATTTATTCTAAAATAGATATCTTTTGTTTTTCCTTCATAGAAATACTTTTTTTGTTCCTCTAAAGTATTTAATACTTCTTCCATATCCAACTTTTATTCCTCCTATCTTATCTTATATTATACTACTACAATAATTTTTATTATAATTTATGGTTGTACTTAATAGATTAATATAAGGGTATCTTCATTATCTATTACTAAAATAAAATTCAATTATTTTCCAATCCCTTTAGAAGGAAAATAATTATAAAATCACGAATGATTAATAAAAAAATAGGAATTCTATTTAGTGATAGAATTAATTAAAACAAAATATAATTAGACAGAAATAAAAAGTAAATATAAGATTAATTTAAAATTTCAAGGAGGCAAAGCTATGGGAAGTAAAGCACTAGAAAAATTTCTGACAGAAAACTTAAACGACTTAAAAAGTAAGGGTCTTTATAACGAGATAAATACAGTAATAGGTGCCAATGGGCCAATTATTGAAGTTAACGGTAAAAGGTTAATAAACCTTTCATCAAACAACTATTTAGGCTTGGCTAATAACGAAAGAATGATAGAAGCCAGTATTAAGGCTACAGAAAAGTATGGAGTTGGTGCTGGTGCTGTAAGAACAATAAATGGAACTTTAGATATTCATGATCAATTAGAAGAAACCCTAGCAAAATTCAAACACACAGAAGCAGTTATAACCTTCCAATCAGGATTTAACTGCAATATGGGCGCTATTTCCGCTGTAATGAATAAAAATGATGCAATACTATCAGATTCATTAAACCATGCATCAATCATAGATGGCTGCCGTCTATCAGGATCTAAGGTTATCAGATTTGAACACGCTGATATGGATGAACTAAGAAAAAAAGCTAAAGAAGCTAGAGATTCAGGACAATATGAAAAAATAATGGTTATAACCGATGGAGTTTTCTCAATGGATGGAGATATAGCACCACTGCCTGAAATGGTAAAAATAGCAGATGAATTTGATTTAATAACTTACGTTGACGATGCCCATGCTTCTGGTGTACTTGGTGAAAATGGTTCCGGTTCTGCAACTCACCATAATCTAGTTGGTAAAATAGATTTCCAAATAGGAACACTATCAAAAGCTATTGGAGTAGTTGGTGGATATGTAGCAGGAACTAGAGATTTAATTGACTGGTTAAAAGTTAGAGCAAGACCATTCTTATTCTCCACTTCTATGACTCCTGGTGCAGCAGCAGCATGTATAGAAGCAATTAATATACTAAGCGAAAGCACAGAGCTTGTAGATAGATTATGGGAAAATGGAAGATATCTAAAGAAAGGCCTTCAAGAGTTAGGCTTTGATATCGGTCATAGCGAAACTCCAATTACCCCTTGCATTATTGGAGATGCTGATAAGGCTCAAGAATTTAGTAGAGAATTATTTAATGAAGGTGTTTACGCTAAATCAATAGTCTTTCCAACAGTACCATTAGGAACAGCAAGAGTGAGAAACATGCCAACAGCTGCACACACTAAGCAAATGTTAGACGATAGTTTAGAAATATACGCTAAGGTTGGAAAAAAACTAGGCATAATAAAATAAATAAGGCTTTAATACTTTAATTTAAGGAGGAAATAACATGAAAAAAATATTAGTAACAGGATCACTAGGACAAATCGGATCAGAATTAGTTATGCATATGAGAAATATTTATGGAAATGACAATGTTATTGCAACGGATATAAGAAGAATAGAAGGTATGCCAGCAGTTGAATCTGGTCCTTTTGAAATAGTTGATGTTTTAGACTCAAAAGCTATGGCAGAAGTAGCAAAGAAACATAATGCTGATACCATAATACATCTTGCAGCCTTATTGTCAGCAGTTGCTGAAGCAAAACCAGTATTAGCTTGGGAAATTAACATGGGAGGACTATTTAATGCCCTAGAAGTAGCAAGAGAACTAAACTGCTCCTTCTTTACTCCAAGTTCAATTGGTGCCTTCGGACCTTCAACACCAAAGGTTAAAACTCCACAGGATACAATTCAACGTCCTCAAACTATGTATGGAGTTACTAAAGTGTCTGGTGAGCTTCTTTGCGACTATTACTTTAAGAGATTTGGAGTTGATACTAGAGGAGTACGTTTCCCAGGACTTATATCCTATGAAACATTGCCTGGTGGCGGAACAACTGACTATGCAGTTGATATTTATTATGAAGCATTGAAAAATGGTAAATATACTTCCTTTATTGATAAAGGAACCTTCATGGATATGATGTATATGCCAGATGCCCTAAATGCTATAGTTACTCTTATGGAAGCAGATCCTAAGAAACTTATTCACAGAAACGCTTTCAACATTACAGCTATGAGCATTGAGCCAGAAATGGTAGCAGCTGAGATTAAGAAGCATATACCAAGCTTTGAAATTAATTATGATGTTGATCCAGTAAGACAAGGAATTGCTAACTCATGGCCAGATTCTATAGATGACAGTGCAGCAAGAGAAGAATGGGGCTTTAATGCAAAATATGACCTAGCACTAATGTCAAAAGATATGTTAGAAAAATTAAGAGTAAAATTAAATATTAAATAATTTAAACTAAGAAGCCTGCGGTTTATACCGCAGGTTTTATCATTCTATAACATTATTATGAATAAAATAATCTCTCCTACTTATACTACCTGTAGCACAATAATTTGATACTATAGGTTTTTACCTTTCTAAAAAATACTTAAAGGAAGGAAGTTAATAAATGAATGAGACTATTAAGATAATCCAGAATCATAGATCCATAAGAAAGTACCTAGATAAAGATATACCTCAAGAGGTGCTAGTAGACATATTGAAGGCTGCACAATCTATGCCTACTTCTATCAATGGTCAGCAGGTTTCCATTATTGTTGTAAAGGATAAAAGTAGAAAGGATGTAATATCAGAGTTATCCGGTGGTCAGCCATGGATAAGTGCTGCTCCAGTTTTTTTAGTCTTTGTGGCTGATTTCTACAAGACATATTTAGCCTGTGAAAAAAACAAAACTACCCAAGTAATACATGAAAGTATAGAAGGAACCCTAGTAGGTACCTTTGATGCTGGAATTGCAATGGGAGGAACTATAGTTGCTGCTGAATCTTTAGGATTAGGAATTGTGCCTATTGGTGGCATTAGAAATAATCCTGAAAAGATAATTGAGCTACTGGAACTTCCTAAATATACTTATCCTATAGCGGGACTTGTTCTCGGATATCCCGAGGATTTATCCAAGGAAAAACCAAGACTTCCCTTTGAAAGCTTTATTCATAATGAAAGCTATGACAAGGAAAATCTTAAAGGTCATATAGACAATTATGATGATACTATGAGTAAGTACTATGCTGAACGAGGAGATAAGCAAAGCAACTGGTCTAGCCAAATTGCCCATGCCTATAAGGTTGTTTATTTTCCTAAGGTATATCCTACCATTAAAGAACAAGGCTTTAAAAACGATAAATAGCTACAGTTGTAAATATTATTACTGTACTGGTCTAAAGGGCTGTGGCACTAAGAATAAATTTTACATCATATTGTATTTGTTATTGAGTTGCAAACCAATATATTGTATGCAAATTTCTTAATGCTACAGCCTCTTTAATATTTTTACTGTACTACATTACTAAAGTTTTTATATTTTGCCCCTAACCTACTTAACTTTAATGCTCACAGTCATGATGGTTGCAAGTATTGTTAATAGAAAACTCCATTAGTTCATTTTTCTTTAGCAGTTCAATATTTTTCAACACCGTTTCATTAACAGCTCTATATACTTTTATTCCTCTTGCAGTTAGTTTATTTATAGCCCCTGCACCGATACCGCCAACTAAAATAGCGTCAACCTCTTCTCCTGAAAGTGCTTTCATTGGCTGGCACATTCCATGTTGATGATTTAAATCCCCGTTTTGAATTGCCTTTAATTCTTCTTTCTCTGAATCATAAATTAAGAATAATGGTGCTGTACCAAAATGATTGAACGGAACACTGTCTAACCCCTTATTTTCTTTTACTGGAACACATACTTTCATTTTTATTCCCCTTTCTAAACTTTATTTTTCTCACAACATTTATATTTATTTGCTTTGCAAGCTGCCTTACAATCCATAGGTATATCTACTGTAAATTTACAGTTACCTAAGGTTTTATCACCCTTTAGCTCATTAATAAAATCCGTTAGAAGCAGTAATGCTGTCTGCTGTAAATTATAATAGACATAGTACCCAACCTTTTCTCCTATAATAATTTCCGCTTCCCTAAGTATCTTTAAGTGCTGGGATACTGCCGCTTCTGAAATGTTCAAATGTCTAGAAATACCTTTTGCACAAATTTTTCTCCTTGAAAGTATAATTAATATTTTTAATCTAGTTTCATCTCCTAATGCTTTAAATATCTGTACTATATCATTCATAGATTTCTCCTATAATTTTAATTAAGCATTTCCTTAATTAAATAATACCTCACTTAACTAAGTCTGTCAACTAAATCCATTTATTCCTTATTAAAATATATAAAGGCCAATGCTCACTATTAAGCATTGGCCTTTATAATATTCAAGAATTCTTCTCTAGAGATATTTATTGCACCTAGACTTTCAAGATGTTTAGTATAAACTTGACAATCTACCAATGCAAAATTTTCTGCTTCTAATCTCTTGCAAAGAGTTATGAAGGCTGTTTTAGAAGCATTGTCCATAGTTGAAAACATTGATTCACCAAAAAAGCACTTTCCAATAACTATACCGTATAAGCCCCCTACTAATTTATCTTCATACCAGGCTTCTACAGAATGAGCAATTCCCAATTCATGAAGCTTGCAATAAGCTTCTATCATATCCTCAGTAATCCATGTACCACTTTCTTTTCTTACATTTCCACAGTTAGATATTACTTCCCTAAAGGAGGTATCAAAGGTAACTGTATACCTATTTTTCTTAAGCAGCTTTTTCATAGAATGGGAAACCTTTATATCCTTTGGATAGATAACAAACCTAGGATCTGGAGACCACCAAAGTATGGGATCTCCTTCTGAAAACCAAGGAAATATGCCATTTTTATAGGCAAGCAGTAGTCTCTCAGGAGATAAATCCCCTCCTACTGCTAAAAGTCCATCTTCCTCTGCAAGGGAGGGATGGGGAAATATTAAATCCTCTGGCAATCTAAATATAGTCATAATTAATTCCTCCAAATTTTCTATATACCTATCAATATTCCCTAAAATATATGTAAATAAAGCTTTATTCCTTTGGCTTATACCAGTTTCTAATAACTGCAGTACTCTCTTCACTTGGATAATATCTCTTATCACTACTTGTTTCACCTATAGCAAATATGGAAAAACCTAAAAACCACTGTTCCTTTTCAAAGTTTCTTCTATATGCCTCAAAACAATTTGCCTGCTCAATATTATTTACAACATCATTCTGATATGGATTCCAAGGATGTACAGAGGCACTGTTGGTTTTTGGAAAACCTAGTTCACCAAAGAAAATAGGTTTGCCCCATTTATCATGAAAGTTTTTTATTTCCTGCTTTATATTCTGTTTCCTATCGTATATTTCCGAACTTCCTATGGAGCTAGCCAAAGCTTCTATAGTATTTGTATCTCTGTCTGTAAGCTCAAAATATGCTGCAATAGAAATAAAATCTAGCTTTGAAAATAATTTATTATTCAACTTTTTTTCATAATCTACAATGGTTTCTGGTTTCCAATGGGCTGTATACCACCATCCAGTTCTGTAGGTTACCAGCCCTTTATAATATTGTCTCACGTAATCTATAGTGTCACACCAATAGCCTTCTGCATATTCCATATGTACAAAACTAGAACCTATATTTAAAGCATCTACATGATAAGGAACTGCTACCTCATCGATGAGTACCTTTAACACCTTTGTTTTCCAATTCCAAAAGAAAGCATCTATATTGTCCGGCTTCCAGGCAGTTTCATACTTACTACCATTATCTATCCATGGGTAGGGTTCTAATATTATGTTTATATGTTTACCCCTTAATTTTTTCATCAGGCTTTTTGCCCTCTTTATACTGCCTTCATCTACTGTCATATCACTAGAAGACAGGTTGTCTATATTTATCACTATAGGGATATTTAAAGTGTTTAGCTTAAACTTATCTATATCCCTTAGAACCTGTTCTATATTATAATCTGTAGATAGATTTCCAGATTTAATTTTCACTTCAAATTTTTCGTCTAGTGTTTTTCCCTGAAGTTTATTTATTTTTTTATTTATGAAGCCCCTAGCTTCTGGGTTAGTTTTTATGAAATAGCCTAAAGCTATTATAATAACCAATATAAAAAATAGTGCTATTTTTTTCTTACTCATCTCTTTCTCCCGTTCTGCTATATTGAATTTTAAATTCCCTCTAAAATATTATAACTGTTTTAATAAAACAAATCTATGTATATGCAAAATAAGCTTTTCTTGCCATCTGTGGAAAACCTTATATAACCTTGATATAATAAGGAGAGCCCCTATATTATTAAAATGAGGTGTATATGTATTATGAAAAAACTAAAGCTAAACTTATTTTTAATTTTTACTATACTTTTAATATCATTATATAATTTTAAGGTTCAGGCTTCTCCTAATATTACAAGGATCTCTGGAGATAGCAGATATAAGACCTCTATAGAAATAAGTAAATATGGCTGGAATAAATCAGATTATGTAGTCTTGGCTTCCGGTGAGAATTTTGCTGATGGCCTATGTGCTACTCCCCTGGCTAAAAAGTATGATGCTCCTATTCTTTTGACAGAAGGAAGGGATTTGTCTCAGGATATTTCTGAGGAGCTATCAAGATTGAATGCCAAGAACATATTAGTTATAGGCGGAACCGCTGTAATATCAGACTCAGTAAAAGAAGCTTTAGAAAAGCTAGGCTATAGTTGCAGAAGAATATCTGGACAAGATAGATATGAAACCAGTGTTAAAATCGCAGAGGAATTAGATACTCCTAAGGAACTAGTAGTTGTTAATGGAGATAACTACCCTGATGGATTATCCATATCTCCTGTAGCTGCTATGAAGGGAATTCCTATTCTATTAGTTAATTCCAATATTATACATAATTCAGTGTTAAACTATATCAAGGATAAAAAAATAAACACCACTTATGTTATTGGAGGTCCAAACTCCATAAATCTATCTGTACTAAGTGCTTTTAGTAATGCTACTAGGATATATGGAGATGATAGGTATTCTACAAATATGAAGGTATTTCAACAATTTTTTGACGCAACCTCATTAAATTCCTCCTATATTGCCAGCGGAGAAGGCTTTCCTGATGCTTTAGCCTGTTCTGCTTTATCCGCTAAAAACTTAAAACCCTTACTTCTTATGGACAAGTCTGGTACCACTGAATCCTATAAATACATATACTCTAACAAGGACAGCATAGAAAATATGATAGTTGTTGGTGGCGGCGGTTCTATAAGACCAAGGGTGGTAAATAATTTAATGGGTGTTCCAAATAAACTTATAGATAACTTAAATTCTGTAGGAAACTCCTCGCAGGTTATAATTGTAGAGTCACCTTCCACAGGAACTTTCCAGGTTACTGCTTCAGCCTATGAGCTTATTGATGGAAAATGGTCAGAGTATATATCTCCCTTCAGTGCTGTTATAGGTATGAATGGATTTTCCACTAATAGACATGAAGGCGATAAGACAACTCCTGTTGGTGCCTATCATTTTCCCTTCTTATTTGGTTGGAATGGAAATCCTGGGTTTAAGTATCCCTTTAGAGCAGCAGGTCCTTATGATTACTGGGTAAGTAATACTACCTGGGATGAGTATAATGTTTGGATGACTTATAAGGGTGATCCTAAAAAAAGATTTGCAGACTATGAGCTTTTATCTTCTCAACCATTATATAAATATGCTGCAGCAACAGATTTTAACTATAACTCAGATAAAATATACGGCAAAGGCAGCGGCATATTCCTACATATAGCCCCTTACTCCGGCGGAGGAACCTTAGGTTGTGTAGGAATGCCTGAAGACAAGCTTTTAAAAATACTGCTGTGGATGGATCCATCAAAAAATCCAGTAATAATTATGGGTCCTACCGCTGAATTAAATAGCATGTAATACTTAATCAAAAAAATATCAATTTGCTTTAAATATACTATTGTGTTAGACCCCTAAATATGCTATTATAATTACATCAAGAAACAACAATTTTCTTGGTAAAGCATTCTGAAATATGCGTTACGCTCTTGTTTTGAACCTACATTTAAGCTACGGGAGTCCGATAAGTTAGATATGGAAATGTACTTTCTTATGAGTCCTTTTTACGGCATTGAAGGCGATTGAAACATCTATGCTGACACCCACCTATCGGGAGATAGGTATCAAAATTAGAGTACCGGTATTTTGGACATTTAATTAGAATTTAAAGCCAACGCTTATTTTAAGTGTTGGCTTTTAGCTTTTCTATAACACATAGAAAAAATTATTTTGACGGAGTTTGTAATAGAGCCTATACTTCTATTTTTCTAGTTTATCTGATATTATTAGACTATCTTAATAAATTTAGGCAGGGTGATAACATGGCTGTTAACATTAAAAATGACTGGATGGACTTATTGAAAAATGAGTTCGAAAAGGATTATTACAATCAATTAAGAAAATTCCTAATAAAAGAATATAATTCTACCATTATATATCCAGATAAATATGATATATTTAACGCCTTAAACTTTACAGCATATAAGGATGTAAAAGTGGTTATATTAGGTCAGGACCCTTACCATGGTCCTAATCAAGCTCATGGTCTTAGCTTTTCAGTAAAACCAGGGGTAGCTATTCCTCCTTCGCTGGTTAATATATACAAGGAATTGCAGGATGATCTTGGCTGCTATATACCTAACAATGGCTACTTAAAAAAGTGGGCTGATCAAGGAGTACTTTTGCTTAACACCTCATTAACAGTAAGGGGTGGGCAAGCGAATTCTCACAGGGATAAAGGTTGGGAGATACTTACTGATAGAATAATATCTATACTTAATGAAAGAAAAAAACCTATTGTTTTTATTCTATGGGGCAGTAATGCTATTTCTAAGAAAAAACTTATAACAAATAATGATCATTATATAATTACTTCTCCTCATCCAAGTCCTCTTTCAGCTTACAGAGGTTTTTTCAATAGTAAGCCTTTTTCAAAGACCAATAACTTTTTAATGTCTATAGGTGAAAAAGCTATTGATTGGCAAATTGAAAGTATTTAAGAACAGCTATTAGCTGCAGTCTAACTATGCAGTTAATAGCTGTTTTTGTTCCCTATTTCAATATATTTAACGCTTTCTCTACTACATTCTCTACAGTAAATCCAAATTCTTTAAATAATATTTCTCCTGGGGCAGAAGCTCCAAAGGTATCTATGGAAATTATATCTCCATCAAAACCTACATACTTGTGCCAACCAAAGGAACTAGCTGCCTCTACTGCCAGTCTTTTTCTTATATTAGAAGGTAGTATACTCTCCTTATACTCTTTACTTTGTTTTTCAAATATCTCCCAAGAAGGCATACTTACAACTCTTGCATCTATTCCCTTTTCCTTTAAAAGCTTTGAGGCTTCATATATCAATTCTACCTCTGAGCCACTAGCCATAAGTATAATGTCTGGCTGGGACTTTTCGCTGTTCTTTAAAATATATGCACCCTTTAAAGCTTCCTTTGAACTTTCCTTATATAGAGGTAAATCTTGTCTTGAAAGCACTAATGCTGTTGGTCCATCTTTTCTCTCTAAAGCATAAATCCATCCTGCAGCAGTTTCCTTTGAATCAGCTGGTCTAAATACTGTAAAGTTCGGAATACTTCTAAGAGAAGCTAAATGCTCTATTGGCTCATGGGTAGGACCATCCTCTCCAACTCCAATGCTATCATGGGTGAGAACATATACTACTGGCAGCTTCATAAGGGCAGATAACCTCATAGCTCCTTTCATATAATCACTGAATACAAAGAAGGTTGCCACAAAGTTTCTAAGACCGCCATGAACTGCAATACCATTGGCAATGGCAGCCATAGCATGCTCTCTTACTCCATAGTGAAGATTTGCTCCACTTCTATCCTCTGCTGAAAAATCCCCTTTATCCTTCATATAGGTTTTATTTGAAGGAGCTAAATCTGCAGAACCTCCAATTAGATTTGGAACTAATTTGGCTAATTTATTTATTATCGCTCCAGAAGATGCTCTTGTAGCCATCTTCTTATCGAAATTCCAAAGCTCTTCATTGTTTAGTAAATCCACAGGAAGTTCCTTGCTGTGCCAAGGGTCCCATTCCTCTGCAAGCTCTGGATACTTGTTTTTGTAGTCTTCAAAGAGCTTATTCCAGTTCTCCTCCTCCTTCTTCCCTTTAGTCTTAAGGGTTTCCATATGATCTCTAACTTCCTTAGGCACATGAAAATCTTCACTATAAGTCCATTTTAAGAACTCCTTTGTCTTGTGAATATTCTCTATTCCCAAGGGTTCACCATGAACAGAAGCTGTTCCCTGCTTAGGTGATCCATATCCTATTTGAGTTTTTACTATTATTAAACTTGGTCTTTTTTTATCTTCCTTTGCAGTACCTATTGCTTTGGTAATTTGTTCAATATCATTGCCATCTTCAACAGTTAATACCTGCCAGCCGTAAGCTTCATAGCGTTTTGCTACATCTTCTTTAAAGGCAATATCCGTGTTTCCCTCTATAGATATATTATTAGAGTCATATAAAAGTATAAGTTTACCTAATTCTAAAGTACCTGCTAGGGATGCTGCCTCTGCAGATACTCCTTCCATCATACAGCCATCTCCAGTTATAGCATAGGTATAATGATTTATTACCTCATAGCCTGGTTTGTTAAACTTATTAGCTAAGTATGCCTCTGCCATTGCCATGCCTACTGCATTGGCTACACCCTGGCCTAAAGGTCCTGTGGTAGTTTCAACCCCTACAGTATGACCATACTCAGGATGTCCTGGTGTCTTACTTCCAAGTTGTCTAAAGTTTTTAACATCCTCTACAGTAAGTCCGTATCCAAAAAGATGAAGTAGAGAATATAACAGTATAGAACCATGTCCAGCAGACAGCACAAATCTGTCTCTATTTATCCACTCTGGGTTTTCTGGATTATGATTCATTTGCTTTGCCCATAGAGCATAGGCCATTGGAGCTGCACCTAGCGGCAGACCTGGATGCCCTGACTTTGCTTTTTCAACACCTTCAGCAGATAGTAGTCTTATAGTATTTACTGTTAACTCTTGAATATTTTCCATTTTATAAGTTCTCCTCTCTTAATTACATGAAGCTAGTATAATATATAGTATGACTCTAAGTTTATATAATATTAGTCCTAAACGCTAAGTGCAGTAAAAGTACCCTATAATGCTTATGAAGTGGAAACTTGAATCAGATGGAGTTTCAACTCCATCTGATTCTTAGTTGAACGAATCCAGGGACGTAGTCGCTCTTTACTCCCTCCTAGAGAAAAGTAGAGAACCAAAATCTTTGATTTTGTGTGAATCACTTTCACACCGTGCGAGGAAGTATTAGAGCGGGTAGTCATCGGATAAATTACTACAAAATAGGGAGCCTAAGGTTGTCACTCCCTTTGCAACTTTGCATATTATTATCATAAGGAGTGATTTACTATGAGTCATAATAAAACAAAATTAGATTATAGATCCATGGTAGTGGGTGTAGATGAAAAGGTTCCTATCAGAGGTAGAAAAGTAACAGCGGCCATAAATTTTGATAATGCGGCTACTACTCCTCCACTTAAGTATGTCCTAGAGGAAATAGGAAGCTTTTCAAAATACTATTCCTCAATTCACAGAGGAACGGGATTTAAATCAGTATTTTCCTCTAAACTATACGAGGATTCTAGAAAAACAATATGCAAATTTGTTCACTGTAATCCTGATAAAAACACAGTGATTTATGTAAAAAATGCTACAGAAGCTATAAATAAGCTATCCTACGCTTTTTCCAACTTAGAAAAAGATTGTATAGTTTTATCTACACGAATGGAGCACCACTCTAATGACTTGCCTTGGAGAAATAAGTTTAAAGTTGATTATATTGATGTAGATGAAACCGGAAGACTTCTAGTAGAAGATTTAAAAAGCAAGTTGAAAAAATACGGCGGAAAAGTTAAATTAGTATGTGTTACTGGTGCCTCAAATGTTACTGGGTACAAAAATCCCATATATAAGATAGCTAGCATCTGTCACAGATATGGTGCAAAGATACTAGTTGATGGTGCTCAGCTGGTTCCTCACTATCCTATCTACATGGAATCCTCAAAGAAAGACGAGGAGATAGATTTTCTTGTTTTTTCAGCCCATAAAATGTATGCTCCCTTTGGTATAGGGGTACTTATAGGCCCTAAAGAATTTTTTATGCAGGCTGAACCTGACTATGTTGGTGGTGGAACCATAGATATTGTAACAGATGACTCTGTAACCTGGGCTAAGCCTCCTGATAAAAACGAAGCTGGTACCCCTAATGTTATGGGGGTTATAGCCTTAACTGCCTCAATTCATACCTTGATGAAATTAGGCATGAAAAATATAGACAAATATGAAATGGATATCTATAATTATGCTCTAAGTGAGCTAAAGAAAATACCCGGTGTTACAATATATTGCGATACAGACAGCCCTAGGGATAAGGTTGCAATTTTACCTTTTAATATAGATGGTGTTTATCATGAAGAAACAGCAAAATTACTATCACAAATGTCCGGAATTGCAGTAAGAAGTGGTTGTTTTTGTGCACATCCCTATGTAAGACGACTTTTAAAAATTCCAACTGAAGAAATGAAATTTTATCAGGACAACAAAAGCGCCAAACGTCCTGGGATAGTTAGACTTAGCTTTAGTTTTTATAACACTTACTCTGAAGTGGATGTGCTAGTAAAAACTATAAAAAAAATTATTAAAAATAAGTCTTAAGGATGATTATTCATGGATGAAGACAATTAAAATTCCTATTGCATAAGGCCTAAGTTATCTACTAACATTTATAATATTATATTTTATAAAACTTTAAGCCAATGCTTCTAAATATTAAGCACTGGCTTTTATTTTTTTAAACTATAAGATAGACTTTCTATAAATTAAACTCTTCAACAAGCTTTTCTAATTCTTTGGCGCTTTCTGCATTGTTATTTGCTTCCCTTATTACAAGTCCATTTTTATTATTAACTTCAGCAGTACTAGAAGCAATATCTTCTGAAGTCTTTGCCACCTCTGACACAGAAAGGGCAACTTCCTCCATGCTTTTTGATATATGATCTACAGAAGTAGAAATACTCTTAGAAACCTCTGCAAATTTCTCTACTATATTTTTTACAGTATGTCCATCCTTTTTATATTCACTACTTATTAAAATTAATTTGTCATAATCCTTAAGAACATCCTTCTCCACAAACATTAAAATATTCTGAGAGGAGTTTGTCAGTTTATCAACTGCCTTTAAGACTGTATCCACTTTACTTTGTATTTGTGCAACTGCTTTTGATGACTCTTCTGCAAGCTTTCTCACTTCTTCTGCAACAACAGCAAAGCCTTTTCCCTGCTCTCCAGCTCTAGCCGCTTCTATAGCTGCGTTTAGTGCAAGAAGGTTAGTTTGATTTGATATTGCATCTATGCTTTTTGCCATTTCTAATATCTCATTTACAACCTTTGCTTCTTCCAGCGCCTTCTCTAAACTTACCCTTGTTTGGCTATATATCTTTTCTGCACTTTCCCTTGATTGAATAGATTCATTATTCATAGAAGCAGCTTTTTCTTGTATATTTAAAGCAAGATCTAAGCCCTCCTGTGCTTTTTTAGCAGTTGTATTTACCTCCTCCTTTACTGTTAAAGACATTGAAGCAACTTCTTCAACTGCAGCAGAACATTCTTCCATTCCAGCTGAAATTTCTTCCGTAGAGGCAGATATTTGCTCAACTTCAGCGCCTATCTCTGCAAACATCTGGTTTGCAGATTCGCTGCTTTCCAGAATGGTAACACTCTTATTTTTAATTTCGCTCATACTTTCATTAAGCTTTTCAACGGCATTATTTAGAGATGCGATGATTTGTCCTATTTCATCCTTAGAAACTACCTTCATCTTAAAATTAAGATTTCCTTTTGCTAGCTCTAAAGCACCCTTTACTACTTCCTGAAGTTGACTTATGATACTTTTTCTTATAACATAGGTAGAAAGAACTCCAACTATAACACTTGTTGTTAAAAATATAACCATCAATTTTGAAGAAAGGGAAGCAGTTTGTCTAATAGTATCTCCTTTAGACTTAGACATTTCTTCTTGTAAGGTTATTATAGTTTCTATATTTTGTATCAAATTATTCTGTGGCTTTTCTATTGTAGTCATTACACCTTGAAGTTCTGCATTTGTTAGTCCACTCTTCATACCAGCCTCTATAGCCTTCCCAAAAGCAGAAAAAGTAATTTCGTCGTTAGCTAATAGCTCTTTATATACTTCTTTACCTTTTTCAGTGTAAATTAGCGCTCCTAGCTGCTTTTCCTTATCTCTGTAAAGCTCTTCATTTTCCTCTATTATTTTTTTCTGTTCTTCCATGTATTTCGGTTCATCGCTAATTGCTATATTTCTTACACTAATAGCAATTTTGTTAATATGACCTCTCATTTCATAGGATAAAGATACTTTTTTGTTGTCAGTAGAAATTAGATCTTCTACTATTTTATTAGTTTGGTTTAGACGAATTATTCCTAGTGAAGATACTGCCACTACAAGAATAATCATTAATGAAAATCCAATAAGCAGCTTGTTAGACAATTTAATCTTGTTAAAATTCATAAGACCCCTCCCAATGCATAATACTACTGTATGTATAAAAATCGACAGTATATATCATTTATCGCTACTATTTGTAAAACCTTTACTTAAATTTCTAAATTTTTGTATAAAAATTAATGTTAAATTTCTATAGTATTTTTAAAAAAATATTTATGCCCCCCCTTAAAAAGTAAAATACTTCCCGTATATATCTGTGAAAAGAATATGATAAGGAAATTTAGGGAGGAACAATCATGAAAAAAATTGCATTATTTGTTACAGCTTTAGCTGTATCTTTAAGTTTAGGAGGAAGGGCTTTTGCAGATACAACTGCTGAATCACTTGCAGACAAGGCTGGCATAACACCAGATAATACTATATTGTATCCTGTAGATCAAGCTTTAGATAACTTGAAGATTGACATGGCTTCCGGTGAAGAGAAAGAGGCTGAGGCTTTAGTTGAAGTAGCAGAAGAGAGACTTGGAGAAAGTGAAGTAATGGTCACTGAAAATAATGGTGAGCTTTCCACAGAAGCCTTAAATGAGTACAATGAAAAAATGACAGAAGCTCAAGATAAAGTAGATAGTGCTATAGAAAAAGCAACTGATGGTACTACAGACAGTGCTATAAAATTAGAGGATTTAGAAAAACTAGAAACAACAATAGCTGATAAACAAACAAAATCTATAGAGGTTCTAAAAGGCATAGAAAGCAAAGTTTCTGGAAACGCTAAAGAAACTTTAGCTCTAGTTATAGAAATGCAAACAAGAAAGAAAGAAGCAGTAGCGGCAGTTGCTCAAGAAAGACAAACACTAATTCAAAATAAGCAGGCAGTAAAGACTGCTGAAAAGAATCTAGAGCAAGCTAAAAAAGCTGGCGACCAGCAGGCAGTAAAAACTGCTGAAGAAAGCTTAAAACAAGCTCAACAAGCACTAGCTACTCAAACTGAAAAATTCAACCAAGTAGTTGCTACAAAGAAAGAAGCTATGAAAGGAGGAGTAGGTCAGTTAAAGAAACAAGCAAACAAAGAGAAAAAAGAAGAAGCTAAGGATGACACTACACCTCAAGAGGGTACTACCACTGAAAATAAGGATACATCAACTGTAACTGCTCCAGCAGAAAACAGCGAGACTACAACAAAAACAGATGGTACTGAGACAACTACAACTACTGAAGCTCCTGTTAACAACGATAGTACAGTTACAAATACTACTAAAGTTGATGTAACAGAGAAGGTAAATAAAGGTCAAGAGGTAAAAACTAATAAAGAAAATAACTCATCAAAGGAAAATAATGCTAAAGAAAATAAAGGTCAGCAAATAAAATCTGATAAGGAAAATAATTCATCAAAAGAAAATAAGTCTAATCACTAAAAGGGCTTAAACTAAAAGCCAGTGCTTGCATTGCTTAGCACTGGCTTTTAAGCTTTTCTAAACAAATAGTTTTCCTAAGGGTTAACTACAGTGTATTATTAAAATATCTATAAATTTCAATCTAAAGTATAAACTCACTTTTTTCTCCAGTATAATACAATGTTAGTTGGTGCAGTGCTCTAGTGCAAGCTATATAGAGAAGTCTTTTATCGAAGTCACTTTTATAATTGACTTTAGAAACATTATAGACAAGCACTACGTCAAATTCTAAACCCTTGGCTAAATAGGAAGGCACGACTAATAAGGAGTTTTTCTTTTCATAATTTCTATCATTTAAAACCTTTATATCTATGCTGTCCTTTAATCTAATTTGAATATCCCTGGCCTCTTCTTTAGTTTTACATATTATAGCTATTGACTTATATCCCCTTTGATAAAACTTACGTACATCTTCACAAAGAGATTTATCTAGTTGATTTAAATCCTCCATAAATTTAACTTCCGGTTCTGACTCATGTCTCTCGAAAGATATAATATCCTGTTTTTTATTAAGCAGTCTTTGATTAAAGGCATTAATTTCAAAAGAGGATCTATAACTTTTATTTAGAGTAACCTTAAAGGATTTTGCTTTGAGAAGTATACGCTCCACATAATCGTATATATTGTCATCTCCACTTCTTTCCAAGGTCTGGTTAAAGTCCCCTAACACAGTATATTTTGCGTTTCTAAATAATAGATTAAAAATGTGATAGTGAATAGGATAATAGTCCTGTGCCTCATCTATTACTACCTGTTTAATTTCACCAAAGTCTTCATTACCTGCCATTTTAAGCTTAATGTATAAAAGAGCAGCGGAATCCTCATAGGATATAAATCCTCTATTAAGGTTTTTATTAGTTTCAGTTATAATTTTTTCTATGTTATCAGGCAGCTTAATACCTTTAGATAACCTAAAAAACAAGTCCTTATCCTTAAAAATCAGCTTATATAATCTCATGTAATCTATCTCAGTAAAACTGTGAATGTACTCCATAAGTTTATTAGCTTCTTTAATAGCTATAAGCCTACTAAAGGACTTTATTTCAAGACTATGAGATTCCGTAGTTCTTTCCACAACCTTTTCAATGGCTTCAAGTCTTTTCTTTCTTAGAGGATGAATCTTATTGAGTATCATGTTTTCTAGTCTCTTTAGCCTTTTGGCTGCTGGCATATTAATCTTATTATTAAGAAATACATCTTTTAACTGTTGTGCTGTTTCAATTATTTTCCCGTTATAGTAAACATCTTTAAAGGGAATTAATTTTCTCTCATAGTATTTAATCACTCTATCAATTATTTCTACAAATTCACTGGAACCCTTAAATTTTATACTTTCAAGTTTAATAACAAACTCTTCGCTTCCCTGCAGCTCCATGAGCCTTTCCATCTGATTTTGTCTTTTCTCACCTTGAACAAAATCATCAAAGGTTAGCTGTTCTACATTTTCTTCTCCTAGCTCTGGCAGTACGTCAGATATATATTTACTAAATATTGAATTAGGAGAAATTATCATAACATTATTTGCACTTAACTTTGAGTTTAAGCCTTCATAAAGTAAAAAGGCTATTCTATGCAGTGCAATAGAGGTTTTTCCACTTCCTGCTGCGCCTTGCACAATTAAAAGATCACTTTCGGTATTTCTTATAATAAGATCCTGCTCCTTTTGAATAGTTTCAACTATACTTTTCATTTTAGGAGAAGAGTTTCTGCCTAATATCTCCTGAAGTATTTCATCATTTATTTTTATACTGCTGTCGAAAAAATACTTAAGCTTAGAATCTTCAATTTTATACTGCCTTTTTAGCAAAACCTCTCCATTGACAATACCTGCTGGAGACTTATAGAAAGCCTTTCCTAATTCATTTCTATAAAATATGCTGGATATAGGAGCTCGCCAGTCGTATACATAGATATCCTCCTTTTCCGAATCCATTAAATTACATAGACCAATATAAATTTTCTCCCTATCCCCAAAGCCTTCTTCCGAAAAATCAAACCTTCCAAAGTAGGGAACTTTAATCAGCCTATTATATCTGTCAATTCTTTTTTCTGTTCCTATATAATCTCTTGTTTTTGTATCAGCTTCATTTAAATATGCTATCATCTCTGGTATTTTGTCAAAGTCCTCTGAACCGTGAGAAGTATTCTCCCACATTTCTCTTCTTGAAGATATAACATTACCTAGTTTTAAATTTAAAGCTTCCTCTTCCTTTTTAATTTCCTTTTTAATAATAGATAAAGTTTTTTCAAGATAATCTAATTCTTCTTTTTGGCTCTCATCAAAATTATTCATTTAATCACTCTCCTATAATTTTAAAATAAAATCTTGACATTACCATTAATGTTGTGATAAGATTATTGTGTAAAATAATTAATTATGATAAAATCGTTATAATTCTGCACAAAACTTAATTATACTCTTAGAATATAACTTTGTAAAGATAAAAGCCAATGCCTAATTAAATTAAGCATTGGCTTTTGAATATGCTATTCAACTATAATTACAATATTATCATCCTTACCATCTACAACTATAGTAGAGCCATCGTAAACTTCACCGGCTATTATTTTTCTAGCTATATTAGTTTCCAGAGTGTTTTCAATATATCTTCTTAGTGGTCTAGCTCCATAAACTGGATCATAACCTTCCTCCGCTAAAAGCTCTTTAGCCTCTTCAGTAACCTTCATAGTGATATTTCTGTCCTTAAGTCTCTTTCTTACATCTTGAAGGAATATATCTATTATTTTCTTAATACCTTCATTGTTTAGTGGTCTAAATAATATAATGTCATCTAATCTATTTAAAAATTCAGGTTTAAATCTTCCCTTCATTTCCTTCATTACTGCATTCCTAATATTTTCATCAATAGAATTTTCACTTTTATTTTCAAGAAGATAACTGCTTCCTATATTAGAAGTCATTATTATTATTGTGTTCTTAAAATCAATAGTTTTTCCTTTATTGTCTGTAAGCCTTCCGTCATCTAAAATTTGAAGAAATACATTAAAGACATCCTCATGGGCTTTTTCTATTTCATCAAATAAGATTACTGAATAGGGTTTTCTTCTAACAGCTTCTGTTAGCTGTCCTCCTTCTTCATAGCCTACATATCCTGGAGGTGCTCCTATAAGTCTTGATACTGAATACTTTTCCATATACTCAGACATATCTATTCTAATAATATTTTCCTCACTATCAAAAAGATTTCTAGCTAAGGTCTTTGCAAGCTCTGTTTTACCTACTCCTGTTGGTCCCAGGAATATAAAGGAACCTATTGGTCTTCTTTCATCCTTCATACCAGCTCTCGCTCTTATAACTGCATTAGACACACTTCTTGTTGCCTCTTCTTGACCTATAACCCTCTTTTGTAAATCCTCTTCAAGGTTTAACAGTTTTTCCCGTTCTCCTTCTACTAATTTAGACATAGGAATTCCAGTCCATTTAGCTACTATTTCAGATATCTCATTTTCCGTTACCTCTTCTTTTAGTAGAGCACCTTCATAATTTTCCTTCATTTCCTCTTCTTTTTTCTTTATTTCAGCCTCAAGCTTAGGAATAAGACCATACCTCAATTCTGCTACTTTATTTAAGTCATATTCTCTTTCGTATTTTTCAATGTTTCCTCTTGCCTCATCTAATTGCGCCTTTAGATTTCTTATTTGGAGTATATGTCCCTTCTCTTTATCATATTTAGCTGTCATTTCATCATTTTTTTCCTTAAGCTCTGCAAGCTCTTTGTCTAACACTTCTAGCCTTGATTTTGATGCCTCATCATTTTCCTTTGATAAAGCCTCTTTTTCCGTTTCTAATTGAAAGAGTTTTCTTCTAACCATATCTAATTCTGTTGGAAGAGAATCTATTTCGCTTCTTATCATAGCACCAGCTTCATCAATTAAGTCAATAGCCTTATCTGGCAGAAATCTTCCTTGAATATATCTATGTGATAGCTTTGAAGCTGCCACAATAGCAGAATCATGAATTCTAATACCATGATGAATTTCAAATCTTTCCTTCAACCCTCTAAGTATAGAAATAGTATCTTCCACAGTAGGTTCATCTACAGTTACCTTCTGAAATCTTCTCTCTAAGGCCTTATCCTTTTCAATATACTGTCTATATTCATCAAAGGTAGTTGCACCTATACAATGAAGTTCTCCTCTGGCAAGTAGTGGCTTAATAAGATTGCCAGCATCCATAGCTCCTTCTGTTTTACCAGCTCCCACTATGGTGTGAATTTCATCTATAAATAATATTATTCTTCCATTGGAGCCTTGCACTTCCTTAAGTACAGCCTTCAATCTTTCTTCGAATTCCCCTCTGTATTTAGCTCCAGCAATTAAAGCTCCCATATCTAAGGAGAATATTATCTTATCCTTTAACCCTTCAGGAACATCTCCTCTTACAATTCTTTCTGCTAGACCTTCTACTATAGCAGTTTTACCTACACCTGGCTCTCCGATTAATACTGGATTATTTTTAGTTCTTCTCGAAAGAATTCTAACAGTTCTTCTTATTTCTTCATCCCTTCCTATAACAGGATCTAACTTATGCTTTTTAGCTAATTCTACTAAGTTTGTTCCATACTTAGCTAATGCATCATAGGTTCCTTCAGGATCTTGAGTATCCACCCTTTGACTACCCCTTACTTGAGATAACACCTTCATAAACTCTGATTTTTTTATATCAAATTTAGCTAATAGGCTTCCTACCAACCCTTTATCATCTATATCCATAATAGCTAACATAACATGTTCTACACTAATGTAGGAATCCTTAAACTTTTCAGCTATAGAATCTGCCTTAACTAAAACCTCTTCTATTCTCCTAGTTGCATAAACCGCTGAGTTTTGAGCTCCTTCTCCTAAAACTTTAGGCATCTTATCTAACTGAAGGTGTATATCTTCCTTTAAAGCCTTGATATTCACACCTATCTTCTCAAATATGTTAGGTACTAACCCATCTTCTTGGTTTACTAAAGCTGAAAACAGATGAATTACATCTACCTGTTGATGGTTATACTTAACCGCTGTTAGTTGGGCATCATTTAAACTTTGTTGTACTCTTATAGTCATTTTTTCTATGTTCATATTCAGCTTCTCCTCTCCTGTTGTTATTTTTAATCTATAATTAAATAATAATACAAAGGTCAAAGAAAGTCAAAGTGCATTTTTACTTTGATTTTATGTCTATTATATTCAAAAACAGCAAACCAATGCTTAGTCCTATTAAGCATTGGTTTTTCATACAGTATATTTAAGTATACTTAATTACAATTCCATTAACTATTTACCTTCATTTCCTCTACAGTAATATTAGGATTTTTGTATCTTCCCTTACTCTCTGTACCTTTACCATATTGAATAGCTCCAACTGGACAAAGATGAATACAGGCTAGGCATTGAGTACAGACTTTTCCCCATTTAGGTTTTCCCTCTACCTTTATAGTTTTGCAGTTACATACACTTTCGCAAATACCACAGCCTGTGCAATTATCCTTTGCATAAAACTTTTTAGTATTAGCAGCACCTTTAGCAAATAGAGGATTGATAACACCGGTTAAAAGACCTGGCATAGCTCCCTTAGTAATTTGAAAGACATTCTTCTTTCTTTCCTTTATAACTTTGTTTATATTTTTTAAGCTTTCTTCTGCAGCTAAAAGCTTTTTCTTCTCTATTTCCTTTGAGTCAACATTACCCATGATAATGTAGTTGTTAGGCATTTCAATAGAAAAGCCACTATTTAAATTTAAATTCTTTTTCCTTAAGGCATCACCTAAAACCTTCATAGTGTTTCCTATATTTGCCCCACAGGTTGCTACAGAAAAAATGTAGTTATCTTTATAATTATTAAGTTTTAGTTTTTCAATAAACTCAATAACCATCTTCGGTGGTGCCCAAGCGTACACTGGATATACAAAACCTATAACTTCATTATCCTTTAGAGTATAATTGAAGTCAGCATCTTTTTTGCCCATTTCTGCTGCTATAGATATTAGCCTATCATCGTTATCCTCCGCAATGCTTTTGGCTACTTGCAGTGAATTCCCCGTTCCAGAAAAATAAAATATCATATTATCCCCTCTTTTTTCTTATACTTTATAATTATTATATTTTATCATAAATAGGTGTGAATTTTTGCTATAATCTAAAAAGCTTTTTAACATTTTTTCACAGAAAGTTTAAGGTCAATGCTCAAGTTTTATTGAGCATTGACCTTTAGAACTCTATTCTTTTAAAGTTTATTAATTCTTTCCATGGCGTCTAAGGTATTTTCATAAGTACCGAAGGCAGTAAGGCGGAAATATCCTTCTCCCTGTGGACCAAATCCAATTCCTGGTGTACCTACAATATTGGCATTTTCTAATAGGTAGTAGAAAAACTCCCAGGAGGTTATGTTTTTTGGTATTTTCCACCAAATATAAGGTGCGTTTACACCACCATAGACAGAATAACCTGCCGACTTTAATCCTTTAAGGATTAACCTTGCATTATTCATATAGTAATTCACTTGCTTTTTTATCTCTTCTCTTCCCTCTTTAGAGTAAACTGCCGCTCCAGCTCTTTGAATAATATATGGCGCACCATTGTATTTTGTTCCATGCCGTCTAGCCCAAAGTGCATTCAGCGAAACACTACCACATTTTAAAGCCTTCGGAACAACTGTATAGCCAAGTCTTACACCTGTAAAACCAGCACTTTTTGAAAAACTCTTCAGCTCAATAGCACAGTTTTTAGCACCCTCACATTCATAAATGGAATGAGGTACATTGTCTTCAGAAATATATGCCTCATAGGCTGCATCATATATAATAATGGCCTCTATTTTATTAGCATAATCAACCCAAAGTTGCAGCTGTTTCTTTGTAAGCGTTGAGCCTGTTGGATTATTAGGCAAACAAAGATAAATAATGTCTGGTCTTTCCTTTGGAAGCTCTGGCACAAAATTATTATCTGGAGTACATGGCAAATAGATAACGTCGCTCCATCTTTTTGTAATTCTATCGTAGTTTCCCGTTCTTCCAGCCATTACATTTGTATCTATATATACAGGGTACACAGGATCACAAACAGCAATTTTATTATCCACACTAAATATTTCCTGAATATTACCTGCATCGGAATTTATGCCGTCGCTTACGAATATCTCCCCTATTGAAATATCAATTCCTCGAGATTTGTAATCCCCCTTTACGATGGCATCACGTAAAAACTCATAACCAAGTTCCGGTCCATATCCTTTGAAAGTTTCTATATGTGACATTTCATCAACGGCTTCATGTAATGTATTAATGATGTTTTGTGCTAAGGGCTGAGTAATATCGCCAATCCCCAGGTGAATAACTTTCTTATCAGGATTTTTCTCCTTAAAGCTAGCTACTTGCTTTGCTATTGTTGAAAAAATATAGCCTTCTGGCAACTTCAAATAGTTATCGTTAATCTTGTACATAATAAAGCCTCCTTGCTGCACTATAACATCATTATATTCAACAAATCTCTGTTATGGCACTATCTTCTACAGGAGGCATAGTTTCATTATTATATTATTAAACAATTAAAAACCCCTTAAATAATCATATTATTTAAGGGGTAAAATATTCACTAATTAGATAACTGTAATATTTTCTGCTTGAGGTCCTTTTGGTCCTTCAACTACGTCGTAAGAAACTTCTTGACCTTCTACAAGTGTTTTAAATCCATCAGAATTTATTTGAGAAAAGTGTGCGAAAATGTCTTTTCCATCTTCTCCTGTAATAAATCCAAATCCTTTTTCTGAATTAAACCATTTAACTGTACCTTTCATGACTGTACCTCCGAAATTTTATTTTTCTTAAACTCTTTGTAATAATCCACAAATAAAATTTCGATATTATAATACTATTTTTTAATAAGTACTAACTGAAATATAATTGTGTTAAAATTAATTACGATTTGCTTAAGCGATTTTTATATTATATCACTCTTTATTATATAAATCAAGTGGTTTTTTCTACTAATCTACATAGGTAACAGGAACATTACTTATTCCTAACTCCTTCGCTGCTGCATATTGATCCTGACCTGATACCATAACCATAGTTTCTTTTCTTACTGTAATTGGCTTATTAAACTTGTTATTATTTTTCATATAGCTTATTGCCTTGTTTTTTGCACGTTTTACAGATAAGTCCTCGTTATCATTTACTATCCTTGAGATATCTATTATCTCATCTGTTCCCGTTGGTAATTCATAATTTAAATCTATCTCTCCATCCTTATCCTTTGGTAAATTAAATATTTTTATCGACGATGCCTCTACAGCTATAAAGGGAACGCCTTTGCTATTTACGCAAGCCTTCAATTTGCCTTTAATGACAAAGTAGTTTACATCCTTCATACCCGTTGATGCATTTTTCCAATAATCCTTTTTAACAATTACTCTGCAAACGGATTCCTTTTCATCATAGGTACCTATTTTAAATAGTAAATTAACATCTCCACTGTCCAATCTATTTGCCTTTACAGGTATTCCCTTAATTATAATTTCACCTTGATTCATAAGTTAAATCCTCCTTGTAATTTCATATAATTTACTAGCTTTACAACAAAATTTTTAAAAAGAAAACACCTAGAAAGTACAATCTACTTTCTAGGTGTTATTAACTAAAATTATATTTAATTCTATATTAATCCTTCCAAAAACTACACAGCTCACAGCAGCAATACTATGTTCACCTTTAATGTGTTTATACATATTAGAATCCATTCCAAATGTAGAACCTTTTTCATTACAAGCTAACATAATCTTCACCACCATTAATTTATTTTACAGTATTCATTAAGATGTTTTAGACTTTATCTTTACCATTAAAGATATTGTATCACTATACCTATAAACTTGCAATGCAAATTTATTCTATATTAAAATTTATAATCTACAATATGATGTTATTATTTTCAAATGCTTATGTAAATATTCATAAATTGATAGCTTTTACTAATCCTCTATATTAATATTTGCCTCTCTAATGTATAATAATACTGTTAATGGCTTATAAGAACCTCCATACTATAAAACTATTAGCATTAAATTACAGCCAAGTTACTTAGTTGAAGTAAATATAAATTAACGATGAAAGGTATGAAAAAATGAATTTTAACGAATTAGGAATAAGTGCAGATATTATAAACGTACTAAAGCACACAGGTATTACTACACCAACAGCAGTTCAACAGGACAGTATCATCCCTATTAAAGAAGGAAGAGATGTTATAGCAGAGGCACAAACTGGTACAGGGAAAACCCTTGCCTTTTTGATTCCTATTTTTGAAAATATATCACCTAAAGTAAACTCAGTTCAAGCATTGATTGTATCTCCAACAAGGGAGTTAGCTATTCAAATAACAGAACAAGCTATGAAACTTAAGGAGGCTAAAGATATAAATATATTAGCAGCCTATGGTGGTAAAGATATAGGTTCCCAGCTAAAAAAACTAAGTGGGAGCATTCACCTAATTATTGCCACTCCTGGTAGACTTTTAGATCATCTGGACAGAAAGACAGTAGATCTTACTAAGTTAAAAACCTTAGTGCTAGATGAAGCAGATCAAATGCTATTAATGGGTTTTAAAAACGAAGTAGAAGCTATTATAAAAGAGACTAACAAAAAGCGTCAGACACTGTGCTTCTCTGCCACTATGAATTCAGAGGTTAAAAAATTAGCTTATAGATATATGAAGGACCCTTTAACAGTTACTGTAGAAAAAGAAGAAGTTACTCTTAGCAGTATTCAGCAACATGTTGTTGAAACTACAGACAGAAGAAAGCAAGATGCTTTATGCAAGGTTTTAGATGAGGATAATCCCTTTATGGCTATTATATTCTGCAGAACTAAAAGAAGAGTAGATGACCTTGAAATGGCTCTACATAGACGTGGATATAACTGTGAAAAATTGCATAGTGATATAATTCAGTCAAAACGTGAAAGAATCATGAAAGCCTTTAGAAACGCAGACATTCAATATTTAATAGCTACAGATGTGGCAGCTAGGGGTTTAGATATAAGCGGAGTGGGTCATATATACAATTATGATATTCCTGAAAGCGTAGAGTCATATATACATCGTATTGGCAGAACTGGAAGAGCTGGAGAAAGTGGCTACACTTGTCTTTTCATAGATCCAAAGGATAAATTGACTTTAGAGGAGATAGAGAAGTCTATAAAATTTAAAATTCCTAGAAGAGAGTTAGATTTATAAGATTTATTTTCTGTAAGTCCATTTTTCAATAATAGCTTCAAACAGAGAAAGGGCTTCTCTCTTATGTTTTCACACATTTTGAGACAGCCCCTCTAAACAACATTTTACTTGTTACTTAATAATTCCTCAATAACCCTAGTGGCATCTAAATAAGAAGATATAGATTTATTATAGTTCAATTTATTTACAACCATTGCAATAAAGAAAGACATATCTACCTCTCTAAACCACTCCGCTTCCTTTACATGTGGAGGTATATAAGTCAGGTTTGTTGAATAAACCCTCTTTATTATTCCTTCTCTATAAAATCTCTCGAACTTTTCTATTCCTTCAGTAAAGAAAGCAAAGGTAGCTGCTACATAGACATTTTTTGCGTTACGCTTCTTAAGCTCTAAGGCAATGTCAAATACAGATTCCCCTGAGGCTATCATATCATCAACAATTAATACATCACAGCCTTCCACATCTCTTCCCATATACTCATGTTCTACAATAGGATTTTTACCATTTACAACTCTTGAGTGATCTCTTCTTTTATAAAATAAGCCTACGTCTACCCCTAATACACTGGAATAGTAAATTGCCCTATCCATAGCACCGGTATCTGGACTTATAACTATCATCTTGTTCTTGTCTATCTCTAAATCTTCCTCATCCTTTATGAAAGTCTTAACTATATCGTAAGTAGGATACAGATTTTCGAAAGAAGTTAGTGTAATAGCATTTTGAACATTAGGATCATGAGCATCAAAGGTTATTATCTCATGTACTCCTAGCCTTTCTAATTCCTGCAGAGCCATTGCACAATCAAGGGATTCTCTTCCTTTTCTTCTGTGCTGTCTTGATGCATATAGCAGGGGCATTATTACCGTAATTCTTTCTGCCTTTCCTCTAATTGCAGAAATCGTTCTCTTAATATCTTGAAAGTGTTCATCTGGTCCCATGTGATTCATAAAACCAAACATTTTATACTCTATACTATAATTTCCAACGTCACAAAGTATGTATACATCTTTTCCTCTTATAGACTCTTCTAATTTTATTTTTCCTTCACCATTAGAAAATCTTATGTTCTCACTTTTAATTAAATAGGACTTATCTTCATCTCTTTTTTCTCTAATATGGTAATTTATTTTTTCTCCAAGTTCTCTACAGCTTTCTAATGCTACTATACCTAATTCACCATTAAATAAAGGGTTTGTAATATTATCCATCTCAATCCTCTTTTCTTAAAGTACTGCTATTTTCCTGTTATATTATAAGTTATCTTAGCTATTTATGTCTATACATAATTATATGTTTATGCAAGAAATTATACTGGATACCTGAATCTATATATTATTACATATTTATATAACAGGTTATCTTAGTTACCTATATCTGTAGGCTAGTATTAATTTAACTCCTTTAACCTATAAAAATAAGCAGTAGGTTTTTTAAAGTCCTACTGCTTATAAATATGCTTATTCTGTAATTATTTTGTGGATTAACACTGGATTTACTGATTCACTGCTTATAGAAATGTTTGCATAAATCTTATCCATTACGCTTGCTACATCTTCACGATTTGAGTAAATAGTTACAAGGCTTTCTCCCTTTTCTACCTTGTCGCCTACTTTTTTACGTAACATTAATCCTACAGCTAAATCAATTTCATCTTCTTTTGTAGCTCTTCCTGCACCTAAAATCATAGCTGCCACACCGATTTCGTCAGCTACAATGTTAGAAACATATCCACTTTCCTTAGCTGGAACTTCAATTATATATTTTGCTTGTGGTAACTTTTCTGGACTGTCTACAACAGATGCATCTCCACCTTGGTTCTTTAAGAATACTTTGAACTTCTCTAAAGCTTTACCATTTTTCATTACTTCAACAAGCATTTCTCTTGCTTCCTCTAATGTACTTGCCTTTTTAGCTAATACAACCATTTGGCTTCCAAGAGTTAAAACAAGTTCTGTTAAATCCTCTGGACCTTCTCCTTTTAAAGTATCAATAGCTTCTTTTACTTCAAGAGCGTTACCAATAGCAAATCCTAATGGCTGTGACATATCAGAAATTATTGCCATAGTGTTTCTTCCTACGTTGTTACCTATTTTAACCATTGCACGAGCTAAAGCTTCTGCATCTTCATTAGTTTTCATAAATGCTCCTGCACCAGTTTTAACGTCTAGTACTATAGCATCAGCTCCAGCTGCAATTTTTTTACTCATTATTGAACTTGCAATTAAAGGAATTGAGTTAACAGTTCCAGTTACGTCACGAAGTGCATATAACTTCTTATCTGCTGGAGTTAAGTTACCACTTTGACCAATTACAGCAACCTTATCACGGTTAACTAATTCAATAAACTGATCCTTAGTGATTTCTACATGGAAACCTTCAATAGCTTCTAACTTATCAATAGTTCCTCCAGTATGACCTAAACCACGACCAGACATCTTAGCTACTGGTACATCTAGTGCAGCTACAAGTGGTGCTAAAACAAGAGTTGTTGTATCACCAACACCGCCTGTTGAGTGCTTATCTACCTTTATACCTTCGATTGCTGATAAATCAATAGTTTCTCCAGAATTAACCATTGCCATTGTTAAATCTGCTCTTTCACGGTCATTCATATCTTGGAAGTATATAGCCATTGCTAAAGCACTTGCTTGATAATCAGGAATTGTTCCTTTAGTATAGCCTTCTATGAAAAATTTGATTTCTTCTGTTGTTAATTCTTTTCCATCACGTTTTCTTGCAATTATGTCTACCATTCTCATTTTTTCATACCACCTTTTTATATTAATTTTTGTAAAAAGCTTTCGCCATACTTTGGCATTTGTATATTAAAGTTGTCTGAGATTGTTGCTCCTATATCAGCAAAGGCTTTACGTACCCCTAATTCCTTTCCTTCCTTAAATCTCTTGGAATAAGCAAGTAATGGTACAAACTCCCTTGTATGATCTGTTCCCTTGTAAGCTGGATCATTTCCATGGTCTGCTGTAATTATAAGCAGATCATCTTCCTGTAATTTTTCAAAGACCTCTGGTAATCTTCCATCAAATTCCTCTAAAGCATCTCCGTAACCAATAGGATCACGACGATGTCCATAAGCCGCATCAAAATCTACTAAGTTAAGAAAACTGATGCCCTGGAAGTCTTCATCTAGTAAGGAAATAAATTTATCCATTCCATCCATGTTAGAAACAGTTTTAATTGATCTTGTTACACCTTCTCCATTAAATATATCTGAGATTTTTCCAAGAGCAATAGAATCTAAGTTAGCCTGCTGCAGATAATTCATTACTGTATCGCCAAAAGGCTTTAAAGCGTAGTCATGACGATTAGAAGTTCTCTTGAAAGTATCTACAGATCTTCCCACAAATGGTCTAGCAATAATTCTTCCAAGTGTATAAGGCTCTTCTAGAGTTATTTTACGGCAATACTCACAGATTTTATACAGCTCCTCTAAAGGTATAATTTCTTCATTGGCAGCTATTTGAAGTACTGAATCTGCAGAGGTATATACTATTAGTTCTCCTGTTTCAAGTTGTCTTTCACCAAATTCCTTTATAATCTCTGTTCCACTAGCTGGTTTATTGCCGATAACTTTTCTTCCAGAGAAAGTTTCTATTTTTTCGATTAATTCCTGAGGAAAACCATCTGGGAAAACACGGAAAGGTGTATCGATGTATAGGCCCATCATTTCCCAATGGCCAGTCATTGTGTCTTTTCCACAGGAAAGTTCCTGCATCTTTCCAAAGTAAGCCTTTGGATGAATAGCTTTTTCTACACCTTTAATGTCATGAATATTAGATAACCCTAACTCAGCCATATAAGGCATATTAAGTCCATTTTTAGCTTCAGCAATATGAGCTAATGTGTTGACACCTAAGTCATCAAATTCCTTTGAATCTGGTGACTCACCAATACCTACTGAATCCATAACAATGACATGTATCCTTTTAAAAGCTTTCATTATTAATTCCTTCTTTCTTTTACTTTATACGATTAATCCAACAATAGTTGCTGTTAATACACTTACTAGAGTTGCACCATATAGTAATTTTAAACCAAAACGTGCAACTACGTTTCCTTGTTCTTCATGAAGTCCCTTTACTGCTCCTGCAATAATTCCTATAGATGAGAAGTTTGCGAAAGAAACTAAGAATACTGAAACAATGGCTGTTGCTCTTGCTGATAACTGAATAGTTCCACCTGCTAATAGGTTCATTGCAACGAACTCGTTAGATACTAATTTAGTTGCCATTATGCTTGCTGCTCCTATTGACTCATTTAAAGGTACTCCCATTAAGAATGCAAATGGTGAGAATACATATCCCAGCATATCCTGGAATGAAATACCAAATATTCCTTTGAACATTGTATTAACCATAGCTATTATTGCTACAAATCCAATTAACATAGCTGCAACTATAACTGCTACCTTGAAACCATCCATAATATATTCTCCAAGAACCTCGAAGAATGTTTGTTTCTGCTTAACTTGAGAATCACTTGTTATAGCAGCTTCTGCTAATGCTTGTTCTTGTTCAACTTCTAAAATATCTTCTTCATCTGTTACAGTATATGGATTTATAATTGAAGCTATAATAAATCCACCAAATAGGTTTAATACTAATGCTGTTACAACATACTTAGGTTTTAAAAGAACCATATAAGATCCTACGATTGACATAGATACTGTTGACATCGCTGAGGCACATAGAGTATATAGACGATGTTTTGGTAATAATCCAAGTTGTTTTTTAACTGATATAAATACCTCTGATTGTCCAAGAATAGCTGATGCCACTGCATTATAAGATTCTAATTTACCCATTCCGTTTACTTTACTTAAAACTAGTCCAATATATTTAACTATAAAAGGAAGTATCTTCCAGTGTTGTAAAATACCAATTAATGCTGAAATAAATACTATTGGTAAAAGAACACCGATAAAGAATGTAAACTGGTTATCATTAACTATACCGCCAAATACAAAGTTTACACCTTCTGCGGCACATTTAAGTAATACTTCAAAGCCACTTGCTATACCACCTACTAAGATATTACCTGCTTCTGTATTTAATAGCGCAAATCCAAGTATGAATTGTAAAACAATCATTGTTACAATAGGTTTGTATTTTACATTTTTCTTATCGCTGCTGGCAATCCATGCAAGTCCTAGTGCAACAACTAAACCTATAATTCCTATAATATATTTCATTCAAATGCTCCTCCTTATAAACTATAAGTTTATTAATACCATATTATATAACGATTACAGCTAAAAATTTTTATTCATATTTACTGATAAAAAAAATAAATTTTAACATCCAGCTTTGTATTTATACTCTAAAACCTTAGGTTGTCACAAAACTGGATGCTGCTCTTAGTAGTATTTATAAATAGCTATTTGTTATCTAAAGATTCCACTACTTAATTTTCAGAAACGATAGCAATACTTGCGCTTGCACCGATACGACTTGCACCAGCTTCTATCATTTGCATAGCTTCTTCTTTGTTATGAACACCACCGGAAGCTTTAACACCTATATTTTCACCTACTGTTTTACGCATTAATCTAATATCTTCTACAGTAGCTCCACCTTTAGAGAATCCTGTTGATGTCTTTACAAAATCTGCACCTGCTTTTTTAGATAACTCACAAGCTCTTACTTTCTCCTCTTCTGTTAAAAGACAAGTTTCAATAATTACCTTTACTAAGGCTTTTCCCTTTGCCGCTTCAACAACAGCTCTGATATCTTCTTCTACATAAACATCGTTTTTATCCTTTAACTCACCAATGTTTATAACCATGTCTACTTCTGTAGCACCATTTTTGATAGCATCCTTTGTTTCAAAAGCTTTTGTTTCAGTTGTACTAGCTCCTAGAGGGAATCCTATAACAGTACATACATCAACTCCAGTATCCTTTAGTCCTTCACTTGCTGTCTTAACCCAAACTGGATTTACACAAACAGATGCAAATTTATATTCTCTTGCTTCCTCTATTAACTTAAGGATTTGCTCCTTTGTTGTATCCGGTTTCAACACAGTGTGATCAATCATCTTAGCAATGTTCATTTATATATCTCCCTTTCTTGTTTAAATTATAGTAATATAATAAAACCTTTTTGAACATTTGTAAAGTAATTAATGAAAATTTGTTCAAAATAATATTTTACAAATTATTCAATGATTTATAGATCTTTTAGTGGTAAAAAAGTAAAAGCATACTTTATTGTAACCTTTTATAAAGAAAAGGATTACAATAGTATGCTTTAAATTTAATATATCATTACTTTTCCAGATCCTTCTTTGTGAAAGCCCCTGGTAAAATTTCCTCCAATGATTTAACTATAAATTCGTTTTCATTCTTTCCTAAGATTATTTTAACATCTTCTGAAGCAAATTCTGCTATTACCTGTCTGCATATGCCGCAAGGGTAAGTGTAGTCGTTTTCTACTCCTACTATAGCTATTGCTTTAATTTCTCTATGACCTTCTGACATTGCTTTAAATATTGCTGTTCTTTCTGCACAATTAGTTGCTCCATAGGATGCATTTTCTATGTTACAACCTGTATATATTGTTCCATCTTCAGTTACTACTGCCGCTCCAACTTTAAAGTTAGAGTAAGGAACATAAGCATTCTTTCTTCCTTCAAAAGCCTTGGAAACTAACATTTTGTAATCCATATCAATTACTCCTTTTCCTATTGATTATGATTTTATAATAAAGGTTTTTTGCACATTTGTAAAGATATAAATGAAATTTTGTTCATCCTCTATTCTAAAAGCTTCTTTGCAGTGTATTGATCTGTAATTAAAATATTGGCATTTTTTCCTTCTAAGGCTCCTTTTATCGCTCTTACTTTATATTTACCACCTGCTACTAGAATAGACTTTTCCTTTTGTTTAAGAGAATCTAAGGATATTCCTATAGTACGACTATTAATTTGTTCGCAACAGATTTGACCTTTTTCATCGAAAAATCGAGCACAGATATCTCCTACGCTTTTTTGCTTTAATAATTCCTTCTCTTTTTCACTTAAGTAGCTTAAACGAAAAAGTAGTGCTTCATCATGAATTGCACCAACGGTAAAGATTGCTACATTTGCTTGAACTCCCATTTCCATAGTGTTTTTGATATGGCGGTCTTCCTCTACCAGTTGTTTTACAGTGGCACTATCAAAAATTACTGGCAGCGGTAAGTATCTTGGTACTGCTTGAAAAGCTTCAGCGAAAAAAACTGTTGTTTCTGATGCATATGTGTTTTCTTCCGAATGACTGATACCTCCATTTAACTGAACTACTTCTACACCTTTAACATTTTGCGGAACAAGCCTTTTAGCCACTTCATACATAGTTGTTCCCCAACTTACTCCAAGTATGTCTCCATTTTTTATAGTATCCTGTAAATATTCTGCTGCTTCCTTACTGATATATTCTCTTATAGAAATATGATCATCTGTTGGTGAAAAGACAACACGAACATCTCTTAGGTTGTATTTCTCCTTTAATTGATGAGCTAACTTGTCTAAATCAGCAAAGGGGTCCATAATATCAATCCTAACGTAACCCTTTTCTTTGGCGTATTGCAGAAGTCTTGATATAGTTGGCCTTGATATGCCAAGCTGCGTCGCAATTTGCTGCTGGCTATAATCTGATTGATAATAGAGTCTTGCTACTTCCACACTTAATTGTTGCTTTTCATTATCCATAATTTTCACTTCCTATCCTTTTGCTATTTTCTAGAACTATTATATTGTGCTTTGCATAATAAAGCAAAGTGTAAAGCAGTAATAATGATTACAAATTCTATTTCCACTATAGTTTAAAGCTTCTATAGACTTCTCTATCTATTTAGAGATCCCTTTTAATATTATACATAAAAATAACTAAATATAAAATTCATCTATTATTTTAAATTCATTATAACTTATAGTGATTTTTAATACAATTATTTACATCAGCAACTTCACTTTTTAGAAAACATATATGTTAAAAAGTTAAATTATTCTTAATACAAAGCATTTTTACCTCTAGATATGATAAAATTTAAATGACAATACTATTAAATTAAGGAAATGAGGATGATTTATGAGAAGGGAATACGTAACTTTTACGGAAGAACTTCCAGTTAACATTAGCTTAAATACCATTAAGGAATATCCACTACACTGGCATAAATGTATAGAAATAATATTTGTTTTGAAAGGCACCGTATATGTTCAGATAGAGTCTGAAACCTATGAGGTTCGAGAAAGGGAAATTGAAATAATCAACGAGGACGAGCCTCACAGAATATTTTCTGATGATGAAGATAATAAAATACTAATATTTAAAATGGATGTGGAATTCTTTGAAAAGTACTACAACGACGTGAAAAATATTTATTTTTACACTAACTCAACAAAGGAGTGGGCACAGGAAGAAGAAAAATATCAAGTCTTAAGAAGATTTTTATCTATACTTGCCTGTGAAGCAATTCAGAAAAGCGATGATTATGACGAAGAAATAGAAAAGCATATGGTAAAGTTATTATTTCATTTGGTCAATAACTTTCATTATCTATTATATGATGAAGAGGATTTAAAGGAAAATGATATACAATTCGAGCGATATCACAGAATATCTAAATTTATTTATAATAACTATATGAATAAGATAAGCTTACAGGATATAGCTGAACGTGAATTTTTAAGTTCCTATTATCTATCTCACGAAATAAAAAATATGGCAGGTATTAATTTTAAGGAGTTTTTAAATTCTACCAGAGTTCATGAATCTGTTAAGCTTTTATTAGACACAGAAAAAACAATATCGGAAATTTCCGAGGATGTAGGCTTCTCTCATACCAGATATTATAATAAGTATTTTAAGATGTATTATAATGTAACCCCTCTTCAGTACAGAAAAAAGAATAATATACCTGAAAAGAAATATGAAAAATTTAAAAAGTATGAAGAACTTAATATAGAAGAGGCTATTGATTACATTTCTCCCTACCTTGAAGATTATGATAGATTTAACTACGAAAAAGAAATAATTAAGATAAATGTGGATGTGGCTAATCTAGGCGAAGACCTTAATGACTACTGGAAAGAGATAATAAACTTGGGAGATGGAATAGAACTATTAAAGGAAAGAGAACAAAGCTTTGTAAAGGATATTCAAAAAAACATAGGTTTTAAATACGGCATAGTTCAGTACTTATTTCATAAAGATATGAGAATTTATTTTAATAAAAACTTAGATTTTCTTAATTGGAATGAAGTTGAGAAGCTTATGGAGTTTATGGTGGATATTAAGCTTATTCCCATGATTATATTGGATAAGACCTTTGATGAAATAGAGTTGTTTTTAAGACTTCTAGAGAGTTTTATACTATATTTTCTAGATCTCTATGGTATTGAAGAAATCCAGAATTGGAGATTTAGAACAGCAAAGGATCTCCCACAGGATTATATTGAAGCTGCCCAAGAAATATTTGATAAGTATGAATTAGAGGACATAATAGAAGAAGCCTTTGAAGAAGATACCACAGTAAACTCTATTTTTGATACTTCCTACATGCTTCCTTATATAATCCATAACTTCATAAATGAAAAAAAGGATATGTTGTTCTTAAAAGCCTATGATACTGTAGAAGAAAATTCTGTAATGAGCAATGAATTATTCTTTGGTTCACCAGGCATAACCACCCTTAACGGTATAAGAAAAGCCTCCTATTATGCATATTACTTTTTATCAAGACTAGGAAATGTTTTAATTAAGAAGGAGGATGGCTATATCGTAACAAGGCATGAAGATAACTATCAGATTCTTATCTACAGCTTTAGCGAAGACCTTAATGAGATTATAGAAAATGAAAACTCAGCAAAACATAAAAGAAAAAAAACTGTTACTGAAAGAGAAATATCTTTATCTCTTAAGAACCTTCAATATGATTATAAGGTAACAATGTATGAAATAGGGCAAGAAACAGGATCAGCTTTTAATAACTGGACTCTTATGGGAAAACCGAAAAGGCTTACCGATGAAGAAATGGAGGTTTTATATAATATCTCCCAACCAAGAATATTTTTAGATTTTGCAAAGAAAAAGCCTGTATATAACTTAATATCAAAGATAGAAGGGTATGGAGCTGTACTAATTACCCTTCAAAAAGTACAAAAACACCTTTTTTAGGGTGTTTTTTTGTTATTTCACAGTTTATGAATAATGGAACTTCTGCAACTTTGTACTTTTTGTTCAGCAACTAAGTGAATGTTGGAATTATAGGAAAACCTTATAATAGAGGTATGAATAAAAAAATTTGAGGTGAAAGTTTATGTTAGTAGATGGAGACAGGAAAAATGAAAAAATCAACTTCCTTACAGAAGATATAGGAAAACTGTTACTAAAGTTCTCCATTCCAGCTATACTGTCCTTGTTTGTAGCTGAAATGTATAATATGGTTGATTCAGTATTCTTAGGTCAAGTTATAGGACCATTGGGAATAGGAGCATTAACTATTGCATTTCCAGTACAGAGATTGTTTCTTGCCATAGCAATGCTTGTTTCAATAGGAACTTCCAGTGCAGTTGGAAGAAGTTGTGGTGAGAATGACTATTCAAAAGTTAAAAAAATAATTCCAAATGCCTTTATTGTGTTAACTTTAATAATTGTATTTTTAGCAGTTGGAATATATATATTTAGAGATAGTTTAATTATAAAATTAGGAAGCAGCGAAAATATATTTCCCTATGCAAAAGCATATATATCAATTATTTTAATAGGTTCACTATTTCAGGGGTTAATGTTCTTGATGTCCTATATCTTAACTGCCTTTGGAAACACAAAAGTTCTTTTATCAAGCATTTCTATCGGTGCAGTATGCAATGTTTTTATGAATTACCTTTTAGTGGTTAAATTTAATTTTGGAGTTGAAGGAGCAGCAATTGCTACCGTTGCTTCACAAATATTTGCCTTTGCATATGCTCTTATGAAATTCATAGAAACTAAAAAACAGATGAATTTAACCTTTGAAAGCAAATTTGATATAAGTATAGCTAAAGGAATAGTACTTGTTGGTTTTTCTACATTTATAGTTGAAATATCCGATGCAATACTATCCGTAGTACTAAATAAGGTACTTGTTAATATAGGTGGAGACACTGCAATTGTTGCTGTTGGTCTTATAAGCAGAGTGTCAATGATTTTATTCATTACTGTTATAGGTATAAGTTCAGCTCTTCAGCCTATAGCCGCTTATAATTATGGGGCAGAAAACTACCATAGAGTGAAAGAGATAGTTAAGCTTTCAATAAAATCTGTTACCATAACATCAATTTTTCTATGGGCACTGACAATGATATTTGCAAAGGATATTATCGGAGTATTTGTTAACGATCAAGCTATCATCAATTACACTGTTGCCGCTTTTAGAATAGTAATTTCAGTATTTCCTTGTGTAGGAGTATACTTTATTGCAATTTACTACTATCAAGCAATGGGAATGGCAAAGTCCTCCTTATTACTTTCAGTGTTTAGAGAAATACTAGTTCTTATTCCTCTTCTTCACATTATGGTGTACGGATTCAACCTTGGAGTATTGGGAGCCTGGGCAGCTTATCCTGCTGCAGACATTATCTCTTTCATAGTTGCAATAGTATATATTAAATGCAATAGAGCTGAAATGGAGGAAGAGATTCCTATAAAGACAAAAGCAAGAGTTGCTACAGCATAGCTGGCAGCTTTCAAAATTTAAGTACAGTTATTCCTAATATTATATTAATTTAAAAGCCAATGCTTAGTTTTTAAGCATTGGCTTTTGATTTTTTAATTTAACTATTTCCAAACTCTTTTCTTACTTAATCATAAAAACTTTTTCCGGATTAATATGTATATTCAATGGTTGTTGTAATCTTTTTAAAGTTTCCCACTTTTCTTTTGACACTTCCCATTGTAAACTTTTAGTTTTGACATATGGTTTTTCTTCAACACTGTCTAAATAAAGGGTAACAGAAAAAGGACTTTCTTTTACATAATTTATTTGACATTTACAAACATTATTCTTCCCCTGCTCCTCTGTAAGAATAATATTATGTGCTCTGATGCCTACATAGGATAAAGGATCACTTACTTTTTTATTAAGCTTAATTGTACATCCCCAATCTAAAGCTTCTACGGTATTTTCATCTATTAGTTTAGTTCTAGAAATATTTTTACATCCTGTAAGCTGTGCTGCTGAAAGTGTGGGCGGATTCTCAAATATATCCTCTCTACTTCCACAAGCTGCTACCTTCCCTTTACTAAGTACTACTAGTTTGTTGCAAACACGATATACCTCATCCATGTTATGGGATACAAATACTGCAGTACCTTTGTACTGGGATAAGGTATCAATAATCTTTTTTTCCATTTCACCTCTTAAATAGTTATCTAAAGCAGAAAAAGGTTCATCAAGCAATAGTGCTTCCGGGTCTATAGCTAATGCTCTAGCAATAGCAACCCTTTGCTGCTGTCCTCCGGAAAGCTGGCCTGGAAATCTGTTTTCAAGTCCTTGAAGCTGCATCATTTCTATTTTCTCATCAACTATTTTAGCCTGCTCTTGCTTTGATAGATTTTTTATTCCAAAGCTAATATTTTGAGTTACAGTCATGTTAGGAAATAATGCGTAGTTTTGAAATAGAAAGCCAATCTTCCTTTTACGGCTTGGAATATTTATTCCTTTTTCTGAATCATAAAGAACTCTTTCATTTAATACAATTCTTCCTTTACTTGGATTTTCTAAACCGGCGATACATCTAAGTGTCATACTTTTTCCAGAGCCTGAAGCCCCCAGTAAACCAAGAACATTGTCATCAGTATTAAATTTTACTTTTAAATCAAATCCAGGCAGCTTTTTTTCAATATCAACATAAAGTCCCATTTTTATCTTCTCCTAAAACCACTTGTGAATTTTCTTTGATGTTCAGACCAATAATTCATTAATAGCATCACTGTTATAGAAATTCCGACGATTAATATAACCCATATAAGTGCCTTATCCATTTCCCCACTTTCAGCGGCAAAATAGATTGCAACAGGAATAGTTTGTGTTTTTTGTGGTATGTTTCCTGCCACCATAAGGGTTGCTCCAAATTCTCCAAGACATCGTGCGAAGGAAAGAACTGTACCTGCTGCTATGCCTGGCCATGCTAAAGGCAATATAACCTCTGAGAATACTCTCCACTCAGATACTCCTAGTGTTCTTGCTGCACTTACAATATTATTGTCTATTTGTTCAAAAGCTCCCTTTGTTGTATTATACATAAGAGGGAAAGCTATTACACAAGCAGCTATTACTGTAGCAGGCCATGAAAAAATTATAGTAGTTCCGAACTTTAAAAGCAACTTACCAATAGGTCCATTTTTGCCGAATATTAATAACAAAAAGAAGCCTACAACTGTAGGTGGCAGAACAAGGGGCAATGTAAATATAATATCTATTATAACCTTAAACTTACCCTTATAATTTGTCATCCAATATGCTGCAGCAATTCCAATAAAAAACGTTATAAATGTAGCTACAAAGGTGGTTTTAATTGAAACCACTGCTGGTGAAATATCAAAGCCCATGTCTTGTCCCTCCATCAAAATTAACACAAAAGATTAATTATATATTCTATCTTGCAACCTTAAATCCGTATTTTTCAAATACAGCCTTAGCTTCATCACCTTCCATAAATTTAACAAAGTCCTTTGCTGTTTCTATATTCTTACTTGCTTTAACAACACCAACTGGATATACTACAGGCTTATGAGAACTTTCCGGCGCAGTAGCTGCAACTTTAACTTTATCAGAAACCTTTGCATCTGTTAAATAAACAAGGCCTGCATCTACATTTCCTGTTTCAACCCAAGTTAAAACTTCTTTTACATCTTTAGCAAAAATAGATTTTGGTTGTACTTTATCAGATATTTTCAAAGATGTCAAAATCTCTTGTGAATACTGACCTACTGGTACGCTTTTTGGTTCACCAAGTGCCACTTTCTTGACTTTATCCCCTGCTATACCATTGAAATCTTTAACTACTGTTGAATCCTTAGGCACAATTAATACTACATCATTTTGCAAAAGATTTTTTACTGTGCCCTCTTCCATAAGATTTTTACTCTTTAAAGCATCCATTTGCTTTGCAGCTGCAGACATAAATATATCTGCTGGAGCCCCCTGTTCAATCTGTTGCTGTAGTGTCCCCGATCCTCCAAAATTATATGTAATCTTAACCTTTGGATTTTCTTTAGTATATAACTGTTTTATCTCCCCCATTGCATCCTTTAAACTTGCAGCAGCAGATATAGTTAGAGTTACAGCTTCTTCATTTTTACTCTGACTTGTTGAAGCATTAGTACTTCCACAACCAACAGACATAGCTAAAGTTGCAAAAATCAAAGTAGATAATAATGTTTTTTTAAACCCTTTCACAAAAATCCCCCCAATAAAGTTATTAAAATATATTGTATACAAAACATAATATAACATGACATAACATATTAATAAACCAATATTATTTATGTTTTGTACTGTAACGTTATGTTTATTATAATTTTATTCTGTTACTTAATCAAGTATTTCTGGAAAATATATGATATAATTACATTGATAAAGTTTTAATTATATATATTAATTTGTTATTGTACCAATGAAAGGAGACTATTTATGTTAGAAGATACATCATTAACTGCCCAAGAAGTAGCAGACATATTGAAAATCACTAAAAATACTGTATACGAATTAATAAAGCGTGGAGATTTAAACGGTTATAAAGTGGGAAAAAAAATTAGAATTGATGTAAAAGATGTGGAAGATTATAAAAATAAGACTAAAAATAGAAGAGGTACTAAAACCGATGTTCAAGAAAAAAATATTTCCACCGCCACTAATTCATATGCTTTTTCTATCAATGATACAAAAGTATACTCTAGCAATGAATTTGTAATTTGTGGCCAAGATGTACTTCTGGATATACTATCTCGTTACTTAGAACTTAATTCCCAAGGAATCCATGTGCTTCGTTCCTATGCAGGTAGTTTTAATGCCTTACTTGGACTTTATCATGGGAAAGTGCAGATAGCTACTTCTCATCTATGGGATGGTGATTCTAATGAATATAATATACCTTACGTACGAAGAATGCTGCCTGGTATTCCATCATTAATAATTCACTTGGCCTGCCGTACCCAAGGCTTTTACGTACAAAAAGGTAATCCAAAGGGTATTAAAGGCTGGGAGGATTTAAAAAGACCGGATATTAATATAGTTAATAGAGAAAAGGGCAGTGGCTCAAGAGTTCTTCTCGATGAACACCTAAGACTTATTGGAGTTCCTGGATACACAATAAAGGGCTACCATCGAGAATGTGTTTCTCATCTAGCTGTAGCCAGCACTGTTGCCCGTGGTGAAGCAGATATTGGATTAGGAAATGAAAAGAGCAGTCAACAGGTACAGGGAGTTGATTTCATTCCATTACAGAAGGAAAGATATGAATTAGTTATGAAAAAAGAAGATATGCACAAAAAACCCTTCAAAGCAATAATTGATATTATTCGTTCTGAAGAATTTAAAATGGAGCTTTCAGGAATAGGCGGATATGATCTTACTGAAACAGGAAAATTAATAGCTGAATTATAGACTAAAGAATATTTAAATTGTTAGGTGCTACCTAAGTATTATGAATTAAAACAACAACATTTAGGTAGTACCTGATACCATTACTGTTCAAGTAAAAGTTATTTTACAAGTCTCACTCCTATATGGAAGGCCTTATCACAGTCCTTAGGAAAGACTTCTTTGCGTATTCTTATCTTTTCATCTAATTCAAACATATCTGAAACTACCTTTGAATAGTCATCAAATTGATAAGCATCAGCAGAATACATATATTCTGACTCCTCACCAAAAAACCTCTTTAGCATCATTTTATTAGCATCAAATTGTTTATCATAACCTATGTCCTTGAGGATTTTTTCTGGCGCACCCATAGTATATATAAAGGCTGTAGGCATTTTTTTAGGAGTAAGCTTAGGACTTTTAGTATATTCTACTAAAGGAAACATTAATCTTTCTATAAATGATCTAGTTTCTCCAGTAACAGCTCCCAAATACATAGGTGAACCTAAAATCAAAGCATCTGCTTCCTGAATCTTTTCTAATACCGCAGTAAGATCATCTCTCATTGCACATTTACCATAGCTTTTTCCATCCTTTATCCTACATGCAAAACAGCTAGTACATCCTTTAAAATTCAAATCATATAGATGGATTAGTTCTGTTTCTGCTCCTTGTGACGCTGAGCCTTCAAGAGCTTTATTCAGCAAAGTGGCAGTGTTCCACTGCTTTCTTGGACTTCCATTAATACCTATTACTTTCATAATTCAATTCCCCCTAACAGATTATATACTACCATTATAAGTACAAGTAATTTCTAGTAATAGTGCGCACTTTTTTGATATATACTACCCTTTTAGTTACCATATAACTAACTTAACTTAGATAAGAGCTTCAGTTCACTCCATTTCTGAGGCAAAAGAAGCTGAAGGATGCCGGTGCAGCTGGCCTTTGCATAATGAGTGAGGCAATGACTTGCCTAAACCCTTTAGATTTTAAATTCTTTTTAGATGAACAAAGTTATAGACATATGTTTGCTATGGTCTTAAAATATAATAGGAAGTTAAAGCTTATCAAAAATGGAGGAATTTTATTATGCAATCACATTTAGGAGTATTGGCTGCCTTAGCCACAGCAGTATGCTGGACAATCACCGCTGTAGCCTTTGAGTCTGCAGGGAAAAAGGTTGGTTCCCTCAGTGTAAATATAATAAGACTTTTTATAGCCTTTGTACTGCTTTCAGTTTACAACCTTTTCACTAGAGGATTTCTTTTACCAACGGATGCTTCCGGTTTCACCTGGCTATGGCTGCTGTTATCAGGAGTAATAGGCTTTGTTTTAGGAGATTTATTTTTGTTTCAAGCCTATGTAGAAATTGGTTCCCGTATATCACAGCTTATAATGTCTATAGTTCCGCCAATAACTGCTGTTACTGGTTATTTTCTAATGGGAGAAAAAATAACCCTATTAGGCTTTATAGGAATGACTACAACTATTGGAGGCATTGCCCTTGTAATACTGACTAAAGATTCTGATGAGGAAAAAATCACTTTTTCCAGACCTTTGAAGGGACTTACTTATGCCTTTCTAGGTGCATTAGGACAGGCTTTCGGACTGGTTTTCAGTAAATTTGGAATGGGTGACTACAGCCCTTTTGCTGCCACTCAAATTAGAATTATAGCTGCAATCTTTGGTTTTTGTATTGTTATTTCAGTAAAAAAATACTGGGGAAATGTCTATACAGCTATGAAGGATAAAAAGGCTATGAAAAATATAACCGTCGGCTCTATATTTGGACCTTTTATTGGTGTATCCTTATCTCTACTTGCTGTTCAACATGCACCTACAGCTATTGTTTCAACAATAACCTCTATAACACCTATATTAATCATACCTGCCTCTATTATGATTTTTAAGGAAAAGATAGTGGCAAAGGAGATTTTTGGATCTGTCGTGGCTCTTATAGGAGTTACTCTGCTATTTATATAAATCTTATAACATTACTAAGCATTATAAACCTTTTGCTTTTTAAACAAAATTTAGTTAAAAAATAGAGAAGGGACTTTTCATATTGCAGCTTTATGCATTATGAGACAGTCTCGTCTGACAGTGCTTACTTTTTAAGCACTGTCTTTTAAGTTACTTATTATTTATTTCACTAATCATTCCCCTAGCATATTCTGCATATTCAGTATTTGGATAGTCGCTCTTAACTCTTTCAAAGAATGTTAGAGCCTTTGTGTTATCGTTAACTTCTTTATAGCAGTTTCCTATTTGGTAAAGAACCCATGGCATAATATCTAATTCCGGTGCTACCTGTTCAACTTTTAAAAGTTTTGGCAATGCTTCTTGATAATTTCCTTGCTTATATAGTTTATTACCTTGGTTATATATGGTCCATACATCATTTGTCTTTATACTATTCCATAGTCTATCAAACCTAGACTTTTCCATCTCATCTAGTTTTAAAGACTTTAATATTATTAAGTTATCCAACGCCTTTTCATAATTTCCATCGTAATAAAATTTTTCAGCATCATTTAAAGTTGAATTAAGGATAGTTTTATTATTATAGTTGTCAAGTTCTTCCTTTGTAACTTGAAAATTCTTTTGCAGTGTTTTTTGTTTTTCATCCATTCTTTTATTCTTTTCCCTTGTAGCTCTCTGCTTTTCAAGTTCCTTATCTTCTTTAGTCTCAGCCTTACCAGCACTGTTGAAAATACTTTTAATAGCAGAAGACTTACTATAAGCTGCTGCTGATATGGTGATTATTATAGCTAAGGCTAAAAATAATACAGCATACTTTCTTCCAGAATTCTTGGACCTTTTTATTTTATTATTTCTAGATAACCTTGAAACTCTGTCTCCCTTCACATAGTTATCAGCGTCAAAATCAGTATTTTTTATGGTATCCAGACCTTTTCCGCTAGTTACATCCCCTTTTAATTCTTGCAAATACCTGTTTGCTGATACAGTATAGATGTCATATTTAGCTAGTTTATTTAAAACTTTCTCAGCCTTACTATATTTCTTTTTATAAAAGTAGCAAAGGCCTAAGAGTTTTAATGCTTCAGGAAAATCCGGATTAAGAGATAAGGACCTTTTCAGGTCATTTATTGCCATCTCAACACATCTTATTTTTAAGCTTTTAATAGCCCTGTTATAAAAAGCTATGGATTTACGAATAGCCTTTGGAATCTCATGTGCATTAAATTCCTCATCACTGATATTAATAGGATTCATTTTGTCTATCTCATAGTTAAAATTCATCAATCTAGTCCCACCTTTATTTCAAATACATAATTTATTAAGTTTAAAACATGGCAAACTTCTATATATTACAATTAACGCTAAATTATATGTAATAATTATATATTTTTAGACATTATTTTTCAATATATTACAAAAATCAATATTTTAATGTAGCTTTAAGGTTATAGGATACAGATTTTCCCCTCTCCAATATTACTACTATAAAACAAACATACTAAAAGCCGTGAGTTATATTAATTCCTTGGCACTACGAGCTTTACTGCCTTTCATAAGTATTTCTTTAAAGATAAGGCTTGACCAAAATATACGAATATAGTATAATCCAATTAATTGCAACAGAAGCACAAAATGGGGTACACCACCGAAAGGGTGTAAGTCTCATTTTGTGCTTTTTTTGTCTAAAATTTTAGAAAGGTAGTGAGAAAGTGAAGGTTAATGGAATCACAATTTTTTTAGAGAAAAATCAAAGTTTATATGATTTTCTGAAGGCTCAAAATTATGATATGTGTAAAATTGCAGTTGAGCGGAATGGCAAAATTGTTCCAAAGGCAACTTACAAAGATGTTGAACTTTACGATGAAGATACTATAGAAGTTGTTAGGTTTGTTGGAGGAGGTTAAGCAATGAAAATAACTGTAAATGGAAAGAAATTTGAATTAGAGTGTAAAACAGCCTTTGAACTAAGAGACCAAATGGGAAATGAAAAGGATATTGTAATTCTCAATGGTTTTCAAATAGATGAAGATTGCAAAGTGTCAGAAGATGATGTTTTAAACATAATATGCAAAGGTACTATGCCTAAGAAAGATGAACTTGAGAGCATGATGATGGCAAGACATACTCCAAATGTACATAGAAAGTTAAAGGAAGGCAAGGTGGCCATAGCTGGATTAGGGGGACTTGGATCTAATATTGCAGTTATGCTTGCAAGAATAGGTGTGGGACAACTGCTTTTAGTTGATTTTGATGTTGTTGAGCCAAGTAATCTCAATAGACAAAGTTATTATATAAGCCATTTAGGAATGCCTAAAACTACGGCTTTAAAGAAACAGATAGCGGAAATTAACCCTTTTATAAAAGTAGAAACCCAAAACGTAAGAGTAACAGAGGATAATGTTAAGGAGCTCTTTAGTGGGTATGATATTATTTGCGAGGCCTTTGATAAAGCTGATGCAAAATCAATGCTGGTAAATGTGGCACTAGAACAGCTTACAGATACTAAAATAGTCTCTGCTTCTGGTATGGCTGGCTATGATAGTTCTAATTTAATTAAGACAATAAACCCAATGAATCGCTTATATATGTGTGGAGACTTGGAAAATGGAGCAAGAATTGGAAAGGGATTGATGGCACCAAGAGTGCAGATCTGTGCTGGTCATCAAGCAAACATGATTTTGCGATTGTTACTTGGAATAAATGATGTATAGGAAAGGATGTTGAAAATGGGTGATAGTTTAATAATTGGCGGACATGAGTTTAAATCAAGGTTTATATTAGGTTCAGGTAAATATTCATTAGAATTAATAAAAGCAGCTATTGAAAGCGGTGAAGTAGAAATGATTACTCTAGCCTTACGCCGTGCAAATACAGGTGGAGAGGAAAATATATTGGATTATATACCGAAAAATATTACGTTACTGCCTAACACTTCTGGAGCAAGAAATTCAGAGGAAGCAGTGAGGATTGCACGTCTGGCAAGAGAAATGGGCTGCGGCGATTTTGTAAAGGTAGAAGTAATTCATGACTCTAAATACCTAATGCCAGATAACTATGAAACAATAAAGGCTACAGAACTTCTTGCAAAGGAAGGATTTATTGTTATGCCCTACATGTATCCAGATCTAAATGTGGCAAGGTCTCTGGTAAATGCCGGAGCAGCAGCAATAATGCCTTTAGCTGCACCAATTGGAAGTAATAAAGGGCTTTGCACAAAGGATTTCATAAAAATCCTGTTAGATGAAATAGATTTACCAATAGTTGTAGATGCCGGTATTGGCCGTCCATCACAAGCCTGTGAGGCCATGGAAATGGGTGTTGATGCAATTATGTGCAATACTGCAATTGCAACAGCAAGAGATATTCCATTAATGGCAAAGGCATTTAGACAAGTCATTGAAGCAGGCCGTGCAGCCTATCTTGCTGGCCCTGGACGAGTATTGGATTCTAAGGCAGAGGCATCTAGTCCTTTAACTGGATTTTTGGAGGAATAGTTATGGAAGTCAGTAGAACAAACCCTATGGAATATCTAGAGGACATGGAAGTAATAAGCTCTGATATTATGGACAAAGTCTTAAGATTAGTAGAAGAATATGCTTACCATCAATACACCGAAATAGATGTACAGAAAGCTCTATTGAAAGATACTCTCTCAATAGATGATTATGGTGCCATATTATCTCCGGCAGCAATGCCCTATTTAGAAAAGATGGCTAGAAAATCAATGCTAGAGACCAAGAAGCACTTTGGTAACTCTGTTTGCATTTTTACACCATTGTATATTGCAAATTTTTGTGAAAACCATTGTGTATATTGTGGCTTTAACTGTCAAAATAAAATCCATCGTGGAAAGCTGTCTTTAAAAGAGATAGAAGAGGAACTTAAGGAAATTGCCTCTACAGGATTAAAAGAAATTTTGATTCTCACCGGTGAATCCCGCCATAAGTCTGGAGTAGAATATATTGGCGAAGCAATTAAATTGGCTACAAAATATTTTTCTACCATTGGTATTGAAATCTATCCTCTAAACTCAGAGGAATATGCTTATTTACATCACTGTGGTGCAGATTTTGTTTCTGTTTATCAGGAGACCTATAATACAGATAAATATGAACAGGTTCATTTAAAGGGACCAAAACGAGTTTTTCCCTACCGTTTTCACTCCCAAGAACGTGCACTTCTTGGAGGAATCCGTGGTGTTTCTTTTGGAGCATTGCTTGGTCTAGATGATTTTAGAAAGGACGCCTTTGCAGCAGGTTTACATGCCTTTTTTATACAGCAAAAATATCCTCATGCAGAGATTTCCTTCTCAGTACCTCGTTTAAGACCTTACCTTAACAATGCAGATAATAATCCTAACGATGTTCATGAAAAACAGCTTTTGCAGGTTATGCTTGCTTATCGTTTGTTTATGCCCTTCGCTGGAATTACAATATCTACAAGAGAAAGGGCTGGTTTTCGTGATAACGTTGTAGGAATGGCTGCTACAAAAATATCCGCTGGCGTAAATGTTGGAGTAGGAGGTCACAAAGAGGAACAAAAAGGGGATGAACAATTTGAAATTTCTGATCCCCGCAGCCTTGCTGAAATACACCAGATGATTTTAGACAGAGGATTGCAGCCGGTCTATACCGACTATATCAGAATATAGGAGAAATATATGCTAATTTGTGTAACTAATCGAAAACTCTGCAGGGATGATTTTCTTAAACAAATAAATTTAATAGCTAAAGGAAAACCTAAGGGAATTATGCTAAGAGAAAAGGATTTAAACCTGTGCCAATATGAAAATTTGGCTCTAAAAGTAAAAAGTATCTGCGATACTCATCAGGTACCACTTATTATAAATGAAAAAATTGAGATTGCAGCTAAAATGAAAATACCCTATATTCATTTATCAATGGCAGATTTAAGGATATATAAGAAGGAGCTGCATCAATTTACTCATATAGGAGCTTCAATTCACTCCACCTCTGAGGCAAAAGAAGCAGAAAAATTAGGCGCTACCTATTTGGTTGCTGGACATATATTTGCCACTGATTGTAAAAAGGGAATACCTCCAAAAGGAATTTCATTTTTAAAAGAAGTGTGTAATTCCGTTGTAATCCCTGTATTTGCTATTGGAGGAATTACAAAGACTAAGGTAAAGGCTGTGAAAGATGCCGGTGCAGCTGGTGTTTGCATAATGAGTGAGGCAATGACTTGCTTAAATCCTTTAGATCTTGCAGAGAGCTTTAACTTTTAAAAAGGGACATATGCTTGGGGACTCTGCCCCCAAGCCCCTATTGTCTCATTTTGCTAAAAATATATATCAGAAAATTCTATATGCACTGGATCTATCCTATCACTATCTGCGGCAATTTCAAGATCAGCTTCATTAAAATCCAACACTTTAGTTGGAAACTGCATCTTAAATTCACTACCCTCTCCATACTTGCTGTTTACAGTAATTTTACCTCCCTGCATATCAACAAGGGCTTTTACAATAGAAAGTCCCATTCCGCTGCCCTCATGATTTCTTGTTAGGGACTTGTCCACTTGTCTGAACTTATCAAATATCACTTCAAGCTTTTGCTTTGGTATTCCAATTCCTGTATCTCTAACAGATATAATAATACTCTCTCCCCTGTCCTCTATTAATACAAATATATCGTCTCCTGGATTTGTGAATTTAACTGCATTGGAAAGAAGATTAAGCATAATTCTTTCCATTTTTTCTATGTCACAGGCCATTATTTTTTCCTCTACATCAGTATCAAACACTAATCTAACCTTCTTAGTTTCTACGTATTGAGCAACAGATAAAGTTATTTCCTCAATTACATTTACAATATTACAATTAGTAAGACTTAGTTTTAAAAATCCTGAATCTATTTTTGTACTATCAATTAGGTTGTTAACTAACCTAAGAAGTCTATAACAATTATGCTTTACTGACTTTATATTTCTTTCTAGTTTTTCTCTAGTATTGTCCGAGGAATCGTCAATAATATATTTTTCTATAAATTGTACTGTAGCATGTATAATATTTAAAGGAGTTCTAAACTCATGGGAGATGTTAGCAAAAAACTCCCTTTTTAAGTTATCGTATTCTATTACTTCGTTTAGTAATTTTCGTTCAGTTATGTCTCTAACAACACTAATAACAACATTTTTTCCTTCTTTTACAGAACAAGTACTTGTAATATCAACATCTACAATTTGTCCATTGAGTTTGATAAACTTCTCTTCAACTATTGGCACAATACTTGACTCTTCCTTTAAGTTATCTAGTCTTTTATAGAGCAAACTGTGATAATCTTTATGAATAAAGCTGGATAACATCTTCCCTTGGATTTCACTAGAGTCTGATGCTCCCAAAAGCTTCTTTGCCTCGTCATTTACAAGTTGTATCTCTCCATCTACATGAACAAATATAGCATCAGGTAAGTTGTCTACAAGGGTTTTATATCTTTTTTCACTTATGATAAGCTCATTTTCTGTAATTCTATGTTTCCTTATTTCTATCTTTAATTTCTCATTAGATTTTTCTAACTCTTCAGCTTTTAGCTTTAATGCTTGATTTGTTTCACTTAACTGATAAAATAGAAGTTCATAGGGATTTTTAATACATATAGTACTTACAACTTTGTACATAAGGTAAGAAGATACTGCATACATTACATGACCAATCATATTAGATATATCAAAAACATCTGAATATAGGGTAAAAAATATTTCTGAAACAATCATTATTGCAAGAGAAAATATCATATAAGTATATACACTTTTATCAAAGGCCTTCTTGTTCTTCATTAAAATAAGAATTGAAGCTATTGATATTAATGCTATTACGTATTCACCTAGTTTTTTAAATAAAGTTAATCCTACTCCTGTTACATAACAATCAGGGAATATCCCCCATAAAAATACAGACAATAATAAAAATATAGATATTATGAGGTAAATTAGAATTGAAGTCTTTTCCTTCAACTTTTTCTCGATAAAAGTAAATGCTATAAGAAGAGAGACACTTTGTAAAAATCTTGTAATAATCCATAGTTGTGTAGCTAAATTTGCTGTATCTCCATAAAATATTCCAATACCTTTATAGGTTAAAGCATGAAGCAGATTAAAGAAACCAGAAAAAGCAAATGAAATTCCTAAGAAAGTAAAATAACTATTGTTTGATATTTTGTAGGTATTTATAGCAATTATAGAAACACTAAAGTAAAAGATTACGGTGGCTACTTCAATAACAGTGTGAAACAATAAATAATTTATAAAGCTAATATAGATTAAGATTACTCCTAATGTGGTTGCTAAAATTATTTTCTTAAAAACCTCTGGTTTAACTAGGGCCTTATCTTTGTCCATAATTTTAGTTTCCATGTTTAATCAACTCCATTTCTTTTATATAATAACATAAATGTTAGAATAAAATTATTTACTAACGATTATTATTTAGTAATAACCATTATTAGGTAATTATCTTACTTTGTTTTCATATTATAACATTATATTCTAGGTTTTTCAAATTTTTCACAAATCCTACTTTGTAATAAAAGAAAATATCAAAAAGCCAATGCTTAGTATTGTTAAGCATTGGCTTTTACATTTTATATACTCCTTTTTATCTTAGCCTTGAAGGATTTGTCTTTAGGCAGACACTGACTCATCAGATTCCTCTATGTAGGCTATTTTTCTACCATGTAGAAAATAATATAGGAAAAGACAAAGAAATATCACTACTGCCATAATCATATACAAACCACGATAACCAATTAATGGCACAAAGTAACCTAATATAAATGGTCCAAGACCTACACCTAAATCTTGAAAAATAAAATTAGTAGAAGTTGCTAGTCCCATGCGGTGCTTAGGTGAAACTTTTACTGAAATCGCTTGGACACTAGAGGAAGTAGTACCATATCCTAGCCCCACTAAAGCTCCAGCTAATAAAAGTGAGAAGCCTTTGTGGCTTTGACTAAGAATAACTAAAGCTATAGCAAACAATAAAATAGCTGGATACATAACAAAGTTTTCACCTTTTTTATCAAAGCATCGTCCAGTAAAAGGGCGTGAGACTAAAACAAACACTGCATAAACTATAAAGAAAAAACTACCTATGTTAACCAGATTAATTTCCTTAGTATAGGAAGTAAGGAAAGTAAGAATGCTGGAATAGCCCAGAGCAATTAATGCAGCAATAATGGAAATGGGAATAGCTTTTATTTCAAAGAAACTTTTCAGTGAAAAACCTTTTCTCTTTTCTAATTGCTCTTTGGTAAATTCTAATCTTGGAATCTTTATAAAGAACACAGCAATAAAACTAAATACTAAAAATATAATACATATAACAAAATTCATGTAAAAGGTACTATGTCCAACTATAAACATCCCTAGAAAAGGTCCAATTGCGGCAGCAACAGTAACACTTAATGCATAATAACCGGTACCTTCACCACGACGATCCTGTGGAATAATTTTTGCTACAATTGTCCCTGTTGCTGTTGAGGCAATTCCCATTGCAGCTCCATTTAAAAAACGGTTAATCAAAAGAAATGCCATACTATTAACTAAAACATATAGACATGTAGTAAACAAAAATAAAATAAAGCCTATATAAAGCATCTTTTTCCACCCTACTTGATCAATATATCTACCAGAAAAGATACGTGCAATAAGTATTCCTATGACAAATATTCCAGAGGCTAGCCCTGCTTCACTAGGTGAGGCATGAAACTTTTCCGTTGCAAATAGGGTGATGGTCACCATTAATAAGTAAAAAGTAAAATAAAGAAAAAAGTTGGCTGTGGATACAATTAAGAAATTCTTAGTCCACAATTTAGATTTATTCATTTTTATTTCTCCTTTTCTTTTGTAATGTTTTCTAGTATTTTAGGAAGTACTTCAAAGATATTTACCTGTTCCTCAAAGGGAATATCTTTCATTACGCTATACTCTAACTTTGTTATTTTTTCACGACATAATTGATAAATCTCTTCTCCTAATTCCGTTAGCTGAATTATTTTTTCCCGTCGGTTTTTAGTTACTATTTCCTTTACTATAAGTTTTTCCTCCAAGGTATGGACTCTCCTAGTAACACTAGGCTTTTCTATATTATAATGGCTAGAAATATCCACAAGAGAAGATGGTCCATTGGTTTTCAAGTAAATAATAACTTGCCATAGGGAGTAAGAAAGATCATATTCTCCTAATAGCTCATTTAATTTGCTTATAAGCGGTCGATATATTGTTAAGAATCGTTGAAAAAAACCTTGCATTTCACTACCTCCTGAAAATTGTTACCCTGGTTAACTGTTACCCTAGGTAATTATACCCCTTTTTTTCTTAATGTCAAGAGGCCTAATAAAAAGCCAATGCTTAACAAAATATAAGCATTGGCTTTCTTAATAATTATTTTTAGCATTTAACCTACTACATGATTCACAGAATTATATCCTTACTTATCATTGTCCTCTACTAATGGAATGTATTCTTCATACCCTTCTTCCTTCATCTTTTTAACAGGAATAAATCTTAAGGCAGCAGAGTTGATGCAATATCTTAAGCCGCCTTCTTCCACAGGTCCATCTGTAAAAACATGACCAAGATGGGAATCTGCATGCTTACTTCTAACTTCAATTCTATGCATGCTATGACTAAAATCCGCCTTCTCCTTTATAAACTCTCTGCTTATAGGCTTTGAAAAAGCTGGCCAACCGCAGCCAGAGTTAAACTTGTGAGTTGAAGCAAATAGAGGCTCACCAGAAACAATATCAACATATATTCCCTTTTCAAAGTGGTTATCATAAGTGTTATTAAAGGGTCTTTCCGTTGCATTTTCTTGTGTAACCTTATACTGAAGCTCATCAAGCTTTTTTAACAATTCTTCTCTACCAGGCTTTTTGTAATCTCTGGCCATAAAATCCCTCCTTAAATCTTTATATAATTCTATCCTGTTAAACCCCTTTATTGTCTCCTTCTGTAAGCTGATTAACTATTCTATCAACTTCCTTATTAGGATTTCTCCACCAGTCCTTGCTCCATATTCTTATGATTCTCCACCCTCTAGATTCTAAATATCTCTGTCTATGAATATCTCTTTCCCTAGCTGACTTTGAACTATGATAGGTTGCTCCGTCACACTCTATGCCTAAGATATAGCTTGAAGTCCTTGTATCATATATTGCTAAATCAATTTTATACCCGGATACTCCTACTTGGGTATCAACCTTATATCCTCTTTTAACCAAGGCTTCATATACCTCTGCTTCAAAATCGCTGTCATGTCTTCTTTCTCTATTCCTATTAACATCGCTGTCTAGAAGACTATTTAGGATTAATTGTGCTCCTTCTTTATTTCCCTTTGATACTTCTCTAACGTACTGGAGATACCTTTTAAAGAGCCTAGGACCATTATTTTTTGAAGAATCAACACTTAATTCCTCTGGCTCTATTGAGGTTAGAACATATATCTTCTTTTTAGCTCTGCTTATTGCAACATTTAACCTGTTTTCTCCACCATCCTGTGAAAGAGAACCAAAGTTCACAGATACTCTTCCATTTTCATTTTTAGCATAGGCTGTGGAAAATATTATGATATCTCTTTCATCTCCCTGCACATTTTCAATGTTCTTCACAAAAAGACTTAAATCTTCATTATTTTCTTCCCTCTCTATCTCTTTAACATATGCCTTCTTAAACTCCTCATCTTTCTGACCTCTCTTTTCCAGCATATCTTCAATAAGGGATTTTTGATTTATGTTAAAGGTTATTATTCCTATGGTTTCTTTATTTTTTCTCTCTTTAAATAGCCTTGCTACAATATTTACTATTTCCTCCGCTTCCCTTTCATTATACCTATCTATCCATCTGCCTTCCACCATTATTCTTTCTATAGGAGCTCCATATTCACTTTCACTTTTTAAGTTTGGCGATACTTGAAGTCTTCCTCCATAGAAGGCATAGTTTGAGAAATTGATTAGTTCATCATACTCTGAACGATAATGATAGCTTAGGTGAACGCTATTATAATTTACCTTGGCAAGGTCCAGTAAACTTTCCTCTTCAAGAGCTGCTATGTTATCCATATCCTCTTCTTCATCACAGCCATTAAATCTGGAATTAAAAGTTGAAGATGGTTTAAGCTGCTTATCATCCCCTGCTACTACAACTTGTTTTCCTCTGAATATAGTTGGAATAGCATTTTCTACAAAGATTTGTGATGCTTCATCAAAAATCACTATATCAAAGATCTTTTCCTTAAGAGGAAAAACCTCTGACACAGTTTCAGGGCTTAAAAGGAAACAAGGAAATATCTTTAATATCAAGTCACTGTATTCTTCAAAGTATTTTCTTATAGGCAAAAGAGATCTTTTTTTATTTGCTTGCCTTTTAAACTCTCTAAAGTTACTCTCCTCTGCTAACTTCGGTATTTTTTCTGCCCATTTATCTAAAATATATTGTCGACTTAATTTTTGCTTTATAGCCATACTATTTTCTACGTCTTCAACTATACTGTTAAAAGAATTTATTTGTTCAAGAACCTTTTGAACCTTTTCTTCCTTTTCTATTTCTAAAATATTATAGAGTATAGTAAATTCCAAAAGAGAATTTATTCTTTTCCTCATCACCGTTATATTGCTATTATAAGCATAATTTAATATCTTACGTTCTAACTTCTCAAGATTTTTCACAGTTATTAGATCATCTCTGTACTTCTCTATTGTATTTAGTGCATCTATAATATCTAGAAAGTATTCAGTTAAATCCTCACCCTTTAAGAATTTTTCAATAATCATATTATAAGCTTTATCATTGAGAGCTTTTTTTACAACTAATATGTCCTGAAAAGCTTTCTGTATTGGTAGATATATTTTTACTACCTTATCTATAAATTCCCTCTCTTTTACGTAAAATTGTTTTCTATTTTCTTCTTCCAATCTTTTATTTTCAGAATAGCTTAACCAGTAGCCAATGCTCCACCATCTTCCATCATTTATCTTATTAAGAAGAGAATTATTATATTTTTCATTAAGTACTACTGCTAACTTTTCTGCTTCTTCCTTATCTAGTTCATAGGAATGCTTCTTAAATAAACTCATTAATCCTTCATAGATTTTATCTTCCTCTAAGCTAATCTTTATAATGTTTTTTATAGGTAGTACCATAGCTTCTATCTTTTCAGATAACTCATCTATGTCCATAAAGTTCATTGTAGGATTAACATCTTCTATAAAAGGATTTTTACTGAGAAGTTCACTATACTTCTGAAAGGCTTCCACCTCTTTATCTTTAATTCTTTCTATAGCGTTTCTTAATTCGTAATATTTTCCTTCCTTAAAATCATTATTTTTTTTGAATCTATTAAAGTCTTCATATCTTTCATCTTCTTTTCCTATTATCCCTTTTGTTTTGGAATACATTTCCTGCAGTGAAATGCCATAACTCCTTTCCTTATGAAGCACTTCACCTACAAGTTCTAGAAGCTGAATTCTGTCATCTATAGACTTAGCTAACCTTGCTATTTCCTCTTTGCCTTTATTTGTGGCAGCTTCACTTTCCTCTAATGCTTCTGCAATAAAAGAATAGAATCTTTTTTTATCTCCATTTATATCATGGATAAGCACAGACTTCTTATTTAGTTCTTCCAATCTGTTATATATTACATCAAGTGCTGCTCTTTTTTCAGATACCATTAGCACAGTTTTATCCTTTGCCAGAGCATCTCCTATAATATTGACAATAGTTTGTGATTTGCCTGTACCTGGTGGTCCGTATATGACCAGCTGTTTTGAGTCGTTAACCTTCTTAACTGCTTTTTCCTGACTATAATCTAAAGGAGATATTAAATATAGGTCCTTTTCACTAAAGGAAAGTTTACCATGTTCTTCTTTTTCCTCTTCAACAACTGTGCCTACAGAATTACTTTTAAGAAGCTGACTTAAAAGTTCATTGTCAGTTTCCATAGTTTCCAATTCCATATAATCCTTATATATAGAGTTTGCCATTGGAAATTGTCCCACTACTATATAATTTTTAACCTTAATCTCACCTAAACTGTATTTTGGAATAGTATTCTTTTTATAATCATTAAACTTCAAAGGCTCAGTTTCTTCATAGTTTACTATAATACTGTTGTCTTTTAAGTCCTCTATAATCTTTAGTATAAAATCCTCTTCTATATCCTCAAACTCTGTTTCTATAGCTGGTAACTTAATTTCATTATGTTTGGAACAGGCCATTAAAAAAACTTTATTAATGAGAACAGGCCTATCTACTATATTGTTGCAATACCACTGATCTCCATTTCTTGAAAAGGTAACAGGAAATAGTACTAAAGGTGCTCTTACAAAAGTTTCATCTTTAAGATTCCCCTCAACAAAGGGATAGCCAATATACAGCTCATATCTGCCTGTTTCCTTATGTATATCACCTATTTCCTTATGTAGTGCTTTTAAACTGGCAGAAAAATCAATTATCCTTTCCCCATTTTCATTTATCTTTGCCAGTTCCCAGTCTAACTTTTCATTAAAGGTTTCTTCAATTACTAAAAGTTTATCTTCTAGTACTTTCATATCTAGCTTTTCTTCTTTAAGTTTTTCTATTTCCAGTTTTTTATCTTTAGGAAGTTCTTTTCTTAAAATTTCTTTTTTGTCATTTACATAGGCATAGGAGTCCTCTAGTAATAGAAAGCTTTTACTTTCTCTGTTTAACATCCACTGAATAAGTTCCTCAGCTATTCCTTTTCTTATATCTTCAAGCTTAACTATATCAAAGGCTCTCTTTTTAGGAAGTGTCATGCTTACTAGACTTCTGTTTCTTCCGCTTAAATTAATAAGTCTCTCCTTATATTTCTGGAGAATTTCCTTCATAAATCTTCACCTCAACCAAAGATAGTACAGTTTTTTGCTATAAATGATCCATACTATGTTTATTAAAAGTACTTAGCTAATGCTAATTCCTTGTATGCATTATAAAATAATTATGCCCAAGTGAACCATATTATAGTACTAAAGTATTTGACCATTAAAAGATATCTACTTGTGCTTATCATTTTTATGAAAAATAGATTTGCCATTAGCTGCTGGTAATATGTATAATTTATTTATTAGGAAGATTTTAACTGAAATTTTTTACAAATTAACTATAAGGGGTGATGTTAATGAAAGATAAAAGAATAACTAAGCTGACTACTTTAGCAGAAACTAAATTTTTAAGTCTTTTTAATGCTGAATACAAAAACAAAAAAGGAGCTACAAAACACTGGACAATTGCTTCAAGAAAAAGCCTTGAAATTTTAAAGGAGCAGTACTTCCAAGACAGGAAAGAAAAAGTGGATGCAGTTGTTATGAATGCTATTCACAAGGAAAGTAAAAAACTAGTATTAATAAAACAATTCAGGGTTCCTTTAAATGACTTTATCTATGAACTTCCTGCAGGTCTTATAGATAGTAATGAGAGCATTGAATCCGCTGTAGCTAGAGAATTAAAAGAAGAAACTGGACTCTCTCTTTTAGAAATTGATGAGGAAAAGACAAGAAATATAGCTTATGTTTCACCTGGAATGACAGATGAATCTTTGGCTTTAGTATACTGCAGCTGTACAGGTGAAATAACAAGCAAATATCTTGAGGAGAATGAAGACATCGAAGCTATGCTAATTTCTCGCAGTGAAGCAGAAGAATTGCTAAAAAAAGATGTTAAAATGGATATAAAAGCATATATGGCACTTCTAAGTTTTATTAACTGTTAGTAAACTTGGATTTTAAAAAAACGTACTAAATTTTTTCAGTACGTTTTTTCATTACATAATAGTATTTTTTTAAGATCTGAAGCTGTCCATCCCTTATTCTATAGTTTTAATCAATTCAACACCATTTCCCGCCATAATAAATGATGCTACAATATTTAAAAGGTCTGCTTTATGTGTTCCAAGATCATAGGTCTCCACCGTATCCATAGGAACTATTATCCTTGACTCTATATCCTTTATATTATAATAAGCCTTTGCACAATTTGAAAATTGTTCAATACATATATCAGTGCAATCACCTATTACGATCATATTGGTTATTTGGGAATTCTCCTTTAGCCACTGTTGGAATTTGTCTTCAAGAAAACCATTGGTAGAATTTTTTTCTATAAGGGTATAGCCACCAACTTCCTTTATTTCATCGATAATCTCACTCTCTAAGCTTCCCTTAATACAGTGAGGCGGATATGCCTTAAGCTCAGGGGATTTATCTGTGTGACTATCTGCAAAGGCTATAACTGGTATGTTATTTTCTCTGCATAATTTCATTGTTTCCACAGTATTTTCTATTAAAGACTTAATTCTCGGGCTGTACAAACTGCCTTCTTTACAAAAACCATTTACCATATCTATTATTATTAGCACAGTATTTTTAGGATTTAAGTCTTTTATATGCAATGATGGTTTACTGTTTAATTCATCTAGCATTTTCTCAAAGGCAGATTTTAATTCTTCTAAAAATAAATATCTATTTCTCACACTTTCCATGCTTATCACCCTCAATTAATAATTTTTTTATTTAAAGTTACTCTTTCTTTTATCTCTAGCAGAAAGAATATTCTCAGCCATCTTGTAAAAATCTATATGATTGGTCTTTTCTACATGTGATTTCCACTGATCTCTAATACTTGATGCACCGCCGAAAGCACCACAGAGGGCACCAACAATAGCACCATTAGTATCAGCATCATCGCCGATATTAATTACTGCAGGTAAACATTCCTCATAAATTCCACCGCCAGCATAAAAAACACCTAAACTTAAAGGAATAGACTCATAGCTCTTCATACCTGCTCCAATTAATCGGTACAGCATTTTACAGACTTCATCTAAGCTTTTATCCTTATTGCTGTCTACAACCTTTATAGCCAGTTTTATTCTTTCTTCAACGGAAGGCGACGGTATATCATACCCCTTTTCTTCTCCATAATGTGCTCCATAAATTGCTGCTTTCATCACCTCAGAAATTGGCTCCTTCCCTTCTACTGCACAGGCTACAGCAGCTGCTACAGCACAGGTGGAAGCTGCTCCTGGCTTGCTGCCGTGAGATACAATGGCTGATTGAAAGGCATCCTCTACAGCATTTTTTACATCTCCATGATGGAAGATTCCTATTGGTGCTACTCTCATAGCACCACCGTTGGTATCTCCCAATCTCGCTGCCTTAATATAATCTTCTCCGCTTATAATAGAAGTTAGAAATCTTCTTGTGCTTGGCCCAATAACCGTTGTTTCCAACATCTTATTTTTAATTGCCCATTGTCTCATTTTATCTACAAAAAGCTCTACATGAAAGCCAGCTTTCTCTATTAAAACTGACGCAATAATAATACTTTCTTCAGTATCATCGGTTATTTCTCCTTTCTCTAAGGAACCATGAGCCCTCTGCTCTGATGATGGTTTGTTAAAGCCTAAAATCCTTCCATAGGATTTTTCTATTTGATTCGGTGTCATAAATGATGCAGGCATTCCCATAGCATCACCTATAGCTGAACCTATTAAAGCTCCATAAGCCCTATTAAGCATGATTAGTCTCTCCTTTCATAAGTCTTTCTACATCTTCCAAGCTATACTTTCCATTTGGTCCCATAAAAGTGGTATTTAAAGCACCGCAGGCACTACCTATGCTAAGCACTTCTTCAAATTCAAGGTTATTTAAAAAACCATAAATACATCCTGCTGCAAAGCTATCTCCTGCTCCTGTAGTATCCATTGATTTTACATTATAAGCTGCCCCTTTGTATTTTTTGTTGCCTTTATAAGCAGTGATTCCCTCTCCTCCATTTTTAATTATTAAGTATTCTATCTTATATTTTTCTATCCATTTATCAACCTCTTCCTCTGCATTTAACTTTATTTTGATTTTCTCTAGTTCATTAGCATTAGGTATTAAAACATCACATAACTCTAAAATTGAATATAATATTTCTGACTCTATTTCACCTACTAAAGGACCTGGATCAAACATAACAGAAGCTCCTCTTTCTTTAACCTCTTTTATAAACCTTAATATTTTTGCTGCATAGCTACTTAATAGATAATACCCTGTTAAATAGACAAAGGCAGTTTCTTTTACCAAATTAGGCTTTATGAGGCTATAGGAAAACATCTCTTCACAGCCCTTATAACTCATAAAGGTTCTCTCTGTAGCAGAATCTAAAACTACAATGCAATAACCTGTGGTTTTATTTTTTTCTACAGCAACACAGTCATTATTAATATTGTTTTCTAGGAGAAACTTTTCTATTGTATCGCCATCTTCATCCATGCCTATAGCAGATACAGGATATGCATCAATTCCAAGATTTTTTAGTGCACAGGCAACATTTATTGTACATCCTCCTACCCTGTTAAAGGAATCTGTAATTAAAGTATCCTCTCCCCTAATGGGATACTTATTTACTAAAATATATTTATCAACTATTATCCCGCCCATAACAAGGACCTTATTTTCCTTAATTACTGTCATAAAATCACCTACTCATTTAAAATAATACTACTTGCTTTATCCCAGGTTAAATATACATTATCTCCGTTTTTAACTTTTTCTTCTCCAAAGAAATTCTGCTGCTGCACTATCACTTCTTCTCCCATAACCTCAACCCTGTATATAGAAAGGTTACCTGCATAGGTAATAAATTTGATTACTCCCTTTAAAAAAGTCTTATTACTAGGCTTTTCTTTTTCAATAGAAATTTTCTCTGGTCTAATTGAAAGAACACAATTTTGATTTAAATTTAGCTTTTCTTCCGCTTCTATATGTATCCTATCTCCATTTTCCATTTGAAGACAGTAGATATCCTCTCTGATATCCCTTATTACTCCTTTAAAGAAATTTGATTGTCCTAAAAACCCTGCTACAAAGGAGTTAACTGGCTTTTCATAAATAGCATGAGGAGTATCTAATTGTATAATTTCACCTTTATTCATAACTGCTATTTTATCAGATAAAGTTAAAGCTTCTTCCTGATCATGGGTAACGAAGATTGTTGTTATACCAACCTTTTTTTGAATTTGACGTAATTCAACCTGCATATCAACCCTTAATTTTTTATCTAAGGCACTTAAGCTTTCATCTAAAAGCAGTAATCTTGGTTTTATTACTAATGCCCTAGCAAGGGCAACTCTTTGCTGCTGTCCTCCAGATAATTGCTTAGGCTTTCTCTTTTCGAAGCCAGTTAACTGTACCATTTCAATTGCTTTTGCTACTTCTTTTCTAATTTCGCTTTGTGACATCTTTCTTTGCTCAAGTCCATAAGCAATGTTTTGCTCAACATTCATATGAGGAAACAGAGCATAGCTTTGAAATACCATTCCTATATTTCTTTTATACACTGGGATTTTATTAATCACTTCATCCTCTATTATTACATCTCCTCCATCTGGACTTTCGAAACCTGCAACAATTCTTAAAGTTGTGGTTTTTCCGCAGCCGGAAGGTCCCAGCAGGGATAAAAAGGTTCCCTTTTCAATACTTAGGTCTACGTTGTCTAAAACTGTATTTGAATCGTACTTTTTACTTAATTTTTTTATTTGAAAATATGACATTAAGCTCCCCTCCTAAATATATTTTTAAGGGATGATTGCATAAGAAGAGCAATAAGTATAATTATTATTAAAGAAACAGCTAAAATAATCGTTGCTACTGCATTAATCTCCGGTGTAAATCCAAATTTAATTGAAGAATATATTTCAATTGGCAGAGTACTATTGCCAGTAGGAATTAGAAAATAAGAAATAACAAAATTATCAAAGGATATCATAAAGGATAAGAATCCTCCTGCAATAACTGCCGGAAATATGGCAGGCAGTATTATCCTTCTAAAAGTTGTCCATTCATTTGCTCCAAGACTGTAGGATGCCTCTTCTATTGCTTTATCCATATCAGAAACTCTAGCACCTATTACTAATACTGCATAAGGCAGTGAAATAATAACATGTCCAATTATTAATATAAATAAATTCTTGCTTAATCCAACCTTCATTAAAAATAGTAATAGTGATAATCCCATAATAAGCCATGGAATTGTCAACGGCATAAGGACTATAGAGTTCACAGTATTCTTTATTTTTTTCTTTCCTTCAGGGATTTCAAGGACCAAGGCAGTTCCTAGAATTACACAGAGGACAGCTGTAATAAAAGCAATATAAACACTGTTAATTGCTGCATTTATCAGTTTTGTATTATTAAAAAGCTCTAAATACCATTCAGTGCTAAAGGTAAAAGGAAGTGCATTATATCTTGATTTATTAAAGGACATCACCGCCATAACAATTATTGGCATGTATAGAAATGTGAATATTAATAGGGCATAGGTCCATCCAAATATCCGCTTTTTCACCTGCTACACCTCCCTGTTAAACTTAGAAAATATGCCTAGAGATACTAGCACCAAGGCAAGAAGTATAAAGGCTATTGCTGCACCAAAATTCCATCCATAGATTTCAAAAAATTGATCTTCAATAATTGTTCCTATAACGGAACCATTTACTCCACCTAATATTCTAGGTTCAACAAAGCTTCCAAGACATGGTATAAATACTAAGATAGAACCTGTTAGAATTCCTGTTTTACTTAAAGGAAGAGTAATATTTATAAAGGTGTTAAAAGCAGTAGCTCCAAGGCTTTTTGATGCTTCTATAATAGAATCGTCTAATTTTTCCAAGGACATATAAATTGTAATAACCATGTATGGAAAGAAAATATGTGTAAGTCCAATTATAACTGCTGCCTGTGTAAACAGAATACCTAAGCTACCATTTCCAATTATGTGAAGCTTTCTTAGAAATATCTCTAATATGCCACCATCTCTAAGAAGGTTGAGCCAGGAGTAGGCTCTAACAAGTTCGCTTGTCCAAAAGGGTATGATAATAAGAAGAAGCATAATTCCTTTGCCCTTTCGAACAATTTTAGCCATAATATAGGCCATAGGGTAAGCTATTAATAAACAAATAACTGTTACAATAAAACTTATCTTTATAGTTTTTGCAGTTAGTTTTACATATAGACCTTTAGAAAAAAAATCTATGTAATTTTGTAATGTAAAGCTGGCTGATTGTCCATCACTTAAAAAGCTAAAATAGAGCATTATAAATAATGGTACAATACCAAAGGCAATAAGAACAAAAAGTGCAGGGCTCATAAGTAGATAGTTTTTCTTCATTTCTCTTCCTCCATTCAAAATCACTTTTTGTTAAATATGGATACTTCAATCTAGAATTAAGTCTATGTATAGGTATATATTAGTGATTCTGAAGTCATATTCAAAAATTACTTATGATAGAGAAGAATTACTAATATATACCCCGCACAAATTAAATCTTAAATTTATATATCACACTATTTTGCCTTAACTTCCTGCCATAATTCATTCCAAGCTTTCTTAGTTGCTTCATCCTGATAAGATATAAAGTATAGTTTACTTAGCACAGCTTCGCTCATGAAGTTGTCTTCAACTAATTTTGGATCAAGAGCAGCTATTGCAAGTTTATTTGTGGGAGCTGGTCCGCCGGATTTTGCCCAGTTTTCCTGGAATTCCTTACTGGTCATAAAGTCAATGAATTTATAAGCTAGGTCTTGATTTGGTGCATTTTTCACTATACTCCAGTTATCAACCCAACCAATAGCACCTTCTTTTGGTACCACAAATTTTATTGGCTGTCCCTCTTTTTTCATGGAAGCAGATTGTCCACTCCACATAACTCCAAGGGCTACTTGGTTGTTTGCAAATAATTTAGACCACTCATCACCAGTTTTCCAATAGGTCTTGTTTAGTGGCTTTTGTTCAAGAAGTTTATTCTTAATTGCATTTAAGTCACTTGGTTTATTTGGGTTTTGTCCAAGTGCAATAGCTGTAAGCATTACTGCATCATTGAAATCATCTCTAAATCCAATTTGTCCCTTATACTTTTCATCCCATAGAACATTTACACTATCAATATTTTCTTTGATTATATTTGTGTTATAAGCTAATGCTGTAGAACCCCAAACCCATGGAACAGCATAAGTCTTTCCATTCATACTGTTTTCAGGTAAGTTCTTAAACTTATCTACTATGTTCTTATAATTTTCTAATTTATTAGTATCTATTGCTTCAAGTAAATCCTCTTTTTCTGCTACTGGAAGTACAGAAGCATTAGGAAGTACTACGTCTATTTTGCCTTTTCCATCAGTTCTTAGCTTTGTGAGTAATTCTTCTTCTGAAGACATATAAATATGTTCAACCTTACATTTATACTTGTCTTCAAATTCTTTTACTACCTCTGCTTTGTCTGAGCCATAATCCTTCCAGTTAACTACTACAAGAGTTTTAGCAGCACTATCAGACTGTTGTCCACTGGTTGCTTGATTTGACTTTAAGCCACAGCTTGTAAAACCAACTGTAAAGATAGTTGTTATCACTAGTGCCATTCCTTTTTTCAAGAAACTTTTTCTACTCATTTTTATTCCTCCTATAAATAATTAAATTAAGATATTTTTATTATTGTTATTTCTACATATGTTTACATTTCTGTATACATATGTACTATTTCTATATTCCATATATTCTATATATTCTTAAAATACCCTTCTTTTTTGCAAGAAATGGTAGTCAAAATAAGATTAGGAATGCATGCATTCCTTTCTGATTAAATATTTTATATAAAAAAATCACATGAGGTTTAATCCTCATGTGATTTTTTATTTCTATACTTTAAACTTTATACTAACCTGTACTAACATTTAAACTTATCTAAATTGTCAATGTCTGACTTTAATTGTTTTAGTAATACTAATCCTAGAAAGTATAATTGTCTTCAAGTAAATTATTAAGTTCACTATTATTAAGTACGTCTATTTCTTCTTTTTCTTCTTTATTATTCATATTTAAATCAATCATAACACTTCTTTTTTTACTTCTTGATAATTTTCTTTTATTTTTCTCTTCTAAAGCCATCTTTATTAAATTTATTGATTCTGTAGGAGTTTCACATCCTCCAAGAACTACTATGTTATTCTTATTATTATATGTTATATATGTACTTTTATAAACTTCGAATAATTTAGTCACTTCATATGGATCATATCCATCAATTTTTAAATTAATACCTAAATAATCACAATCATATAGATCTGGCTGAACAAATACACTGTTTTTTATGGCTAAATCAACAGCAGTCTTAGCATCTTTTAGGCCATCATATAACTTTAAAACAAGACCTGATCCTTCTGCTGTATTTATTCTAAATGAATCTTTATTATCAATACTACCATCAGCATGAATACCTATTATGTTATATGCCAAATCTAAACTTTCAATTACTTCATTATTAATTTCTTTGTAGGTATTTCTCTTATTATTATCTACAAACTTAACATCGCTTATTAAGTCCATTATACTATTTATATCATTCCAACACTCAATAGTATTTTTAAATGCCAATTCATCTTCCTTTAAACTAGGTAAAACAGCTACTACATTTACTTTGGCATTTGGTAATACTTTTTTTACTATTTGTATAAAGGTTTTTATTGCGCCGGAACCTGTTCCCCCAGCCATAGTTGTAAATACTACAACTACTTCTGTTAAAGGATATTTGCTTAGCAATGTTCCTATGGCATTAATATTATCTTTTAGCATTTCTTTAGATTTATTTCTATCTCTTCCTGAACCATCTGTTCCTGGATATACATATACATTTTTTATCATATCGGCATTTTTTAGTGGTTTTATATCAAATAAACTGCTATTTAAGAATAACCCATTATATCTTTGATTTTTACTTAATAATCCATCTACTATATTTCCAGCACCTTGTCCTAGTGCAACTAATAACATTTTACCTTTTTCCATAATTACTCTCCTTATTACATTATTATATACCTATTATCGAAGAAAATTTTGATAACCTTATATTTTAAATCCTTTTTTTAAAAAAATTATAATAATTACTTAAGTTTACCTCTTATCCATTCGAAAAGAGAAGGGGAGGATTAATTATTATGGATAATAAAGATAAATACATAGATACACAAAAAGTTAGTGCTAAAATTGAAAATAAAAAAAGAGGCGAAATATTGTACTATTCTATTGAACAGGTTGCTAATTTATTAAACGAAAATACTAGTAACATAAAATACTACACAAGTATATTTGACGATCTGTTAAAAATTGCAATAGTAGATAAAGAGTTACGTTATACTAGTAATGATGTTGATAAATTAGAATTCTTAATAAAATTAAAAAATAAAGGTATGTCTCTTAAAGAGATTCAGAGCTATTGTAATAAGCTGCCTTTAAATGGTACTGAAGTCCAGGAAAGCAATTTATTATCTGTTGAAGAACTTATTGATTTAATTAAAGAAGAACAACAAATTCAACTTAATAATTTTAAAGTTCAATTAATGAATGATATGCAAAACTCCAATTCATTATATCTTCAAAATATTACTACTGCAATCATTGAAGTTCAAAATAAGACTCTTGATGAATTTAAACAAAATTTATCTATGGAAATTAAAGAATATATAGATTCAAAATTTGATGATTTTAATGAAATTAACATAAATTCACATGACAAACTTCTTGCTAAAATTACAGGATTTATGTCAGAAAAAATTGACAGCAAAAATGATGAATTAAAACTTAATTTACAAAATGATTTCAACACATTTGTTCAATCATCTTTAACTAATAGTGAGCGTTTAATAAAAGAAGTTAAAGATTTTAAAAGAGTTATACAGGATGCTTATTTTACTCAATATCAAGTAGAAATTGATAATGCTAATACAGGCTTTTTAGGTAAATTACTTCAAATGATTAAGGCTAAATAATATTTTTAAGAGGATTAATCTTATACTCTTTTTTAACTGTGCTGTTAATAATTTTATATATTTTCTTTTAACAATCAATTTAAAATTAGTAGCTTTCAATGCTTAACCAGCATGACAATGCATATCGTACCCATCTTTGGTTAATAATATATATATGGCAATGCTTAGGAGCAACCTAATCATTTATGCTGCTCCATACAGAAACGGATAGTTCCAAACTATCCGTTTTGTCCGCTTCTAGTAAAGCCTAACCAATGAACCTCATTGATTTGAATTCTGTAAATATAATTTAGTTTTGGTTAGATCATTTATTACTGTTTGTCATTCCTCTCCAAACTTATTTATAAATATCAAACCATCCCTTTCTTTTAAACCATAAAAACATAAGTACTGCAATGCCAAACATAAAAAATAAGGCTGCAAAATATCCATATCTCCATCTAAGCTCTGGCATATAGTCAAAGTTCATTCCATAAACTCCTGCAATAAAAGTAAGTGGTATGAATATTGTGGAGATAACTGTTAAAACCATCATGTTAGTATTCATTCTATTAGAGTTTATTGACATATAACTATCCCGCATATCTGCCGTTATATCTCTGTTAGCTTCTATCATTTCAGATAACTTCAGCAGATGATCATGTACATCTGCAAAATAAAATTTATTTTCTTTGAACCAGTTTAACCGTTCCGAGTTAACTATTCTATATAGTAAATCTCTCATAGAGTTTACAATCCTTCTTAACTGCAGCAAATCTCCTCTAATGTCAAATACCTGGTCAACTAACTTGTATACAGATAAGTGATCAACATTATTGTCAATTTTCTCTAGACTGTCTTCTATTTTATATATTGCAGGAAAAAACTGATCCACAACTTTATCTAGTATGGAGTAGGCAACATAGGTAGGTCCCTCTTCCCATGCCCTTTTATTCACTGATATTCTCTCCCAGGCATGATCTAGTTCATCTTGATGGGTCCTATGTACAGAAACAATATAATTTGCTCCCACAAACAATCCTATATCTTCAGGGCATAGTGTTTCTTTGTTTAATGCATTTATAACAAAAAAATCGTAATCTCCATAATAATCAAGTTTTGGTCTATTTGATATCTGCAGACAATCTTCTATGGCTAAAGGATGAAAGCCAAAGTGATATCTAAGAAGCTTTTGTTCACCTTCATTAGGTTCTTCCATGTCTACCCAGTACCAACTTATATCTGGATCTGATAAGCTGTCAATGGATGTATAATTCTTTAATTCTAAGTTTTTACTTACAGTTATTATGCGAATCAAGTGTTTTCACCTCAGTTATATCAATTATTGTCTAGCTGCTGATAAAATGCTTTCAAAACTTCTTTCATTTCCTCAGGCAGCAGTTCCTTAGCTCCTTTAAGTATATAATCTGGAATTTCCTTATAATAGGCTTCTGCAATGCCTCCAGTTATGCAGGCAATGGTATCACTGTCACCACCTATGGATATTGCATTTCTTATAGCATCTTCATAATCAGTGGATTCCAAAAAGCTTCTTATAGCCTGTGGAACACTTCCCTGACATGAAACATCAAAGCTATACCAGCTTCTGATACTTTCTAGGCTTTCCTCTAAATTATATCCAAAATTCTTTTCAACATAATCCTTTATTTCATCTTTTTTTCTACCCTTCCTTGCAAGGAATATTGAAGCAGCTGTTGCCTTTGCCCCCTTTATTCCTTCTAGGTGATTATGTGTTACAGCAGCACTTTCCTCTGCTTTAGCAAGAACTTCTTCAATAGAATTATAGTAAAAGCCAACAGGACTAACTCTCATAGCAGAGCCATTACCATAGCTGCCATAGGGTTCTCTTTCGTCAAGCATCGCCCATCTCATGAAGCTGCCTCCAAAACCTGCATTAGAATATTTCCTAAACCAGTATTTGTAACTTTCAGAGAAAGACTTGTCCTTAATAATAGCCTCCATTGTTGCAACTGTAAGTACTGAATCATCAGTAAACCTTGATTTTGGAGAGAACAACTCAAAACTTTTAGTTTTTATATTGTTCCACTCATACACAGATCCTATTATATCTCCAGTTATTGCTCCAAGCATATTCTTCACCCTCCTTATGCTTTAAATTATTCCTCTACTGGTTATATGAGTATTTTACTCCAATTATATCAAAAATATTTCAAAAAACTCTAATAATATGATAATATAGCCACCGACTAATTATAGACCGGTGGCTTTCTCTTTAAAGATACTACTGAAAAATATGGTTTAGAATTTACATATTTCTAGATTGAATCTCCTTCACAATTTTATCTATAAGTTCCTGTACTTCAAAGCCTCCTCTTCCACTAATCATTTCAAGAGTTGCTATTGAAGACATAGTTTTAAAGATAACTGGATTCTTTAGTTTACTGAATTTAGGTGATAGGTTAACTAAAAATTCTTTTATAAAAGGATATTTATTTACTAATTCTCCAAGGGTAGTTTCCTCTGTAATACCATATATATTTTCAATTGTATCTTTATTTTCCTTTTTACTTTCCGACTTTTTATTGTTCCAAGATAGAAGCCTTTGACTGCCAGTTAGGCCTCTTATTTTAGTTGCATCCTGTACCATTTCTAGTACTCCTCTGAAGTTTCCTTCACTGTCTCTTACAGCATTATATAGTATATATATGAACTTTCCGTCAAGTTCTAGCCAAAATTCAGCTTCATCATGCTCTCCTTCTCTAAAGGCTCTGACTATTTCCTGAACGGTATCTACACTCTCCCTTGGATGGCAATTCTGTACCTTTCTTCCAATAACTCCTGGACTTCTTGGAAACACTCTATGACTAACATCATTGTAGAACTTTACAATTTCATTTTCATCTACAAAAGATATATCTACATTAAGGTGCTTAAAAATAAGGTTTATCTGATCAAGAGTAAGTTTTCCTTCGCTAACTTCTAATTCTGCCTCATTAGAATGGGCTGTAAATAGACCATGTTTTTCCAATACCTTTGAAAGGTCCTTAAGTAGTTCATCCTTTTGAAAATTAGCAGTATTCTTTTCTTTCCTATTACCGTAAGGAGGAGGTGTTTCAATCAAGCAATAGCCAATCTCGTCATCTCCCTCTCTCATTTTAACAAAGTCTTCCTCAGAAAGAAGATCCATGGACGTTGGAAATAAGATTTCTTCTTCCTTCACCATCATATCCTCTACTCTTTCTATAACTTCCTCTTGAAGCCTTAAAAACTCCTCATCTTTATCTTCTTTTAAGTATCCTTTAGCCTTTTTGATTATATCTCTTATCTCATTGTCTAATGTCCACATAATTTTTGAAGGTTTATCAAAGCCCTTGCTTTCTAATGCGGCAAATAACTGATTTTGCTTTCTAGAAAAATGAATATTTATTTGTTCTAGTTTCTCATAGAGTTCTTCCCATTGATTTTTTATAAATTTGTTCTTCAGCATAGACCTCATTTTATTTAATACTGCTCTTATAGCCCTTACTTCATCTAAATAAGTTCTAATTGGGTGTCCAACAGGTAAATCCAGCTTATTACTTACAAGTATTCCATCGAAAATTTCTAAAAGTTCCTCCATTTTTTCCAATAATAAATCATTGGAAATTCCCTTCTCCTCAATGTATTGTTCACAAACTGCAAACTCCTGAGCTGTTACCTCTTTGAAGGAATTCTGCACTTTCTTTTTAGCTTCTTTTAAAGATAAATTCCCCTTTAAATAATCAACCTCTATATTCATTATTTTTTGTATTTTTTCTTCATCAAATTTTAAATTTTCTCCTATACCAATCTTATCACCTTCAACCTTAGGCCAGAAATAAACATGAAATTCATCATCGCTTATTTTTTCTACCTGTTTATCAAAGCCCTTATCCTCCATCATTTTGTACATAGGAAAAGGCTCAAAATCTTTAATTATATGTATTCCTTCATTAGGTTTCAATTCTTGAATTGCCTTTGTAATACAGTCTCTGAAAGATTCATGCTCTCCACGGCCATCTATAGTGATATAATTTATTTCTTTTCTCATACCTTTACCAACCTTCCTCCCTATAGTTGATTTGTAGTTTTAATAAACAGCACTAGTTTTATTATGATATTTTATTAAAACCTTCATCCTCATTAGTGTTCCTAATATTTAGGTTATCTATTATAGTAATAAATTACCATAGGTATGTTACGTTAAAAATTTAAAAGCCAATGCTTAGGTTTTATTAAGCATTGGCTTTTGAATTTTTATTTAAAGTTCTCTTATATTAATTTCCATAGTCATTAATTGGCAAATTGGCTGCGTTTATTATAACTAATCCTCTTGCATACAGTTTTATAAACCCAAAGTGCATTTATAAGCAGCAATATACTAGTGATAAAAAATACATATCGGATACCAAAGTAGGCTGCCACCTGTCCTCCAAGTATTGAGCCAGCAAAGGTACCTAAATATTGTGCAGACATGCTAAAGCCAAAAACTCTTCCTGTAAGAGAATTAGGCGTTATCTTCTTAATTAGTACATTAACCGATGGAGTAAGCCCAGCTGTAGCTAGTCCTAGCAGAAAACGAAGTACTGTCAGCTGAAAAGGACTTTTTACAAAAGCCTGTGGTATAAATATAATTCCTGCTGCTATCAGAGCTGCTAACATTACCTTTTGTGCTCCAATTCTATCTGAAAGCTTTCCTAATCTAGGTGCTGCTATAATACTTGATAAGCCTGAAGCTGAAAAAGCTATTCCAGATATCAGTGCAATGTGTTCTGTATTTTGAGATAGCTGAGTAATATACACAGTTATAATTGGCTCTATTGAATAAAATGCTAATTGCAAAATAAAAGCTGTTATAAACATAGTAACAAGCAAAGCAGGATTTGGAATCAGGTCCCAAACCTCTTTAAATTTAAGAACTTTTCTATCGGACTTTCTAAAGTTCTCCTTTACAAAAATATAGGTTAATGCAAATACTATTAACATCAACACACCTGTCATAAAAAATATACTTCTAAGTCCTATAGTTTCTTCTAAATAACCACCTACCATTGGTCCTAACAAGGAACCTGAGATAGATGAGGTTGCAATTACGCCTAAGGCCCAACCGGCATGCTCCTTATCTGTTTGAGTTGCAATAAGTGTAGTACAAGCAGTACTGTAGCCTGCAACAACTCCCTGGAGCATTCTTAATATCATTAACTGATATACATTTTGTACAAATCCCATGCAGAATATTACCACTGCCATTCCAAGACTTGCACGTAAAAGCATTGGTTTTCGACCGAATTTGTCTGCAGCTTGCCCCCAAATTGGCGAAAAGATTGCTAGAATTATAAAGGTAACTCCAAAAGTAATTCCTGACATCTGTTCAATCTGCGCTGTATCGTGAACACCCAGCTGGCCTATATAAAGGGGCAGCACAGGGGCAATTTGACTAAGCCCTATGGCTGTTACAAACATTCCAAACCAGCAAACTATTAAATTTCTTTTCCAGATTTCCATAAACTTAAGCCTTCCTTCTTTGATAATTCCATTTAAGCATTATAATATTTAGTAATTGTACCTTGATTATACTTTGTGAAAGGGCTTAAATCCATGTATCAAATTAAACTCCATGGACATTTTTGCTATAATATTCTGAAGGACTTTTGCCTTCAATTTTTTTAAATATACGACTAAAGTAAAATTCGTCTTTAAATCCCAGCAGTTCAGCTACCTCTTTTATCTTTTTATCTCCTTCGCTTATAAATTCCTTTCCTTTATCAATTTTAATCTTATTAAAGAATTCAATTACAGAATATCCTGTAGTTTCTTTAAAGGTCCTAGATAAGTAGGCTGGAGACAGCTGAACTAACTCTGACAATTCGGTAAGAGTTAGTCTCCTATTTATATTTTCATGCATATATTTAATAATTTTTTCTACTTTTAAAGATGTTGAATAGTTAGTGTTTTTCTTTTTTATATTCCCAAAAATCTCATATAGCAGCTGCTGAAGCATTGCTTTACAAATAAGCTCGTACCCTGGAAACTTTTCAGTCCAACACCTAATTAGCCTTTTGAATGTATCAATAATAGGATAGTAATCCTTTAATTCTTGCATATGCTCTAATGGAAGTAATTTATTTTCCTCCTTAATGCTCCATTTGGAATCATTATAATCTACCTCTGCGTAGCTAAAATGAATGGACAAAAAACACATTGGATCATCAATATCTGTTTCTATGGAATGAAGTAACTCTGGATGAAAGTAAAACAACATCCCCTTCTTAATAAAATATCTCTTGTTTTCCACTGTAATAATTCCTTTTCCATCGGATATAAGTAATAATTCATGGTGTTGAATTTTTCTAGTTATTCTTCTTGGAAATTTCCACTCTTCCTTTGATTCTCTATGGTTGCAATAATGAATGTAGAAATATAGTTTACTTATTTTCATATTTGCCTCCAATTTTAGTTTTCAATTCTTTTATTATAACAAATTATGTGTTTTATGCTATATTAGAACTGTATCAATATATAAACTATTAATCAACTTAATGATTAAGTTGGAATACCATATTATAAAAAAGAAAGAATAACTATATATTATTTATTATAAAATAAAGGTTAGGTGATGATTAAAAATGAAACCAATTATGATGTTTATTACTAGCTGGTGCCCTTACTGTAAAACTGCAGCTTCTTGGATAGAAGATATAAAAAGAGAAAATCCCAAATATGCAGATATTGAAGTTAAAATAATAGATGAAGAACTTGAGCCATCTATAGCTAAGCAGTATGATTACTATTACGTGCCTACCTACTTTGTTGATGAAGTTAAAATCCATGAAGGAGCTACTTCTAAGAATCAGCTTATAGATGCCTTTGAAGCCGCTTCTAAATAGTAATTATAAGGGGATGCTTCTCTGACTTAATAAAAAAAAGCCTCTTGCAGTGATAAGTTATAAAATAATTATAACCATTATCACTGCATAGAGGCTTTTAAAATTTATTATTTTTTAAATATACCAAAAGGCTTTCCTATAGGTAAAAATACTCTTCCAAAGTGAGGATTTAACACAGATGCAGCTGCCCCATAAAAAGAAGCCATAGATATTAAAAATTCTGCAATTGCTGCCATCTTATGTGGGAATTCCCCCATCACTCCAAAGGAATCAAGAGTTAAACCTAGGAATAAGAAGTTTATAAGGAAAAATATTATAAATAATGACTTATTTGTTTCCGCAGCACCTATAGTCATGAAAATAGTGAATATTAAATACCCTAAAAATGCAAATCCAAGTTGCTTAGTGTCTATTGATGCTACAAGCCCCTGTCCAAATACTCCTGCCTTAATCATCCATGAAGCTGCCACTGCAAACCAGAAAAATGCATAAGCACCAAAGGCAGTTGTTCCAAAAGTGTTTTGTCTTTTAGAATCATTTATACAGGCAAATAACTGAGCAAATCCTCCTAGAAATATTGCCCACGGAATAACAAAAGAAACTCCTTCTGTAAGTCCAAGTTTTTGAGATGATGCTACAAGTGTTACCATAGCTAGTCCAAATAACCCTAAAGCTGATGGATCACAATTAGCGATCTTAACATTTTGTGTTTGATTAGTATTCATATAAATCCTCCTAAAAATAATTACTATAAGACATTATCAAAATTTGTCGATAACGTCAATGTTTTTATTTGGTTTACTTTATTTTTAGTTTGCATAATATTTTATTTGTAAACAAATATAGCATTAATGATCTATAATACATTTCAATTGGGTAAATCGCTAACTTTAGGATTAGATTACCATGAATATATCCCTTGAATGAGAACTTTAATTATGTTATTATAGTCTAGCAGCAAGGAAATAACTTAATTAAAGATAAAATTCGTGCTAGATGGGGAGCCAGCGGTGCCCTGTAACCTGCAATCCGCTACAGCAGGATTGAATTCCCACTATAGGCTTTACTTTGCTCAGTCTGCCTAATCAAAGTGGTATTGAGAATTGGGTCCCATGCAGCAGAAGCTCATGAAATCCGTCAGATCCGGAAGGAAGCAGCGGTAAGTGATCACTTCTGAGTGCCGTGGATAAACCTGGTTTGAGCTAACTAGATTAGTAACGTGGGTAGGGTAATTGTCGATAGTGGGTGCACGAAGTACATAGATTATATTTAGAATTTTTAAAGCCAATGCTTATGTTGTGAGCATTGGCTTTTTTACTTTCTAGCAGTCAGTACTTGTTCCTATTCCCTAAATAGCTACATCCTGATTCCATAAACTAAAACTGTTATTTTCCCATTTTAAAGTGTTTAAAACATATCCTAAGGAATCTGCATTAAACCTGCCCGCTATTTTTTGATATGCTAACAATTCATATATTCCATCATAGTTAAAGTCCACAGGGTACAGTCCGCTTAATGGATTCACAAAGCCACTTATTGGCTCCTTAAGCTTGCCATTTTTATCATATATTTCATTTAGGTATTCTTCTCCTCTAAGAGATATGTCTATAATATATTTCTTATTATTTTTTCTACTTATAACTTCTACTTTATAATTATCTTTATAGGTAACATCGTATTTATATTCTTCATTATACACATTGAAATCAAATATTAATTTTGGTGTATTATTAATAAAGGAATAAACATAGTGATACATTATTGCACCGCTTCCTCCAGAATCAATACTGATTAAGATATCCTTTACCTTGTCTCCATTAAAATCTCCCAAAAATATTCTCGGATTATATCCAGCATTTTCACTTAGCGGCACAGTAGTAAGCCTTCCTGTTCTCCCATCCTGTACTACAAGGGTTATATTTTGAATAAACCCACTCATAGGTGTTCTAGTGCCTGTGAGGAATACAGTATCTGGTATTCTATCCCCGTTCACATCTCCTCTTGTGCTAAAGACTATAACAGGACTCATTGCATTTGCTCTAAAATAACAATTATACATAATTCTCTCCTTAATCATAGATATCCATAATATTTTATGAATTCAAGCAGAGAATTGCTACCAATGTCCCCAGCTTTTTTAGATTAATACATTAGTTAAGCATCTTTCTATTGAATTTATCCAATACTATTCTTCTTAGCCTGCTTTTAAGTGCTCTAAAAGTTTTTAGGCGCTATATTATATAAATAGGCACTTAATAGCCCTAATAAAGCTATCATTCCGAAATAGGTGATTGCAAAAAATAATCTTGCTGACTTATCAACCTCATAATATTTTTTATTTTCATCCTTATAATATTTGTAAATTTGTACTGCTCCCATTATCAAAAATATTAATATTATGGAGTTAAAAGATTTTATTAGAGCAAATATCATTACAGGAATTCCCAAAATCCATAAAGCCGGTGATATGGCAGTTACAATACGGCCGCCATCTAGAGGATGAATTGGAATAAGATTGAATAAATTTAATATGAATCCCGTATAAGCCAAAGCTAAGAATAACTCTTGCTTAGTATAATAATATACTGCCAAAGCTCCAACTGCACTTATGCTTCCTAGTAAAGGCCCTCCTATTGCAACCCAAGCCTCTGTTTTCGCATCCTTCGGTTCCTCTTTCATAGATATAAAAGCCCCTACAAAGGGTATGAATATTGGAGCACTTACCTTCAAGTTAATTTTTTTTGCTGCAAAATAATGACCCATTTCATGCATGAATATTAGTAAGACAAAACCTGCTGCAAAAGCCATACCATATATTTTCGCATATACCCAAATCATAAGCATCATAGAACCAAAAGTAGAAAGTAGCTTGCCCAATTTAAGAAATACTATTAACCCCTTAAGTTTCAAAAAGATAAAGCCTAATTTACCTATAATCTTAAGTTTAGCTAAAGCTGCAACTCCAATCCCTAGGGCTGCTAGTATACCTTTTTTCTTTTTCTTAGCCTTTTCTGTGTCTTCTGCAATAGTTACAAAATCAACACCATTCTCATTTCTGACCTCTATTTTACTATTGTCGTCCATTATCCCACCCCTTATTAAAAAATATTAAAAAGTATTAGTAACCATATTATATAATTATATATACATTATTATAGGTGAGATATATCAAATAATCAACTATTCCTATGCCCTAAAAATCCTTTCATAGGTTCAATTTATGCCTATAAATAGAAATAGTGTTAACTTGCTCCATTTACCATTTACTTGGTATCATTTTCGATAAGTAAGAAAATCTATAGTTTGTTTGGAAGGCTCTACTATGTTGGGTGCCTCTGCTTTAATCAATACTTAGAATTGGCTATTAACTTAAAAATAGTTACGAAAAGCACTCAGTTTGTATTTAGCTGAGTGCTTTTATCTAATTCTCTATATTAACCTGTTAACCACTGCTCTAAAACTATCTTAAGCTGTGGATGCATAGGTTTATGGAGTTCACTTTTATATTGTTTCATTATATCTAAAACTGTCTTTTCCCCACTAAACTCTTTTAACATGTGATCCATATTTTTTATAACCACTGCTTTAATATTGTCTTTTTTAAGGCTCTCTACTACTTTTAAATCCTCTGCATTGGCCTGCACATCTTTATCTCCTGTAACTGCTAGAATAGGACACTTTGCATCACTTAAAGCCTTTAATATATCTTCACTGCTGTATTTGAAATGCTCCCTAAACCACTTTGCAGGAACCTTTTTACCCTTTAATCTTATTGTGTCTTCTGTAGAGTTTATCATTTTATTAAATAAATCCTCCTGCTGCTTTCTTATAGTGCTTTCCCTTACAGCAAGTCTTAATAGAAACCCTTTTAGACCTTTCTTATGTTTTACTTCCTCTAAAATTTGAGCATTTTGATATTTCATAGGTGCCCATAAGTTCGTACCTGCTCCAGCAAGCAGTACTAAACCAGCTGAGGGGTTTATAGTATTAGCAATAGTAGCTAATATACAGCCTTCACTATGACCTACCAATATAATTTTATCTCTGTCAACTTTAGGATGATTTTGCAGAAACTTAATATTACTTAATATATCATTTATCAAATCTGACATTCCAACGGTAAGTGGATCTCCCTCACTTTCACCTACAGCTCTCTTATCATATCTAAGAGTTATAAAACCTAGGCTTGTAACAAAATGAGCTAATTCCTTATATATATTAGCCTCCATTGGAGGCTTTTTCATATTTCCATCTCTATCTGCACCGCCAGAACCATTGACAATCAAAACTGCTGGAAATTTTTCAGCTTCACTGTTAGGTACTGTTAAGGTTCCTTTTAAAACTACATCACCTTTTATAGTTACTTGCTCTTCTATAAAGTCAACCTTCATAATGCTATCTCCTTTCAATGTTTATCTATCTTTTCGTAAATATGCAAGGTGCAACCTGCACAGACTAGGTTGTGTCCTTTAAAAATTTATCTCCCAGGCATAGTTATTGTTGAAATATATCCACTTACCTGCATATATGTTTTTAAACTAAATATTATTGTACTAGATATTGTTTTAAAAAACCTAAAAGGACTGCCGCACTAAAATAATTAGTACCACAGCCTTTCAATTCTTAGCTAGCTTTATGCTATCTTGTGTTCAAATTTAAGACCAATCTTTAGTATATTAAGATTAAGCATTGGCTTTTGAACTTTTATTTAAATAGCTGTTTCTGCTATTTTTTCTATTTCCATGGCTGATGAAGTTAATTCCTCCATAGATGAAGAAATTTCTTCTGTAGCAGAAGCCTGTTGTTCTCCAATCTCAGCAACTCCTGATAAGGTACTAACCATATTTGACACACTAGTTTCAATAGATTTAAGAATTACATTAATATCTTTTACAGATCTAACACTATTATCCGCCATTTTTCGTATTTCATTAGCAACTACAGTAAAACCTTTTCCATGTTCACCAGCACGGGCTGCTTCTATAGCTGCATTTAATCCAAGTAAATTTGAACTTGTTGCTATTTGGTTAACAAATTGCAATATTTCAGATGTTTTTTTAATTTCACTGATTACAGCATCTCCAATATCCTTTAAAGAATCTAAATCTTGTGAAAGCTTTACAGATGTATTGGCAAGTTCCTCTATTGTACTGCCTATTTCTTCTGATGTGGAAGCAATTGTTTCGGAAGCATTATGTAATATTTGTTGTGTATTAACACTTACACCTAAGGCAATTGCACCAATAATATCTCCATTTTTATTTTTAATTGGAGTAGCACTGGACTTTGTTGGCGTTCCATAAATATCAGAAGATAAAACTTGTACTACTTTTTTACCAGTCTGCTGGCATTTATAAAATCCAGATTCATGAGGAATAAAATTTCCTACGGAAATTTTTGCATCAACCTCTTTTCCTGGAAGATAATATACAAACTTTTCTTTATCAGATATAGCAAACATACAATCCATAGGTAGAGTAGATTGTATAAGAGGCAGTGTTTTTATTAAATTAGCAATAATATCTTCTTCTTGATTCTTAATTAAATTCTCCATATTAATTCCCATCCTTTACTACAATAACAAATATGACATAATTATATCATATATGACAAAATTTGTTGAGATAAAATTAAGTTGTTTTTGACGTTT
>NZ_JAODOO010000020.1 GCF_025398335.1 Clostridium sp. CX1
AAGCAGATATCCAAAATCATAGATTTTGTGATAGTCGCTTACTTCTCAATTCATTGAGAAGACTCATTAAAGAATTGCTGGTTTATATTATAGATAAGTTTTACTTACCTTACTCTGTTTAATTTTCAAGGATCATTTTGTCTCATCTCGACTGCTTGTACATCTTATCATCTTTGTTTCCTCTTGTCAACAATATTTTAAATGTTTTTTATCTTTAATTCTTGTTGAAAGATTTTACTACTGACTAGCCGCCTGTTTATTTTGTTACCCATCAAGCGACGAAGACTATCTTACCATCTTTAATACTATTTAGTATAATAGATTTATACTTTAAGAATAAGTTAAATGACGTATACTCCTTTTTACTTCTAATATCTTTGTAATAATTCTATTGATACACCTGATTCAGTTTATTTATCTTACAACTAATGTTAGTTTCATTTTCCCCTTAACTTTGCCAATAGTTTGAAATTCATCTATAACATTTTCTTAGTTATCACAGTTGTTATTTAATTAATTTAAAATATAGAAAAGGATGTCATAAGGTAGAAAATACTTTCTACCTTATGACACCCCTTACCATAGCTAAATATACTAATTCTATAATCACACCTATTCCAACTCCTACAGCATAGGCTATCAAGTCACTCCATAAAAATCCATATCCTAATACTAATCCGCCTAACGCTGTCTTTCTAATATTGTCTATCCAGTTTGCATGGTATAATTGGCTTAATTCAATAGAATAACAAAAAGATATTGCTACTACTGCAACTGTCTTTGTTGTCTTAGCTCTTAGGATGAAAGCAAAAGCAATAAAAATCATTAATGCCCAGAGAATATCCCCTAAGTATATATTTAAAAATTCCGGTATAAAACTTTTCATTCGTCTTGAGTATAGTCCTAAAAAAACTACAACTATTGTCATAAATCCATACAACACTCTATTACGTTTATAGATCATCCAAAAATTTCTCCCTAGTATCATAAAAAATAGGTATTTAGCTAGTTCTAAATCTATTCAAGTTTCTTATATTAATTTTTCTCTAAATCCATCTATCTACTATTCCGCAATACTCTCCCCATTTACCTTCTCTTGTTGGCTAACTTCAGCGGCTCCAGAAGTCTGAACTAAAAATACTCCAACTAGAATAACAACAGTTGATACTAATATAGTTATAGATACAGCCTCTTTCAAAATAACTGCCCCTAAAAGCACTGCAACAACAGGATTAACGTAAGCATAAGTACTTGCTTTAGATGCTGGCCATTTTTGTAGTATATAGATATAACAGCTGTAACCTACTATAGAGCCAAATAAAACTAAATATAAAAGTGCTCCTACACCTCTACCTGTTAACTGAATTTTAGGCAGTTCTCCAAGAAATGTTCCTATAATTGAAAGCCCTATACCGCCTGATAACATTTGAATACCTATATGAGTTACTACTGACCCAGAAGCCTTAAAACTTTTTGAATAAATAGAACCACTAGACCATAAAATTGCACTTAACATTACAAAAATTACTCCCTTTGCACTAGTTGCACCTGTACTTAAGTTTGGTAGCACAAGTAATCCAACTCCTACAAATCCCATTAAAATACCGCACCATCCTTTAATATTCATTGACTTACTTCTCGTAAAAAATGTCTCTATTATAGCTGTATAAAGTGGGCCTGTAGCCACAATAAGAGAAGTCATGCCAGAACTTACCCATTTCTCTCCCCAAACTACTAGACCATTTCCCCCTAGTAATAGAAACATTCCTACTATTGCTATCCTTTTTATATCCACTGTCTTCTTTGGAAACTCTAACCCTTTTAGCTTAGCAAAAGCTAACATAATTGATCCAGCTACCAAAAATCTTACACCTGCAAAAATTGTAGCAGGCAACTCGCTTACTCCTATACGAATTGCTAGGTATGTAGAACCCCAAAAAATGCATACAGCTAAATATGCTAAAACAACCTTCTTTTCTTCCTTATCTTTATTGCCATTCAATCTTATTCAACCCCTTCCTCTAACAATTATAATGCTTATTAAAAATTATTCAACTATTCGTAGAAAACAATAGTTTTTCAACTGCAAAGGCTCCACTAACCTACTTCCAGTTATAAGGCTCAAGGCCTGCCTTGATAATTGAGTTATTATACTTCTCAATCTTACTTTCAAAGTATTTCCTAACCTCGTTAACAGTTATTCCTATGCCTCTGTCTTCAATGTCTAGATAAGCACATGCAACAATAAATTCTTTTTCTGATTTGCTAGGCTTTCTTTCTCTTTCTAGCACAAATTTAATATAGCTATCTCTAAGTAAGCTAGATATCCATATTTGTTCTTTTTGTTTCAATTGACACCACTTTCTACCAACTTGCTCCTGCTTTTTTTCTTTACTATTATTATTTCTCATTAGCTTAATTTATCTCCTTAATATTAATCTTTACCTATTCATCAGTAAAAGATTATATCATAGAATTTTTGTAAATTTAAGCTTGACAGATAGAATATTTTCTTCATTTAAAAGTAAGTTTTTCATGTATATTTTTGTTATCAAATAACTTCTAACCTTTACTTTAAACCTAAAAATAGTAGCATATATTGAATAAATATGTAATTTCTGGTACGATGTAACTATTGGAAAATTCAGTAATATTTTCATTCACATGTAGTCACATTTGTTAGGAGTGAACAAGGTGGAAAAATCTATTAGAGCAAAAATACTAATTTTAATCTTCATTACATTAATTCCTTTATCAATTTTAGAATTTGTAAAAATTCAAAGTAACTATCGTAACAGAATTGAAGCTGAGTTAGTAGCTAGCCAGGATTTTGCTGAAGCTATAAGAAATTCTTTTCTGGTCTTTCTTAATAAAACATGGACAAGCCAATATGCTATAGGAGCAGCCATAACTTCAAACCCTCATTGGAATGAAAAGGATATTAGCTCCTATCTAAAAAAAATTCTCCAAGAGGATGAAACAAATATCGGATATTCTTGGCTAAGTCCTTCTGGAAAGGTTATTGCAACAACTAACGATCAATTAAAAGGAAAAAGCATTTTAGATAGTGATTACACAGATAAAATATCAAAGGGCAGAGATGAAATAATATGTAATATAACTCCTAGTTATGATAACAAAAAAATAATATTACATGTTGTAAGAGCCATTAGAGTTAATAACCAGCTAATGGGTATTGTTGTTACTGGACTAGACATTAATAAATTAGATAAAATTTTTCCTTCACATAGACTAGCAAAGGAAAGCACTTTTGGCATTGTTGATAGTAATGCCAGGATTGTGTATCGTAGCGATGGCAAGAATACTCCCTTTTCCCAAAGAGTAGTTCCAGAAGACTCTCCCTCTAGAAAAGCTCTAAAGGGCGAAATTATTAGGACTTACTCCATGTACCATGGCTTTGATGATTTAGAAAGAATGGCAATAGGTTACCCTATTAAAGAAATAGGATGGAGCTGTTTTGTAAGTAGTTCTGTACCAGAGCTGTTATCAAAAGAAAGAGCACTAGTAAAAAATAATCTTATAATATTTATATGTATATATATAATTTCATTTATTATAGCAATTGCTTTCTGTAATAACTTTATTAAAAGGATAAGAAAATTAAGGGATTCTGCTAATGAAATAATAAAGGGTAATCTAAACGTTAATGTAAGCGGATTAGAAAAAGATGAATTAGGAGAAGTCGGTGAAGCCTTTAACACAATGGCGGAGTGTTTACATAAGCGGGCCAAGGAAGTAGAGGAATATAACAACCTAAAAGCACAGTTTTTCTCAACTATGTCTCATGAACTAAGAACACCTTTAAATATTATATTAGGCTGTATTCAGCTTCTTGAAAAGTTAGAACCTTCCAATGAAATTTTCAATAAATTATACTATAAGTACATAAAAATGCAAAAACAAAACAGCTATAGACTGTTGAGACTTATTAATAACTTAATAGATATTAATAAGGCAGAGTCTAATTACATTAAAATCAAATTAGAAAATAATAACATAATTAAAGTTATTGAGGACATAACCTTATCTGTGGTTGAGTATACTAATTTAAGCAATATTGATATTATATTTGATACCGAAATAGAAGAAAAGATAATGGCTTTCGATTCTGATATGATGGAAAGAATTATGCTAAATCTACTTTCCAATGCAATTAAATTTAGCCCTCAGGGAGGAATCATAGAAGTAAATATCCTCGATAGAAAAGAAAAAATTATAGTTTCAGTTAAAGATTCTGGAATAGGTATACCTGAAGATAAGCTCCAGATGATATTTGATAGATATGGTCAAGTAGATAGCTCTCTAAGTAGAAAAACTGAGGGTTCAGGCATTGGACTATCCTTGGTTAAACACTTAGTTGAGCTTCACGAAGGTAAAATTTATGTAAAAAGTCAGCTAGAAAAAGGAAGTCAATTTATATTTGAATTACCTGTAAAACTGATAGATGAGAACGGCCCTGCAGATAACATAAAAACCCTAACTAGAGTTGAAAGAGTTCCCGTAGAGTTTTCAGATATTTATACTGAAATATCATAGCACATTTGTATAAACTAATATGAAGACAGAGTAATCAGTGCCTAAGTTACCCTGTCTTCGTATTGATTTATGTAGATATAATTTAATTATTAAAAGTTACTTTTCCTCTGCATATTTTGCGTCTCTCCAGCCAACTATTCCACCTGGATATCTGTATACATTTTTATAACCTAACTCCTTAGCTATTTTAGCTCCTACATCACTTCTTTCACAGGAAACAAACCCACAGTATACAACAATTGCTTTATTCTTATCACTTGGTAATAGTTTAACAAAGGCTTCCTTTTGTTCCGGTGTTACATCCTTTATTCCCGTCTTCGGCAATTCTGCATTAACAGCTCCAGGAATATGCCCTCCTTTAAAATTAGAGGCAGGCATTGTATCAATAATAGTCATTTCCTTCTTGCTATCAATCCATCCTTTTAACTCTTCTGTGCTTACAATTGCGTACTTGCCTTCTTCTGAGGTTTTTACAAGTCTTATTGCTGCCTTTTCAATATTCACCTCATTACCATCTACTGCTGTACCTGCTTTTTTTGTAGTTGTGGATGTTTGAACTGTTTGTTGTCCACTACTTGATGAACAACCTGCAAAAACGCCTACTGATAGTACCATAGTTATAAGCAAAATCAAACCCTTCTTCTTCATAATAATCCCCCCATTTGCTTTTTTAAACTTGATCACTTATGTAAAACATAGTTGCCTGTATTATTAATTAACAAACCATCTTGATTGTAACAAAGCATAAAAAGCATTTAAATAATTATTAATAATTAAAATCATAAAATTTCTCCCTATTATAAATTGCTATTTGATAAAATGCTCATAACCATTACTCTTAAAAATCATATATAATTTTAGTAAAGTTGTAATATAATATAATAGATTAAACCCTTACATATAAAGGAGACTATACTATGGGTGAAAGGCTTGTTTTTAAATACAAAGTAACTGACTTGTTTTTTATAATAATAGGTACAATTATAAGCTCAATAGGAATAAATATGTTTATTATTCATGCCAAACTCTTAAGTGGAGGCGTCACCGGAATAGCGTTAATTTTTCACTACTTGTTCAAAATTCAGGTAGGATATGTTATTCTCCTAATGAACATTCCCTTATTTATCTTAAGCTTTATGAAACTAAGCAAAAGATTTACTTTGTACTCTCTGGTAGGCACTCTATCTCTATCCCTTTCATTAATAATAACTCACCCAACTTCTAAAATGTTAAATATTAATGACAACTTACTTTACTGCTTATACGGGGGAGTAATTAATGGAATTGGTTTTGGATTAGTGTTTGTTCATAATGGTTCTACAGGAGGTTTTGATATAGTAACTATGTTAATTAGAAAAAAATATTCTAACTTTAACATAGGAAAAATATCTTTCCTTATTAATTTAGTAATAGTCTCTATAAGTGCCTTTATATTTGGGCTATCTAACGCTTTGTATACACTAATAGCAATGTACACAACTTCTTTTGTAGTTGATAACATGGTAAGAGGTTTTAATAAAAGTAAATCCGTTTTTATTATTACTGAGAAACAGGAAGAAATTGCGGATGCTATATTAGAAAGTCTCCATAGAGGGGTTACATATTTTTATGGAGAAGGTGCTTATACTAAAGAACATAAAAAGATACTATATTGCATAGTACCTTTCTCTCAATTGCCAAAACTGAAACAAATAGTTACTGCCTTAGATGACAAAGCCTTCTTAACTATTTCTGATGCATCAGAAGTTCAAGGAAAAGGGTTTAAAAATACATTATAAACCTTCTCTTATAGCTAACTATAATCTTAACTTGGAAACCAAAAAGTAACTTATTGACATCTATTATAAAAGACTGTAAGCTTAATGTAGTTAATTCTGCGACCTTTTACATATAATTAATAGAAGAATATTATGTCATTAATTAATAATGCTAAAATCATGGTACATCCATGATTTTTTAATTGTAAAAAGTTGCCTTAGGAAAGGGGGATACTAATAATGAAAGAGACCTTTAAATATGTATGGAAGCATAAGCTAATGCTTGCAATACCTTCTATAGCTATGACAGCAGCAATATTTATAGATATGTTGAATCCTTATTTGCAAAAATTAGTAACAGATAGGGTTTTTATAGGAGGAGAGCAAAGTTTACTATGGCCAATACTCTGGGGCTTTATTGCAGTTACCCTTAGCAGAGCCGTACTGGGTTACGCTAAAGAATATCTATTTGATGTACTGTCAACAAAGGTTAGTATTGATATAAAAAAAGATTTATTTAACCATATTCAAAGTCTACCCTTTAGTTATTTCGATAACATGAATACAGGAGAGCTTATGTCCAGAATAGGTGAGGATGTAGACAACATCTGGAGAAGTGTGTCCTTTGGAGTAAGATTATTTATTGAAAATATTATTTACTTTGTAACCGCTTCAGCAATACTATTTTACTTAGACTGGAAGCTTACCCTTGCCTGTCTAGTAGGAATGCCTCCTATAGCCTATTTAGCTCTGCAGTTTGAAAAGAAAATTGGAGAATCTTATGGAAAATTAAGCGATCAGGGGGTAGCCCTTAACACCGCTGCTCAAGAAAATATTGCAGGAGTTAGACTGGTTAAGGCTTTTGCAAGAGAAAAACATGAAATTTTAAAGTTTCTTAAGCTTAATGAGGAAAACTATAACCTTAATATGGAGCAAAACAAAATAATGGCAACCTACTTTCCTCCTATTGAGTTCTTAACTAATATTTCTATGGTATTTTTAGTAGTACTAGGAGGAGTATTTGTAATGGACAACTCTATGTCTATAGGCACCTTAGTAGCCTTCAGCGGCTATATATGGATGTTGATTTGGCCTATGAGAATGCTTGGATGGCTTACTAATTTAATAGCACAGTCTAATGCCTCTGCTAAGAAGATACTGAATATCATGAATGTGCAACCTGAAATTAGGGATAGTGAAGATCCTATAAGGCTTCCTCATATGAAAGGAACTATAGAATTTAAAAATGTTTTCTTTAAATACAAGGAAGATTATGTGTTAAAAAATGTAACCATGAAGATTGAGGCAGGCAGCACTGTTGCCATAATGGGAACTACAGGCTCCGGTAAGTCTTCAATTATTAACCTTATTGGACGATACTATGATGCAGCAGAAGGTGAAATCCTCATAGATGGCTACAACGTTAAAGACATATCTCTTAAAGACTTAAGAAGCAAAATGGCTGTAGTTCCTCAAGATACTTTTCTGTTCTCCGACAGTATTGAAGAAAACATCCGTTTTGGCAAGGCAGATGCTTCTTTAGAGGAAATAAGAGAGAGCTGTAGATTAGCTTGCGCTGATGAATTTATCCAGGAACTAGAGGATAAATACCACACAGTAATTGGCGAAAGGGGTATCGGTCTTTCCGGTGGTCAAAAACAAAGACTTTCTATTGCCAGAGCACTTATAAAAGATTCCAGCATTTTAATTCTTGATGATTCTACCTCTGCACTAGATATGGAAACAGAATACCAGCTTTTAAAGAATTTAAATGAAAGACATAAAAAGGCTACAACCTTTATAATAGCACATAGAATTTCAGCAGTTAAAAATGCAGACCAGATATTTTATGTGGAAGATGGACAAATTGTAGAAAGTGGAACTCATGAAGAACTTCTTTTGAAAAAGGGCAAATATTACGAAATATACTGTGAACAATTTAAAGATTTTGATACTTTAGCTTCTGCTAAGGAGGTGGGATAATGGCTATAAATACTGTTAAACAGGATGAAGAATTAAAAAAATTATCTAATATAGAAGTAGGCAAAAGACTTTTTTCTTATTTAAAAGACTATAAACTAAAAGTCTTTACTGTGTCGCTGCTTTTAATATTTGTAATGGTAGTCAACCTTATAAACCCTTACCTCCTTAAAGTGGCTATAGACAAGAATATTAAAAATCATGATTTAAAGGGTTTGTTATTAATAGGTGCATTTATGCTGTTATTGAATCTCATATCAATGACTGCTTCCTATTTCAGCACTATGAAAATGGCTTCCGTTACTAACAATATACTTTTAAAAATACGACAGGATCTTTACAGTCATATTCAAAAGTTGTCCTTTGCATTCTTTGACAACAGACCAGTAGGTAAAATACTAGCTAGGGTTATAGGTGATGTTAACGCTCTTAAAGATTTGTTTAACAACAGTGTCACCAACTTTATTCCTCAGCTGTTAACTATTATCTGCACTGGAGCTATGATGTTTTATTTAAATGTGAAGCTAGCCCTAGCTTCCATGGTACTACTTCCTGTGCTTGGCATAAGCCTCTTTGCTATACAGATAGTCTCCAGAAGAAGATGGCAGGACTTTAGAAGAAAGCGTTCTACCTTCAACGCCTATACCCACGAGGACTTCTCAGGTATTAAGGTAGTTCAAGGTTTTTCTAATGAAGAAAAAACTTCAAAAACCTTCTTAGGCTTAGTTAAGGATATGATGAATTCCTTTATAAGTGCTGTAAAACTTAATGACTTATTCTGGCCTCTAGTGGATTTATCCTGGGGATTAGGTATGGTAATACTTTACTGGACCAGCGCCAAACTATTTATCAGCAATAGTATAACTATGGGTACCATTATAGCCTTTACAATGTATATAGGTATGTTCTGGAGGCCAATTTTAGAGATAAGTAATTTCTATAATACCTTAATAATGAACTTTGCTGCAGCAGAAAGAATATTTGAAATAATGGATGTAAACCCAGACATTATTGATGTAACTACTGCCTCAAAAATGGCTAAAATTAAGGGGCAAGTAGAATTTAAAAATGTTACCTTTGGCTACGAGGATGGTACTGTAGTTTTGGATAGTGTAAGTTTTAAGGTTAACCCTGGTGAAACAGTAGCGTTAGTTGGAGAAACTGGTTCTGGAAAAACTACTATTGTAAACCTAGTGAGCCGCTTCTATGACACACAAGGCGGAGATGTTTTAATAGATGGAAAAAATGTTAAAAATGTAGAACTAGAGTCTTTAAGAAGCCAAATGGGGATTATGCTTCAGGACACCTTCCTATTCTCCACAACTATTAAGGAAAATATAAGATACGGTAAGCTTGATGCCACAGAGGAAGAGGTTATTGCTGCCGCCAAAGCCGTTAATGCTCATGACTTCATAATGAGCCTAGAAAAGGGCTATGATACAGAGGTTAACGAAAGAGGCTCCAGATTGTCTGTTGGACAGAGACAGCTTATTTCTTTTGCAAGAGCACTGCTAGCAAATCCGAGGATATTGATTCTAGATGAAGCTACTTCCAATATTGATACACAGACGGAAAAGCTTGTTCAAAAAGGTATTGAAAAGCTGCTTCAAGGAAGGACCTCCTTCGTTATAGCTCATAGGCTTTCCACTATTAGGGACTGTGATAAAATTATGGTGGTTGACGATGGTAGAATAGTTGAAACAGGAACTCATGACGAACTGGTAGCGTTAAAGGGACTATATTACAATCTTTATACATCCCAATATAGATTTTTAAGCGAAGGTGCTTAAAAAAGGAGGTTATACCCTTTTTAAAAAGTGGTATAACCTCTTTCTTTAATCCCTACAAAACAAATAATATCTTCTTCAATTGTTAATATAAGCAATGCATCTCCTCCTCTGCCCTATCCCAATTCACAACATAAGCTTGCCCTTTAGAACAGAAAATTGAAGAGGATGTATATTCAGGATCTGCATTTTTGTTATAGTTAATCTTTTCAATAATCTCTTCTTTATTATGGCAGTGACTGTAACCGCCAAAAACTAAACTTAAAGTGCCCTTTCCCCCTGTAAAGGAAGCTAACTCAGTACTATAATTCATAAAGGTAGCTACTGGTACCTTACCTGTTAAAATAGCCTTATCCCCTATGATCTTAGGGGGCTGAAAGTTTCCATTAGCCTTTTCTAGGTCAGATAAAACTCTTCCCATGTGGTCTAGAGAAACCTTAATCTTGAAGCTGTAATAAGGTTCTAACAAAACATTTTTTGCTTTTTCCAATCCCTGTCTTAGAGCCCTGTAAGCAGCTTCTCTAAAATCACCACCAGAGGTATGTTTATTGTGAGCTCTTCCTGTTAATAAGGTAATCTTTACATCTGTTAGCGGCGAACCAGTAAGCAGTCCATGATGTTCCCTTTCAAAAATGTGATGGCCAATTAAATTTTGGTTACCAGTTGTTAAATGGTCTGGGTGACAGAGATTCTCAAAAATTATTCCACTGTTCCTCTCGCCAGGCTCTAATTTAAGATGAACCTCAGCATAATGACCTAAGGGTTCAAAATGACCACAGCCCTTTACCACTGATTCTATGGTTTCCTTATAAAGAATTTCTGGCCTTCCAAAGGATACATTTAAATTGAATCTTTCTCTAATCAGCTCCTCTAGTATCTGCAGCTGAATAATTCCCATAACACTAATTTGGAGCTCTTGAAGACTTTCTTCCCAGGTTACATTTAAAGAAGGGTCTTCTGCTTCCAATATTCTAAAACACCGTAAAATTTCCTTTATATTTAGAGAAGGATCAAATATCACTTTAGATTTTAAAGTAGGCACCATTTCATAAACTGCTTTTTCCCTTAATATTCCTAGGCCATCACCAGCGGAAGCATTAGATAATCCTGTTACTGCAAAAATTTCTCCAGCATATACCTCATCCACAGGGTTAAATTTATTTCCATTATAAACTCTAATACCAGTTATTTTCTCACAAATTTTTTCTTCTGCATCACCATAGCACAGTTCCTCTCTTACCTTCAACCTTCCACTTAAAGCCTTTATATAGGTCACTCTCGTACCATTTACATCATGACCAATTTTATACACTCTTCCTGAAAAATCGCCTTCTTTATAATACTTTGTAAAGGTCAATTTATCTAATTTCTCTAGAAAACTTACAATGCCTATATCTTGAAGAGCAGAACCATTGCAGCATGGAAAAAGCTTATTCTCCTTAATCATAGTCCTCATGGAGTTTAGCCATAGATCAAAGTGGAAATTATCCTCCATATATCTTTCAAGAAGCTCTTCATCTCTTTCAGCAATAAATTCTACTAGTTCTTCACTCATACTAGCTTCATTAAAGGAAGTTGTTATATCACAAACATCCTCCGTTAAATTTACACGAATTTCTTCCAATACCTTTTTTAGGTCTGCACCTGCTCTATCTATTTTATTTATAAAGAAAAAGGTTGGTATATTGTGCTCTCTAAGAAGTTGCCATACCGTTTCTGTATGGCCTTCTACCCCTTCTACAGCACTGATTATTATTACGGCATAATCCATCACCTGTATGGCTCTTTCCATTTCAGAAGAAAAGTCTACGTGTCCAGGAGTATCTATTAAATAATAATTTGAGTCATTGTAAGTCATTACTGCCTGCCCTGAAAATACAGTAATTCCTCTTTCCTTCTCTATATGGTGGCTATCCAGAAAAGCATTTTTATGATCAACCCTCCCCCTCTGTCTAATACTTTTTGTATGATAAAGCAGCTGTTCTGAAAAGGTAGTTTTACCTGCATCTACATGTGCTAGTATTCCAATGGTTTTGTTCATCTTGTCACCTCTGTCTTTTGCTATAAACCTTACTCTCTCTTATTTCTTTCCTAATAAATGCTCTACTTGCCTAATATTATTTTTTATTTCCTCTATCTCTGCTTCATATTTTCTTACCGCAGCACCAGGAACATGTATTCCAGTCTGTCCTAGCACATGCATTCTTTCCTCCTCTACATCCTCTAAGTATTCCTTCAGTTCTAAAAGCTTTTTTTCCAATTCCCACGAAGTCATTTTTTCAAAGTTACCCATTTTAATCTTCACTCCCCTAAAAATTAAGTGATTACAAGACTTTCTTGTATTTATAGCTAAATTATACTATAGCTATAAAACCGAAACAATGATAAGAAAAATTGAAATTTTCCTTCATTTGCTCTTGACAACTTTAACCATATTGTATTAATATTAAAAAAAATGAATAATGCCTCATCTCCTAAAGAGGTGAGGTAGAGGCGCGATGTCTAAAAGTAAGTATATGGAGGCTGGAAACCGGAGAAGTATACAGAAAGGAGCCATCGCCGAAATCTTAAGCACCTAAAGCTTAAGGTTGGGTCTGCATCAAAGAGGTGCAGGACTGTCATTAGAATAACTGACCATTATTCTAATGGAGCGCTATCTCATTCTAGGTTTAAGGGGGAGGTGTAGGTATGCATACTTATATGTATAAAAGACACACTTAACAACCTGTTAGGTGTTTTTTTGTTTCCATTTTTATAGAAAAAATGACTTTTTAGTTAAATTTAGTATGAAAGGAATGTTATAATGAGTAATAATAATAAAATATCAGAACTTACAAAAATAGATACGGAACTTAAAAGAGAAATGGGACTTTTCAGTGCTGTGTCCATAATCGCTGGAATTATGATAGGATCTGGAATATTTTTTATAGGCTCCTTTGTACTTCAGCGTTCAAACAATGCTCCCGGTTTCGCTATGCTGGTTTGGCTGGCAGGAGGAGTAGTTAGTTTACTGGCAGGACTTTGCTATGCTGAACTTGGAGCAGCTATGCCAAGGTCTGGAGGAGCCTACGTTTACTTAAGAGAGGCTTTCGGTCCTCTAGTTGGTTTTCTGCAAGGCTGGACCTTCTTTTGGATTGGTGCTTCCGGCTCTATTGCAGCTCTTGCGGTAGGTCTTGGAACCTATTTTAGCAATCTGTATCCCCTATCTCCTATAGCCATAAAACTCTTTGCAGTAGCAGTTATAATTATTTTAACAGTTATAAACTGCCTGGGAATCAAATTTGGAAGCTTAATTCAAAATGTATTCATGATTGGAAAACTAATCCCTATACTAATAATTATTGCTTTAGGCTTTGCTCTTGGTGGTGAACATAATCCTATGACAGTATCACCTGGTGCAGGAACAGGAATTGCAGGAACCTTTGCTGTAGCCTTAATAGCATCACTTTGGGCTTATGAAGGATGGACAAACCTTAATACAGTGGCAGAAGAAATTAAAAACCCTAGAAAAAACCTTCCACTTGCAATGATTATTGCTATAACTGGTGTTACAGCAGTTTATATGCTATTTAACTATGCTCTTTTAAAGGTTTTACCAGTTGGTGTTATAGCTTCAAATGCAAACCCTGGTGCCGCTGCCGCAGTGAAACTTATAGGTTCTGCCGGCGGAATTTTAGTTACAATTGGAGCTTTTCTCTCTATATTTGGTTCTTGTAATGGCTGTGTGCTTGCTTTTCCACGTTTGTACTACGCTATGGCAAAGGACGGTAGTTTCTTTAAATGGTTTGAAAAAATTCACCCAGAATATAAAACTCCAGTACCAGCATTAATTGCTTCTGCTGTAGTATCTATATTATTGATTTTCACTGGTTCTTTCCAGCAGCTAACAACAATGGTTGTATTTTCACAGTGGATATTCTATATTCTTACTATATGTTCTGTATTTGTACTAAGAAAAAAATATCCTGATATGGAAAGACCTTATAAGGTATGGGGATATCCAATATTGCCAATTCTAGTAATATTAGTTTCTCTATTTATTTTAGTAAATACTTTAATTACAGACCCTCGCTCTTCACTAATAGGACTTATAGTCCCTATAGTAGGCATACCTGTGTACTATGTGTTTAAAAATAGAATGAATAATGAGTCTAATAAGAAAAAAATAGAAGCATAAAATTATACCATCCTGCAATTAAAGATTACAGCTTTAGTTGCAGGGATAAATACATACTATATGACTAGTAAGAATATTAAACTATAAAAAACTTCTAAACTGGAGGTCTTAAAATATGGACTTAATAATAACAAATGGAAAAATTCACACCATGGACAGCTCTAAAGAAATTGTAGAGGCTGTTGCTGTTAAAGATGGAAAAATAATTAAAACCGGAAAAAACAATGAGGTTTTATCCCTTAAAACTGAAAACACTGAGGTTATAGATTTAGGCGGAAAAGTAATGGTTCCAGGCTTTAACGACAGCCATATGCACCTTCTAAACTTTGCAAACAGCTTAAAAATGGTAGAGCTAAATAACTGTACCTCTATAGATGATATACTGCAAAAAACAAAGACTTTTATAGAGGAAAAAGCTATAGAGAAAGGTAAGTGGGTCTTAGGAAAGGGCTGGAACCACGATTACTTTCAAAGTGAAAAGAGATTTCCTACAAGATATGATTTGGATAAAATATCTACGGAGCATCCAATAGTTTTAACTAGAGCCTGCATTCATATAGCAGTGGTTAACAGCAAAGCCCTTGAACTTGCTGGTATTACAAAGGGCACTCCTCAAATTGAGGGAGGACAGTTTGATGTAGATGAAAAAGGTGAGCCTTTAGGTATTTTTAGAGAAAAGGCTCTTGCTCTTATAAACAACAAAATTCCAAGCCCGACTTTACAAGAAGTAAAAGAGATGATAAAGGAAGCAGCAGCCTATGCTAACAGCCAAGGCCTAACCTCTATTCAATCTGATGACTTTGGCCACATTCCAGGTGTAGATTACGATATGGTTATAAAGGCCTATAAGGAATTAAAAGATGAAAACAACCTAACCTTAAGAATATATGAACAATGCCTTCTAAAAACTATGGATAAAGTAACAAACTTTTTAAGGGAAGGCTATATGACAGGACAGGGTGATGAATTCTTTAAAATAGGACCTCTTAAAATATTAGTTGACGGCTCTCTAGGTGCTAGAACTGCAGCCTTATGCGCACCCTACTCTGATGACCCTTCTACCTCTGGTATATTAGTTTATACTCAAAAGGAATTGGATGAACTTATAGGAATAGCTCACAGACAAGGCATGCAGGTTGCAGTTCACTGTATCGGAGATAAACCAATGTATATGACCTTTGAAGCAATAGAAAAAGCCTTACAGGTTATTCCTAGAAAGAATCACCGCCACAGCATAGTTCACTGTCAAATAACTGATGAGACCTTACTTAACAAGTTTAAGGAACTAGATGTACTAGCTCATATTCAGCCAATCTTTATCCATTATGACTTGCATATGGTAGAAGATAGAATTGGAAAGAACAGAATGGAAAACTCCTATGCCTTTAAAACAATGCTGCAAAAGGGAATTCATATTGCACTTGGCACTGACTGCCCTGTAGAGCCACTAGATGTTATGCCTTCAATTTACTGTGCAGTAACTAGAAAGGATCTTAAAGGTTACCCAGAGGAAGGCTGGATGCCGGAGCAAAGGCTTACCGTCGAAGAAGCCCTTTATAACTACACCCTTGGAAGTGCCTATGCCTCCTTTGAAGAAAACATTAAAGGCTCTATTACAGAAGGTAAACTAGCAGACATGGCAGTTTTATCTGAGGACATTTTTCAGGTTTCTGAAGATAAAATCAAAGATATTCAAATACAAATGACTATATTAGGTGGAAAGGTTGTCTTTAAAAGATAGACGCCCCTTCTAATAACCTGCGAAGGATAAAAAAGTACTGAGGCATTCATTGTAATGTAAAAGAGACTCTATAGGTGAAATACTTTTTTCTAGTGTTCACCCCATAGGGCCCCTTTTACTGTCTCAGTATTTTTCTATTTCACTTAAGGTTCTAATAAGTACAGCTTCACTATATATTAGCTACAGCAATTTAAACCAAGAAATTATTTCCGGTACCCTATTTAAATTACAATTATATAGTTCACTTTATTAGTCCTTTAAAGAGTATACGAGAAAGCTCATTCTAGTACCCTTCTCTAATCTTTTAATATCTATACCTTTTCCATAAATATGTTTTAACCTGTTATGTACATTTGAAAGTCCAATTTTATTTTTTTTAATATCTCCCTCATATACCTTCTGAATAACCTCTTCAGCTATGCCCACACCATCATCCTCAACAGTTATTTTTACTCTGTTTTCATCAAAGGCCTCTACCATAAGCTTTACAGTACCACTTCCACTGCCTTCTAATATTCCATGTTTTATAGCATTTTCTACTATAGGCTGGATTATAAGGTTAGGAACCTTTGTGTTTATACTGTCATCAATATTATATATAAAGTTAAGCCTATTACCAAACCTAGCCTTTTCAATTTCTACATAAGCTTTAACCTGTTTAATTTCATCCTTAAGGGTTACAAAACTCTCTATGTTTTCTAAATTATGTCTTAAATAAGTAGATAAATCTATTATTAATTGCCTTGCTCTATCTGGACTAATTCGTATAAAGGATACAATGGTATTTAAAGCATTAAATAAAAAGTGGGGATTAATTTGAGCTTGAAGAGCCTTTAACTCTGCTCTACTTGCCATTTCCTTTAGTTTATTTATTTTGCTGATTTCTAACTGATTAGATATTATATTAGAAAGTCCTTCTGCTAAATTTTTAATCTTGAAGGATATAGCATCTTTTTTTCTGTAATAGATTTTTAGAGTACCTGTAATTTCATCTCTATCCTTTATAGGCACTATGATTGCAGAGTTAAAAGGGCAGGTATCAGAAGTACAGTTTATTTCTTCAGAGCTGTTTAGCCATAAAATCTCTCCAGACTTCATAACCGTCTTTGTAGCCTCTGTTAAGATTTTCCCTCCTTTTTTATGATGATCTGAACCAAGACCAACATGAGATAATATATATTCCTTATTAGTAATTGCTACTGCATCAGCACCTATATAATCCTTTATAATATTACAAATCTTTTCTAAGGATTCCTCATTTATCTCCCTAAAATAAGGCAAAGTTTTATTAGCTATCTCTAAAGTAATTTTTGCCTGCATAGCTTCGATTTCTTCCTTTTCATCAAAAAGATTTTGAATTAAGGAAGTTAAAATAGATACCCCAATCGCATTAATAAAGGCCATAGGAATATAAATTTTCTCAACTATCATAAGAGCAGAAGAAAAGGGCCTTGTTATAAGCAAAATCAAAATCATCTCCAGAGTTTCTGCAATTATTCCCCCAAATATCCCATAAATCCATCTATTTTGCTTTCTACATTTTTTGTAAATATAAGCAGCTATTAGTCCGGATAAAACTGCATTTATAGAGCAGGGTACCGCAGTTATTCCCGCCCTGTCTATAAGAAGTCTATGTATACCAGAAATTAAGCCAGAGCCAATACCAACAAAGGGACCGCATAAAATCCCTCCAGCCATTATACCAATTATTCTGCTATTAACTATAGCGCCGTGTAAATCCATTCCAGTATAGGTTCCAAGAATACCAAAGCTGCCAAATATAATGGACAAAGTAACTCTATCTATGTTCTTCAATTTATCCCTTTGAATTATATTTCGAAAGCTTCCTGAGCGTGATACTATAAAGGCCAGTAGAATTATGTAGCCAAGATTATTTATTAATTTTTGAATCAAGTTTATCAAAATTAAACCACCTCTGAGAATGTAATCTGTCTAATTTAGTATACCACCTTTATAATAGAAAAGCATATACACCCCTTAATTAAGCACAGTTGATTTAGCAGTAATATTGGGGGCTACCTACAGTTTCTATGCTGCTCAGTAAACACTAATACATAACCGCTGTAAAAATGTAATTTTACATAAATATACATTTTTCAATAGATTTAAAGATTATTTTGGTATATAATTATAATTATAGTTATTACTTAACACTAATGTAACATAACTACTAAAAAACCAGGGGGTGTCAAAATGAAAAGAAGAATAGGAACCCTACTTATATCATTAATGCTTGTATTTTCAGCATTATTTGCAGTAGGTTGTTCAAAGGAAACTAGCAATTCAGGACAAGCTCCTCAACAGGAGAAAAAAGAAAAAATTAAAATAGCGGTTTTAAAGGGTCCTACAGGAATGGGTATAGTAAAGCTTATGGAAGATAATAAAGATCTTTATGATATTTCCCTATTTGACTCACCGGATCAGATAGTTTCTAAAATTGTAAATGGTGATGTAGATGGAGCTGCAGTACCGTCTAACCTAGCACCGATTTTATATAACAAAACCTCAGGAAAAATTCAATTATTAGGAGTAAATACTTTAGGAATTCTTTATATAGTTGAAAATGGCAATAGTATTAAAGATATTAAGGATTTAAAGGGAAAAACTATTTATTCCAGCGGTAAAGGTGGTACACCGGAATACACTTTAAACTACATTCTAAAGAAAAACGGCTTAGAGCCAGATAAAGATGTTAAAATTGAGTATAAAATGCAGCACAGTGACTTAGCTGCAGCAGTGGCATCAAAGGAAGTACAAATAGCAGTGCTGCCGGAGCCTTTTGTAACTACTACCAAAATGAAAAACAAAGAGCTTCAGGTTCCTATAGACCTTACTAAGGAATGGGAAAAGGTATCAGGAGACAAGGGCAAGTTGATTATGGGTACTTTGGTATTTAGAAAAGACTTTGTAGATAAGAAATCGAAGGATGTACAGGACTTTTTAACTAAATATAAAGCTTCCGTAGATTTTGTAAACAATAATAAAGCAGAGGCAGGAAAACTTATAGAGAAAAATGGAATAATAGCTAATGCTAAGATAGCAGAAATGGCTATTCCAAAATGCAATATAGTATTTATGTCTGCAGAGGAGTCAAAAGAAGCCTTAAATAAATTTTATGAGGTTCTAAAGGAAAATGATCCTAAATCCATCGGAGGAAAAATCCCAGATGAAAAGTTCTATTACAGTGGAAAGTAAAAAGATAGGCAGAAAAATAGGTATACTAGTATTTTGGTTTTTTATTTTGGAGCTTTGCTCCCTTTTTGTTAACAATCCTCTTTTACTGCCTTCTCCTTTAGAGGTTTTAAAGGTACTATCTATTCTTACAGGGAAATTATATTTTTGGAGAAGTGTTTTCAGCAGTATATTTAGAGTATTAGTGGGACTTCTTTTCTCTATAACAATGGGCTTATTAATTGGGGTGGTTGCTGGACTAGTAAAATTTATAGAAGAACTTCTTCAGCCCTTTATAATAGTTGTTAAAGCTACTCCAGTAATGTCTATAATAATACTGGCTTTGGTTTGGTTTAGGTCTTCTAATGTAGTAATTTTCACAACTATTTTAATATGTTTCCCAATAATATATACTAATGTACTTCAGGGTATAAAAGCAGTAGACATTAATTTAATACAAATGGCTAAAGTCTACAAGGTTAAAAGAAAGTATATTTTAAAGGATGTTTATTTACCCTCTATTAAACACTATGTTATCTCTGGAGTTCTTATGTGTTTAGGTCTTGGCTGGAAGGTTTCTGTAGCCTCTGAAATTTTAAGTACACCTAAATATTCCATAGGCTTAAACCTTCTAAATGCCAAGTCCACTTTAGAAACAGCAGAACTCTTTGCCTGGACTATAGTTGTAGTACTTTTGAGTTTTATTTTTGAAGCTCTTTTTAAGTACTATGTTAGGAAATAATAAGCTTATAATCCATTTACAATATTACTAGGACGCTGCCCTTTTAATGCAGCGTCAATATTCAACCAGTTTTTCTTATGGGCACGGTAGAAAAAGCTAGTAGTAACTCCACCGACATGTGGTGAAAAAATAATTCGGTCAGCATATTTCTCCGGTAAATTTAAAAGTATGTTATCTAATGTAACAGGTATTGGAGCCACAGTATCTAAACCAGCACCTTGTATTTGTTCCGATACAATGGCTTGATAAAGTGCTTCATTGTCAACGATTTCACCACGGGCTGTATTAACGATATATGCACTTGCCTTCATTTTACTTAGAAATTCTTTATTAATCATTCCGGTAGTTTCAGGGGTCACTGGACAGTGAATACTGATAATATCACAGGTACCTGCTAGTTCCTCTAAATCCATGTAAGAAACCTTGTATTCCTCTTCCACATCTAATGCTTTTCTGGTTCTGCTATAATAGTATAGCTGGCATTCAAAGGGTTCCAGCCTTTTTGCTGTTGCCATTGCAATGTCACCGAATCCAATAAGACCGATTTTACAATCAGACAGTTCTGTGATGCCTTCTATCATCATTTGTTCCTTCATATGTATTTGATTGCCTTCCCTCACCGTACGATCACCGACGGTAATTTTACGAAGTAATGCCAACATTAAAAGCACTGTCTGCTCTGCCACTGCAGCTGCATTTGTACCTTTGCTGTTGCAGACATATATGCCCCTTTCCCTTGCAGCTTCACAATCAATGCCGTTGTATCCAACACCTTCTGACTGGATTATTCTTAGATTAGCCATCTTACGAATAACATTCCCTGAAAGCTTTGCCGTAGGGTCAATAGCAATGGCCTCTGCATCAGAAGCAACTTGTAACAGTTCCTCATCACTTGCATCACGAGGACAGAAAACCATAGTAATATCTTTTATAATATCTATGTCCGGCATATATTTTTTATAACGGTCTTTATTTCCCATAATTAAAATCTTCATATTGTACTCCTCCATATTTAAAGTAATATAATAGTAGCAATTGTCAGAGATAAGTATTTTAACAACTTTAATGTACTTCTAATAGATTATCTGCTTCTTACATACTTATTATATAACAGCATTGAAACAACATAAACTATATAGTATAGTTATTGTAAAGGGATAAAATGGCAACAAAAAGTGTTGACTTAACTCTAACTTTGGAAATAATGCTGTTTTACCTGTAGATATTTAGATTAAAAATTTATTATCTATTATTAGAAAGGATATATAGCATTGTATAGTTATTCTATATTGTCTAGACAATTGTTTAAATTGACAGTATCCTTCAAGCTTTAAAGAAAATTAATACATGCTATAAACTATTAAAACTATGAAAAATAATTACGAAGTACAGTTAATAAATTTATGTAAGTCCTATGATGGACATAAAGTTCTAAGTAATTTAAATATGAATATAGAAGAAAATAAAATTACTGTTATTACAGGTCCCTCCGGCTGTGGAAAAACTACTTTGCTAAAGATAATAAGTGGTGTTGAAAGGGAAGACAGTGGACAGGTGCTTTTAAAAGATAACAGCATATCCTATATATTTCAGGAGGATAGACTTCTTCCGCACCTTACAGTTTACCAAAATATTGCTTTCGTATTAAAATCTACAATGAATAAAGAAGAAATGGACTTCCTTATAAATAAATATTTAGATTTAGTTAAACTACTAGAGCATAGGGATAAGTTTCCAAGACAGCTAAGTGGCGGAATGAAGAGAAGGGTGTCTATCGCAAGGGCTTTTGCTTATAAAAGTAGATTGCTTTTAATGGATGAACCTTTTAAAGGCTTAGACAATAAATTAAAGAAAGAGATAATTGAAGAATTTTTACATATTCATAACACTGATAAAAGAACTGTTATTTTGGTAACCCATGATATGAAGGAAGCAGAAGTCCTAGGAGATATAATTTATACCCTGTAATAGTATGAGAATCCTAAAAAATACGAACCAAGCATCTACTGTTAACTGTAATGCTTTGGTTCGTATTTTTAATCTGTAGCCAGTAATCCTTCTAAAGTCAACCTTTCTATTATTATTTTTATAGCCTTCTCTATACCCTTATCGTTAACTATATGATAATCGCAATACTCCTTATAAAGCTCATATCTCTCATTAAAGAGTTCATACAGCTTATGTACTCCCTCCTTCAAAAGAGGTCTTCCTGCTACTTCTACATCCTGTGCAATATTCTCTACTGGTCTATCTATAAAAACTATAACGCCCTTTTCTTTAAGATCTCTAATATTTAAATAGTTTTTTACTACACCACCGCCAGTGGCTATAACCAGATTTTCTCCGTTACTTAATTTGCCCACAGCTTCTCTTTCCAAAGCTCTAAAATAACCTTCACCTTTATTAAATAGTTGATCTATAGTCTTACCGCTTATTTGTTCTATATATTCATCCAAATCCACAAAATTATACTCTAACCTACTAGATAATATTTTACCTATAGTTGTCTTTCCACAGCCTGGCATACCTATTAAAACTATGTTTTTATACATTTTCATAACATCTCACTATCTTATTATTTTGCTATTGAAGTATTAAAATTTGCTCCTTATCTCTTTATATATTTCTTCAGTAGTTTCCTCAGCAATTGCTACTCCCTGCCAAATTTCCTGTGCAGCTACAGCTTGTGCCACTAACATATAAAGTCCATTTACAGTTTTAAGACCTAGTTCTTCCGATTTCTTAAGGAAAATCGTTTGATCTGGATTATATATTAAATCCACAGCTACAGAAAATCTTGATAAACTCTTCTGATTCACTGGACAGCACTCCACCTCAGGATACATTCCACAGGGAGTACAATTTATAATAATATCTTTAGCTCCTAAATTATCCATGTCTTTATAAGACATTATTTTAAAATCTTTTATTTTTTTTAGTCCATTTTTGGGATCTCTGCTTATATAAATAATATCTTTTATTCCATTGTCTATAAGATATTGAACTACTGCCTTAGAGGCACCTCCGGTACCCAGTATTACTGCATCTTTGTTACAAATATCTATTTGACCATTTTTTAATGAAGCACCAAAGCCATGATAATCAGTATTGTACCCTGTAAGTATTCCATTGGAAAAGGATATAGTGTTAACTGCACCTATCTTCTCTGCCTCCTTAGAAAGCTTATCTAGGTATTTTATAATCTCTATCTTGTAAGGTATAGTTATATTTACCCCCTTAGCTTCGAGAGCTTTTAATCCTTCTAATACCTTCTGTAGATTCTCCTTTTTTATTTCAAATAAATTATATTCTCCCTTTAATTTCATCTTTTCTAAAATTAACTTATTTATTTGAGGAGAGAAGCTATGTCCTAATTTTTCTCCTATTAACCCATAAAAATTACTCATTTATATACAATTCACCTCACCTTTATAATTTCCTAGCAGTTTAAAGTATAGGCTTTTTTCCTTTATTTCTTCTACTATTCTTTTAGTCCTATCTTCTAATATGTTACCTTGAAAATCTATATAAAAGAAATATTCCCAAGACTTATCTGCAATAGGCCTTGACTCTATTTTCATCATATTGGAGTTATTTTCTGCAAAGTATTTTAAGATTCCGTATAAAGCCCCAACCTTATGAGGCAGCGATGCAACTATAGTTAACTTATCACATTCTTCTTTAGGTTCCATGTGCCGGCCTATTATTATAAATCTAGTATAGTTATTACTATTATAATTGATATTTTCCTTTAAAATATCCAACCCATATACCTCTGCTGCCTTTTTACTAGCTACACAAGCTTTACTTTTAAGATTTTCCCTACTAATATATAGAGCACTTTTTGCAGTATTAAAATAGGGAATAAGTGTCCATTCTCTATGATTATCAAAAAAGTCCTTACATTGCAAAAAACCCTGTTCATGAGAATATACTTCCTTTATATCTGAAAGGTCAGTGCCCTTAACTGCCATTAGATTATGATTAACTTTAATACACTTTTCACCTATTATATAGAAACCATACTTACGGAGTAAATCATAAATTTCAGCAATACTTCCTGTAGGTGAATTCTCAATAGGTAAAACAGCATACTTTATATCCCCTCTGTCTACTGCATCAAAGACCTCCCTAAAGGTTGAAAAACACCTGGTTTCTGTTTCCGTACCGAAGTATTCCAGCAATGCTTGATGACTAAAAGAGGCTTTTACTCCCTGAAAACCAACATTGCAGCATGTATTATTATGTTCCACTTTATTCCCCTGTAAAACTTCAGATATTATTTTTTCCTGGGACCTTCTGCTTATTGTCATCATAGCTTGAAGAAATTCTTTTAAACTAAGTTTTAAAGACTCATTTTCTATGCTCTGTAAATGTTTATTTATAATTTGGTCCTCTCTTGTCCCATCAAATATCTCCATGGAATTTTTAGCTTTATACTCTGCCACCTTAGAAACTATTGTCATTCTCTTCTTAAATAAATTCACTAAGGCTTTATCTATTTCATTAATTTGTCCTCTCAAATCCTCCAGTTCTCTCAATATTATCACTTCCTCTTATTCAAATAGACAATAGGTTCTACAATTAATTCGTTAAATTAAACCTATTTAAACTGAGATTTTAGAGACAGCAAATGTTACTAAACAAGTTAACATAAGTCCAGTATAGCTATAGCTGCAGCAGCTTCTACTACTGGCAGCGCCCTAGGCACAATACAGGGATCATGTCTTCCTATTATCTCCATCTCTCTATTTTTACCACTGTCTATATCTATAGTTCTCTGAACCTTACTAATTGAAGGCGTTGGTTTTATGGCAACTCTAAAGACTAAAGGCATTCCATTAGTAATTCCTCCTAAAACTCCTCCATTATTATTACTATAGGTTCTTACCTTATCTCCATCCATATAATATTCATCATTAGCCTCTGACCCCTTCAACTCTGTTATATGGAATCCTGAACCAAACTCTACTCCCTTTACTGCTGGAATAGAGAATAAAAGCTGTGCTAGAGTACTTTCTACAGAATCGAAGAAAGGCTCTCCAATTCCTACTGGCAGATTAATAACTGCCGTTTCTATAACTCCCCCTACCGAATCTTTTTCTTCCCTAGCTTTTATAATAATATCTTTCATTTTTAAGGCAATTTTTTCATCTATTGTTGGAAACAAGTTTTCTCTTAATGTTATTAATACTTTCTCATCTATATCAACCATATTAAAACTTTTGTCTTCTAATTTACCAATACTCTTTATATGACTTCCAATAACTATACCTTTTTTTTCTAAAATCTGCTTACACACCGCTCCTGCAAATACTAGTGGTGCTGTTATTCTTCCAGAAAAATGTCCTCCTCCTCTATAATCGTTAAATCCTTTATATTTAATATATCCAGTGAAATCCCCGTGAGAAGGTCTCATTAGGTTTTTAGTTTTTTCATAATCCTTTGAATGTTGATTTGTGTTATAAATTATTGCACAGAGAGGTGTTCCAGTAGTCCTTCCATTAAAATATCCGCTTAGTATCTGGAAGCTGTCTTCTTCTTTTCTTGAAGTTGCAAGCTTACTTTTTCCCGGAGCTCTTCTTCCCATTTCTTTATTAATATAATCTAAGTCTAATTCTATACCTGGTTCAAGTCCATCTATATTTATTCCTATTGCTTTTCCATGAGACTCTCCAAAAATAGAAAGCTTAATATTATTACCCCAAATTCCACTCATCTACACTACCTCCCAATTCTTTAAAATGCTCCCAAAAATTCGGATAGGATTTTTTTACAGAATCAGCATCTTCTATTATAAGAGGCTCCTTACATCTTGTAGATGCCACTGCCAGTGCCATAGCTATGCGATGGTCATTCCAGCTGTTAACCTTGCCTCCTATGAGGGTTTCCTTTCCCCTTATTATTAGTCCATCTTCCTTTTCCTCTATGTCCGCTCCAATTTTATTAAGTTCAGAGGTTATAGCTGCTAACCTATCAGATTCCTTAAATCTAAGCCTTTCTGCATTTACTATTTCTGTAGTCCCTTCACTTAAGGCTCCTAATACGGTAAGCACAGGCACTAAGTCTGGACATTCAGAAGCATCTATCACCGTTCCCTTTGTTTTAGAGGGTAAAGCTTTAACTTTCTCTCCTTCTACAACAATCTCTCCACCCATAGATTTTATTGTTTCTATTATAACTTTATCTCCTTGAAGAGAATTCATATTCATTCCATTACATACCACTTCTGATCCTAAAACATTAGCCACAAGCCAGAATGCAGCCTGGGAGAAATCTCCTTCAACCTTATAATCTGATGCTATATATTTTTGATTTCCCTTAATAGTGAATTCTCTATAATCAACATTTTTCACTTCTATTGAGAAAGCTTTAAGGACATCTATAGTTAAATCTACATAGGCTTTAGACTGCAGTTCCGTTGTAACTGTTATCCTTGAATCTCCTTCTAAAAGTGGAAGTGCAAACAATAGACCACTTATGAATTGTGAACTTACATCTCCCTTGATTCTATATTCACCAGCTTTTAGTCTTCCATTAATAGTTAATGGTAGCTTTCCATTTATATTTTCATATTGAATTTGCTGTTCCTCAAATATTCTATAATAATCTCCTAAAGGTCTCTCCACAAGCTTACCCTTTCCATTAAAAGTAACCTCTTCTCCTAAGGTGGCAGCTATAGGTATTAAAAATCTTAAGGTAGAGCCAGATTCAAAACAATCAATACTATTGCCTTTTGCCTCCAATTTAGATGTACCTCTTATTTTTATTTTTGACTCTCCTTTGTATACCACTTCTACTCCTAAATTGCTCATAGCTTGACAGGTTGCATTCACATCTTGAGAAAAAAATAGATTTTCAATATTACTAACTCCTTCAGACAAACTGGCACAAATTACTGCTCTGTGACAAAGACTTTTTGATGCTGGAACTGCTATGCTTCCCTTTAATTTACTGGGATTAATTCTTATATGTTTCATAAAACCTCTCCTACTCTTCTTTACTAGCAACTAATCTAATTTTAAATATACTTTTCTAACTCATCAACTTTTACTTTTCTAATCATGCCTTCTCCCATTTTCCTAAGTAAAATTAAGTTAATATTCTCTCCACTATTCTTTTTGTCTAAAGCTATAGCTTTAAAGATTTCTTCTCTATCCATTAGTGGGGCCTTATAAGGTAGTTCGTACTTTTCCAATACTTCTTCTATTAATTCCGAACTCCCTTTTTCTGTAATTTGAAGTTTTTCACTTTTTCTAGTTATTTCAGCCATTCCAATAGCCACCGCTTCTCCATGGGTATATTCCTTATAATTAAAGTATTTTTCTACAGCATGACCTAAAGTATGTCCGAAATTGAGAAGCATTCTATCTCCAAAGTCCTTTTCATCTAGTTCTACCACTGATTTTTTTATGCTACAACACTTAAATATTAAGGTATCTATGTTATCTAGGAGTTCTTTATCATCTTTAAAGTTTAGGAGCTGAAAAATAATGCTCTCATCTCTTATACATCCATATTTTATAACCTCTGCTAATCCATCATGAAAGAACCTTTTGTGTAAGGTTTTTAATAACTCTGGATCTATAAAAACAGCCCTTGGGTGATAAAAGCTTCCGATTAAATTTTTTCCCCAAGGTAAATCTACCGCTACCTTCCCGCCTATGCTGCTGTCAACTTGAGCTAGAAGAGAAGTTGGAATTTGAATATAAGGAACTCCCCTTAAATAGGTGGAGGCTGCAAAGCCTCCTAAATCTCCTACAACACCACCACCTAAAGCTATTATTAAATCCTCTCTTCCAAGCCTAAAATTTGATAGTTTTTCATATATCTCTTTAAGGGTATCTATAGATTTGCTCTCCTCGCCAGGTTTTACAGAAATAATTTTTGTATTAAATCCTCTTTTCTCTAAAATCTCCTTGAAACTTTTTCCGTATAATTTTTCTAAATTATTATCTGTAATTATAGCTACTTTCCTATTTTTATAATGTTCATCTAGGTAATCTCCTACCTTGTTGAAAATATTTCTTTCAATATAAATACTATAGCTATTCTCTTTAAGCTCTATTTTTAGTATGTTGCTTTTCATAAAATCTTTCTCCTTTTTATAGAGGCATTTTTTAAAATATCAGTTAATGTTTCTCTATCCTCTAATTCTATAGCTTTTTTTATTTCTTTAATACCCTTTTCGAAACTCTCAATTTCATCAATTAAATTTTTCGAGTTCAGTGTAAAAAGTTCTGACCACAACGTAGAATTTATTGCTGCAACTCTTGTAACGTCTTTAAAGCTTCCTCCAGTAAACAGCCCAATATTATTTTCTGCAATATTTGAATTCATAAGAGATACTGCTATAACGTGTGGAAGGTGACTTGTAAATGATATTATTTTATCATGTTCTTCTGGAGTTAAATATACTACATTTTTACATCCTATTGCCTTTGCCATTTTTTCTATAAGCGCTATATTCTCTTTTTTGTTTCTTTTAGTGGGAGTAATTATATAATTAGCATCCTTAAAAATATCCCTGGAAGCCTGCTGAAAACCCTTTGATTCTTTCCCTGCCATGGGATGTCCTGCAACAAAATCTATTTCTTGAGGTAGGAAAGAATTTATCTTTTCCACTACCTCAATTTTTACTCCACAACTATCAGTTATCACAGCACCCTTTTTAAAATTCATTATATTGTTTCTTACAAACCTTATGGTTTCCTCTGGGTAAAGAGCTATGATTACCAAATCAGCTTCCTTTAGTATATCCTCACTATTATCACAGCCCTTATCTATTATCCCCATTTCAAAGGCTGTATGCAAAACCTTTTCGTCCATGTCTATTGCATTTATTTGAACTGGTCTTAATTGTCTAAGTGCCATTGCATAAGAGCCTCCTATAAGACCAAGACCTACAATTACTATATTAAATCTAAAGTCACATTCATCCAATAATATCTCCCCCAGATTTATAATTTAGGTATTCTAAATTACCTTTTTTTCTATATTAGCCATTACAGCTAAGTCTTCCATAAGTGATTTAAATCTTTCCGGTTTTATGGATTGCTGCCCGTCACATTTAGCATTTTCAGGATCATTGTGTACCTCAACAATCAAACCGTCCGCTCCAACAGCCACCGCTGCTTTTGATAATGGCTCTACCATCCACCACATTCCTGCTGCATGACTTGGATCAACTATTACTGGTAAATGACTTAATCTTTTTATGGCAGGTATGGCACTTAAATCTAAGGTGTTTCTTGTGTAAGTTTCAAAAGTTCTTATACCTCTTTCACATAGAATTATTTTTTCATTGCCTTCTGACATTATATATTCTGCAGACATAATCAATTCTTCAATGGTGGCAGATAAACCTCTTTTTAAAAGTATAGGTTTATTTGTTCTTCCTAGCTGCTTTAAAAGTTCAAAATTCTGCATGTTTCTAGCCCCTACCTGTATAATATCAACATCTCTTTCAAAGTCATCTATCATATCTGGGGACATAATTTCTGTTACAATTGGAAGCCCAGTTTCCTCTCTAGCAATTTTTAATAGTTCTAAACCGTGTCTTTTAAGCCCCTGAAAGCTGTAGGGTGAAGTTCTTGGCTTGAAAGCTCCTCCCCTTAAGAATCCCGCCCCACTTTCCTTTACTTTTTTTGCAATTTCAATAATCTGAGATTCACTTTCTACAGAACAAGGACCTGCTATAACAGCTAGTTTATTTCCTCCTATAGTTTCATCTCCAACCTTTATAACTGTATCCTCAGGGTGAAATAATCTATTAGCTAATTTATAAGGCTGTTGCACCTTAGTAACCCTTTCTACAAACTCCTTTGCTTCAATTTTACTTGGGTCAATTCTTGTAGTGTCTCCAATAAGCCCTAATACGCATTGTTTTTCTCCCTGCACTACACTTACCTTACAATCCTCTTTTTCAATTTTTTCTATTAGCTTTATTATTTCTTCTCTAGTTGCATCATTTCTCATTATTACTATCATGTATACCCCTCCTAAATTTCTTAAAGATTTTAATATCACTATCTTATACCTAAATTTTATGGCCTTACTAAACATCATCAACATTCTAAATTCATAATAAAATTTTATTTAATATATAATTAATAACTCTTTGCCGGCTTAAGAGCTAATTAATATAAATATTGATATAAGTGAGTATACTTTCTATAAATCTTGATAAAAAAAATAAGGCTCTAATGAGCCTTATTTTATAAATCAAATTTATGCTATTATACCTGTAGAAGTCTCCTACAGGATATAAACTTAGATTTATTAAACTCATTGTGAATGGAAATAAATATTTTTTTGCAGAAAAAGTAACCAGCGCTAAAGTAAAAATAGCCCCAGCTAAAGTAAAAGTAAAGTTTTCCGCTTATTCCCTTTCCAATGATATTTTTCATAATTTAATCCTCCAAACAGTTCTTAATTTATAAATCACTTTAATTAATTTCCATTTTAAAACTATATTATTAAAAATTATATCACCTAGATTTTCTATGTCAATAAAAACTTTTTTATTTTTCAAAAATTTAAAATTTTGACACTTCACTGACAATGAGATTTCCCATTTCTTCTGTGCCTACAACTTTCATTTTAGCTTCCATAATATCCAAGGATCGGTAGCCTCTCTCGATAACTCTAGCAACAGCTTTCTCAATGTCATTAGCTGCTTCTTCATTGTTAAAGCTGTAACGAAGCATCATAGCCGCACTCATAATAGCTGCAATAGGATTAGCTTTATCCTGTCCTGCTATATCTGGAGCAGATCCATGTATTGGCTCATATAGCCCCACAGTTCCTTCACCAAGACTTGCAGATGGCAACATTCCTAGAGATCCAGTTAGCATTGAAGCCTCATCACTTAATATATCCCCAAACATATTTTCTGTAAGAATTACATCAAACTGTTTAGGATCTCTAATAAGCTGCATTGCTGCATTATCTACATACATATAGCTTAACTGAACATCTTTGAAATCCCCCGCTATCCTATTAACCACTTCTCTCCAAAGCCTGGAGCTTTCAAGTACATTTGCCTTATCTACAAGAGTAAGCTTTCCCGCTCTCTTTCTTGCTATTTCAAAGGCTTTTACTGTAACTCTCTCTATTTCTGGTACTGAATAGGTAATAGTATCCCAAGCTTTATCCCCTATTCTTTTCTTCTCTCCAAAATATGCTCCACCAATAAGTTCTCTAACTATCATGATATTTAATCCATCACCTAGAACTTCTTCTTTTAGGTTTGAAGCAGCTTTAAGCTCCGAAAAAAGAATTGCCGGTCTTAAATTAGCAAATACACCTAATTCTTTTCTTATACCAAGAAGGCCTGCCTCTGGTCTTATATTTCCAGGTAGCTTATCCCACTTATGGCCACCAACAGCTCCCAAAAGTATCCCATCACTATTCTTACAAATTTCTATAGTTTCATTGGGAAGAGGTACTCCTGTTGCATCTATAGCTGCTCCTCCAAGTAATGCCTCTTTGAAATTAATACTAAAATTATATTTATTAGATACAGCTTTTAACACTTTAACGGCTTGATTAATTACTTCTTTACCGATTCCATCTCCTGGTATAACTGCTACTCTCATTACTTACCAACCTCTTTCTTTAAGTAATTTATAAATCCATCTGATTCCATAACTTTTTGCATAAACTCTGGAAAAGGAGCTGCCGAATAAGTTTTGTCTTTAGTTCTATTAGTGATAACCCCTGTGATAAAATTTATAGAAATATCATTACCCTCCTCAATATCCTCTGCAGCTTCTGGGCATTCCATTATTGGAAGTCCAATATTTATTGCATTTCTATAAAAAATTCTTGCAAAGGTCTCCGCAATTACACAACTAATGCCAGCAGCCTTAATTGCTATAGGTGCATGTTCTCTAGAAGAGCCACATCCAAAGTTTTTTCCTGCCACCATAATATCTCCACTTTTTACCTTGCTTGAAAAGTTTTTATCTAAATCCTCCATACAATGAAGCACAAGCTCCCTAGGTTCACTGGTGCTTAAGTGTCTAGCTGGTATAATAACGTCTGTATCTATGTTATCCCCATATTTAATTACATTTCCATTCATCATATTATAAAGCCTCCTAATAACTAAATTTTCTAGATTATATTAAAAAATCTCTTCTGGTGATGAAATTTTTCCTGTAATCGCTGAAGCCGCTGCTACTGCTGGGCTTGCTAAATACACTTCACTTTCTGTATGTCCCATTCTCCCTATAAAATTCCTATTTGTAGTAGCTACTGCTCTTTCACCCTTAGCTAAAATTCCCATATGTCCTCCAAGGCAAGGCCCGCAAGTTGGTGTACTTACTACTGCTCCTGCTTCTATAAAAATTTCAATAAGACCTTCTCTTATTGCCTGAAGGTAAATTTTTTGAGTTGCTGGAAAAATTATGGTTCTAACTCTTGGATTTATCTTTCTTTTCTTTAGAATTTCAGCCGCTACTCTCATATCTGATATCCTTCCATTAGTACAAGATCCTATAACTACTTGATCAATAGCTACATCTCCTACTTCATCAATAGTTCTTGTATTTTCGGGAAGATGTGGAAAAGCTACCGTTGGTTTAACAGTTCCTAAATCTATTTCTATAACTTTTGAGTATTTTGCATCTTCATCAGCCTTAAAAATTGTATAATTCTTTTTAGAATGTTCCTTCATATACTCTATGGTCTTTTCATCTACTTCAAAGATTCCATTTTTTGCTCCAGCTTCAATAGCCATATTTGCCACAGTAAAACGATCGTCCATAGATAGGTTCTTAATTCCTTCCCCTGTAAACTCCATAGATTGATAAAGAGCTCCATCTACTCCTATCATCCCTATAATATGAAGAATTAAATCTTTTCCACTTACCCAAGAATTCAATTTGCCTTTAAGTATGAACTTTATAGCCTCTGGCACTCTAAACCAGGTTTCTCCTACAGCCATAGCAGCACCCATATCTGTGCTTCCAACTCCGGTGGAAAATGCACCTAAAGCTCCATAGGTACAAGTATGTGAGTCCGCTCCAATTATCACATCTCCAGAAACCACTAGTCCCTTTTCGGGAATTAGAGCATGTTCAATTCCCATTTGACCAATTTCAAAATAGTTTTCTATATCCTTGTCATATGCGAATTCTCTTACACATTTGCACTGTTCCGCTGATTTAATATCTTTGTTTGGTGTAAAGTGATCTGGTACAATAGCTATTTTATTCTTATCAAAAACCTTCTCTGCCCCTATTTTATTAAATTCCCTAATTGCTACAGGAGTTGTAATATCATTGCCAAGTACCAAGTCTATCTTAGCCATAATTAATTCTCCTGCTTTTGCACTATCTACTGCTGCATGTGCAGCTAAAATCTTTTGTGTCATTGTCATTCCCATTTTATTGCCCCCTATCTATTTTACTCTAATACCCAACTGTCAACAGTATATCTCTTTACTATATAACAGTGACAAAATTTCTTTTTCATTATCAAATTAAAGTTTTTTAATAAACTTAAATAGCACTGAGTTCCTGATTTGATTTAACTTCATAAGTAAAACTTTTCAAAGTATACATAAACCTATTATAACGTATGACATAACCTATTTTTAGATGGACTTATCCAATATCTTACTGATAAATGAACAATTTATAATTTTTATGCACCAATGTCATTAGAATTAAGATAGAGCATTTTATTAATTGCATTAATAAATGCCTTTGCACTTGCCTCTACAATATCCGTACTTATTCCTTTGCCTGAAAATATCTTGCTTTCCTTCTCAATCTTTAGTGTAACTTCTCCTAAGGCATCCTTTCCTGTACCTACTGCTTTTATAAAATAATCCTTTAAATTCACGCTAATGCCTACAGCCTTTTCAATAGCTTTAAAGGTTGCATCAACGGGACCATCACCACAAGCAGCCTCACTAAAAGTTTCTCCATTAAAGCTAACCTTAACAGTAGCGGTAGCGACAGTGCTATTTCCACTTGAAATTTGATAATATTCAAGGGTGTATATCTCCGAAGTTCGAAATACCTCATGATTTATCAATGCTTCAATATCTTCATCAGATACTACTTTTTTCTTATCTGCTAAATCCTTAAATTTCACAAAAGCCTCATTTATCTTATCATGGCTTACATTAGTGTAACCTAATTCCTTTAGTCTTTCCTCGAAGGCATGTCTACCTGAGTGCTTACCAAGAACTATAGAATTTTTCTTTAATCCCACAGATTCCGGTGTCATTATTTCATAGGTTTCTCTACACTCTAAAACTCCATGCTGGTGAATACCAGATTCATGAGCAAAGGCATTTACCCCTACTACCGCTTTATTATTCTGAATTTGCATCCCTGTAATGTAGCTCACTAGATTACTTGTTTTAGTTATCTGTTCTGTTATAATGTTGGTATGACAATTAAAGTGAAGGTTACGAGTTTTTATAGCCATTACTATTTCCTCTAGTGCAGCATTTCCAGCTCTCTCCCCTAATCCATTTATAGCACATTCTACTTGTTCTGCTCCATTTTCAACTGCTGCCAAAGAATTTGCCACTGCAAGTCCTAGATCGTTATGGCAGTGAACACTTATTATAGCCTTGTAAATATTAGGGACATTATCTTTAATATCTTTTATAAGGGCTCCAAATTCACTTGGAGTTGAATAACCTACTGTATCTGGCATATTAATTACATCAGCTCCTGCATCTATTGCAGTTTCTATAACTTTATACAAAAATGCCCATCTTGTTCTAGTACCATCCTCTGGAGAAAATTCAACACTTGGACACAGAGACTTGGCATAGGATACCATTTCATAAACTCTTTTTAAGACTTCCTCTGGCTCCATCTTTAGTTTATGCTCCATGTGAATATCAGAAGTAGCAATAAAAGTGTGAATTCTAGGATTTTCAGCATACTTTAAAGCTTGCCATGCTGTATTAATATCCTGTTTTGTTGTCCTAGCCAGTCCTACAATAACTGGTCCCCTTATATTCTCCGCAATTGCTTTAACTGCCTCAAAATCCCCCTTGGATGCAAAGGGAAAGCCTGCCTCAATTACATCTACCCCTAATTGTTGAAGCTGTACTGCAATCTGGAGCTTTTCTTCTATATTTAAACTCACACCAGGAGTTTGTTCTCCATCTCTTAAAGTGGTGTCAAAAATATATATTTTCTTAGTCATCTTATTTCCTCCTTATAATCAATGCATTTCTGTTCCTGCAAAAACCTAGTTATTTACTGTAGTGAGTAAGATCCAAAATTGAAGTAACTCTTAATTGTGTACACTTAACTAATTACAATATTGATTAAGTAAGTGGTAAATGTCTTAGGTGCATTTACCACCTACATTATCTAAAGCAACTTAAAATTGTCTTTTCTAAACTTACAACATCATAAATACTGTACAATAATCACTGTTACCAGAAGACTCTTCTGATTTCATATTACTTAAATAGTTATAATATGATTTTCCTGCTTCATAAACTAAATCCATTCCTGTATTATTCCCTGCCTTTTCAGCAGCATCTATTGATGTTTCGCTATTTCCTGCGGAACCATTAACTTTATTAAACTCCTGACATTTTAACATTTTGCTCCCCCTCCTTATAATTACATGTTTTCAATAAATTTACATATATTAATAAACTTTCTCTGGCCAGAAGAAAATTATTATCATTTTAGGGTATAAAAAATAGACCTCTCTTGGGGCGAGAAGTCTATCGCGGTACCACCCAAATTTTTCACTTAATTTAATAACAGCTTATTGCCGGCTCAACTTACTTTATCTATAAACTAAAATGAGATTTTTTTAAACCTTCTCCTTTTTAGACTATACTTATTTCAGTCTACAACTCAAGGGTGAGTTTCAATATGTGTATTTATGAGCTTCCACCACTGCTCACTCTCTGAAAAATACTTAACATATCTACTTATTCCTATCATAGTTTTTACTCATTATTTATTTTTAGAAATAAAAAACAGACCTCTCGCCTTGGGGCGAGAAGTCTGTTCGCGGTACCACCCAAATTTTTTACTCAATTTGATAACGGCTCATCACCGGCTCAGCTTACTATATTTGATAACTAAAAGTTAGATAAAATTTAAATTTCATCTAGTTTAAGTTACCAATAAGTTCAGCTTACAACTCAAGGGTGAGTTTCAATATGTGTATCTGTAGGCTTCCACCAATACCCACTCTCTAAAAGATACTTAACATATCTACTTATCCCTATCACAGTTTTATATACTTATTAATATATATGAAAATATCAACGGAATATACTAGCTTTTAAATTAGTATTTATTTTTAAAATTTTCTGTTTTTACTATTTTAACTCCATTTAATACCAATGTCAATACCTTTTAAGCAACAAATTATCCTCTTTATTAACTAGAAAGTTCTGAGAAAAAAGCCTTTATAGCCCTAAATATTTTTTCAAAAAACCCTTGGGCTTCATCACTTTGTAGTACTGCTTGTAACCCCTTTGAAACATCGTTTAGTTGGTTTTTTAGTGCATTAAAATCTAGATTTAAGCTGCTTATCTTTTTCATTACTGCTATTATTTTATCTATATCTTCCTGGCTTAAGTTGTAGTTGTAGTTGTTAACTATATTAACTACAATATCCTTTACTTCCTCGTCAGTCTTAGGCTTTTCCTTTACAACTTCTTTTTTAACTTCATTTATTAATCCTGCTGCTTCATCTTGTCCTATTTTTTCTCCTAATTTACCAGTGACTACTAATTCTTGATTGGCAGCCTCTTTTTTATTTTCATCAATTTTTTCACCAGCACTGCTGTTCTCAAAACCCTTTAATATTCCTGTGAGAGCTGCTGTACCTGATACATTAAAAGGCGCAGATACCTTTACTGTAGCATTTTTTATACCTGCAGTAATTAAAGCATTTTTTATCATACTTTCACTAACCCAGTATATATTGTTTGTAGATATAACTAGTCCTCCCTTATCTGTAGGTTCTACGTAAGAACAGGATATGGATTTTGTTCCAATCTCCTTTGCAGATGCCACTTCTGCTAGATATTTAGCTTCCTCTGCATTAGTTACTTCTAACACACTAGCTTCCTGTCTATTCACTCCAAAATACTTAAGCATATCTTCCTTTTGCTTACTGCTTAAATCTGCTCCTAAAGTAACTACTTTAAAGGCATCAGCATGAACTCTTTGTGCTGGTATAGCTATTACAGTGGATATAGCAAAAACTGTTACTAATAATCTACTTATAATTCTTTTCATTTTCAAGTCTCCTTTTTATAGTATCATTTTTATTTAATTATACCATAAATTTAAAAAATATAGAAAGAGTAGACCTTTAGTTGTCTACTCTTTCTATTTAAGTAAAAATAAATTTTATTAACTGTATAAACAATACAGCAAAAGCTGATATTAGCAGCACATAATAGGATACTAGTGTTTCACTATCTAACTTAAGTGCAAAAATTACTATTATTAAATTAAATAGTATAAACAATAAGTGCCACTTAAACTTTTGAAAGTCTCTATAGTATCTAATAGTTAAAATTAAGATTACTAACAATATAAAAATTAAAGCATAAATTATTTTAATCTTTAAAGAGACTTTATCAAAAGCTGCATTCCTATATGTTAAAGAACGCATTATTCCCATCTTTTTATCTGACAGAAAGTGTATTGTCATGGCAAATATCACTAAGATTATCTGAAAAAAAGTTCCTATCCATTTTAAAATATTTTTTATTTTCATATTTTAATACCATTAAAATATATCTATTGTTGTTTTTTAGGTTCGCCTGTTTCTATTGGATTTGCTGGGTTTCCAGTGTTCCCACTCCATTCATTCCAGCCTCCATCATATAGAGATATATTTTTTAATCCCATTACATCTGCATATAACAATACTTCTGCTGCTCTCCATCCAGTTCCGCAAAAGAAGGATAACCTTTGCTGCGGGGTAATTCCCCATTCCTTCCACATATCAATAATTTCATCTTTATTACGCATTGTATTATCTATATTTCTATAATGTTCTAAACTTGAGTTATCTGAGCCAGCATGTCCCCATACTGAACCTGCTGGACGACCCATAGGTTTTATATAGTCATATCCTGAGGTCTTGCCTATATGTTCATCCCAACTTCTTATGTCCACCAATCTGCTACCTTGTTTATCTGCTATTATTTCTTTAGCTTGTGGTAAATCAATAATATAGTCTTTATTTGCAGGAACCTTTGCTCCAAAGGAAGCTATAGCAGTCTTTTTATTAGATGTTTTTTCTAGGTCATATCCTGCAGTTTTCCATTTAGCAGTTCCGCCATTTAATACTCTAACATCCTTAACACCTATATACTTTAGTATAGCCGCTACTCTATAGGCTGCCATTGAATCAGCACCATACAATACTGTTGTAGTGTCTACTGTTATTCCATTGCTCTCTGCAAATTTTTGAAGCTTGTCATCAGAAAGACGATTCCAAAGAGGTCCTTCTTCTACTTCATCGGTATTTATATGTACTGCCCCTTTAATATGACCTTCCTTTAAATAATCTGGAGAATCTTTCTCTTCCCCCCAAGAAACTTCAAAAACCTTATATTCTTTACCGTTATAGTTTTCCGGTTTTTTACCATCAATTAAATCCTTTACCCAAGAAGCTGGAACTAACATTTGGTAGTTAACATAGGCTTCTATAGGAAGAGTTTCATCTTTTGCCCAATCTTTAACATCATAGCTATATATATTTTTATATCCTTTTTGAGATAAATAATCTGCAACTTCCTTCCCATCTTTTCCGTTGGCATCATATAAAACCACATTTTTTTCAGGAGATATTCCCTTTGTTTTTAAAGCTTCCTCTAAAGTCTTGTCCTTATTTTTGTTATCAACTTTCAACCATGCTGCTGAAAAATCTGTTGCCCCTTTAATATGTCCACCTCTTTTTACACCATCAAGTTTCCATCCATTAAAAGCATCATTTTCTCTTGTGTCAACTATAACCCAATCACTTTTGCCAACCTTATCCTTTAGGCCTTTTGTGGAGATAGTCTTAATTTCATCAGTGTTTTTAGCCTCTTGCTTACCGCCACAGGCAGATAGTACTGACGTAGATAGAGATAATGCTAGAACTACTCCTAATAATTTACTAATCTTCCTCAATTTACTGATCCTCCTTAAAGTTCTTAATATAAAATACCAAGTATTAATTTTAATATTATTATATAAAAAAGTAAATGTATTGATTTATTGCATTTTTTTATAATTCTCTGTCTATATATAGCAGATTCTTATAGTCATATTTCTAGCTGAAAATTCTAAGAACTTTCTATTGCTTCAAAATAACCTTAGGGAAAGTTAAAAAGATGTAAAGATTTTTTTAAACCAAATCTGTTATAATTCTTATAACTATATAAAATAATTTTTTAAAATTAACATAAAAACAAATCAGTTATAATAGACAAATTTAGGAGGGTTACCAATGAAAATTTTCTTATATTACCTGATAATTATAAACCTATACGGATTGTTTTTAATGTTCTATGACAAAAATAAATCTAGAAAAGGTCAATGGAGAATACCAGAAGCTAGGCTTTTTATTGTAGCTACTGTCTTTGGTAGTGCTGGAATATTTTTAGGCATGCAGCTATTTAGACATAAAACTAAGCACTTAAAGTTTATATTAGGTATTCCTGCTATAGGATTTGTGCAATTGTTTATAATTTTTAAGTGTTTTATGAATATTGCTCAGTAAAAAATACAAACATTAAAAAATCACCTTTTTTAAGGGTGATTTTTTAATGTTTGTATTTTTATTGATAAACTTTTAATCTTCCATGTAAAGCCTTTACTAATAGAATTGCAATTATCATTCCTAAGGTTACTTGAGCTATATTACCTTGAATACCTGCCAGAGCAATGATAAAGGCCTCTCTAAAAGTCCCTGCTTTAACTACTATATATTGCACAATTACGATTTTAGCTAAGAAATATCCAAAAACCATCCACGCACCGCCAAGAACAAAACCGAGGATATTATTTAAAATATTTTTCCCCTCATAATTCCCTCTATAGGCAATAGATGCAGCTATATAAGCCATTATTCCCTTTATTAGGAAGGTAAAAGGTACATAGTAAGCATATCCTAAAAGAAAATCTGCTAAACTCATACCTACCGCTGCTGTTATAGCTCCCTTTTTCTTCCCAAAAAGAATTGCTCCTAAAAATACCATACTGTCACCTAAGTGGTCATAGCCCACACCAAAAAGTGTAGGAACTTTAATAACCATAGTAGCTACACAGGTTATAGCTATCATAAGTGCCATTTGAACAAGACTTGCAGTTTCTATTGTTTTTGGCTTCTTTTGTAAGATACTTTCTTTTTGCATAAAACTCTCCCCCTTATGAATAAATTTCTAATGTTATTTGCATTCTTCGTGCAAAATAATTCATTTGCTACTATTATATTCCACAGGAAATTTTATGCAAAATGTATGGGTACACTTTGTATAAGTGTACCCATTTTAGAGCTAAGATTATTCCTTTAATATCATACTACTTGGAGTTGTAACTCCTTCTATACTTAGTAATTATATACTATTCCACAACAAGTTCTACAGGACAGTGATCTGAACCTAAGACTTCAGTATGTATATATGCACTTACTAATTTATCCTTTAGTGAATCTGAAACACAGAAATAGTCTATACGCCAACCAGCATTATTCTTTCTGGCATTAAATCTGTAAGACCACCAAGAGTAAACCCCTTCTTTATCTGGGTTAAAATATCTATAAGTATCAATAAAACCAGAGTTAACAAGTTCGGTAAACTTGCCTCTTTCCTCATCGGTAAATCCTGCATTTTTTCTGTTTGTCTTAGGATTCTTAAGGTCTATTTCCTTATGAGCTACATTTAAATCCCCGCAGACAATTACTGCCTTGTTCTTTTCTAAAGACTTTAGATAATCTCTAAAATCATCTTCCCACTTCATTCTATATTCCAATCTAGCTAATCCTTCTTTAGAATTTGGTGTGTAAACTGTTACCACATAAAAATTTTCAAATTCTAAAGTAATAACCCTTCCTTCTTTATCATGTTCTTCAATACCTATTCCATAAGCTACACTTAGAGGCTTAATTTTGGTAAATATAGCTGTTCCTGAGTAACCTTTCTTTTCAGCATAATTCCAGTATTGATAATAACCTTCAAGGTCTAAATCTATTTGGCCTTCCTGCAGCTTACTTTCTTGAATACAAAATACATCTGCATCTACTTCCTTAAAAAAATCTAAAAACCCCTTTGTAACACAGGCTCTCAATCCATTAACGTTCCATGATATTAGTTTCATAAATGTTCCCTCCAAAGTTGTATTTTAAGTATTAATTTGTATATTTCCTCCCATTATAATACTATAAAATAACCTCTTTTTACCAGAATTCTTCCTAATTATGAAATAATTATAGTTTAGTTGCATATAAATCTAAATATAAATATGCCACTTTGATGCCTATTCATTTCTAAGTTCTGTACAGAATCTGTCGATTGTATCTGCAACGGTTTTTGCATGGTTAACAGCTACAACTACTGTTCTTGCACCTGTAACGACATCGCCTGAAGCAAATACTCCTTCTCTAGTGGTATGACCTAGTTCATCTGTTACTAATAGGCCTTGCTTTGTAGTTTCAAAACCTTTGTTATTTAGAACTATATTGTTTCTTGGAGACTGACTAACAGCCACTATTACAGAATCACATTCAAATAAAGACTCCGTTCCCTCTACTGAAACTATTCTTACTTTTCCATTTTCATCAACTGTTTTTTTGGTGCTTATATATTTTACTCCCTCTTCTAATATTTCAACAGGAGCTTTAAATAGTTCAAATTGAACACCATCTTCCTTTGCTTCCTCAATTTCTGCTTTCGTAGCAGTCATATCTTCAAAATCTTTTCTATAAAGTATATATACCTCTGAAGACCCATTTCTCTTGGCAGTTCTTGCTGCATCAACAGCTACATTTCCTGCACCAATTACACAAACTCTTTTTCCTAAGCTATATACCTGTGGAGCTTTTAAATAGTCTATTGCATAATGAACATTTCCAAGACTTTCTCCTTTGATATTAAGAGTCTTAGGATTCCACACTCCTGTGCCGATAAATACTGCTTTATATCCATCACTAAATAGTTTATCTATAGTTATTACCGGTCCTATTAAAGTATTAGGCCTTATCTTAACTCCTAACTGAACCAACTTTTCTTCTATCTTATCTAAAATACTTTTAGGCAATCTAAACTCTGGTATTCCGTATCTTAATACCCCACCTATTTTTTCTTTACTCTCAAATATTGTAACCTTATAACCTTTTCTAGCTAAAATAAAGGCTATTGTAAGTCCTGCTGGACCTGCCCCAACAATAGCAATCCTATCCTCTAGTTTATTTTTAGGTTTAAGTTCTACATTTTCTAAAAAATTCATTGAGATATGCTTTTCAATTTCATGAAAACTAATAGGCACGTCTTTTATTCCCTTTATGCAACTCCCTTTACACTGTTCTTCATGAGGGCATACTATCGAACAAATAATTGATAAGGGATTATTGTCAAATAACATTTCCCCAGCCTTTGTTAATTCCCCTTTCTTAAACAAATCAATAACTTCCGGAATTGGAGTATTTATAGGACAGCTGTGCTTACATCTTGGGTTTTTGCATAATAGGCATCTTCCTGCTTCTTCATTTAACTTAATCATTTGTATAAAATCCTCCTAGTTACTAAAAATAATTCTTTTCTCACTAAAATTAATATATCATCTTTGCAGTAATTTGTCATTTTAATCAGTATTTTGTCGATAATAAGTTATATCTTAATGCTTTTTACATATATTTAAAAAGCTGCATCCTAAAAGATACAGCTTTTTTCTTAATACTTCATACTTAGTGAGGATTATAAAGTTTGTACAGCAGAAGTGATTTTAACTTCCAAGGCAGCTCTTGCCCAAGGAAAGCTAACCTTAATTAAATCATACTTAGCTCCTTCTTTTAAAAACTCGGCAGTTCCTCTTATTAAAAATCCAGTACCTGGACCATTAAAGCCCTGAACTTCTCTACTTCCTATGGTAAGCTGTACTGCATTATTTTTTTCTATATTAGCTTCTGTCTCCTTCATATATCCTGCAGGAATTAAAAAGCTATCTTCTCCTGTTACTCTAATGTAACTATTCCAAGTGTTGACAACATGAGGCTCTTGCTCTCCTTGAGTAACTATAGCTACTACTCCCTCATATTTTAATATTTCCAGTAATTTTTCTGGCATCATCTATGTATTCTCCTCTCATTGAAACATTAACTTCATTATATAATCTTTTCTATTTAAGTAAATTATATGCCTATTTAAGCTTAAAATCAGTAACATATGTTACTTTACAGGAATATGGATAAAAACACAGCCAGCGTAGATATTGGTTACAATCCCCCGCTAGCTGTAGTTTCTAATATTGTTGCCATCTATAGGCATAAACATTATATAAGTTCATTTAAATCCGGTTGTTCGTCAAAAATTAGCTTTTCTCCATTGTTAACAGATATAAATGGTATTCCCACTCTTCCCTGTTTTTTAATCTCATCAAATTCCGGTCTGTTATCTCTGAATTTAAGATACAATTTTAGATTAAACATACTTTCAGTAATATCAACAAAGGCATATTTTATATTATTTTCAGAAAGAAACTCTTTCAGTGGATCACAATCCGGTCAATACTTACTTCCAAAAACAACTAACTTTTTCATAGTCATTCCTCCTTAAATCTAACAATAATTTATTCCTCTTTAAAATGTATTATAATTTCTTATACATTCATATCTTATTATAAACAATATTTATAGATTATTCTAGGCAATTATATCCTAATTTTAAAGTAGGTAAATGCCACTAAAAACTGCTATATAGCTTTTCCCTTTGCATAAACTTGAATTTAAGTAGTGTTTAATGGTATAATAAGGAACGGCAATAAATTTGAAGTAATATTGTATATTGATAACTAGCTTAAGGAGGGGTAAAAGTGAATAAAAAAACTTTATCTGTTATCATGACCTTAGCTTTAGCTGTAATCATAAACGCCAGTGTTTTTGCTGCACCAAGCAGTGGTACAACGAATACATTAAAGCAAACTCAAGATGAAAAGAAAAAATTACAATCGAAGGTTCAAGAATTAGATAAACAAATTGATGATGTTTTAAAGAAAATTGATGTCAATAAAAAATCTATGAATAAAATTGCTGAAAACATGAAAAATACTCAAGCCAAATTAGAAGCTGCAGAAAAAAACTCAAGGGAACAGGAAGATTTATTTAAAAAGAGGGTACGAGCTATGTACATCAGTGGTGCAGATAGCTATCTTTCGGTAGTTTTATCTGCTGATAACTTAACTGACCTTATGTCAAGGGTGGACATGATTTCAAAGGTAATAGGTTATGATAACGAAATCACTGCAAAGCTTAGAGAAAAGCAGAAGGCTATATCAAAGGAAAAGGATGCCTTAAGTAACGAAAATAAAAAATTAGAAGCCTTAAAGGAAAGTAATGAAAATACTTTGGCAACTTTAAGTAAGGACATTAAATCACAGAAGGAACTTCTAAGTAAAGCCACTGAAAAGGAAAACCAGCTATTAGCCGTTGAAGCTTCTAGCACTGTTAAAAAGAGCGGTACTTTATCTCGTGGTAGTTCAAAGTCCATTTCATATTCAAAGGTGCTGACTATGCAATCAACAGCTTATACAGGAGATGGTATTACAGCTTCCGGAGCTGGGACCACAAGAGATGCTGGTGGATATAGCACTATAGCTGTAGATCCAAGAGTTATACCACTAGGTTCTAGAGTTTACGTAGAAGGTTATGGATACGCTGTTGCCAGTGATACTGGTGGTGCTATAAAAGGAAATATAATAGATGTATTCTTTCACTCAGAAGGAGAAGCTAGAAGTTGGGGTAGACGAACGGTTACCGTTTACATACTTAATTAAATAGTTTTCCTGAAACACAAATTTTATAAAGTGTATGTAATATTCTAAAATAATAAAAACACTATCAAAGTTTCTTAATTTGATAGTGTTTTTATTATTATCAGAATAGGCTTTAAGAATTTAAACCTGCCACAGCACTTTTTTTATCATTCCTACTTCTTAAGGATATTAGATTCCAAAGTGGTAGAATATATATATAAATTAAATAAGGTATACAGGAACTGTCCGTTCCTAGGATGGTAATTGGCACAAGGAGAGCAACATTCCAAGGAATTAGTGCAGAAATCATTATGGCTGTATTCTCTAAATCTATAGCTATACTTGAATTATCTATTTCATTTTTTTCATAGGCATTTTTGTTTAGCATATGAGTCAAAATTACTGCAAATACCTGACTGCAGCCCACAGCAGCAGTAAATATACTAGTAATTATCATATTTCTAAAAATTTCATATCTATAATTGGCTTTTCTTGTTATAGTTTCAATACTATTTAACATTTTAATTTCTTCAACTATGCCTGCAAATGCTGATGCAACCAATATAACTAAAGATGTTTTCAGCATTAAAACTAGTCCTCCTCCTTTTATTACATTATAAAGAGTATTAGTTTTGTCCATACTATACCCAAAAATTATAAACTTAACGCAGTTTACTACAGTTTCATGCTGCATAAAAACCGCTAAAAAAAATGAGGTAATTATGCTTATAATAATAGAAACTCTAACCTTGACTTTAAACGCTGAAAGCACAATAATTACCACTGCTGGAAGCAAAGCAATAAGATTTATGTTAAATGCCTTGGCAAGTTCCACATTTATACCGCTGACGGAACTATGAAGTGGAAATACTCTTGATATTGTATAATAGAAGATTATTGATATACCAAAGGGAATGATGCATGTCTTGAACATGTTCCTAATATTATCATAAATATTAGTTCCTGTTAAATAGGCTACTAAGCTGGCACTTGAAGACATAGGAGAACACCTATCACCAAAATAAGCCCCAGCAATGATTGCTCCAGCTGTAGCTGCAATATTTGCCCCTCCGCCCTTTGCAATTACCATAAGGGCTATCCCTACCGTTCCTGCTGTTCCCACCGACGTACCAATTAAAGAGGATACAAGGCAGCTGATTAAAAAGGCACAGAGAATAAATATATTGGGTTTTATTAATCCTACTCCATAATAAACTATAGCTGCTACAGTACCTGAAGTCATCCACATAGCTATGACAGCTCCTATAAGCAAAAAAATTTTTATGACTATAAAAGATTTTTTTCCTCCATTATAAATCATAATTAGGGTATCTTTTGCAGAGTATCCTCTTTTCAATGACAATATAGAAAACAACACCAGACCAACGGTTAATGGATATGCAAGAAATATTCCTTTATAAACACTTAAAACTAGTAATATAAATGTTATAGTAGTCGCTAAAATTAAATCCAAAGTAATCACCTTCTAAAACTCCATTTATTTCTTCTTTAATTATATCAGATATGCTGTCTAATTGACCTAAAAATTGATAATTATATATTATCTAAAAACTAAGATAAAATTCACTAATTTTAACCATTAAAAAAGGTATGAAAAAACTTTCATACCCTTTCTTAAGCTACTTAGACATCTCAATAGATTTTTTAGTACAACTTCTCATTGCAGAAATAACTGCATCTCTTAAGCCCTTTTCTTCAAGAGTAGCTACTGCTTCAATAGTTGTTCCTCCTGGAGAGCAAACCATATCTTTAAGTGCTCCTGGATGCATTCCTGTTTCTATCACCATTTTTGCTGCACCTAAAACCGCCTGTGCTGCAAATTTATAAGCTTGATTTCTTGGCATACCATCTAAAACAGCGGCATCTGCCATAGCCTCAATAAACATATATACATAAGCTGGTGATGAACCACTGACAGAGGTTACAACATCCATTAAATTTTCACTTACAACTTCTGATTTACCAAAGCTTTCAAAAATATTTTTAATTTCCTCTAATTCTTCCTTAGTTACTGCATCATTAGGACACAAAGCAGCCATTCCCTCTCCTACAAGTGCTGGTGTATTAGGCATTACTCTAACCACTTTTATCTTTCTTCCAAACTGTTCTTCTGTTCCATTAATAGATTTTCCTGCTGCAATAGTAACTACTACTAAATCTTCTTTAATCTTATCCTTTATTTCTTTGATTATCACTGGATATAAATTCGGCTTTACCGACAGTATTAAAATATCACTATTTTCAGCAGCAGCTTTATTGTCCTTAGTTACTTTTACTCCATATTTTACTTCAGTTTCAGCAAGACTCTTTTCATTTAAGTCAGCCACTACTATATTAGCTGGTGAAACTATTTTTGCTTTGATTATTCCCCCAATCATCGCCTGTCCCATGTTACCGCATCCAATAAACCCTATTATTTTGTTCATTTTCCTTCACCTCTTAAACACTTTCCCATAATAATTTTCAATAAATAACCTAGCAGCATGCTCCTTCAAAGGATTGTTCTGTTCTATCGATTATTTCCTGCTGTAAAACCTTATCTAGGTTGTTGAAATAATCACTATATCCGGCAACACGAACAATTAAATTTTTATATTCATCTGGATTCTTTTGGGCATTTATTAAAGTTTCCTTACTTACTACATTAAATTGAATGTGATGACCATCCATTGTAAAATATGCTCTTACTAAGCTTGCCATATTATTTAAACCTACTTCTCCCTGTACAACAGAAGGGTCAAATTTTTGATTTAATAAAGTTCCTCCCGTTCTTAAGTGGTCCATCTTGGCAGCGGATTTTACTACTGCTGTAGGTCCCTTTACATCCGATCCTTTTTCCGGAGAAATACCCTCTGAAACTGGAACCTGTGCTTTTCTTCCATTTGCACTTGCTCCCATAACAGAACCGAAGTAGATATGACAAGTAGTTGGAAGCATATTTATTCTGTGAACTCCTCCTCTTCCATTCTTTCTGCCATTTACCTCATTATAGTAAGCATCAAATATCTGCCTCATTACAGTATCTGCATAGTCGTCATCATTACCGTATTTAGGGGTCTTATTCCTTACCAGATTTAATATATCCTCATGACCTTCAAAGTTGTCTTTTAATACTTCCATTAACTCTGACATAGATACATTCTTTTTATCGAAAACTTGATACTTAATGGCAGTTAAACTGTCTGTAATAGTTCCTATACCTACTCCTTGAATATAAGTGGTATTATATCTAGCACCACCGGCATTATAATCCTTTCCCTTTGAAATACAATCGCTGGTTACTACTGAAAGAAATGGTACAGGCATTAAAGTTGCATATAATCTTTCAATTACTCTATTTCCTCTAACCTTTATATCTATAAAGTGCTTAAGCTGTTTCTTAAATGCCTCAAAAACTTCCTCAAAGCTTTCAAACTTTGTAACATCTCCTGTTTCTATGCCTAGCTTTTTACCAGTCATTATATCTACGCCGTTATTAAGTGTTATTTCAAGAATCTTAGGCAAATTAAAATATCCTGTGAGAATATAAGCTTCCTTTCCGAAAGCACCAGCTTCAACACATCCACTAGTACCACCACATCTAGCATCCTCTATTGATTTCCCCGCTCTTACTAGCTCTTGAATAACTGCATCTGCATTAAACATAGATGGCTGTCCCCATCCCTCTCTTGAAACTTCACAGGCCCTCTTTACGAATCTTTGTGGGCTCTTTTTACTAATTTGAACATTTGAACTAGGTTGCAGTAATCTCATCTCATCTATTACATCTAATAGAAGATAACTTACTTCGTTAACTCCATCTAATCCGTCTTTTCTTACTCCACCAATATTGATGTTGGCAAAGTCTGTATAAGTTCCACTTTCTTTTAAGGTTATGCCAACCTTAGGTGGTGCCGGTTGATTATTAAATTTAACCCAAAAACACTGTAATAGTTCCTCTGCTTCCTCTCTTGTCAATGTCTCCTCTTCTAATTCCCTACTATAGAAAGGGTATAAATGCTGATCTAATCTTCCTGGATTATATGCATCCCATGGATTTAACTCTGAAATAACACATAGGTGAACAAACCAGTACATCTGAAGAGCTTCTCTAAAATTTCTTGGAGCATTAGCTGGAACATGGCTACATACTTGTGATATTTCAAGTAACTCTTTTTTTCTAATAGGGTCCTCTTCCTTTTCTGCCAACTCTGCAGCATATTTTGCATAACGTTCTCCTAAAGTAATTACTGCATCACAGGCTATATTCATAGCTTCTAGTTGATTTCTCTTATCTAAAGCTTCGTCATCTCCATAATAGTCCAGTTTCCCCATAGCTATTTCTATATCTTTTTTAAACTCTAAAAAACCTTTATTAAATATTTTATCGTCTCCAGTAGTATGTCCAGGTCCCCTTTGCTCCATAAATTCTGTAAATATTCCTGCGGAATAACACTCTTTCCATTCCTCAGACATGCTTTCTAGAATTTTATGTCTCATAGATCTCTTTTCCCAGTATGGAATTATGACTTCCCTTTGAATTCTTTTATCTTCCTCAGTAACCTTAAAAGATATTTTTTCTCTCATATCCATTATTTCAAAATCTTCTATTGTGTGACAGCATAATTCAGGATAGGTTGGAGTTGCTGCTGGTGCCTCTCCTCTTTCTCCAACTATTAACTCCCCTTCGTTTATGCACAGTTCTTTTCTAGTCATTAGTTCTTTTAAAACTAGTGCTCTAAGTACAGGAACGCTGACCTTTCCTTCGTATTTTTGATAGACATCATTCTCAATTTTAGCTCTTTCCATAGAAATTCGTGGCTCTGCATTTAAACTCTGCTCTTTTAATTTTTTTACTCTTTCAGTCATCATGATCCGTTACCCCCCTATTTTAATCCTTATTCCGGACTTTTTAAATTTATCTGCTATTTCCTCCATCCTTTCATTAGATGGCTTTTCCATACCAGATAACCTATAGTCCATTTTAAGCCTTCTATACTTATCCATACCCATTTTATGATATGGCAATAAGTTTACCTGTAGAACATTTAGCTTTTCTATAAATTCTATAGCTTTTTCAATATGCTCACTATCATCATTGACACCTGCAATAATAGGCATTCTTATGAATATGTTACAGTTTTTATCTGATAGTTTTTTTAAATTTTCTAGGATTAAATCATTAGGTACATCCATATATTTCTTATGCATATCGTTATTCATATGCTTAAGATCAAATAAGAATAGGTCAACCTTGTCAAATATTTTCTCAAAGTTTTCCCAGGCCACATAGCCGCTGGTATCTACAGCAGTGTGAATTCCCCTTTCTTTGCAAAGCTTTAAAAGCTGGGCTAAAAAATCTGCATGAATTAAAGGCTCTCCCCCTGAAAATGTGACTCCTCCATTGGATTCATCATAAAAAACCTCATCCTTTATTATTTCCCTCATAAGCTCCTGAGCTGTCATATCTTTTCCTACATATTCCCTAGCATTATTCGGACAAAAATCAGTACATTTACCACAGATTTTACATTTGTTCTCATCTACAACAGGATAACTATCCTTGAACTGGATGGCCTTTTCAGGACATCTCTTGATGCAGCTCCCGCATCCTGTACATCTTTCTTCAAAGAACATGATTTCATGCTTTAAACTCTGACTTTCTGGATTATGACACCACCAACACTTTAAGGGACAGCCTTTTAAAAATACTGTTGTTCGAATTCCCGGCCCATCATGAATAGAGTACTTTTGAATGTTAATTACAGTTCCTGACGTCATTTCATCCTCCTATTAGCGTTAAATTTTTAACATTTATACTTAAAATAAATAATATCTAGTATTATTTATAAAAAAGTCAAACTCTCTAGATATTAATATTATTTATTTTTATTTTATTCTTTTACCTTACCAAAGATAAACTTGCTCAGTGAGTTTAATAGTTTACTACCTAAGAACACTTGGACCATTTACGGTCAAGATTTTTACAGTTTTGCTTGTGTAATTTGCCCAATTGTGGACAATGCTTGAGTTATAATGAGCACTATCTCCAGGATACAGTTCATGCTGTTCATTATTTATAAATAGTGTTAAAATTCCTTCTAAAACATAAATAAATTCTTCACCTTCATGTGGATAAGGCGCTACTTCCTCTTTGCTATTTGTAGGTAGTATCTCTATAAGCCTAGGCAGAAAGCTTTTCTCTCCTACATCATTTGTTAAATGATAGTGTATAAACTGATTACTATAGACCTGGAACACCTCTTTTTCATAGCTTCGAAGTATAACTTTTTTATTACTCTTAAAATCATCTAGAAAATAGGATAAGTTCACCTCTAGAGCTTTAGCAACCTTGTCTAAAGAATCTATAGCTATAGTGGTCAATCCTCTCTCTAATTGAGATAAAAACCCAATGGATAAATTTGTTTCGGCACTCAAATCCTTTAAGGTTAAATTTTTACTAATTCTTAATTCTTTTATCTTTCTTCCTACATCTTCTGTCATAAGTATTTCCTCACTATTTTTTAGTAAAATCTCGCTATTACGGTGCTAATATTTTAATAATTCTTACAATTATAATTATAATACTTATCTTTGGTAAAGTCTACTGTTTTTTCACTATGCTGAAAAAAATTTTATAGTTATAAAATTTAAACTACAAAATCACATTTAATTATTTCACAAAAAATTTATTTCTCTAATATAGAAGCGTAAATGAAAGTTAAACTTTAGCTGCTCAGTTGGTTTTAATTATTAAAGATTTATAAATAAAAAAGGTTCACAATCTTTCATTTTCAGAAAAATTGTAAACCATCCCTTTTTAAATATTGTCATTATTTACGTCTGTAATATTTATAGCAAGATTACCATCTACTACAACCACTTCTCCATAGGCAATTACCTTTCCATTGACCTGTAGTTCTACTGGTTGATTTTCCATCTGATTTAACTGAAGCAGCGTTCCATTTTTAAAATTTAAAATTTCTTTTATGCTTCTCTGAGCGTCTCCTAATACTACCTGTATATTTAAAGGAACATCTAGTATTGAGTTGGTATTCCTAGAGACATTATCAAAATCACTAAATTGTTTATACTGAACTTTTTCTATACTATGCTCCAAAGAAGTTCCCTGTTCAGCATAACCTGCTATGCTATTTTCTTCCTGCTTCTCCATAACAATTGCCTGTTCTTTTATTTTTTCTACAGCATCTTGCTTACTTTCGATTACAATATCGTTAGATGGGCTCTCACAAGGAGCTTCAGTTCCCATCATTATAGACGCTATTTGCTTCACTGTTTCTCCTGATAACACCTGCATAATAACACTATCTAACAGATTTTCTATATGTAATCTAAAGGCTACTTGAACAACTTCCTCCTCTTCTTCAATATTTTCCGACATATTAGAAGTCATAGAATCCCAAATCTTTGATTTTGGAGGAGATATGTCTACTTTCCTTGAGAACATAGTTGCCATAGCTGTAGCCGCTGAACCCATCATTTGATTCATTGCCTCGGAAACTGCACTTTCTTCTATTTCAGATAATTCGTCTGAAGTAACTTGTCCCTCTCCGCCCATCATTATATTGGCTACTATAGCTGCATCTCTAACTCTCATTATCAAAATATTTTTTCCTGCAATTCCGGCAACATACTTTATCTCTAAAGCAATATTAGGTAGTTCAAAACTCTCTCTCATTTCCTTTAAGGTTGTAGTAGATATAGTTGGAGTAGTTATATTAACCCTTTTTCCTATCATATCTGATAAAGCTGTGGAAGCAGATCCCATGGATATATTACCTACTTCCCCTAATATATCTTTTTCAATATCTGTTAAAATAATATTAGACCTGTTACTGCTTTCTCCATTCAACTGCTCATCACTAATATTTCCTTCTAATAAAGCATTTATTTCTTCTTGTGATAATCCATTACTCATAATTACACATCCTTACCTAAACAATCTATTATTTTAACCCCTTTGCGATGGTTTAATAAACCTACCTCTCCGTTGAAACAATGTTTTTCTTCCACTAATATACTTACCTTATTACTATACTTTTTATTAGTGACTAAAATTTTTCCCTTTTTTAAATTCATAACCTGATCCAAGGATAGCTGAAGTGTATCTAATATAACTTTTATATTTAGATTTGTGCTATCTAAATTATTACTTAACTGTCCATTTGAACTCCTATGTGTTACTTTTAATTTTCCTGAATGTTTTTCTATAGTTGAATATGGTATGCATATATTAAAGAAAGCATTTATCTTGCCAACATTTATTGAAAATGATAATAAAACAACATGTTCATCCTTTTCAAACAGGTTTATTTCAGCTGGATCTGTTTCCACATATTCAAGTTCTTCTCTAATAGTTAACACATCACTCCAAGCTTCTCTAAGTGCTGCTATAAAATCACTGGTTATTTCCATAAAAGTATTCTTGTCTTCTTCAGAAAATCTTAAAATATTTAATTCACAGGTTTTGCCTTTACCTAAAAGAAGATCTTCTATCTGAAAAATCAAAGTAGGACTTGTTTCAAATAGTAAGTGTCCTTCTAATGGATTCAATTTAAATACTGTCACAACTGTTGGACAAGGAATAGACCTTATAAATTCTTCATATCTTATTTCCTCTATAGACTCTAACGCAATCTCTGCCTTTGCGGTACTTACAATAGATGAAGATAATATTTCACTGTATTTTGTATGAATATATTTTAAAACCTCCATATCCTTATCAGAGAACCTTAGGCTATCCTCTAATACCGTAGAGGGAGTATTACTTTCATCAGCAGTTACTGTTTCTTCCCCAATCATTTCGCCAGCTGCCATAGCTGCCAGTAACGCATCTATTTCACTTTGAGATAAAACATCTGACATATTAAGCCCTCATTTCACCGATTAATTAGATTAATTAAATATCTACCTTTGACTAGGTTTTCTTAACTAACCTTATTATAGCAAACTATTGAGATTATGAGAAATATTTATTTTCATCCTAATTCAGCTAATATTAGAGATAGCAGCTGGCCACGCTAAGCATAAGAGAGGGTTTGCTATTAGCGAACCCTCTCTTAGTGTTGTAAAAATACAAAATCATTCTTTAATTCAAAATCTAAATTCATAGAAATTTTATTTAGCTTAGCCAGAACTTCCTGTTCCCTGTTTCCTTTTAGTGGTGTAGGACAGTAATCATTTACATAACTCACAGATGAAATACTGCACGGAATGACTTTGATTCCGTAAGATACAAGGTTATTGTCCTTAAATACAAATTTTGTCTGAAGGATAAAGGTGTCCTTATCTCTTGGGTTCATATTACCACCAAAGGCAAAGTTTCCAAGACTATATGCAATAATTTTATTTTTATACTTTTCAATTCCCTGAATTACATGAGGATGATGACCTACAATTAGGTCTGCTCCTTGATCTATAGCATAGTGAGCAATTTGTTTCTGTCCCTCACTTGGATAATAGGAGTTTTCCTGTCCCCAATGAAAATTAATTACAACAGTATAACCTTTACTTTTTAGTTCTTCTATATCGCCCTTAACCTTCTTTAGGAAAGCCTTATCAGAGCTAAACCCCCTATATCCTAAAAATGCCATCTTATTTCCATTAACTTCAGTTAACCACTTATTTCCTTCACCAAAGTAATTAATTCCCTCTGCCTTTACTGAATCAATTGTATCTTTAAAACCTTTATCTAGATAATCGTATATGTGATTATTAGAAAGGTTTACTGCTTCTATATTTCCTAATGGAAGGCTTTTTGCGTATTCTGGAGGAGCTTTAAAATTAAATTGCTTCTCAGCTTTTACTATTGCATTTGTAAAGGTGGTTTCTAAGTTAACAGTAGTAATATTATCCTCTTTAAAAATTTCTGCCACATTCTTAAAAAAATAAGAATAATCATTCCCCTTTTGATTTAAAACTGCTGGTAGGCTATTAGCATATCCAAAATTTGTATCATGTCCTATAGTGCAATCTCCAGCGCTACTTAAAAGCACCTCTGTTTGAACTGGTTCTTTTTTATCAATAGTATTTTTTTCATTATTACTATCTTTTTCACTACTATTATTGCTAGAAACCTTTTCATCAGCTAGTTTCTTATAGACAGTTTTATGTAAACTATAATAAGAACCTCCAACAAATACAAGGAACATGAGGACAGTTATAACTATTTTTTTCACCTTTACTTCTCTATTCTCTTTCTTCCTTACCAAAAATATCCCTCCATTTTCACTATGATTAATTTACCCTATCAAAACACACTTAACTGGGAACCATAATCTCCCCAGCAAATTATAGTTCCCACTAACCAACTGGAAATATATCTAATTTCTACATTTTTTCTAATATTCCTTTTCTATAACTTTCCACTTTTTCTGTAATTTTATAATTACTTTCTTCCAATATATTAATGAAACCTTTTATATTCCCTAAAGTTTCACTATTATTACTTTCTTTTATTGCATTTGTGTAGCTGATTTTAGCTTCAGGCACTAACTCTTTTGTATCATATTGAAAAATTGGAGTATTATTTGCACCGTATAAGATAAAGACTATATATTGCTTATACAGCTGCCTTACATCATTTATTTTTACTGAATTCCCGTACTTACTAATGAACTCTTCCTGTTTCAGTGCTCTTTTCAACAACTCATCCCAGCTAATCATAAGAGCTGCATCTTTTATAGGAGTCTTATTTGATTCAACAGCCATTATTTGTATATAATTCTTAATATCTTCTGTTACATATGGGCTATATTGTTTATAAGACTCATAGTCCAACACAGGAAAGTACATTCCCTCTGCAGTTTCAATTTTATATCCACCGTTTCTTGTTTCTACTAACAGATCTTTTAGTTCTTTGTCCTCAATGTAGTCTATTTTGTTTATGTTAAAATTAATGTTATATATTTTGTTAATCTTACTTTGCATATCATCATTATAGAATCTTTCCTCTAGCTTAGGCAAATTCTTTTTCTGCATTTCTTCCAGTTTAAAAATCATTGTTGATGCATATTCCTTTGAAACCTTTGCAACATTGTCATTTAAAACTTTGATGAATTGATTTGTACTAGTATCTTTCTTTATTAAATCGTCAAGGTTATCAAGTATAGCCCTTTGTTTCTCTGAGGTTAAAACCTCTGATTCCTCCTTTGATATTCCTTTTTCCTTATTTTCTTTTGAACTATTTAATCCTAGGTATCCTTTAAAGGACTCATTGGCATTTGTTAACCCTACTCCAGCTAAAATTAGAGTTATTAGTATTGTGATTACTGTCCTCTTTATTGATTTTTTACTAAACTTTGAAATCATGATAATCCTCCTTTTTAACTCAGACTTATTTATCATTCCTGTTACTCCTGGAGTTAGGCGGTTATTAAAAAACATCTTTGTCAAGTTTATTATTGTCTGACCGTAGCTTATACGTTCTGTGAAGCTTATACTATTTAGAACCGTTTCATCACAGGCAATTTCGCAGTCTAATTTCATTCTGTTTAGTGCATACCATATTACAGGGTTAAACCAGTGTATTGCTTGTACTAATATAATTGTCCAATTTATCAATATATCCTTTCTCTTTACATGAGCAAGTTCATGTAGAAATATATATCTTATTTCTTTCATTGAAAATTCATCAATAATTCCTGAGAATATGAAAATTTTAGGTTTTAAGAGTCCTAAGAGATAAGGTGCTTTGTTCTCATTATTAATAATAATAGAAATATCTCCTTTTACTTTCATTTCCTTTTTACATTGCTGCAAAAGCTGGGTTATGTTATCCCTTTCCCATTTAGATCCTTTTTCACCTATCCTTTGAAGCCTCATATTCACAGTTATCACATATATAATTATAGTTAAAATACCTATAAACCATATTCCAGCCAAATAACTGCTAATAGCACTCCTATTATTACTTACAATACTAATATCCATAGTATTATTTTTGTAAATTTCCTTGTTTATTGAGTTTCCTATAGTAACCTTATCCTTCAAATTACTATTTATCTCTTTCGTAGAATCATTATTTATTGCTTTATTTTGTAAATTCTCGTTACTGTGGTCTTGCTCCTTAATACTGTTATCTTTATTTAATATATTATTTTGAAGTAATTGAATGCTTCTTTGAGCACTGCTGAATAAATTAAATATACTAAAGTTGCTTTGCAGGTTATAGGGTATTATAAGCCTTAGGATAAGAAGAAACCAAATATAATAGTGCCATTTGGCACTTAATCTATTGTTAAATAGTTGTTTAATCATTACTATTAACAAAGCAACTATACTTCCCATAAAAGATAAAGAAATTACTGTTTTAAACAATATTAATAAATTCATATCTCACCTACTTATTTCTTACTTTTATTCAATATACTCTGCAACTCTTCAATTTCTTCTTCTGTTAGTTTCTCTTCTTTTATAAAATTTGAAATCAGAAGATTAATAGAACCGTCATAAACTTTTTGTAAAAAAGATTTTGTTTCTTCTCTTTTACATTCTTCTTCAGAAACAAGTGGATAGTATAAATAATGTGATGAATTCTTTTCTACTCCAAGTGCCTCTTTTTTAACTAATCTACTTATGAGTGTATGTATGGTCTTTGAACTCCATAGGCTGTCTTGTTTTAAGCCATCAATAATTTCACTTGAAGTAATAGGTGTCTTTTTCCACACTACTTTCATAACCTGCCACTCTGCATCTGATATCTTAGGTAACTCCTTCAATTAATAACACCCCTTCTTACAAATGTAGTCTATATAATTAGATTACATTTGTAGTACCATTTTGTCAATAACAATTTATTTAATAGATCCTAATTTCCTTATATAAATTGCTTTTAAGAAAATCTTAAGAAATCTAGTAACATTATTTTAAGATTTTATAGCTAGAATAAAAATATAAATTAAAAACGAATTAGGGGGATTTTACATTGAAACATTCTAAAAAAATTGCAATATTCTTTTCTTTTATTCCTGGAGCTGGTCACATGTATCTTGGACTTACTAAACATGGTATACAGCTTATGATGTTATTTTTCTTAACTTTTGGTATAAGTGTCTCTACTGAAATAGAACTTATTGCAGCATTTCTGCCTATCATATGGTTCTATAGCGTTTTTGATGTAAGATCAAAAGCTTCCGGTGAAGAGCCGCTAATTGACTCCGATTTAAAAATCTTTTCAAGTATTGGCTACGAAAATAATTTTACTAAAACAAATACGGCCTACAAATACCTAGGATATGGATTCATCTTCTTAGGAATAGCTGCACTAGTTAACAATATAATTTTCCCTATTGTTGGACAATATGTAGATTATCAATTTATAAGATTTACAAGATCAGCCTTTACTTCACTATTCTTTATAGTTATAGGATTTGTTCTTCTAAGGAGTAAAAATAGGGCTATTTTAGAGAAAGGTGATGAGAACTCATGGGGGGAAGACGAGTAGGAACTTTATCTTTAGGGATACTTTTAATAGTAACTGGATTGGTCTACCTCCTAGGTAATTTATATAACCTAGAAGTTAGCCTTCAAATTCTAAAGTGGTGGCCAATTACCTTAATAATGATAGGTTCAGAAATCTTAATCTACAACCAAGCTGCATTAAAAGAAAATAGTAAAGTAGTTTTTGACGGAAAAAGCCTTTTTCTTATCCTTTTAATTTTACTTTTTTCTTTTAGTGCTTGCATTTTTGACAAAATAGGAGGGAACCTTTTATACCATATTTATCCTATGAGCAGTTCTTTAATAATGCAAAGCAGCTCTTTTTAGTAGCTGCTTTGCATTATTGCTTTGTTGTCTTTTATAAATTTTCATGCTATTTTAAAGGTCACTGTAAATCGCTGCCTTATCCTTAAAAGAAAGATTCTATATTTATTGCATACCTAGTTAGTCCCGTGATAAAATCTAGTTACTATATAGCTTTTGGAGGAGATAGTGTGAACCTAAAAGAAAAAGTTAAAAGTCTTCCTTCTTCCCCAGGGGTATATCTCATGAAAGATTCTCTTAACAGTGTAATTTATGTGGGTAAATCAAAGAACTTAAAAAATAGAGTTGGCTCTTACTTTCAAAGCTCTAACTCCCGCTCTCCAAAGACTGCCAAATTAGTTAAAAATCTTAAAGACTTTGAGTATATACTTACTGACACAGAGTTTGAAGCCTTTATGCTAGAATGTAAATTGATAAAAGAAATAAAACCTATATATAATCGACTAATGAAAAGTCCTAAAGCTTATTCCTATATAAAAATAAAAGTTAACGACAGGTATCCTGATATCCAAATCTCTAATGAAGCTGATAAGAGGGATGGAAACCTTTATTTTGGTCCATATACAAATAAGAGTACAGTAGAACGGGGACTTCTTGCCATAAAAGAGCACTATAAAATACTATGCAGCAATAACTGGCGAAAAGCCTCATCTTGTTTAAATTATTCTTTAGGCCTGTGCATTGGCATGTGTTTAGATACTGCCCCTAAAAATCAGTATACTGATATTTTGGACAAGGTAATAAAGTTACTAAGTGGTACTGATAAAAGTATTATTATGGACATAGAAAGCAAGATGATAAGTGCATCAGAAAAATTTGATTTTGAAAACGCTGCTAAGTATAGAGATTACTTAAGTGCAGTGAGCTATCTAATAAATAAGGCAAAGATTGTTAAATTTACAGAAGGAAATAAAAACATTGCTTTATTAGAGCATTTAAGTGATGATATCCTGAAACTTTTTCTCATTAGAGGAAATAAGGTGCTTTTTACTGAAAAATATGAATTAGAGAATTTTGATTTAACAGAATTGAAAACTATCTTTAAAACTAACATCCTATATTATTTTAATAATGAAACCCTGAAAAATTCAGTAGATATAGAAAAAGATGAAATCGATGAAGTTGAAATAATTTATGCCTATTTAAAAAATAAGTCTAACGGCTGCAAGTATATCGTGGTTTCAGATAAATGGCTTACCTGTCCAAATAATACTAGCTTAGATAGGATCATTGACAAGTTACTTCTAAATGCCAAATAGCACCACGGGAATTTTATATATTACTTATCTGAGGTCAGCACTTCTGCTGGCTTCAGATAAGTAAACAGCTTCATTTAGCATCAAAACCTTACTTAATAACTCCATGATGTTTAATAGTATAATTTACCTTAACATTAAACACAGTTTTTTTATAGTTTTCCTTCCACTGGTCTTCCTTCCACTGTGCTCCGTATTTTGCTCTCATCATACTGCCTACACCTATGGGGTCACTACCTACTTCCTGAGTATACTTAAGCACTTTCTCACAAATACCAGTGATTTCATCACCTACAAGCTTCTCTAGTTCACTTTTGTCTTTATTATCCTTTATTCCACCCCATCGATATTCTTGAACATTTCCTCTCATATCAAGAGAGATATCAACCTTGGGAATTCCATTGTCCATTCTTACTTTTATCTTTCTTTTAGTTCTATTTATGGAAAAGGAGCTTGCAGTCTTAGGCCTGTTACCTTCTAGAAAAGATCTTGAGGTTTCAAATGAATACACAGACCTTCTCATCTCACCCATCATAGCTAATAATATGGCGGTATCGCGAATATCTATTTCCCCTACAAGTTTATCTCCTGAAAATAATGCGCTTCCCATTACCTTTATTCCTATATTTTCATCACTTTCAAGTTTTATTCTAGGAACAATAGGGTCTATTCCTGGTGCAAAATAGGCTATGCAAAAATTATGGACTCTTGTTTCAGGTATACTAGCCCTCTTAATATTGTTATCTATTAATCTGTTTATATAGAAACCTGGTGCTGGCTTATCTTTCATTTCATTAGCCTTTTTTAAAAGCTCCTTGGTACTTCCATCAACTACTATAACCATAGCTAAAGGTGAACTTTCTGTATCTCTTTCTGATACCTCGATTAAATCTGAAATGCCTATTGAAGCTAACTCTTTAGAAAAAAGAATCTGTTGAAGTTTCCCACCTACTGTAAGATTGTATGAGGTAGCTCTCGACTCTTCTCTGCTTCGCTGTGGTGAATTCACCTCTTCGGTGATAATTTCCGACTTGCTGCTGATTTCTTCTTCATATACTGGTGCTGACCTGGTTATAAGAAGACGTTTTTCCGGTGAAATATCCATTCCCATAGTAAGATCTATCTTCAGGCGCCCTATTGGCTGCTGGTCCCAACAGCCTGTAAATAAATTAGGTAAGAGTAGTATTAATAATAGTATAATAATTTTTTTAATCCTTTTCTTTTTCATATGTATCATCACTTTAATCCACTCCGCGCCCTTAATAAACATATAAAATAACTTATTAATGTCAATATAATAACTCCCATCCCAACATAACCAAGAATATTAAGCAGGTTGCGTATTTCTATACTTGTCTTTGGAAGAAGGCTTAAAGGTACAACTAACAGCAAGATACCTATAAAAAGGGCAATTCTACTACTATTTATATCTCTGGTACCTATTGGAATTCTCATCAACTTGCTTAAACCATAGTAAGTACAAAAATAATAGGACAGCATAGTAGTTCCCATGGAAGGCATCCAAAGAGAAACGAATATCAAGTCAAGTCTCTCAAAAACAAATACCCTGTGGGAGCTTGAAAAACTAAAAAGAGGAAAGACCAGTCTTAATAACATCTCTTCACCAAAAAACAGCGTTAATACTAGTACAGTGGCTGTGTAAAATAAGGTTGTAATAAAGTTTCCTAATACTGCATACTTAAGAGCCTTATCTTTATCTTTAATATCAGAATATATAAAAAGTGCAAGCTCCGGACCAAGGTATGACATGGTAGTTGCTAATGTGGTTTTAAGGATGGCAGGGATACCAGCTTCTCCTATGGGCAGTATAAAATCCATTCTATAGTCGTATAGTGAAAATAAATATAGTATTATAGAAGAAAATAATACTATATAAATAACATTTCCAAATCTTGAAATTGCCTTTAATCCATACCAAGCTAAATAAATTTCTGGTATTAGACAGAGCAATACCAAAGCAAAAATCGGTGTTAACTTTAGTATGGTGATTCTAACCATTTCCACGAAAGCGCGGAGGGTAACAATAGTTCCAAAGTAAACGTAAATAATATATATTAAGCTAACAATCAAGGAAAAATACTTACCATATATTACTTTATTAATTTCAATCAATGATTTTCCATCAAATCTTCTTAAAAAAAGCATTATAAGTAGTGTTAGTGTACTAAAAAGCATTCCTGCTAGCAAAACTACAATCCACCCATCATGACCTACATCTTCTGCAAGAGTGGAAGGCAAAGTTAAAATTCCTATACCTATCTGTGAGGACACGATAAATGCTATTAGCTGTTTTGATGTTATGCTGTTCCAATCATTTTCCACCTTTTTTACCTCTTTTCACATCGGAAGGCTTAGCGATATCTGGTCTACTCTTTAAATTTTTCATAGGGATTCTTATAAAGGAATCCTTTAAATCTTTCATTTTAAATGGAGTAATTGGCTGAAAGTACGGCTGACCTAAGGATTCAAGCACCAATAAATGGGCTAAAAATATTGATGAACCAATGATAATACCCATCATTCCAAAAACTCCAGCTAATAACATAAAGGCAAATCTGGTAAGTCTTATCGCTAAAGCCATGTCAGTATTCGGTATTACATAAGAGGCAATGGCAGTAACTGCAACTACAATAAGCAATAGCTGTCCTACTATACCTGCTTCTACTGCAGCCTGACCAATGACAAGCCCTCCTACAACCCCTATAGTGGTTCCTATATAGGTTGGAAGTCTAGTGGCGGCTTCTCTCAAAAGCTCTATTGTAATCTCCATAAATAAAGCTTCCATAATCGGAGTAAAGGGAACTCTTGCTCTTCCTTTAGACAAAGGTACAAGTAAATCTAATGGAATTGCATAATAGTGGAAAGTTACAATAGCTATGTATAAGGCCGGCAAAAAGAGAGCAAGTATCAATGCAAAACCTCTAAGTAATCTTATAAAAAAACCTGCAATCCAACTGGAGCTATAGTCATCCGGCGCTTGAAAAAAAGCTGAGAAGCTAACAGGTACTATGGACACAGTGGGAGTTCCATCTAGCATTATTGCAAGCTTTCCCTCCATAAGAGAAGCAATTACCTTGTCTGTTCTTTCTGTAGATTGATATTGTGGTAAAGTCGAGTGTGGAAAATCTGTAACAAGCTGTTCTATGTATCCTGTATCAATTAAAGCATCTATATTTATATTTCTTATTCTGTTTAACAGATTATTTAAAACTTCACCATTGGCTATTCCCTCAATATATACCACATATACATTTTGTTTTGTAATTTCTCCTACTTCAATCACTTTAAATTTTAACCTTCTGCTTTTAATGTTTCTTCTAAGTAGTGAAATATTTGTTGAAATATCCTCTATAAACCCTTCATGAGGACCTTTAATGCTTTTTTCACCTATAGGTTCGCTAATGTCCCTTTTTACCGGTGTTTTCAACCACACGCCAATTGCCAGGTTCACACTATCTGCTATGAGAATAGTGCCTCCGTGAAATATTTCATCAACTATCTTAGCTACATCATAGTAATAAGTCACCATAGGTATAGGTAATTTATCTACATTGTCTTTATTATTTAAGTCTGCTGAATTTAAAGATAATATAGGCCTTATAAACACTTGAAACATTAATTCTAGATTTACAAGTCCTTTAAGATATATGACATATCCTTCTTTTCCATCTTTAAAAACTACTCTTTTTTTAATTATATCTGGACTGTCCGTGGTCAATTGATTAATTTGAGTTAGTGCATCGTTATAGGGTGGTAAAGATTTATTGCTAAACTCTGAATTATTACTCTTTTGCTCTGTATTTTCATTATTGTAACTCATAGTAATATCACCCTTATTAGTATCTGAAAGGTAACGTAATTTATTCACATCAATTTAGGCCACTACTGATAGGCTATATGTAATATTAGGTTCAAAAGAAGCTTTGCTAATTTCTAATATAAGTATCTACTTTACTAATGTTTATTGATTAGAGTATACTTTTAGTAGGTATGGATAATTTTAATTATTGTTTTTCTTTACCTTTTCTGTGAATGTTTAAAAGTAATTAGCTATACTTATTTTAAGTTTTATGGCTTACATATCAATAATTAAAATCTAAGGGGAGGTGTATTATTTTGTTAGGAACTAAGATTAGAGAAATCAGACTTGAAAAAGGTCTAAAATTAAATGAATTGGCTGAGAAGACTCAGTTAACGTCAAGTTATATTTCGCAAATTGAGCGAAATATTACCGAACCATCTCTTTCATCACTAAAAAAAATTGCAATTTCTTTAGGAGTGCCTATTTATACTTTTTTAAGTACTGAGAAGAAACAGAATGTTTATATCCAATCTACTATGCGAAAAAAGCTTGAGCTTCCAAATTCAAGCATGGTCTATGAGTTTATATCACCTATGGCATCGGATAAAGAGGTAGATATTAAAATGGAAACTATATATTTTCAACTAGAACCTGAGAGTTGGAGCAATGATGAATTTATGCTGCATGCCGCAGATGAATGTATATTCGTTATTGAAGGGAAAATCGAACTGTTCTTAGGAGATGAAAAGTATATTTTAAATAGTGGAGATAGCATTTATATAAAAGAGAACATGCCACATAAATTCTATAATCCAACTTCTGAGAAAGTTACTGGAATTTCTAATATTTGCCCGCCAATATACTAAGTTTCACTATATATTAACAATGATAAATATTTACTTTCTACATAGACTTCACCCTATATTCTTCAATAAAGAATGTAGGGTTTTTAAGTAATACTTATTTTTTTAATTATTACTTAAAATTGGTTGTATTTTCCTACAACTAGTAGTATTATTAAACTATAGTTAATTTATTAATATATATTTAATAATAGTGGATATTTTATGGGGGTGTTTATTTTGAAAGAAAATACTATCCGTTGTCATAGTGTTGTTGAGCAGGACAGTGAAGTAATTCCATCTGGTTGCAGAGTTCCTTATTATCCTTTAGTTATAAAAAGTGGAAGTGGAGCAATAATGAAGGATGTTGATGGTAATGAATATATTGATATGTTATCTAGTGCAGCAGCACTAAACACCGGACAAGCTCATCCAAAAGTTGTAGATGCTATAATAAAACAGGTAAAAGAATTCATTCACTATACCCCAGCCTATGTTTATCATGAGGCTCTAGTAAAATTAGCTAAGGAACTTACAGAAATTACACCGGGTAACTTTAGCAAAAAGGTTGCCTTCGGCTTAAGTGGCTCTGACTCCAATGATGGGATGATAAAGTTTGCTAGAGCCTATACAGGCAGAAGTAAAATAATTTCCTTTGTTGGTTCCTACCATGGATCCACTTACGGTTCTATTTCCCTTTCTGCTATAAGTTTAAATATGCGTCGTAAAATCGGACCATTATTGCCAGACATTGATCATATAAATTATCCAGATTGTTACCGTTGTAAATTTGATAAAAAGGAAGATTGCTGCAAATTAGAATGTTTAGAAGAGCTAGAGGATAAGTTTAGAAATTACTTGCCTCCAGAAGAAGTGGCAGCAATTGTAATGGAACCTATAGCCGGTGATGGAGGACTAATTGTACCGCCTAAAAAATATGTTCATGCCTTATATAACCTATGTAAGAAAAATGGTATCCTCTTTGTTGTTGATGAAATACAACAAGGCTTTGGAAGAACGGGAAAATGGTTTGCTATAGAAAATTTTGATGTGGAACCAGATATAATAGTAATGGGAAAATCTATAGCATCCGGCATGCCTATGAGTGCCATTGTTGCAAGATCAGAGATCATGGAATCCTTAGATGCCCCTGCACATGTATTTACAACTATGGCTAATCCAGTAAGCTGCAGTGCTGCTCTTGCTACTATAAGTGTAATAAAAGAAGAAGAACTTATGAAGCGTTCTAAAGAATTAGGTGATTATCTTAAAGTACGGTTCAATGAAATGAAAGACAAATATTCAATAATTGGTGACGTTCGTGGTATGGGCTTAAGTATAGGCGTTGACTTAGTTACTGACAGGAATACTAAGGAGCGTGCAAGAGAAGCTGCTGCAAAGATATGCTACCGCTGTTGGGAAAAAGGTGTAATTCTTACCTTCTTTTCTAATAACGTACTTCGTGTTCAACCTCCACTTGTAATAACAAAGGAACAGATTGATAAAGCAGTAGCTATTATAGAAGAGTCAATAAATGAATATCTAAAAGGAGATATTCCTGATGAAGTTTTGCTAGAGGCAAAGGGATGGTAAACTAATAAGATACTAAATTTTAAGATCCTAATAAATTAAAAGCGGCTGGTTTAACCAATCGCTTTTAATTTATTTCAAATTTCCTCTTAAAATATGCATTTAATAATACTATAATTGAAATAAGCATATATTAAAGATACATAAATGATTATCAGAAGGAGGCTTAATTATGTTAGTTAATTGGTTTTCTAATTTAACTCCAGTAATGCAGGCTTTTTGTGCAACTCTTTTTACCTGGTTTGTAACTGCCTTAGGATCTGCCTTAGTATTTATTTTCAAAACATTAAACAGAAAAATACTAAATGGAATGTTGGGATTTGCTGCTGGAGTTATGATAGCGGCAAGTTTTTGGTCACTATTAGCACCTGCCATAGAAATGGCTGAAGACGCAAATATGGTAGCATGGGTACCGGCTGTAATTGGTTTCTTATCAGGAGGAGCTTTTCTATGGCTGGTAGATAAGGTTTTACCTCACCTTCATATTGGAGCTCCTATAGAAGAAGCTGAAGGTGTAAAGACTAGTTTGCAAAGAAGTGTATTATTAGTTCTAGCAATAACTCTTCATAATATACCAGAAGGTTTAGCAGTAGGAGTAGCCTTTGGGGCTATAGCTGCTGATTTACCATCAGCATCTTTAGCAGGAGCTGTTGCCCTAGCAATAGGAATAGGAATTCAAAACTTTCCAGAAGGTGCTGCAGTTTCAATTCCGCTGAGAAGAGAAGGTTTTTCCAGGACTAAAAGCTTTATATATGGGCAGGCGTCAGGAATTGTAGAGCCAATAGCAGGCGTTATAGGCGCAATAGCTGTAGTAGCTATGAAACCTATGCTCCCCTATGCTCTATCCTTTGCTGCAGGAGCAATGATATATGTAGTAGTAGAGGAATTGATACCAGAGTCTCAGCAAGATACCACTTCAGATGTAGCTACAATTGGTGCTATGATTGGTTTTGCAGTGATGATGATGCTTGATGTAGCTTTAGGCTAGAAATAGCCTTCTTTTGTCTAAGTGTTACTCCGAAAGCAGGATATATAAATTTCGCTCCATTTTCCTTTGCCAATCTTATGATTTGTAAAATATTTTCATTACTATCTTCAATAAAGGGTATCACAGGCATTAATAATATCCCTGCAAAAATTCCCTTAGAAGAAAGTTTATTTATTGCTTCAAGTCTCTTAGAGGTTACATCTTTATAAGTTCTAATGCACTTCTAGTGAGCTTATATTTAGATTCAAAGGGGTTACGGGGATCTGACATTGCTCCCGTTCCAATTACCCCTTTTTTGCCTTTTGATTTAAGCTCATTATTTAATATTCCAATAGCATTAGCCTTTGCACGAACGGTATCAAAATCTTTAATTTGATAACATTCGCTTCTCGAATCACAATAAATACACCGGTGACAACAATCTTTATATATGTTCATATTATAATTTACTCCAAACCAACTATCATTTTTCTTCCAGGGTGATAATATCTGTTTTGTAGGAATAAAGTCCATTGCTACCAATTCCTTTCACAATCCTTAGGCTCTAGTATTACCTTATATATTCAGTAACTAAATCAGTAAAAAGTATACCCTCTAAATGATCTATTTCATGACAAAAGCATTTTGCTAAATCTCCTGTACCTGTTAAGGTAATTTTCTCGCCATTTTCATTTAGTGCTTCCACTGTTACCTTTGCAGGCCTTTTTAACTTCCCCCAAGTGTTAGGAATACTTAAACATCCTTCTACAACCTCTTGAGTTCCCTCCTGCATAATTATCTTTGGGTTTACTAACTTTATAAGTCCCTGTCCCATGTCTATCACAACTAATCTTTTTAATATACCTACCTGAGGAGCCGCTAAGCCTCCACCATTTTCTGTATTATACATAGTATCAGCCATATCATCTAAAATTTGTCTTATTTTATCATCTACTACTTCAACTGCTCTACTCTTTTTTCTTAATATTTCATCCTCAAAAAGTCTAATTTGTCTTAATGCCATTTAAACTACACCTCTCCTTTGCTGTGCTCTTGATTTTCTTTCACTTTCTTCAAATATAAAAACTTCCTCTATGGTACTATGAAATACTTTGCAAATATCATAAGCCAACCATATAGATGGTTCAAACTTTTCTGTTTCAATGGAGTTGATTGCTTGTCTTGATACTCCTACAAGTTGGCCTAACTGTTCTTGTGTTAACCCCATAGACTCACGTAATTCTTTTAACCTATTCTTCATTATTTACCTCCATGTAATGTTTACCTTACATTATAAATATAGCAATATTTTACTCTTGTGTCAAGTTAACCTTACAATAGATATAAAATAAAGGAGAGATAAGATGTACTTACCTCTCCTACTCAATACTTATTACATAACTAAAAAAACATTTTTTAAATTACTTTATTACTTTCCAGCAGCATACATTTCTGCTGCAATACAAAGATAGTAGCTAAATCCTATTTGTTGGCTTTCAAGCATATTACGATGAAAATCATCTTCTAAAAAGAATCTTGTCTGCATTGAAAAAGTCTTTGCATCTACTTCTGTACCATTATTATTTAAGAATCTAATATGCTCCTCTAGTATTTTTTGCAGCCTTTCATCCCTTGGTTTCCATCCCTCTCTCAAAGCCTCTGCTACCTTTGTCATAAAATTCTGGGCTTCCTTTGCCTTTTCATTCATCTCATCAACTTCAAAGTTATTTTCTTTCATCATATCATAATCATATTTTTCCTTAAGATGCTCACCCTGCTCCTTTAAGGCCTCCTTCCACTCCTCTCTATTAAATCCTTGAAACATTGCTGATTTGTCCATAATTTCTCCTTTCCTTGTTAGAATAATCGAATCATCAAGAGTTTTTAATAAACCTTCCAGTCTCTGCTTGCGCGCAAAAAGCAGTTCCTGTTGTTTTGTTAAACAACTCAATCGACTGGGTTCATCTTCAAGTGCTGTTTTGATATCTTTCAGTGAGAAATCAAGCTCACGATAAAACAATATCTGCTGTAAACGCTCCAATTCATTTATTCCATATAGACGATAGCCAGCTTCACTAATATCACAAGGTTCTAATAGTCCTATCTTATGATAGTGATGAAGAGTTTTTACTGTAACTCCTGTTAGCTTTGCAATGTCCTTAACTGTATATAGCATAATTCCTCACCTCATTTATAATGATAATGGCTCACCTAAGGTAAGAGTCAACTACTTTTAAAATTTTTTATATACTTAAATAAAAAATGCTATCAATTTCCTTGAACTGATAGCATCTTTTTATGTATTCAGTTTTAATTAATTTTATTTCTTACTAATTTTCATTGTCCACTATTAGAAATAAATTTGTCTTCTTTATCTATATTAACCATATTAAATAGCTGAGCTGCCAAAAGCACACCAAAAAAGAATAATACCCCAGATACCGTATACATAGTTACTAGAGAGAGTTTAATCTTTAGCAATCCTGATAAACTCATGGTAACTACCATTGCACCCATAAAAAGAGGATTTAAAACCCCATTTACTCTTCCTACAAATTCTTCCTCTGTAAGTTTAAGAATTAAAGTGTTTGTTCCTATATGAATACAGGGCATGAATAATCCATTAAAAAACTGAAGCCCAAGGGTAATAGCCCAACTTCTAGATATTCCAATGCCTATAACTGATATGCTATTAACAAGCAATCCAAGGGCAAGTAGTTTTTGTGGACTAATCTTTTTTGAAAAACTTAACAGCATGCCGCCGCCTATAAGCATCGCCACACCATTGGTGGCAAGCAACCATTGTAAGTTTTCCTTTGGCAAACCTAATCTCTCCACAATAATAAAAATTCCAAGGGGCTGAATAATCCCTACTGCCAGACCAGCTGCAGCAAAAACCCCACCAAGTATAGTAAGCACTTTTCTCTCCCAAACGTAACGGAAACCGTCACTTAGTTCTCGCCAGAAATTTGACTTTAATTGTTTATCTTTCTCTTTCTCGTCAGCTGGAAGAAATGTCAATACAGCTGCAGACATTAGAAAGGCAACTGCCATTACAGCTATTGCAATATTAATACCAAATCTTTGATATACAAGTGTACCCATCATTGGACCAATAATCATGAAAATTGCCATCAATGTTTGAAACATAGCCATGCCTACTTGTAACTTTTCTACAGGTACATGAATTTTAAATAATTTCATGGAAGAGGGCTGAGAAAATTGTGATAAAATGGCTGATATAAAGGTTACGAAAAATACAGCCTGCCAAGTACCAAAAATTATTGCAAAAAGTACCACTAACACTGAAACAGCACTTAACAAATCACACCATACCATTGTACGTTTAGGTTTCCAACGATCTGCATAAGTTCCACCTATAAAAGAAAAAATAAATATTGGCGCAAATTCTGCAACAGAAATCATTGAAACCGCAAAGGGATCATTCTGTGTTTTCTCCATTACAAATAATAAAATTGCAAAATTACGAACCCATACTCCTATTTGCAGTAAAATACCTGAAATCATAATGACTTGAACAAATCGATTTTGAAAAAGACCTGCATCTGCAGATGACGAACTTTCCATCCCATCACTCCTCGAAACTAATATATAAGTTAAATATTTTCTGTTTGCAGTAGTAATTTTCGACTTTTTTATATCTTGCTATTTATACAACTTCAAACTCTCTCCTTGACTGTCAATCCACATCTGTAATAATTCCTTTAAATCCTCTATTTTTTCCTTCTCTGTAGCGCCTTCCTTCGCTTTTAGCTTTTCCACCACTTCAAAGGTAAAGGCATTTTCTCCATAAGTGTTCCAATCCTCTTGTAATCTTTTCAACTTAAACATTCTTGCATTTAATCTAAACTTTATTCCCTCAAAAGGCTTATATAAATTTGTACATATATCCACAAGAGAATCTCCTGTAACTGTGTTATGTACTTTAATTATTCCCATTTCTACTTCTTGCTGCTTATATTTATTAATAAGGTCTTTTCTGTCCATCTTTTCCATCATATTCTCCTTATAATTCTTATAGTATTTACTTCCATCCTTTGTTCTCTTTAAATATCCATAATCCACCAAGTATCGTCGTATAGTTGCATCATCTTCGTAAATAGTTTTAATGAGTTTTTTCACTTCCATTTCCGTATATTCTTTATTTGGCTCAAATAAAGCGGCAAACCTTGGCAATAATTCTTTTCTTTTTCCTTCTCTAGCGGGAAAAACACGAAGCTTCGGCGGTGTTAACGTTGATACTTTCCCCTCTGCCAATTCCATAACTGCAAGAAAAGCTCTTGCCTGTCTTGCTCTTTCTCTTAAAGCAAATCTCATGTTTCTCACTGTAGATTCTGTACATCCAAGTTTGGCGGCAATTTCTTTGTCACTATACCTATTTGACACCATTGTCAAAAACTCTTTTTGAATTTCAGTCAACCCAGTATACTTCTTATCTAGTAAGAGCAGCCTTTCAATAGGAGTTCCATGCTTTATGATATGAGCATTGACATCATTATCACTTTCACTAATTTTCTCACCACATATTAAACAAACGAATTGTGCTTCCCTTATATTCCAAAGATACCCCCTTTTAAAATCATCTATAGTTGCATTACGAATTATATCCTCCATTTTTATCTCCCATCTATTAATTTTATAGATATAATAACATTATCATTTGTTTATGTCAATCCGGTAAGCGCTGAATATATAAACATAATCTTCGAAATACTACGTAAAAACACCACGAATTCAATTTTGAATAACGTGGTGTTTCCGATAAATTACTTTTTAGTTGCTCTATTAAAATTGAATGTTTCAGTCACAAATATAAATAAACATTACACCATTGCCCAACGCTCAGTCGTTCATCTTAAGACCACGTATACATTGAGCTAGCCCTATTATCAAAACAGTTACTTCACCATATCCGCCCATACTGCTTTTTTCACTTATAATGAAAGAGCATCCAATTAAAATTATTGCAATTCCTAACAAAATATGCTTAACTCCATTCAAAAGTTTTCCCTCCAGTAATCATAGAATGATCTTTTGATTACTCTATTGCACTTGCAACACATTCTTCATAACCTCGTACCATTTACTAGTAATTATACCACATTGTTAAATCTAATACATTAAAAGTAATCTAGTGAACAGAAGCATA
>NZ_JAODOO010000021.1 GCF_025398335.1 Clostridium sp. CX1
TAATTGATTTAGTTCCTGAGTATTTAACATATCTGACCATGCAAGCTGTATTAAAAATGTCTTTTTTATCTCAGGAGCTTCTGGTGATGACATAATCCATTCTTTTAGCTCCTTAAGACCTTCCTCAGTTATGGTATATATTTTTTTCGAAGGAGAACTATCCTGATGAATCACTTCGCTAGTGACAAGATCTTCTTCTTGCATCTTAATAAGGGCTTTGTAAATTTGATTATTATTACCGGACCAATACAAGAAGGAAGATTCTTCGAAAATCTTTTTTAATTCATATCCTGTGGAGGCTTTAGAGCTTAATATACCTAGTATTGCAAATTTAATTGACATTAATTACACCTCTTTCATTGCTAACATAGGCTAATAGTAACATATGTTAAGAGGGTGGTCAATAAAAATGATAATAGTGATATTTTTAGCTATTTGTTTTTTAGACTTATTTAATAGAATAATATCGAAAAAATACTAATTAAAGTTTCAGTATTTTGCATAATATATAACTATAGTGAAAGATAGGGAGGACAATATGAATAAAAAGTTATATAAATCAAGTTCTAATAAGATGATTTCGGGGGTATGTGGCGGGATAGCTGAATTCTTTGATATTAATCCTACTATTGTGCGTCTAGCCTGGGTACTATTTGCATTGGCAGGCGGAAGTGGGATATTAGCGTACATAGCTTGTGCAATAATAATCCCTAAAAACACAAATTACTAGCAGGATATCAAGGATGAAAAATCATTAAAAACAAATAATTGATAATTTGTTAAATATAAACATAAATGACGCATGTAGAGCATAGCTGGTAAATCTGATTACGGAAAATGCTAGACATGTGTTTTTTGTGTTTAAAATGAAAGGAGTAATATTATGTCTCTACATCTAATAATTCCAATATGTATATTCACTTTAGCGTTGTCATTTTGTAAGAGTATCAATTCCTTTGTACTTTTGGCAACAGATTTAGATGCTGTGAATGTCTGCTTATCAGTGATTGGCATAACAGCATAACTATTTCTAATAGTATATTTTTAAGAACTTCTTAAGTTATCATTACAGGATTCTGATCATTACTTTGACAAATTATGTTAACCAGGTTATAATAATATTAGTCCGTAATAGGACTAATATTATTAATGAAAAGGAGTTTTCATATGGAGTGGGTTTATTTAATTCTGGCAATCGCATTTGAGATTGCAGCAACAACCTTGATGAAAGTGTCCAATGGGTTCACAAAGATATTACCAACCTTAGGAACGTTTTTAGGATATATAATATGTTTTAGCTTTCTGTCTATAGCATTAAAAAAGATAGATATGAGTGTAGCATATGCAATATGGTCTGCAGCTGGAATAGTTGTGCTGTCTACAATAGGAGTAGTTGTTTTTAAGGAAAATATTAATGTCCTAAAAGTAACGTCTATACTTTTTATTGTATTAGGAGTTATTGGTTTAAATTTAAGTGGAGCAAGTCATTAATTTATCAATGTTTAAGAGAGAAGGTACAACAAATGGATAATAAAGATAAAATTATTGGGCTGATAGACAATTATTACGACGCATGGTTTGAAATAAATAATATATACCATGATTGGGCTAAAAGACATGGAATGCAGGATACAACTTTATTTGTTTTATATGTGATAAAAAATACAGTTCCATATTGTACACAAAGTGAAATTTGTAATAAGTTATACTTGCCTAAACAAACTGTTTCACAAATATTATCCGGACTTGAAAAGGAGAGATATATAACTAGAGAGCCAAATACTAAAGACCGTAGAAACAAAGTTATTAGGCTTACTGAGGAAGGAACAAGTTTTGCAACCTCTATCCTGGAGGAATTAAAGTCTGCAGAGATTGAGGCTTTTAATCAAATGTCAGAAAAACAACGCAGCACTGTAGTGGAAGGTTTTAAACTATTGTGTGATTCATTAAATAAAAGTCTTTCTAAGTAATGTACCAAGGGGATTAGAGCTACCTCTGTGTTCCATAACACAGTTAGGTAGCTTAATATTTTTATGATTTAGAGTATACTTAACTGGAATCTTGGTAATTTAAAAATATAAAGGCATTATTATAAACTTGGCATTGACATTTATCGTAATAATTAGGTATCATAAATATTAGACCAGTCACTATAATTTTATTAGAAAGGTATATTGCTATGAGTAGTAAGGTAAATACACGAGAAAAACTTATAGAAACTGCATCCAAGCTTTTTGAAACTAAGGGATATTATGCAACAGGTTTAAATGAAATTTTGATAGAAAGTGGAACTCCAAAGGGTTCCTTATATTATCATTTTCCAAAAGGAAAAGAGCAACTTGCATTAGAAGCTATAAATTCAGCAGGAGAAAAAATAAAATCTAAACTTGAGAGTATCTTAAATAGTAATATAAATCCAGTTGATGCTATTATATCTAGTATAGAACATATAGCGACATTAATTGATAATGATCAAAAAATTAAAGATATGTCTATAAGTTTGATAGCTTTAGAAACATATCTAACAAGTGAAGCTTTAAGAAAAGCTTGCGAAGAAATTTTTACTTCATTAGGGAGTATATATGCTAAAAAACTTATCAATTCTGGGATAAATGAAAATGATGCATATAAATTAGGTGATGTAATTGCAGCAATGATAGAAGGTGGTATGACTTATTCATTGATAAAAAAGAGTGGCAAACCGCTTAGATTAATAGCTGAGCAAACACCTAAATTACTAAATATAACTTCAATGGAAACAAAATAATCTAATTAAAAACATTAGTAACTTTTCTAGGAGATCAAAAAATAAAAATTATGTGAAAATAATCAGTGAAAAGGCTGCTTAATTGTTTAAAAGCCAATTATCAACTTTTCCACTGATGTAATATAATTAGTTGAAATTTACAAATGAGGAGGCGAATAGGCATTTTAGATGTCAATTATATGAGAAACTTATTTAGTGTTGGTATAGATATTGGATCTACTACAGTTAAAGTTGTTATTTTGAACAATAAAAAACTAGTAATATATAGTAAATACGATAGACATTATTCAGATATTAAGAAAAAACTTCAGGAAATTCTAAATGATGCCTATGGAATTATTGGGGACGAGCAGGTCACTGTAATGGTGACAGGTTCAGGTGGAATGAATATTGCAAATAGTATTGGAGCCACCTTTATTCAGGAGGTTGTTGCAGCTACAAAAGCAATAAAAACCTACTACCCTCAAACTGATGTAGCAATAGAATTAGGTGGAGAAGATGCAAAGATTACCTATTTTGAAGGTGGAATAGAGCAAAGAATGAATGGTACTTGTGCGGGTGGTACAGGCTCCTTTATAGACCAAATGGCTTCATTGCTTAAGGTAGATGCTGGAGAGCTGAATGAATTAGCTAAAAATTATAAGGTTATTTATCCTATAGCGGCTAGGTGCGGAGTTTTTGCGAAGACAGATGTACAGCCGCTTTTAAATGAGGGTGTTGCAAAGGAGGATATTGCAGTTTCTGTACTTCAAGCAATTGTAATTCAGACTGTAAGTGGACTAGCCTGTGGAAGAGCTATCAAAGGCAATGTAGCGTTTTTAGGTGGACCTTTATTTTTCCTATCAGAGCTTAGAAAAAGATTTATTGATGTATTAAAATTAAAGGAAGATCAAATAATCTTTCCTGAAAATCCACAGCTATATGTGGCTATTGGGGCTTCATTGTCTTCTGATAAAGAAAAATCAGTATCCTTCAAGTCTTTGATGGATAAATTTGAAAATTTCCAAACCCAATCTATTGTTGAGACAGACAGATTAACACCCCTATTTTCTAATGGGGAAGAATATGAAAAATTCAGACTTAGACATAGCAAAAATTCAGTTAAGAGAAAAGAATTAAGTGAATTTCAAGGTCAGTGCTTTTTAGGTATAGATGCAGGCTCCACCACTACAAAAGCAGCTCTTATAGATAGTGAAGGAACACTGCTTTACACTTATTATGGAAGCAATGAAGGAAGTCCCCTTAAGTCTACCATCAGGGTGCTTAAGGAATTATATAGTGTTTTACCAGAGAAGGCTAAAATAATGAACTCAGCTGTTACTGGTTATGGAGAAGCCTTACTAAAAGCAGGGCTTAAAATAGATATAGGTGAAATAGAAACAGTAGCTCATTATAAGGCAGCGGATTTCTTCTGCCCAGGAGTAGACTTCATATTAGATATTGGTGGACAGGATATGAAGTGTATAAAAATAAAAGATGGTGTTATAGACAGCATACTTTTAAATGAAGCTTGTTCTGCAGGCTGTGGTTCATTTTTAGATACCTTTGCAACTTCACTTAATATGAGTGTAGGAGATTTTGCCGCAAAGGCTATAGATTCTAGGGGACCTGTGGATCTTGGCTCTAGATGTACTGTTTTTATGAACTCAAGGGTTAAACAGTCACAAAAAGAAGGCGCATCCGTTGAAGATATTTCTGCAGGTCTATCTTATTCAGTAATAAAAAATGCATTATTTAAAGTAATTAAAGCCAGAAATCCTAAGGAACTAGGCAATAAAATAGTTGTTCAAGGTGGTACTTTTTATAATGATGCTGTGCTTAGAAGTTTTGAAATTTTATCTGAAAGGGAAGCTATAAGACCAGATATTGCTGGAATAATGGGAGCTTTTGGAGCTGCTCTCATTGCCAAGGAGAGATATGAGGATGGTTATGAAACAAGTTTGATAGATGAACAAAGCTTAGAAAGTTTTGATGTTTCAACTAATATAGCTAGATGTAAATTATGTTCTAATAACTGTCTATTAACTATAAATAAGTTTAAAGATGGCGAAAGGTTTGTTTCTGGAAACAGATGCGAAAGAGGTGCTGGTAAACAAAAGGAGAACAACTCTCTGCCAAATTTATTTGAATATAAATATAACCGACTTTTTCAATATGAACCATTGTCAATTGAAGAAGCGAAAAGAGGCGCTGTAGGTATACCAAGGGTTCTGAATATGTATGAAAATTATCCCTTCTGGTTTACCGTATTTACAGAACTAGGCTTTAGAGTTGAGTTATCGGACAGGTCTTCAAAAAAGATTTATGAAAAAGGAATTGAAACTATACCTTCAGAGTCTGTATGCTACCCGGGAAAGATGGTCCACGGACATATTATGAATCTTTATGAAAAAGGTATAGACTTTATATTCTATCCCTCTATTACCCATGAACAGAAGGAACAAAAGGATGCAGATAATCATTTTAACTGTCCTATAGTTACTTCATATCCTGAGGTAATAAAAAATAACATAGATGTAATAAGAGAAAAAAATATATTGTACATGAAGCCTTTTTTGCCTCTGGATAACAAAAAGAGAATGATAAGCAGATTGCAGGAAGCGCTGCAGGTATTTAATATTGATAGAAATGAAATAGCAGAAGCGGTAATTAAAGCTTATGAAGAACAGGAAGCCTTTAAGAAAGATATTCAAAGGTCTGGAGAGGACACACTTAAACTAATTAGAGAAAATGAAATAAAAGGTATAGTCCTTGCAGGAAGACCTTATCACATAGATCCACATATAAATCATGGTATACCAGATATGATTAATTCTCTTGGCATGGCAGTACTAACAGAGGACTCTGTAGCACATCTTGGTGAAGTTGAAAGACCGCTTAGAGTGGTGGACCAGTGGGTATATCATTCAAGATTATATGCAGCTGCCAGCTTTGTTTCAAAAGAAAAGGACTTAGAATTGGTTCAATTAAATTCCTTTGGCTGTGGACTTGATGCTGTTACCACAGATCAGGTACAGGAGATACTGAATGGAAATTCAAAGATTTATACTACCCTTAAAATAGATGAAGGAAATAATCTTGGTGCTGCAAGAATAAGACTTCGTTCTCTTAAGGCTTCTATGGCTGAAAGAGAAAAAAATGGTATAGAACTGAAGAGAGTTAACAACATAACTAAGAGAATTCCTTTTACCAAGGAAATGAAGAAAAATCATACTATATTAGTACCTGAAATGTCTCCAATTCACTTTCAATTTTTGGAGGTGGCCTTTAGAGAGTCAGGTTATAATTTAGTTGTGCTGCCATCTCAGGATAGAGAAGCTATAGAGGTTGGATTAAAATTTGTAAACAATGATGTCTGCTATCCTGCAATAATTGCCATTGGACAGCTTTTAGAAGCCTTACAATCTGGAAAATATGATATAAATAATACCTCGGTTATGATATCTCAAACTGGTGGAGGTTGTAGAGCTACAAATTATATTGGATTTTTAAGAAAAGCCTTGAAGGATGCAGGTTTTGAAAATATACCGGTAATATCTTTAAATGCCAATGGAATGGAGAAAAATCCAGGATTCAAGCTTTCTATACCTTTACTTGATAGAGCTATGATGGCTTTAGTTTATGGTGACTGCCTTATGAGTGTACTATATAGGGTTAGGCCCTATGAAAAAGTTAAGGGATCTGCAAATAAGCTTTATGAAAAGTGGGTCAAGATTTGTAAGGCTGCTTTAAAAAATAAAAACAAAGCAAGCTTTAAAAGAAATATTGAAAATATAATAAGAGACTTTGATGAACTAGAAATAACTGATGAAGTTAAACCTAAAGTAGGACTAGTTGGAGAAATACTTGTAAAATTCCATCCAACAGCAAATAATAACGTGGTAAGTATAGTAGAGGCAGAAGGAGCAGAAGCTGTAATGCCAGCTTTAACAGACTTTTTACTTTATTCTGCTTATGACAGCGATTATAAATACAAATATTTGTCCGGAAGTAAGCTTTCACAGATTTTAGGGAATTCAGCTATTGCTATTATTGAATTTTATAGAAGCACCTATAAGAAAGCACTAGCTAGCAGTAATAGATTTTATCAGCAAAAATCAATAAAGGAAATAGCTAAAGGAGCTTCTACAGTTGTAGATTTAGGTCATATGACTGGAGAAGGCTGGTTCTTAACAGGGGAGATGGTAGAGCTTATTGAAAGTGGAGTTAAGAATATTATTTGTATGCAGCCTTTTGCCTGTTTACCTAACCATGTTACTGGAAAAGGAATGATGAAGGAGTTAAAAAGGGTTTATCCTGGAACTAATATAGTAGCCATAGACTACGATCCTGGTGCCAGTGAAGTAAATCAGTTAAATAGAATAAAGCTTATGATATCCACAGCTTTTGAAAATATTGGGGAATTGCAAGCTTATGATGCTAAGTCACATATTAAGCCTGATTTTGAGCCGGAAAATGGCTTAGTAAATTCTTTTAATTTTAAGGCAAAGGAAACCTAAGCTTATCCCAGACTGCTGATAAACATATTTTGTCAGCAGTTTTTTCCTTTGGTTATCTCCGATTTAGGCCTTTAGAAGTTACTTTAAAGCGTATAGAAATTGAAGTTTTTAATCAAATGTCAGAAAAACAGCACCTTATAGGTATTATATTACATAATCAAGGGAATACTTATATTTTACTATATATAAATTAGAAAAATATAAGTTCAGAAGAATATGTATGAGGACTGTTATCACCCTATTTTTGAGGGAGAAAAACAACTTCTAAATATGGTCTGCCTAAAAAAGATTTTAGTAGTTTTAGAAAATAAAATTTAAATATATTAATAAAAATAGCTTAGATATATAAATAAAGGATGATAACATATATGGAGTATTATTTAGATTTAATTGCAAATAAAAAATGGATTCTATATCTTATCTTTTTTTCTTTTATCATACTAATGATTTATATAAGTATAATTATAGATGAGTACTTTGGGGGACTTTATAATTTTATTGTAAGGTCTTATTTAATATACTTGCCAGTGGGACTATTTATGGCGGTTTATTATTTAATAATTGAAAAAACATGGCTTTCTAGAAATAACATATATACGTTATCCTTTATTTATTATTCAATAATTATAATTATGACTATAATTTCTGAGAAATGTTTTGAGAAGTATTATAGAACAGAGAGATTAGATGAAAGAATTAAAAATAGTAGATGGATGATACTTAGTATGTTTATTATTATAGTGCCATATACTTTTGTGGGTTTTATTAAACTTATAATTAAATGGGTAACTTAATATATATTTTTAAATACTTATTGTAGTGGTTACTAATAACAAAAACTATTATTTAACTAAATACTTATGAGTTTATTTTTGAGAACACAACTGCTAGCGATAATTAAAAACTCAATAAAGATTAAAACTAAATATTATGAGGTAAGTATGGAGAAAAATATTGATTATAGTAAAGATACCTACAATATTCCAATAAGGCTATATCCTAAATATATGGCAAGTATTAAAATATTTATTATATTTCTAACTTTAAGTGGATTAGCTCTTAGTTATTTATTAATTACCAATAAAATACATAATAGTGATACAGAATCCTTAGTTGATTTTATTATGATTATTGCATTCTTTCTACTTTTAGGAATGGACTTAATTCACGGAGAGGTGCTGCATAAGCAATATATTGAACTAAACAACGAAGGAATAAAAGTGAAGAGTTTATTATTCTCAAGGTTTATAAAATGGAGTGATATACTTTCCATAGGAATAGTAAAACACTTCCGAACAACTGAATATATTGCAATTACAAAGGCAGAATCTGAAGGAATTCTTAAAAAAATAAGGAAATACTTAGCTTATGGAGAGTATATTTCTGTAAGATTAGAAAAGTATTCAGAAATTGAATCCCATATGTTTATAAACACAGTGGAAAAAAAGATGAGTAAAGATAACTATATTCAATTAAAGAAATATTAAAGCTGTCTTTGTATACGCTAAGACAGCTAAATAACCTAAGATTTTTGTGATTCAGAATATACTTTGGTAAAAGGCTGGTGATTAAAACAATAGATGCCTTTATGCAGAAATAAGTTATCGGACAAAAGACTCAGTTGCTTTAGTAAGTGCATCCTCTAACCACAGCGGGTGCATCTTCAACATATCCGACGGTAAATGATCACAGGAAAAGTAACGTAAATCCAACGTTTCTGATGGACAAACTGTAAGATTTCCACCTATTACCTCAGCCTGAAAGCAGCAGGTTACAAAATGGGTTACACGGCCATCTGGATAGCGGAAAACCTGAGAATCAGGCTCAGAATAAACTCCAATCAGCCTAAGTATTCTAACCTGAAGACCTGTCTCCTCTAATACTTCCCTAACTGCAGCATCTTTTACTGTTTCTCCAGGCTCTACATGTCCAGAAGGTATACCCCAGAGTTTAACATCAGCTCTTTTTTGCAGCAATACCTGGTTTTCTTCATTAAATATAATAATAGATACCCCCGGACGAATTTCTTTGATTTTATCCATATATTATTCCTCCTTAAAAAAATAATGGCCCGAGAGGAAAGATTCAGCGCATGAAAAATACGCCGAACCTTCCCCCTCGGGCCTTTTATGCCAATAGGTGCCTTCTGCCTAAGCAGAATCTGTAGCCCTCGGTCGCAGCCCTTAACTACTGTAAGGCGGAACCCTAGCTACCCCATCCCGGTTCATGACTTTATAGAATAAATTATAACAGACTTTAAGTTGTTTTACTAGCTACTTAGTATAGTCTTATGTTCTCTGGCCAAGGTTCCTGTCTTGCTGCTTTCCAGGTTTTATCGATGTATTGGTGAGTATAGGCTTGTTCAACTAAATGATACTGGTAGGTACCTCTATCTGTTAATTCGTAGCCTTCATCTGTTTTACGGATAAGTCCCATAAGTATTCCAAAATTTAACTCAAATTTAAATACCTGTTCTAACTCAACATTGAAAAGTCTTTTAAAGCTTTCTTTACTAATTTTTAAGGTATAGGAATTCCAAAAGAGCCAATATAGAGCACGGGTTCTTTTAGAGAACTTTAGTGTAAGAGCAGTGGGAATATTTCCGTCATTTATACACTTAATATATTCTTTCACTGAAAAGGTATTTATCTTGAAGAAATCCTTTAAAAGGGTGGTGGCGCTTGGCCCGAAGCCTATAAAATTATCTCTTGTAATAGAGGAATACCTTTGAACATCTTTTTTTCCAAAAGTCCATACAGCAGTTCTTGCACATTGAAGCTCATCACTGACAGTTTCAAGATATTTAAGAAGCTTTTTTTTCTCCTTCTTTCCTAAGGGTTTGCTTTTGTTATGGGCATAGGAAAAATCAATGAAAGGATAGGTTGAAACCTGAGTTGCTCCTGAACTAAAAGCTGTAGTAAAATCTCTTCTTAAATCCTCTTGGCTTTGTCCCTCTATGCCAAAAATAAGATCAACGTCGATAGTATTAAAACCTGCTGCAGCTGCCATTTTAACTTTCTCCGCACCATCAATATATTCTCTTCCTAAAACCTTTAAGCATTTTTCTTCAAAGGACTGAATACCTATACTAACCATGTCAAAACCAATTTCTTTTAGTTTTAATAGAGTTTCAAAACTAATATCCCTTGGATGAAGCTCTAAGCCTATATTGCATTTTATATCAAAATTATTTCTTAAAGCAGTGAGGATATCAGAAAGTTCGTTGAGCATAAGTGCTGGTGACCCGCCTCCAAAATATACACTAGTTATTTTATTCTCTTTTTTATCTCTACTACCTACCATATTTATTTCATTTATCAAAGCATCTTTGTAAGATGCTGCCAGAGATTTATCGTACTTTACCTTATTATAGGGACAGAAGGAACAGATAGTAGTACAAAATGGGATGTGGATGTATATTCCTAGTTCCGGAACATTGGTATTGAGTTCATAATTCCTTTCATTAGTAAAAACAAAAGGCTTAAAAGACTTTGTAAAAAGTAGCCTTAAAAAACTAGTAATCACTATACCACTCTCCTAAACGTATTTTAAGTAAGTTTTTATCATATCAATAATAACTTTGATATTTCCTTTGCAAAGAAGAGAGAACTCAACGGCAAAAAGATATCCGCACCTCTCACAAAGGCCTTCAATGTCAACACATCTTCCACAGACAAATCTTTTCTTGTTTTCAGACACTATACATTGGTAACAGGGTCTTTCCCATTTGTTCTGAAGATAATAGTCTAAGGCAGAGTAGAGATTAAATATAGGGTAGTTCAACTTTATCAGAGATTTAATTGAATTGACAGCTTGCACCTGTTGCTCTTTTGTTAAAGATAAGTGTTCTGTACCTTCGTAAGGAGTATGGAAGTTAAAGGATATTGATTTCAAATTTGGATTTTCTTTTACTAATTTACATAAGGGCTCAATATCTCTATAGTTGATATTGTTAACAGCCATGTATACACAAATATTAGAAGAATTAGCCTTGGACACATTACTTAAGATGATATCAAAGGTATCGCTTCTTATTAAGTTATGGTTTTCTTTAGTTCCATCAAGGCTTAGGAAGATTACGTCAGCTTCAGGTATATCTAAATTGATGGTTCCGTTAGTGACAATATTAACTATTAAAAAACCAATTCTCTTTGCTTTCTTTATAAGGTCACGTATACTCTTATCACCATCCTTCCAAGTCAAGGTTTCACCACCGCAGAAAAAAAGAATTCTGATACCTGTATTATAGAGATTGTGCATCTCTTCTACTATATCATTATAAGGGTACATGACCTTATTTATATTATTAACTGCACAGTGCTTGCAGCTTAGATTGCAGTAATCTGTAAGAATTATGGTGCCTAAGATTGGTTTCTTCATTTTAAATAGTATAGTTTTTATTCCAAAAACACTTAAATTTATAAATGATCTTATTTTCAAAGAGATTCACCTTCCTCTAAAAATTATGTATTCAGTTCCTTCAATCTTTTGTGTATATAATGAAAATCAAAAGAGGAGCAGATTCTTCTGTCTTTATCATCTAAAATTCTATAGTGCTTAGATATTATATTTTGCTGAATTTTATAAATGCCTTTAAATTCAATATCTTCCCACCATATTCTTCCTCCCATAGTTTTATCATAGGTTCCTTCATAGCTATCAAAAGCTAAAGACAATATTATGTCCTGTGTTTCTCCACCGAAAGCTAGTTGCAATATTTCGCTATCTCTAAAGAGAGTGGATACAGCAACAGCAGTAGTCCAACCTAAAGTTCCTCTTCCTTTTTCTATTTGTACCAAGGTTTTTTTAGACACTCCCAGTATATATGCCATTTTATCTTGGGTATAATTTTTTTCATTTCTTATAAGTTTAACTTTCGAATCTATTATTTTTATAAAATCTTCTCTTGTCATAACTAAATTCCTCTTATTCTGATATTGTAAATATAATGTTTTTATTGAAATAAGTTCATTATAGTGTAATTTTACACTATAATGTGTAATTTGTAAACTATGCTAATTGGACATTTAATTAAAAAATATTAAAGAACCTATGAATTATAATAGGATTATATTGATGACAATTAATGATATGAATTGGAAGAATAGATGAAAAGAAAGACTCGAGGATTTACCAGGAAGCCTTTCTTTAACATAAGTACAATACTAAAATAGTATTCAAATATAGAAAAAGCTATTAAGAGCAAAATAGTCTAAATGACCTGTATACAAGGGGTTTTTCAATATTAACAATGTATTATTCAAGTTTTCTTTTTCCACTCGGAAGAACTGTTAAAGAGTAGTGTAATCCACATTAGGGGAAATATAATTATTAAAATTAACTTATTTTTAAATTATTTAGTCCTATGGAAATAGACTATATATTTAAACCATACTAGAAAAATACTAATCTGCTAGGCTGAGTGCCGTATCTGTCACTTTCATATCAACTTTAAACTGTTCCTGTGGGTTGTAAGCGTGATAATATCCATTATCCATCATATAGTTTGTGATTCTCTCGTGCATATTTATAGCATCGTCTAATTGTCTTCTTAGCACATTTCTAACTTCTGGGGAGGCGGTCTCAGAAAGTGCTACAGAGTAATTTTTTATGCCAGATTTAGCTGCAATCAAAAAATCAGTGGCTATAACTTGGTCGCTCATTTTATCCATTCCAGTTATTCCTTCTAATATAGAATTCATTACTTCACCTTCTTTCTTCAATTTAATACTTTACTTTATACTGCCTGCCATACTTGATTGTTCCATTAGGTTTCTTAGTTCTTTAATATGTCCTTGAGTTGTGGTAACATCTTGCTGTAAAAGCGATTTCAATCTTTCGTCAGTGACTAATGCTGACATTGTAGTTGACTTTGTTAGGCAGACATTCTTAAAAGTTAACAATTCATGCAGTTCGAAAGATTCATGTGGTGCAATTCCTTGGTTTTTCAAAATACCACCTCCTTTTTATACACTTATATTGTTCGTAAAGGGAAATAAAAAATACCACGTACCGAAACATAATTTTTAGTATATCTATTGAAGCGTATTATTCTGTGAAACAATTCCATTACCGGTTTTCCCGTTAGAGTAATCTACTAGAAAGTTCATGCTCAAGATCGTTTCTAAGATAGTCTCTCATAGAATATCTTCCTTCTGGCTCATGCTTTATGTAGGATAATTCATGCTGAGCAACAGGGTGTGCAGTTGGGATGCCTCCAAGCCTTGCTACACGTTCTCCAATCTCATCTATATGCTTTGTGGTTTGCTCTATATGTTCTTGAAGAAGCTCATGAATACTTGCAAAGGACTCTGAACCTTCTGAGAGCCAATGATGTAAACTTTATATTCATTTTTTAATATTAGACTATTCAGTATGTTTGGCAGTGATTAAATTGGTTATCATCAGCTCCAGCCTCTTCTGTCTCTTTAGTTGTAAACTAAATGGTAGTAATAAATATTAAATAAATTACTGAAAATAATAGTAAAGATACCTGCACAGGTTTTAGGAATAATTTAAGGAGGAATGGTATATGGAGAAAGTTCTATTAGACACAGTAATAAGAGGCTTTGGAGTTTATATTTTAGCATTATTTTTAACTAGGCTCATGGGCAGAAAGCTTATATCTCAAATGACATTTTTTGATTTTGTTATAGGGGTTTCAATGGGATCAATGATTACCAATGTAGTTGTTGGACAACAGTTTACCGCCACATCCGCTGTAACTGCTTTTATCCTTTTTACTGCTTTGACAATTTTAGCGGAATATTTACATATTAAGAGTTTTAAGATAAGGAAGGTAGTAAATTCAGAACCAGTTACTTTAGTGCAAAATGGAACTATTGTAGAAAAAAATATGAAGAATATTAGAATGACAATTAATGAGCTGATGATGAAACTAAGGGAAAAAAATGCTTTTAGCTTGGCTGATGTAGAATTTGCTATAATGGAAACAGACGGAGAGTTATCTGTATTGCCAAAGGCAGAGAAACAGCCGCTTACCCCTTATCACATGAAGATTCAAACAGCAAAATCAGGTCTTACAAGGGACATAATAATAGATGGAAATTTAATAGAGGAGAATTTAGCAAGTACAGGACTAGATAAGAAGTGGTTAAAATCTCAACTTAATAGCCAAAATATTAAAGATATTTCTGAAGTATTTTATGCAGGACTAGATAACAGGAAAAAGCTACATATATCAAAGAAAAATATAAATAATAGTGAGGGCCATGGTAAGTACGGCATTGAATAGTAAAAGCAATTATTTAGTATTAAACTTGGTAGACTATGTTAAAAGGGAATGTTGAAATTTTATATATGAGTAGTAAAATAATTATAAGGAAAGATGAAGAGTTAGTGAGGAGGGCTACATAAGAGTTAAGAAGTATTTTTATGCTAAGAATAGGGGGATGGTATAGGCTTCATGAAACTAAGATTAAAATTTTATAGTATGATAACAATAGGTTATTTAGATAACAGTATGTTCTAGGTGTAAAAGGTTTACATTTTATATCTAGTAGAAAGGATATATATGAATATCACTATTAAACTAGGACAAGCAAATGATATTGATGAATTAGAACAGCTTTATAATGATTTGAATGACTACTTGGCGAAGGGAGTAAACTATCCTGGATGGCTAAAGGGGATATACCCTGTTAGGCAGAATGCAATTGATGGAATAGATCATGGAAATCTTTATGTAGCAAGGCACCATGGAAAAATTATTGGTTCAGTTATTCTAAGTCATGTACCTGAACCTGCATATTATAAAGCTAAATGGGAATTTGAGTCTGACTATTCAGATGTTTTAGTTATATATACATTTGTTATACACCCAGATTTTTTAAGATGTGGTGTAGGCAGTGCTATAATAGATTTTTCAATTGAATTAGCTATTAAGTCACATATCAGGTCAATTCGTCTGGACGTATATGAAGGAAACATACCTGCCATAAGGTTATACGAAAAAAGTGGTTTTAAGTATATCGACACTGTTGACTTGGGCCTTGGAAACTACGGCTTGGATTGGTTTAGACTATATGAAAAAGTATTATAAATAAAAACCAATAACTTATTAAATACCGTATTATTCAGAGAGATGGATTTTTCCGTATTTTTACGTTGAAAGGAATTCTAGAGGTTCTTTCAACAATTTTATAGTATCAACACTATTCCTAAACAGAACCTACTATTAGAAGGAGATGTCGAAAATTGATATATTATTAAGGATATGCTATAATCAATAAATGTATACGATTTCAAGTTGGCATTATCACAAATGTTAATTTTTTGATTTCAGATATTTGAAAACTATCAGCATCTCAATGAGAGCAGTTGTTTTCCTATTTAAAAGAAATGTTTGTATTAAATTGATAAATTGGTTAAGTAAACAAAAAGTCGAGAAATTTTCACTTGTCAAGGGAAAAGTATGAACATATTGTTGCGCTGAAATTGTAGAAATTAATAGTCAAAGGAGAGTAAAAAATGAACAAGGATTTATTTCACTCACTAGAAGGTAAAAATATCTATTTTAAAGCATTAAGCACAAATGATGCTCAAGCTATACATGATTATGCGTCAGATAAGGACGTTAAACGCTTTATTGGATGGAACTTAATGAAGAGCTTAAATGAAACTACTGAGTTCGTTGAATTAATGATAAACCGTGAGTCAGCAGGTACTCATTTATACGCTTCCGTTGCTTTAAAATCAACTGAAGAAGTTATAGGAACAGTTATGATTTTCAATTTTGATAAACAAGCGAATCAAGCTGAAGTTGGCTATGTTTTTCATAAAGATCATTGGGGCAAGGGGTATGGATCAGAGAGTCTTGCTTTGGTAACTGATTTCGCATTTGAATCACTTAACCTTCACAAACTTCATGCTAGTGTAACGGATGCTAATATTGGCTCTGCTCGTATACTAGAAAAGAACGGGTATAAGTTAGAGGGAAGATTAAAAGACCACTATTTTATAGAAGATAAATATTACGATTCATTACTTTTTGGCAAAATTCAAGCTAAATAAAAACAATTTATAAAAACACTGTAGTATTCAAATTTGAATTTTACAGTGTTTTTTCCGCCGCATTTCAAAGATTATGTTTACTTATTATAAAACTACAGTAGTTGGATATTAGTTATATAATGCGAATTAACCATATAAATAAATTAGAATTATGAGTGTTGAACCATATCGCAAATAAAGGATATAAAGTTAAAGTATGCAAGAATAGGAGCAAAAGTGCTTTAGCAAGAAGTTAACAACCCCAAAAATAACATTTTAGATTACAATGTAAAAGAGGTTTCCTATGAGTTTGTAATAGATATACTGTCAAGTTTCAGTAAGATGCTATCAGAATTGTCTACAAGGGAACAACAAAAGAGACTACTACACATGCTAATTTCAAAAACAACTATAAACAAAACTATATATACAATCAATAGAGATTAATATCAATGATAACTTAATAATGCACCTAAGTAAGGGAGGAGAGTCAAGTTTAGGTGGAACTGGCAGATGTTCGCCTTCTTATTTTGTTTATATTAAGAAAGTTGATGACAAATCCTATAAATATAAAAATTTGTATATAATTAATGAAAGAAATATTATAAATATAAAATAAATATTGACACTTTGAAACCTAATTGTTACACTATAAACAGTTAGAATTCTAAGCAAGTTTTAGGAGGAATTTGAATGACTAATTCTAGATACTCTATACAAACACCATATTCACAATTAATAAGAAGTATTGCGATAAAAATGAAACTCAGTTCTGATGAAAAAGTAAAAAAGTTAGGATTAAATTCTCAACAAGGACGAATGATAGGTTATATTTATGAACATCAAGACAGTGGTATTATTCAAAAAGATTTGGCACGAGCATTTCAACGTACAGAAGCAAGCATTACAAGTATGCTTCAAGGGTTAGAGAAAAAAGGATATATAGAAAGAAGAATTCCTAAAGAGAATGAGAGACAAAAATATATATATGTATTGCCTAAAGGTGCTGAATTAATAGAAGATTTTAATAAATCAGTGGTTGAGGCAGAGGAAAATATTATTGCAAGCTTGACGGAACAAGAAAAAGAGACGTTGTTAGCTTTGCTATTGAAAGTAGATAGAAATTTATAAGTTATTAATATAATAACTTATACCTAAAAACTTAGAACTCTAAGAATATGAATTCTAAGAATGCTTATTGTGGAGGATGAAATTATGAAACAAAAATTGTCAAACGAATATTATTTAGAATATGCACCAATTACTAAGGCAATTGCACATTTATCTATTCCTATGATGATTGGTATGTCAGTAGGTACAATATATAACGTTATTAATGCTTTTTTTATTGGACTATTAAACAATACAGATATGCTAACTGCTATTACTTTAGGACTACCAATCTTCACTATATTGATGGCTTTTGGAAATATGTTAGGAGCTGGAGGCGGAACATTTATAACTCGTCTTGTTGCAAAACAAAATATAGAGAAAGCTAAGAAGATAGCAGGATATACTTTTTATAGTAGTATTATCATAGGAATTTTGCTTGGAATAATCTTAACAATAGCACTTACTCCTATTGTTAAGATTATGGGGGCAGATACTTCTGCTATTATTAATTATACAAAAAATTATTCTTTAACTATGTTTATTGGTGGCTTTGCAATTGTAATGAACTTTGCATTGGAGCAAGTTGTGAGAGCAGAAGGAGCATCAAAAGAATCAATGTTCGGAATGGTTGTAAGTACAATTTTTAGTCTTATCTTTGACCCATTATTTATACTATTATTTAAATTTAATGTTGTAGGGGTAGCATTATCAATGATTTTAGCTAATATAGCTTCATCTATTTACTATGTTTACTACTTGGAAACAAAAAGTGAAAATTTAAAAGGATTTATTAAGAATTTTAATATTTCTCTTAAAGATAAAATAGAGATATATAAAATTGGGGTTTCTGAACTGTTCCTAGCTGGTTTTCTAATTATTACAACTCTTCTTTTGAATAATTATTCAATTAGATATGGAGAAAGTGTAGTAGCTAGTTTTGGGATTGCTTTGAGAATTGTACAAGTACCAGAATTTCTTGCAATGGGGCTTGCGCTAGGAATTATTCCTTTAATTGCATATAATTTTTCTAATGAAAACTTTAAGAGATTAAAAGACAGTATAAAACAATCAGCTTTATGGATTTTGGGATTATCAGGCGGGGTTGTTACTTTAGTTTATATTTTTAGAAATGTAATTATTCATCTGTTTTCCAATGATGCAGCAGTATTAAGTGTTGGGGGTTATATCATGGCTGCCATGCTTATTTCCGCATTTTTCAATGGATTTACAACATTATTTATAGGAATTTTTCAAGCATCAGGTCAAGGAACACCATCAACAATTATGGCAATTACACAAGGAATTCTGTTTATTCCTGTCATAATAGTATTGAATAATTTCTTTGGATTGCACGGTGTTATATGGTCTATGACCATTACAGAACTAATTACCTTTTTAACTGGAGTAATACTATATATTATTTTTAATAATAAACTAAAGAAGAATCAAGTAGTAGCAAACTAGCATCAATAAATATTGTATCTATATAACTATTTAGTTTTAATAAAGTGTGAGTATAATAAGCAAGGAAGTAAGATGGCTTATCACTTGCTACTGATATGGTAAAAACAAAGATTTTACTTATTAATCATGGAACTACCATAGCTGAATATCGTAATTAAATACGAACTAACTATAAAACATAAAGGGGGTAATTTTTAAGTGGCGTATTATCAGGCAAGATTGATAGTAAAATTTTAAAATAAGTCAAGTTCAATCTATTTATATAAGTTATTGGACAAAAATGCTAAATATTATTATGATATTAGTATAGAAGATACATTAATGTACTAACTATATTTCTAAGGCTCCTTGGTCAAGAGGTTAAGACGCCACCCTCTCACGGTGGAACCAGGGGTTCGATTCCCCTAGGAGTCACCAAAAAGCCACAACCATTGATATTAGTTGGTTGTGGCTTTTTTAATCTTGTCAATTTTTTATTTTTTATTAAGATACTTTCTCTTTGCATCCTCTACTGGACAAGTATCAAATTCTTTATCTGTTCTTTTTAGGCATTTCGTATAAATGCAATCTTTACAATTCAATATTTAAGACCCCCTTCATTGAGCCTTTGTTATATAAATTTATCTCCAAAAGCTAATAAAAAAATATTCTATTTATGAAATATTACAGGTTTTTTTCTTTTTGGTGGTGATAGTTTAGTTTTCATGTAACCCATACTCATAGGGCAAACTAATTCATATTTATCTGGAATATTATATTTTTCTTTAAATTCTTTTGTGTTTAAGGTATGCTCGGCAAATCCAATCCAACAGGTTCCAATTTCCATACTATGAGCAGCTAACATGATATTGCTTGCTGCAAGACTACAATCGTAAATATACCAATGAGATTCTGTATTACCGTAAACAAGTAACAAGGTATTTGCATTATTAAAAATACTATATTCAGGGCTTTTTAACCAGCTCTCATATTGATTTAAATAAGGGTATTTTTCAAGGTTATCTAGTAAATATTTCTTTGATAGTTCTGATAAAGAATCTATTTCATTCTTATCTCTGATAATTACAAATCCCCAAGGTTCCATTCCTGAGCCTGTCGACGCTTTTGTGCCAAGTTCAATTAGGTTTGTTAACACTTCTTCTGATATAATTTCATTAGTATACGCTCTAACACTTCTTTTACTATTGATACATTCTAAGATATCCATTCCTATTCCCCCTTTAGTATATATTAAAGTTTTCTTTGAAACTCGCCTCATTTTTCATAGTTTCGATTATGTACATCAGAAACTTGTTTCAAGTTTAATATCTCTATAATTAATTATGAACCTAAAATAGGATAAGTAAATAATTATACGAAAGGATTTACAAATTTTTCAAAATTTAAAAATACTAAAAACTAAAGCTCTAAGAAGCAGTCCAATTAAAAAAGATAGAAACTACATTCAAGGATTTTTTAAAATGATAGCAAATTAGCAATGATTTGTAGTTTGCTTTAAAAATAATGCCGTATGGGTAGATTTTCATTTAGTAGAGTTATAAGGTTTAATAATACATTAAGTAAAATATATAATAAAATTGAGTTTTACTAAATATGTGGAAGGTTATATAATTTACTTAACAAGAAGCTCATACTGAATTAAGAAATAAAAAAATAGGTTCAATCATTGCAGCAAAGTTTACACCATTTATACACCATAGTTACATTTAAATGTAGAAAGATATATATTTTTACAGCTAGGAAACCTAGGCATAATCTCATTTGTAGAACATTATAGGAATTAATCTTGTTTGGGTTTGGAATCAGGGGTTCGGTTCTCCTATGATCCATTTTATGATTAGACATATTAACTTAGTGCGATGTGTAAGGAGCTGATATTTTGAATTATGATAAGTTGAAAGCTTTGTCCCAGGAAGATAGGGAAATATATTTAAGGGAGAAATTAGGTTCAGAAAAGTGCAAAATTCTAGATAAGTATAACCTACGTTCTAATTCTCGATTTTATTGGGAAAGGCATCATGACAAATATCCGGTTCAAGAGTATTTTAGTAATAGATTTGCAATGAAATCTACACCGTTAGGAATTATTTTTCATATAAATCATTTATGTTTTGCAAAAGTTAAGTATTTTGAAGATCATTGGAATGAATATATTCCATGTAGATATGATTGCAAGAAGGGAATTATAGAAACGGAGCTTTATGATATGGAACTTATAAAACAAAAAAGTACGGATATTGTAATAGATTTAAGACAACTAGCAAGAATTCATTGGTTAAAGGATTTTAAAGAACTTTGTGCATATTTAGAGAAGATGCAGGAAAATCAACTGAAGGCTATTTAAAGTTTTAATATGAAAAATTATTTAAATATTGTTATTTTTAAGACGCACACCGCAATTGGTGTGCGGTTATTTTCCTTATAATTAGCCTCTGGTAAAAGTATTATACTGATTTTAAGGCAGAGTCTTTTAATAAATCTAAAGTAACTTTCTAAAAGGCTTGGTTGTAATTTATAAGTTCTACCCTTGTTGAAATTCCGTGGAGTGCAAATAAATGTATAGGTTCACTTACAGTTGTGCAACAATCCGATAGTATCTTTACACGATATTTTTCTGCTGTTTTAGAAATAGCTGTATGGGTAACACAATTTTGTGTCATCATTCCACATATGAAAAGTTCTTCTACTCCAAGTTCTGATAAGACTTTCTCCAAAGTTGTATTATAAAAACTATCTGCAAATGTTTTGGTAACTATCTTTGCATTTGGAGAAGCTTTTAATATTCTTGGGTGAATCTCTGCTCCTTCTGTGCCTTCGTTAAAAAATGATGAGTTGCTATTTCCAATATGTTGAATTAAAATTACAGGGATATTATTTGCATTTGCTTTTTCAATAGCTTTTTCAATGTTATTTAAGGTGTTTTCGGAATTCCATAGAGGAAATTTTCCCTTTTCAAAGTAATCATTTTGTAAATCAATAACTAAAAGTCCTTTTTTCATTAATAAGCCTCCTATATTTTACATTCATCTTATACTTTTATAAACATGTCATTTCATCTAAATCGCTGACCTGTATTATATTAATCATAGCATGAAGTATTTTATTCTGAAATTACCCACTTTTTTGTGTGTATTATATAAAAACATTGATACTTCATTCAGCATCAATGTTTTTATTTTGATCATTCAAATAATCTTGTCCTATTTCCTGCATAATTTCTAAGGCCTTTATAATTTTTTTTCCTCTGTCTGCTGTCAGGAAGTACTCCACTTTAAGAGGATACCCCTCATACTGTATTTTATCTACTAGCCCAAATTCTCGCAACTCATTTAGTTGTTGTAACAACATCTTCTGACTGATTCCCTTTATATCCTTTTCTAACCGAGATAGTGATGACTTTCCGTAATATTTTAATTGATAAAGAATAACCGTTTTCCATTTACCTTTTAAAATATCATGTGTAATTTCTAATGGACAAGTATATTCTTTACGAAGCTTCATTTTAATTCTCCTTACCAAGTTAATTCTAATTCTTACATTTGTGTTCATAGAGTAATTCTATAGTATTTAAAATAATCCTTCAATAAGTAGATAAATAACATTGTTTTAACTCAAAATAGTTAAATAAAAAGGATTTACACTTAGTACAGAAATAACCACATGAAATCTTATAACTATGATACAATTATCATTAGTTAAGTGAAAATAGTAAAATGTTGTAAATTACATAGGAGGGGAGCAATATCCTTGAATAAGCAAATTCCACTTAATAGCTTTTTTATAATATTCTGTTTAGCTGTAGTCTTAGTTGTTTTTTGTATATGGGAAAACAACTACGTTGTTATAACAAATTACACATACGTAAATTCAAAAATACCAGAAGAATTTAATAACTATAAAATTCTTCACATTTCAGATTTGCATAATAAAAATTATCATGGCAGATTATTAAATAAAATAAGAAAGATTAATCCTGATGTTATCGTAATTACTGGAGACCTTATTGACAGACGGAGGACTAAAATTGATGTAGCAGTAGAACTAGCAGAGCAGGTAGTTAGAATAGCACCAACATACTATGTTTCAGGAAATCACGAACAGCTGTCAGGAGAATATTCTGTGCTAAAGAAAAGGCTTAAACAGGCTAATATACATATAATTGATAATTCCTATGCTCTATTAAACAAAGGGGAAATTGGAATTGGGCTTCTAGGTATAGCTGACCCCACAATACAGCAAAGTGAGAGGGACTACCTTTTTCAAGATAACAGTAAATATATGAAAAGGGCCATTGAAGAAGTTTCTAAAGGTGTAAATACAAGCTTTAATATTTTATTATCTCATAGACCAGAGCAGTTTCAGTCATATAAGGACATGAGAGTTGATTTAGTTTTCAGCGGTCATGCTCATGGAGGGCAAGTTAGACTTCCCTTTCTTGGAGGGTTGTATGCACCAAATCAAGGAATGCTTCCTAAGTATACAGAAGGAATATATAAAAAAGGAGCAACATCAATGGTTGTAAGCAGAGGACTGGGAAATAGCAGTTTCCCTTTGCGGGTTTTTAATCAGCCAGAGTTAGTAGTTGTTACCTTGGAAAAAGAGAGTAATAGCCAATGAAAGGTAAGAACAACAAACCCTATTTGGCAATATATTGCCTCCTATCAGTATAGTAGTATAGTGTAAAATAGTATGTGTAAGCTCTCAAACTATTTTACGCTATATTTAGCTCTGTATTCGGAAGGTGTGCAATTCATATATTTTTTAAATACTTTCCCAAAGTAACTTATTCCATTAAAGCCTACATCAAAAGCAATGATAGAAATAGACTTTTTACTTTTCAAAAGTAATTCTGATGCCCTTAAAGTTCTATATTCCATTAAATATTCAAAAGGTGTCACTCTTAAAATTCTTTTAAAACTACGGCAGCATTCACTTTTACTTATGTTTGCTATCATTGCAATATTATTTAAGGAAACATCCTCTGCATAATGTTCATGTATATACTGTAATGCCAGCTTTACACGTTCTTCATCGTGAGAGACTGCTGATACAGAATCCTTAATTTCTTCTTTTAATTCTCTAATTATATTTAACCAAAGACTGCCTAAATAATTTCTTATTTCTAGTTCATATCCATAGGGTTTTTCATTCCACAAGGAGAATACTTTTCTTATATACTTCAATATGTTTTTCTGCCATTGAACATCGGGCTTTAAACAAATAAATTTTAAATTACTGGTTTCAAGGATTGGATTCAAATATTTTTTTTCAATAAGTGAATGCTTATTACCCCCAATTAAAGTAGAGTCAAGGTCAATAGAAAACATCATGCAATTACTATTTTTATAGGGCTTAATCTGATGAAGTACATTTGAATTTACCATAATTCCTTCTCCAGCTTCTAAGGTGATTTTTTGATTTTCAATGAAAAAGGTTACCTTATCATAAAGACAATATGAAAACTGCAGTTCCTTATGCCAATGCCATCTTATATATCCATCTTTAAACAGATTGAATTTATCTGTATAAATTGCCATTGGAAAGTCATAGGAGCCATGTTTTGTTGTCTCCTGTAGATTGTCATCTACTTCTATTTTTGATACCTGCATTTTTATCACCTCGCTAATATAGTTTTAATTTTTGATAATATATTAATTGTTATATATTGAAAATAATAATAAAATTATTACAGATTTATATGAATAAATCAATATATTTGCAATGAACTTATAACCTGTTCGAAATAATTGCAGAGAAAGTGAGTGAAAGTTTAGTGAGGTTTCAACCGAGAATGAAAGGAATACTGCTTGTAATCATAGGTGCAATGTTATGGGGAGTATCAGGCACTGTTGCACAATACTTGTTCCAGGAGAAAGGGTTTACTGCAGAATGGCTTGTTGTGATTCGTCTATTAGCATCGGGGCTAATTTTGCTATTATATGCTTTTATGAAAGGTAACCAAGATATATGGACAATCTGGAGGTCTAAGCATACTATATTGAGTCTAATTTTGTTTAGTATTATAGGTATGGTAGGTGTGCAGTATACTTATTTTGCTGCTATTAAATATGGAAATGCGGCTACAGCCACAATACTTCAATATTTGTCACCGGTAGTAGTTACTTGTTATTTAGCTATTTATACTAAAAAAATGCCAAGTTTACAAGAAATCATAGCTGTTACCTTAGCAATGTTAGGTACATTTTTTATAATTACAAAAGGTAATATTCATAGTATAGCTATTTCTAAATTAGCATTATTCTGGGGGATTAGTTCTGCTTTTGCAGCAGCTTTCTACACATTGCAGCCTCGCTCTCTTCTTGCTAAATGGGGTTCTACTGTTGTAGTTGGATGGGGAATGCTCGTTGGTGGAATAGCCTTTAGTTTTATTCATCAGCCTTGGGATCTTACAGGCCAATGGAATATTACTTCAATATTTGCTGTTATATTTGTAGTATTATTTGGAACTCTTATTGCTTTCTATTGTTATTTAGAAAGTTTAAAATATATTGAGCCAACAGAAGCAAGTGTATTATCCTCTGTGGAACCGCTATCTGCAGCCTTGTTATCCGTGTTATGTTTAAATGTTTCTTTGGGTATGCTTCAGTGGCTAGGAACAGTATGTATTATACTTACAGTTGCAATTTTGTCTCATGAAAAAAATAAGGAAAGTATAGTTGAAGCATAAAAGTAGTTTAGAGCATTTTTAAGAGCTAGTAGTTTTCAAAAAAGGCAAATTAAGGGAGGTCAAATGGCTTCCCTTAAAAATTTATATATTTTCAACACTGTTCTAAAACATAACCTGAAAATTATAAAAGCATATAAATCACTAAATATATCTTATTTTTAGATATCTCTAATGCATATTCATCATTTCATGATCAATAGAAAGGTTTTTTTCAATCATTACTTGCGTAGCATAGGTAATGTGGGATATATCACCAAGAACGAAGGCATGCGTAAATGGAGGAGGAGACATGTCTTTAGAAAATTTAAATTTATAGAGAGCGGCTCTGCATAAAGCAGAACTGTTCTTTTTTATTGCAAGCAGAATAAATCAATAAATATATTGCGTAAAATAATAAGAATTTATTGATAAACGATAAAAACCATGTTATTCTATCTATAGAAATTAAAAGTGAGGTGTTTTTTATGAAAGGATATTCAACAATTTTCTTAAAGATAGCTGTTATTCTTATTGGAATTCCAGTTCTTGCTCTGTGTATATTTTGGGTGCCTGGATTTGTAGGTTATCTCCATTTTGCTATTTTAATTGGTGTATACGCAACGGCGATAACATTTTTCTTTGCTCTGTATCAGGCTTTAAAACTTTTAAGATATATTGACAAGAATAAAGCTTTCTCGGAGTTATCTGTAAAGGCTTTAAAGAATATAAAATACTGTGCAAACACAATCAGTGTTATATATGCAGGAATAGTACCATTCCTATATCCTGTAGCGGAGGCAGATGATGCCCCAGGTCTCATAGCATTCCCAATTATCATTATTTTTGCGTCAACTATTGTTGCAGTCTTTGCTGCTGTTCTTCAAAAGCTTTTAAAAGAAGCCATAGACATAAAATCGGAAAATGATTTAACAGTGTAAGGCTGAACACCTATTAATTGTTCAGGGCAGAATTAGGAATACAGGAGACGTGAAGATTGATAATATTCACGCACAGGATGAGGAATACAGGAGGGTATAACATGGCAATTATAATTAATATTGATGTGATGCTGGCTAAAAGGAAAATGAGTGTAACAGAACTTACAGAGAAGGTTGGAATAACCATGGCAAACCTCTCTATACTAAAGAACGGAAAGGCAAAAGCTATTAGATTTTCAACTTTAGAGGCAATATGTAAAGCTTTGGACTGCCAACCAGGTGATATTTTAGAATATAGAAATGATGCATAAGTGAGAAGTTTAATACTGCAGGTAGATTAGTTAAATATTAAAAAAAGTTTATTTGATGAGGTAATGTATGAGGATTAAATTAATTCAACCGAAAATGCTGCCAAGACCTATGGATACAAAGTTAAAAACGAGAATGTCTCCTTCTTTAGCATTACTTACAATAGCAAATCTTACGCCGAAGGAGCATGAAGTTATTATTGAGAATGAAAATGTTGAGAAGATAGATTTTGATGAGCCTGTAGATTTGGTAGCAATAACCGTCACTGTAGATGTTATGAACAGAGCGGTGGAAATATCAAATGAGTTCAAAAAACGCAACGTTACAGTAGTTGCAGGAGGTATACATATAACAGCAGATCCAGATGGTGCGCTTAATAGTTTTGACGCAATATCTGTGGGAATGGCTGAGAGAGTTTGGGAAAAAATCCTTAGGGATAAAGAAAATAATTCACTTAAGAAGATGTATTATGATATGGAGAATATTTCTGGAAAAGAAATAGTATCACCTAATTATTCAATTATTGATACTAAAAAGTATTTATATACTAATATAATTAGTACAAGTAGGGGATGTCCTTTTGAATGTGATTTTTGCTATAATAGCTGCAAAAATGTACTTAAAACCTATATTAATAGACCTATAGCCGACGTAATTAAAGATATAAATGCATTAAAAACAAGGCATATAATGTTTATTGATGATAATTTTATTGGAAATCCTAAATGGACAAAAAAGTTATTAGAGGAAATAAAGCCTCTTAAACTTAAGTGGAACGCAGCGGTTACTTCTAATATAGTGGACATGCCTGAATTATTAGATGAAATGAAGGAGTCTGGCTGTCAAAGTCTATTTATAGGTTTTGAAAGTATAAATAGTAAGTCAATAGATAGTGTTCACAAGGTGCAAAACAGTGTGAAGAGATATGAGAAGCTTGTAGATGAAATTCACAAAAGGGGAATAATGATAAATGCAAGTTTTGTTTTCGGATTAGATGAAGATGATGTCTCTGTGTTTAAAAATACATTAGAATGGATAGTTAGAAATAAGATAGAAACGGTAACCTCACATATCCTCACCCCATATCCTGGTACAAAGTTATACTCAGCATTAATAGAGGAAAATAGAATTGTAGATTTTAATTTGTCAAATTATAATACTGCCCATGTGGTATATAAACCTAAGAATATGACAGCAGAAGAATTATATAATGGCTACTTATGGATATATAAAGAAGTGTATACGTTTAAAAATATATTAAAAAGGCTGCCAAAATCTAAAAAGCAATGGATTCCATTTTTAGCGTTTAATTTATTTTATAGGAAATTTGGAAAGCTGACAGAATTATTGTGCAATATAGTTTCTTTTAAAAACATAGGAAGATTTTTTAGATGGTTAGCTTATTGTATAAAGTAGGTGTGGGAATTTAAGACTAAGTAAGAAATAGGGGGATATATTTAGTGAAAAGGTTTTTTGCAGTTATGACTACGATGTCAGTAACTATGCAGACTATAGGCTTATACTTATTTTTTTATAATAAACTTTCAGGTTATTCTTCTAATTTAGTAGATGTAGTTTGGATAGGTTTAGCTTTGGCAGGTACTCTATTCGGGATTTTATTTTTTAAAATAAACAAGGAAATAGAGAAACCAAAGAATACAATTACTATTGTTTCAGTACTTGGTGTAATAGTGTTTTGGCTTATGCTTTTTGGTCATTGGATTTTTGTGCTTCTTTTAATAGTTTTTGCATTTAGCTTACATTTTTATATGTACAGGGATAATAAATTTACTATAATACCTGTAATATCATTTATAATGGGTATTTATTCTATAGGATTATACTTGTTAATGAGAGGCATTACGTCAATGTAAGATATTATAAATTAGTATATTAATAAAGAAAGGGATAGAATAATGGTTTCTTTAACGGTATCAGTAGTTTTTATTTTTTGTGGGTTTATTCTGATGAAGTTTCCACCTGAAAGAATTAATGGAGTTTGCGGCTATAGAACGCCTTTTGCAATGAAGAATCAGGAGACTTGGGATTCAGCGCAGCAGTATGGTGGCTTCAGCATGATAATATTTGGAATCATCAATGGGTTTTTTGGTGCATGGTCATATCTTAAGCCCATGAATGTGAATAACCAAAACGCACAGTTGCTATTCTTAGTAATAGGCTCTGTACTTATGATAGTTATTGATGAAGTGCATTTAAGGAAATTATTTAACAGGGATGGGACTAGAAAAGAGAGATTATGATAGAAAAATATATTTAGTTTGTAAATCCCTATCTAACGTAACAACTTAAAAAAACAATAATTTAAATGGGAACCGCACTATTCATGAACTGAATTTTGCGGTATTTTTACGTTATATTTCAAATATTATGTCTACTTACTATAAAACTGCAGTGGTTGGGCATTGGTAATTTATTATGACATACAACAGTATGAGATTGTTTTTGGCAAAGACCATTTGTCTGTTATTGTAGACATATATGCTAATAACTCTGACAGGATTTGTAGTTAAGCCCTGCCAAAAATACTGGAAATAATCTTATTGCAATTCTTGGGAATTTTACTTTGCAACAAACAATGAGATCAAGGAAACATAAAACAATAGACATTTGTTATAAGTATAAATTATAATTGTCTATATAAACCAAATATAGAATGTATTGTACATTTTAACATAAGAAAGGGGCTCGGGTTTTTATGAGAAAGCTTATTATGCATGCATAGCAAAGGCTATTGCATATAGAAATATCATTAACATATGTATAAGCCTTTGCTCAGGCCTAAAAGTATATTTATATTTAGGAGGAGCATGTAATGGGCTATGTAAATGCTAGGGATATTTTTCCCAGCGAGGTATTAGAATTAATTCAAAACTATATAGACGGTGAATGTATTTATATACCTAAAAAAGAGGAAAATAAAGTTTCATGGGGTGAACTATCACAGACCAAAAATGAACTTTTCAATAGAAATAGAAGAATATATGAGGATTATTTAAAAGGAATTTCTATAAGTATTCTTTCAGAAAGATACTACTTGTCACCAAAGTCTATACAAAGGATTATTTCAGAAAAAAAGAAGATTAAATAATATAAAATGCGCTACATAATCTGTTATGTTTAGCGCATTTTCATTTATAATAAATGGGTACTTTGAAGAAGCTACAAAAACTTCTGTACTCCCACATAAGAAAATTGCTATATTATCAGGAGTGGGATGGATTGGTAAAAACAATTTATTCATTACTGAAGAATATGGGTGTGCATTATGCATAGGCGCCGTTTTAACAAATGCACCATTACCTATTGAAAATAGTCAGATAATAATACCTAAATGCGCCGGTTGTACTGTTTGTAAAGACATATGCCCTGCGAATGTAATTCATGGCACTACTTGGGAACCAGGTATGAATAGAGATTTAATAGTTGATGTATACCACTGTGAATGCTGCTTAAAATGCTTGGTACATTGTCCATGGACGCAAAAATATATGGAGAGTAATATAAAATTGTAATGTGAATTAATTTACCTTTTTCTTTTTTTTGCCTAACTATAGTAAGTCTAGGATAGTTAGGGATTATGAAAGTAAAGCCAAGTAACTTTTGAAAATGAAAATACAAACAATGTTCTTTGAAAATTGAATAATGCGGTATAAAAATCAGAAGGAGTTTACGTTTATTACAGAAAGAACCATCTAAAATGATATAACTATGATACAATTAGCAGTAGTTAAGTAAGTGAGGGAGAATGAAAAATGATTTATAGCGAACTATTGAAACAACAACAAGAGCTTCAGGTTGAGGTTAAAGAGATATTAACCGAATTAAAACTCAATGACCTGCTATCGCCAGTTGGGGAACCAGTTCAAGTTGGTAGCTCAGCTCTCGGATTAATGGTTTGGAGGGACATAGACATCACAGTGGTATGTTCTAAGCTCGATATTAATGCTGTAGCTCAAATAGCATCTAAATTAATTAGTTACAAAGGTATGCGGGAGGTTAAATTTATCAATGACTCTGGCATTTTCAACAATAGCTCTGATTACCCCGATGGACTATACCTCGGACTTAAGTATAAATCTCTAAAAGGAATGGATTGGAGCTTAGACATCTGGTTCGTTGATAGACCAGAAAAACAACCCGACCTTATGCATATTAAGGTTATACCTGAACAGCTCACTCCGGAATTGCGAGAATCAATCCTAACAATTAAAAGTATTTGGGTTACGAAGGATGAATACGGAAAAACAGTGAGGAGTTATGACATCTACACGGCAGTACTATATGATAATGTGCGGACACCATATCAGTTTCAAGAATGGTTAAGAATCAAATCCAAAATATAGTAGAAACGTAATAAAAAGATTTCAACAGATTTAGAATATTATTGTTTAACACAACAACTGAAAAAACGAATAATTTACATGGACAGCGCATTATTCATAATTTTGCCTAACTATCGTAAGATTACTATAGTTAGGGATTATGAAAACAAAGTGACGTAACTTTTGAATGTGAAGATAGAAGAAATTTTCTTTGGAAATTAAATAATGCACTTTTAAAAAGTAAAATTAAGTTACACTTGTTATAACAACAATTATTTAAAATTATGTAAACATGATATAATTATGATTGATTAAGTGTAAATAGCAAATTAATATAAGCTAGATAAATATGAATTTGAGGTGAAATGCTATGGACAAATATACAAGAGAAGAATTGTCAGAAGCGCTACAAGTTGTATCTTCAACTATCAGCAAATGTGAAAAAATGCAGCCTAAATTTGCAGAAGGTACCTCTCAGCACACACTCCTTAAGCACAGGATAAAGGCAATGTATATTTCAAAATCATTGATAACAGATGAAAATGTTATGGACAAATATACAAAAGAAGAATTGATAGAAGCACTACGCCCTGTATCTTCAGTTATCAGCAAATGTGAGAAAGCACAGCTAAAATTTGCGGAGGGGACGCCCCATCACACTGGTTTAAAAAAACTAATAAAAGCGATGTATACTTCTAAATCATTAATAACAGATGAAATTAGCAAAAGAGGTTAACTTCCGATTGCATATTAATGAAATATTGCCCTTAAGCAGAGTCTATAAGAAAAGACTAGGGACCAATTTTTATTAAGTTGGTCCAAATAAAAAACTCCAGTCTCTTCTTCTGGAGATTTAACTTCTGGTAGTTTTGCTTATATCTGATATGATCTAATATAATTTGAGGTCATTCTTCTTGCATACTCTAACATATCAACATTTCCATCACTAACACACCAATAATAAATAATTCCCCTAGCTAATATCAGTAGCTCTTCTATTAATAAATCTGCAGAAACATCTCTTCTAATTTTATTTTCATCAATGGCTCTAAGAACTAACCTTCTTAACCCTTCAGGAAGCCCCCTTTCCTTAGATAAAAAAAATGTATTACCATTTTCTATCTGAGCTTTATATATATTTTTTACTAGGTCTTTTCCTGAATTTAGGGCATACTGACATTGAGTAACTAAATAAAGGATAATTGCTTCTATTGGTTCTTCATCTGTTACAGATTCCAAAACTTCATTAAAGAAGAATAAATCAATATCCCTATAAATCTCAACAACAATACCTGTTTTATTTTCAAAGTGATGGTAGAAGGCTCCAACAGAAACATCCGCTTTTTTACAAATATCCTGAATGCTTATTTCATCAAATGTGCGATGTTGTAATAATTCTTTTGCAACAGCAAGTATATGTGCCTTTGTATTTTCAGCTTGAATTTGTCGTGAAGTTTTCTTTATCACTTAATTCAACTCCTCTCTAATAGAACATTATACAAAAAAATATTCCCAAATAGAAGAAAAAGTTATTTTCAGAAAATTACACAAAGTATATTGACAAAACTATAACAGAGGAATAAAATGTTAATAGAATCAATTCGCCGAATATATTATGTGAAAGTGAGGGGTTTATTATGAAACGTTATCCACAGTTATTTGAATCTGCTTATATTGGTAAGCTAAAAATTAAGAACAAACTCTCTATGGCTCCAATGGGACCTGTAGGCTATGCTGATGCATTTGGAGCATTTAATCAGCGACTCCAAGATTACTATGTAGAACGTGCTAAAAATGGAGTTGGTTTAATCATTACCGGTATTTGCAATGTAGACATGGGAACAGAAGAAATGCCAACTATTGGATTACCTTGTCCTACTTCTAATCCAATTGCATTTATACATAGTACTTATCAGATGAATGAACGTGTACATGCATATGGAGCGAAAATATTTATCCAGTTAACAGCTGGGTTAGGTAGAAGTGCATTGCCTGGATTTGTAAACAAAAATATTGCACCATCAGAAAATGAAAATCGTTTTGATCCAAGAATAATCCATCGTGAAATGACAAAGGATGAAATTAGAACTTTAATCCAAAAATTTATTGCTTCTGCGGTAATTGCTAAGAAATCAGGCTTTGATGGGGTGGAAATTCACGCTGTTCATGAAGGTTATTTATTAGATCAATTTGCCATTTCTCTCTTTAACCATCGTACAGATGAATATGGCGGTTCTTTAGAGAATAGACTTAGAATTTCTACTGAAATAGTTAAGGGAATCAAAAAAGCCTGTGGAGAAGATTTCCCTGTAAGTTTACGTTACAGTCTTAAGAGTTGTATGAAGGGAATACGACAAGGCGGGTTACCAGAAGAAGACTATGAGGAAGCAGGTAGAGATATCGAAGAGGGAATCGAGGCTGCAAAAATATTAGTGGCAGCAGGCTATGATGCTCTAAATGTGGATGCAGGAACTTATGACTCTTGGTATTGGAATCATCCGCCAATGTATTTTGAAGATGGAATGTATAGACAGTTTGGAGAAATATTAAAGAAACACGTTAATGTACCAATTATTTTAGCTGGCAGAATGGATGATCCAGAAGTTGCAATCTCTGCACTTGGAAAAAGCTGTGACATTATAAGCTATGGAAGACCTTTGCTTGCAGACGAAGAATATGTAGAAAAGCTTCGTACAGGAAGATTAGATGAAGTTCGTCCTTGTTTAGGTTGTCACGAAGGTTGTCTAGGCAGAATTGGCAATGCACCTATAAGTTGTGCAGTTAATCCAGCTTGTGGAAGAGAAAAAATATATGGTATTGAAGCTGCAGTCGCTAAAAAGAACATTCTTATTATAGGCGGTGGTGTGGCTGGATTGGAAGCAGCTCGTGTAGCAGCTATTCGCGGCCATAAAGTAATGCTATGTGAAAAATCTGATCAGCTTGGCGGAAACTTGATTCCTGGTGGAGTTCCACATTTTAAACGTAATGATCATAAATTAGTTTCATACTATAAACGCCAGTTAGAGCTTCTTAATGTTGATGTAAAATATAATACTACTATTACAAAAGAGGATATTAAAAAATATGATGTGGATGTTGTAATTGCTGCAACAGGTTCAACTCCTAAGAATATTAACTTTGAAGGTGTACAAGCTTCCTTTACTGCAGATCAGATATTGCTTGGAAAAGCAGAAGTTAAGGATGAGGTTATTATTGTTGGCGGCGGGTTGGTAGGATGTGAAACAGCTCTATGGCTAGCTCAGAAAGGTAAAAAGGTGGCTGTAGTTGAAATCGCAAAGGAAATTTTAGGCGGACATGGATCTTTACCTCATATGAATGAGTTTATGCTTTTAGATTTATTAAAGTATTATCATATAGATATTTATACAGGTACTTCTATTGTTAAGACAAAGGAAAATAGCGTAGAAGTAAAACAAGGGGACAAAATATTTGAACTTCCAGCTGAAACCATAATTACATCAGTAGGTTATGCATCAAATGATAACTTATATAAAGAAATAAAAGATTTAGATATACCTGTTTATAATATAGGTGATTCTAATAAAGTACACAATATTATGTATGCTATTTGGAATGCCTACGAAGTTGCAAGGAATGTGTAGTTTGTGGAAAGTTATAACATAAAGCTTACATTAAGGAAGATAGAACCATTATAGTTAATGAATAAGATTTTTGTTAAAATAGATATAGAGTGAAGCATCTGCTGTGAAAATAGCAGGTGCTTTTTATTTGCTTAGGAAGAAAGCAAAAAGGTCATATATTATGCATAAAGGGAAGGATAAACACTGTAAATAGATTAGTTAAGGGTTAAATAAAGTTCAAGAGACATACTTACCACATTTTACTACCATTATAAGGTGTGTTTTTTTATTTAAATTTTAAAAATTGCAAACACTAAAAATAAAACAGAAAGAAGGGTTTGCTATGGAAAGTAAAGGATTTAGCGAATTAGGTCTTGATGAAAATATTCTTAAAGCTTTAGATGTAATGGGTTTTGAGGAACCATCTAAGATTCAAGCTGAGGTAATACCCATTCTCTTAGAAGGGCATGATGTAATTGGGCAGGCACAAACTGGTACAGGAAAGACATTGGCATTTGCAGCACCAATCTTAAGTAGCTTTAGAAGGTCAGAGGGGAAGATAAATAGTATTATACTAACTCCTACAAGAGAGCTTGCCATTCAGGTAAATGATGAACTGAATCGTATAGGAAAATTTACTAAAGTTAAACTAATTCCTTTATATGGAGGTCAACCTATTGAAAGGCAGATTTCTGCTTTGCGTAAAGGTATAGATATAGTGGTAGGAACTCCTGGAAGAGTATTGGACTTAATTAGAAGAAAAGTTTTAGATTTAAGTTCTATTCGATTCCTTGTATTGGATGAAGCAGACGAAATGCTTAATATGGGTTTTATTGATGATATAGAAGAAATAATAAAAAATTCCAATGAAGATAGGCAGACAATGTTATTTTCTGCTACAATGCCTCCAGAAATCAAAAAGCTTGCTAAAAGATATATGAAGCCTGAAGCAAAACATATAGCTGTCTTAAAGGGCACAATGACGGTGGCCACAGTGGATCAATACTATTATGAAGTTAAGAATAGAGAAAGATTTGAATCACTTTGCAGAATATTAGATGTAGAGGAACCTTCAGCTGCTATTATCTTTTGCAAGACTAAGAGAGGCGTAGATGAACTGATGGAAGGTTTGCAGAATAGAGGCTATGGTGTTGAAGGAATGCATGGGGATATGAATCAGAACCAGAGGATAAATGCCTTAAGAAGATTTAAGGAAGGAAGTTCAGAATTCCTTATAGCTACTGATGTTGCTGCAAGAGGTATAGATGTTGAAAATGTAAGTCACGTAATAAATTACGATTTGCCTCAGGATGTAGAGTCCTATGTTCATAGAATAGGTAGAACTGGTAGAGCAAATAAGGAAGGAGTTGCGTATACACTAGTTACTGCAAGAGAATATACTTCCCTTAAACATATTGAAAAGGCTACAAAGAGTAAGATAAGAAGAAGAGAGATTCCTACAGTAGATGAAATATTTGTTTCCAAATATAAAACTATGTTATCCAGGATAAAAGAAACCTTAGAGGAGGATAGCTATAAAAGGTTTATCCCACTAGCAACAGAGCTTGATGAAGAGTTTAGTCTTGTAGAAGTAGCAGCGGCTCTAATGGATATGTTATATAGCAAAGAAGTAAGCTATGATTACAGTGAAAATGCAATAGGTTCAGCGTCAGAGAGTAAAAGATTGTTTTTAACTGTAGGACGTATGGATAAAGTTAATCCGAAGAAGTTAGTGGAATTCTTTAGTGAAAATGCAAAAATAAACAAGGAAGACGTTGGAGATATTGATATTCTTGAAAAGTTTTCTTTTGTAAATGTAACAGAGGCTGCAGCGGAATCTATAATAAAGTATTGCAGTGGAAAGAGGTTCGCTGGAAGAAAGTTGAATATTGAAATTTCAACAAAATCAAGGAAATAATCTGTTAAAGAACTTCATTATTTAGCTATCTTCACTAAGATGGACTGACATATTGAAGTTACGATAAAACTGCAGATAAAATATATTCTCTCAAACTTATGGTATTCACCTTAAAAGTTAGACACCAGTATAACTTTTTGAGGTGAATTCATTAGGTTGGGGGAATTTTACTTTATAGGGTGTATTAGTATAAAAACATAGAAAATATTTTACATTATGGGTAGGTTATGGAATATACATTTTTTTTAGAAATGTATGAAATTTGAAGTTTTACTTGCGCTATTTAGTGACTAGTCAGTATAGTGAATTCAAAAATATTTAAAAATTCAAGGCAATGGTAAAACCTTTCAATAATTACATCAGTTACATGTGAAATTTTTCACCAAAAATAATTAACAATAATTTATTAATTTGTGCCTTTGCCTTGAAAATTAAAACTTAATAGAGAATTTAGAGGTATACATATAAGTTGATTCATACTTAAATCGTATAATTCTAATTAGTGACACTATTGCTATTTTCTAAGCAAATCTATGTTCTTAATTCGTAAAATTGCAAAAAACTCCTTTTTACGATAATCATGTTATAATCATGTCGTAAAATAAAAAAGGAGGTACATCTTTATGGATAATAAATTGTCTAAAGATGCATATGGTGGCGTAGCAGGTAAAGACTACGTTCCTTATATTTCCAGTGGTTCAAAATCCGGTGGAAATGTTACTGTATTAATAATTGGTATTCTTTTAGCTGTTTTATTTGCAGCATCAACTGCCTATTCAGGTATGAAGTCAGGACTTACAGTTGCAGCTGGTATTCCTGGTTCAATAATAGGTTCAGCTTTTGTAGCTGCATTTGCTAAACAAAAAGGTATTCTTGGAAAAAACTTAATTCAAGGTATGGCAAGTGGCGGAGAATCAGTTGCTAGTGGTATGATATTCGTTTTACCAGCAGTTCTTTTAATAGGATCAAAGGTTTCCTTCTTAGAAGGTTTTGCTGTTGGTGTAGGTGGAGTTTTATTCGGTATAGGAATAGCTTCTCTTGTACACAATTATTTAATAGTTGAAGAACACGGTAAATTAATGTACCCTGAGTCAATGGCTATATCTGAAACACTTGTTGCTTCAGAAGGTGCTGGAGATTCAATGAAGTACATGGGAATCGGATTTGGAATAGGTGGTATCATAACTGTTATAACTGGTTCATTCTTAAATGTAGCTAATAACGTTATAAGCTATGTAAACGAATCCTTCTACAAGTGGAAACTTGAAGTTGAAGTTAACCCTCTATTATTAGGTATAGGATTCATAGTTGGTTTAGATGTTTCTTTAACTATGTTTGCTGGTTCTATATTATCTAACTTTGGTATTATGCCTTTAATAGGTTACTTCTCTACTCTTGCAAATGACGGAGCAACAGTATGGAATGCTCCTGGTGTTGCTATAAATGCTATGAAAGTTAATAACATAGCTGGTAGTTATGTAAAATATATCGGTGCTGGTATGATGCTTTCTGGTGGTTTAATAGGTGCTATAAAGCTTATACCTACTATAATATCTTCTATAAAAGAAACTCTTAACGCTAAGTCTTCAAATAGTGGTGCTGGCAGTTCATCTGCTGGAAACATAATATTACTTGGTGGAGTAGTGGTAGGTTTCATAGGAGGATTCCTAATATCTGGTGGTAATATAGTTATGGCAATAGCTGCTTCTGTTTTATCATTATTCTTATCATTACTATTTGTTATAGTTTCTGGTCGTTTAACTGGTACTATAGGAACTTCAAACCTTCCTGTATCTGGTATGACTATAGCTTCTATAGTTCTTGTAACATTATTATTCGTTGTAATGGGATGGAAAGACCTTGAAAGTAATAGATCATTACTTTTATTTGGTACATTTATAGTTGTTGCTATATCTGCAGCTGGTGGTTACTGTCAATCACAAAAAGTTACTTTTGTAATAGGTGGAGACAAGAACGAAATGCAAAAATATTTTGCTATAGCTGGTGTAGTTGGTGTTGCAGTAGTTGTTGGTACTATATTATTACTTTCTAGTCAACTTTCAATGACTGGTGATAACGTTCCATTTGCATTACCTCAAGCTAACTTAATATCAACATTAACTGCTGGCATAATGTCAGGCAGCTTACCTTGGGTTATGATAATTGTTGGTATCGTTATGGGAGTTGTTTTATTCTTATTAAACCTTCCAGTAATGACAGTTGCTATAGGTTTCTATCTACCAATAGCTACAACTTCTATAATATTAGTAGGAGCATTAGTTCGTCTATTTGTAGAAAGAGCTTCTAAATCCGAACAAGAAAAAGAAGTTAAAGTTTCTAATGGTATAAGCTTATCTTCTGGACTTGTTGCTGGTGGTTCTATAATAGGTCTTATCGGTATAATACTTCAAGTAGCAGGTGTTATAAAAGGAAAGGGACCAAGTGGATTCGCTAGTTCTAATGGAATGGCATTTGTACTATTGATAGCTCTAGTAGTAGCTACTGCAATACCTTTACTTAATAGTAAAGTGAAAGATGCCAAATAGTAACGAAGAGGTTTTAAATATTATATTTAAAATCTCTGATAACTTGGAATATGAAGTTGATAAAGATAATATTGTGACAATACTTGAAAAACAAGATCATAAGGTACAAAATTTCTTTAGAAAACTTAAGTTCAGAATTCCAGAATATAAAAAAATCACTCTAGATGAATATGGAAGTTATGTGTTTTTACAAATAGATGGCAAGAAAACTGTAAAAGATATAGGAGAAAATCTTGAAGCAAAGTATGGTGAGGAAGCTAACCCGCTTTATGAAAGATTATTGTTATTCTTAAACCATATCGATGTTAATTGTCACTACATAGAGAAAACAAACTTCTAACACAAAAGATGGCATTGCATTGCAAATGCCATCTTTATTTTTTTGTATTATAAAGACAAAATTAGCACAACCTAAGATAATTTCAATAAAGATATAAGTGTTAGCAAAGCTACAGTTAAAAAATTAGTGAAGAAATATGAAACTCATGGAGAAGATGCATGTGTCCAATCATTTTTCTTATTCCTAAAATTGAGATTTGAATGTAAACCATCTGCAAAAAATGAAAAATATACCTTTTTGACCATAATTATGTTATAATAGTTAAACAAAACAAAAAAGGGGGTACGTCTTATGGATAAAAAATTATCTAAAGATGCATATGGTGGCATAGCTGGTAAAAACTATGTCCCTTATATTTCCAGTGGTTCAAAATCCGGTGGAAATGTTGCAGTATTAGTAATAGGTATTGTTTTGGCTGCCTTATTCGCAGCATCAACTGCCTATTCAGGTATGAAATCAGGACTTACAGTTGCTGCCGGTATACCTGGCTCTATAATAGGCTCTGCCTTTATAGCTGCATTTGCTAAGCAAAAAGGTATTCTTGGCAAAAATCTACTTCAAGGTATGTCAAGTGGTGGAGAATCAGTTGCTAGTGGTATAATATTTGTTTTACCAGCAGTTCTTTTAATAGGATCCAAAGTTTCCTTCTTAGAAGGTTTGGCTGTTGGTGTAGGTGGAGTTCTATTCGGCATAGGAATAGCTTCTCTTGTTTACAACTATCTAATAGTTGAAGAACACGGTAAATTAATGTATCCTGAGTCAATGGCTATATCTGAAACACTTGTTGCTTCAGAAGGTGCTGGAGAATCAATGAAGTACATGGGAATAGGATTTGGAATAGGTGGTATTATAACTGTTATAACTGGTTCATTCTTAAATGTAGCTAATAACGTTATAAGCTATGTAAACGAATCCTTTTACAAGTGGAAATTTGAAGTTGAGGTTAATCCTCTATTATTAGGTATAGGATTCATAGTTGGTTTAGATGTTTCTTTAACTATGTTTGCTGGCTCCATATTATCTAACTTTGGTATCATGCCTTTGATAGGTTACTTCTCTACTCTTGCAAATGACGGAGCAACAGTATGGAATGCTCCTGGTGTTGCTATAAATGCTATGAAAGTTAATAACATAGCTGGTAGTTATGTAAAATATATCGGCGCTGGTATGATGCTTTCTGGTGGTTTAATAGGTGCTATAAAGCTTATACCTACTATAATATCTTCTATAAAAGAAACTCTTAACGCTAAGTCTTCCAATAGTGCTGGTAGTTCATCTGCTGGAAACTTAATATTAATTGGTGGAATAGTAGTAGGTTTCATAGGCGGTTTCCTAATATCTGGCGGTAACATATTAATGGCAATTACTGCTTCTATTTTATCATTATTCTTATCATTACTATTTGTTATAGTTTCTGGTCGTTTAACTGGTACTATAGGAACTTCAAACCTTCCTGTATCTGGTATGACCATAGCTTCTATAGTTGTTGTAACATTACTATTCGTTGCAATGGGATGGAAAAACCTTGAAAGTAACAGATCTCTACTTCTATTTGGTACATTTATAGTTACTGCTATAGCCATGGCTGGTGGATATTGTCAATCACAAAAAGTTACTTTTGTAATAGGTGGAGACAAGAACGAAATGCAAAAATACTTTGCTATAGCTGGTGTGGTTGGTGTTGCAGTAGTTGTTGGTACTATATTATTACTTTCAAGCCAACTTTCAATGACTGGTGATAACGTTCCATTTGCATTACCTCAGGCTAACTTAATGTCAACATTAACTGCCGGTATAATGTCAGGCAGCTTACCTTGGGTTATGATAATTGTTGGTATCGTTATGGGAATTGTTTTATTCTTATTAAACCTTCCAGTAATGACAGTTGCTATAGGTTTCTACTTACCAATATCTACAACTTCTATAATATTAATAGGAGCATTAGTTCGTCTATTTGTAGAAAGAGCTTCTAAATCCGAACAAGAAAAAGAAGTTAAGATTGCTAATGGTATAAGCTTATCTTCTGGACTTGTTGCTGGTGGTTCTATAATAGGACTTATTGGTATAATACTTCAAGTGTCAGGTGTTATAAAAGGAGCTGGACCAAGTGGCTTTACTGCTTCTAATGGAATGGCAATTATATTACTAATACTTCTAGTAATAGTTACTACAATACCAATAGCAAACAGTAAGGTTAAAAATGCCAAATAGCAATGAAGAGGTATTAAATATAACATTTAAAATCTCTAATAACTTGGAATATGAAGTGGATAAAGATAATATTGTGACCATACTTGAAAAACAGGATCATAAGGTACAAAATTTCTTTAGAAAACTTAAATTCAGAATTCCAGAATATAAAAAAATTACTCTGGACGAATATGGAAGTTATGTGTTTTTACAAATAGATGGCAAGAGAACTGTAAAAGATATAGGAGAAAATCTTGAGGCAAAGTATGGTGAGAAAGCTCACCCACTTTATGAAAGGTTATTGTTATTCTTAAACCATATCAACGTTAATTGTCACTACATAGAAAAAACAAATTTCTAATACAAAAGATGGCACTCATTGTAGGTGCCATCTTTGTTTTTAGCATACTGGTACTATAAATCTAGTACACTTATTAACGATTGTGTTTCTCTTCAGCGGCTTGTGCAGCTGCCTTAGTTTTTTGAACTGTGCCACGTGGATGTTGAGGTGGTGCATAAATAGAATACAATTTAATTGGTTTATTGCCTGTGTTTATGAGATTGTGCCATGTGCCGGCAGGTATGATAAAGGCAAAATCATCATAGACTTTTTGTTGGAAGTCCAATTTATCTTTCCTATTACCCATTTTAACAATTCCTTGACCCTCTTCAATGCGTATGAACTGATCAAGGTTAGGATGAATTTCCAAACCTATGTCTTCTCCAGGCTTAATACTCATCAAGGTAAGCTGCAAATGTTTTCCCGTCCATAAAGCGGTACGGTAAGCATTGTTTTGCTTAGTAGCCTCATCAATGTTAACTACAAAGGGTTCTGGTCCATAATCCTTCAATTGAATTAAACGATTGTCTCTTAGTGGTTCTGAAAAATCAGATGTTGGTTCATATTCCATTTCATCAGTAAAAGGTGGATACTGATCAGTAAATTGATCGGAAAAGTCTGAGTTATACCTTGGTGTGTTAACCCAGTAAGGGCATGGATATTCCATGCAGTAAGAGCAGGGACATGGATTATAAGAGTTGTTCACATAGATCATTCCTTTCATAGACTTACAGTACCATCATATGCTCTATATTTAGAGAAGGTGCAAAATTATTAGCTGCATTTCAGGGCGGCTATACTTCTAAGTTCTCTTTTTTATCAACATCACAAAAAATTCTAAATCCGTAACCTCGTACTGTTTGAATAGCCACATTAGAATTGTAGGAGGTTAGCTTTTTTCTAAGTCGTTTAACAGCATCATCAGTAGCTCTTGAATCTAATTCCTTTAATCTAAAATTCCATATTTTTCTTAATAATTCTTCTCTACTAACTGCTCGATTTGAATTCTTTATTAAATATGTTATCAAAGAAAATTCCGTTTGAGTGAAATTAACCTTTTTGCCTTTAATAGAAGCACTTCTCTGTTGCTCATTAATAGTGATGTCTCCGAAGACTAAATCTAAGGAAAGTACTTGAGGTTCTTGATCCAGTTGGATTCTTCTAAATATGGCCTTTACCCTTGCAACAAGCTCAAGAGGTGAAAAGGGCTTGGCAATATAATCGTCACAACCTAAGGTAATTCCAGTCACTTTATCTATTTCACTATCAAGGGCAGATACTATTATTATTGGAACATTGCTAAGCTTTCTAAGTAAAGCACATATTGAAAGCCCATCCATTCCAGGCATTATTATATCTAGAATAACTAAATTAGCGGGACTTATGTAAAACTCGTCAAGGAGGTCTATACCATTATTAAAAGTTTTAACTATAAAACCCTCCTTCTTGAGAAGAGAACTCATAAGCTCCAGTATATTTTCTTCATCATCAGCTATATATATAGTTTTACTCAAAACAAGCAACTCCATTTCCGTAGTAAAATATATAAAAATATAACACAATAAAGCTTATATGTTAATACTTTGCCACAAAATTGCCACAATAGCTCCTTTGTTATGACAGAACTGCCACAGTATTATATAATCATGACTTGCAATTTATCATCATATATCATAAATTTAATTAATTTTTATGGAGGTAATAATTATGAAAAAGTTAGAAAATAAAGTTGCTATCATAACAGCAGCTACAAAAGGAATAGGTTTAGCATCAGCAGAGGTACTTGCCAGAGAAGGGGCCGTAGTCTATATAGCTGCTCGGTCTGAAGAATTAGCAAAGGAAGTAATCATGAATATACATGAAAAAGGTGGGATAGCCAAATTTGTTTACTTCAATGCTAGGGAAGAGGAGACTTACACTACAATGGTAAATAAAGTCGTAGAAGCAGAAGGCAGATTAGATATACTAATAAATAACTATGGTGCAACCAACGTTAGGCTAGATCATAATGTTACTGAAGGTGACAGTGATGAATTCTTCAAAATATTAAAAGATAACGTACAAAGTGTATATTTACCATGCAAAGCAGCAATCCCTCACATGGAAAAAATAGGAGGAAGTATAGTTAATATATCAACTATAGGTTCAGTAGTTCCGGACCTATCGAGGGTAGCTTACTGTGTATCAAAGGCAGCTATAAATTCCTTAACTCAAAATATAGCCCTCCAGTATGCTAGAAAAAATATAAGATGTAATGCAGTGTTACCAGGTCTCATAGGAACTAAGGCCGCTCTTGAGAATATGAGTGATGAATTTAGAGATTCATTTTTGGGACATGTACCTCTTAATCGTGTAGGAAGACCCGAGGATATTGCAAATGCAGTTCTATATTATGCTAGTGATGATTCTTCATATGTAACAGGAATGCTCCATGAAGTTGCTGGTGGTTATGCTTTAGGAACTCCTCAATATTCTGAGTATTCCACAAGAGATTAATCAGCTTCTAAGGGTTATCTTTAAACATAGAAAAAAGCTAGAGTCGGTTAACTACTGACTTTAGCTTTTTTATTAAAGAGTAATAGAATGTTTGTAGTATAGTCGTAATCTTATAAGCATCCGGAAGAGAATTAGACAAGTTTCGACTTTGTGTTATAATAAGGCTATTAAATAAAGAGAAGATAATAGGTAGGAATATAGCATTTTATATTGCAACCTAAAAATATCAATCTAATGAAAAGGTAGATTAATTTATCAAAGAAAGAGAAGTAGTAAAACATGAGATTAGATAAATTTTTAGCAGAATCATCTATTGGAAGAAGAAAAGAAGTTAGGATTTATATCAAAGAAGGTAAGGTTAAAGTTAATGGACAGGCAGTAGCAGAACCAGCAGTAGAAATTAAAGAAAACTCTGATGTTATTGAGTACCTTGGAAAAGTAGTTGAGTATACTGGAAAAGTGTATTATATGTTTAATAAACCTGCTGGATGCATTACTGCAAGAGAGGATGCAGTTCACAAAACGGTCTTTGATTTTTTTGCTGATCTTAAGATGAAGGGAGTATTTCATGTTGGAAGATTGGACAAAGATACAGAAGGATTATTATTGCTTACCAACGACGGTGCCTTTGAGCATAAGCTAATGTATCCGGAAAAGCATGTTGAAAAAACCTACTTTTTTTGGGCCTTAGGCTCTTTAAGTGAAGAAGACAAAAAGCAATTAGAGCAGGGAATTTACATCGGAAAAGATGAAATGCCAACAAAGCCAGCAAAAATTCAGGTAGAAAGCTGTGGAATATATAAAGATCTAAAAGATGAAACCGCTGCTAAGGAATTATGCAAAATAGATTTAAATCATTATAATCAGCCAGTTGTTTCTGGATATCTTACCATTTCAGAGGGACGTAAGCATCAAGTAAAGCGTATGTTAAAGGCAGTAGGTTGTTATGTGGTGTATTTAAAAAGGGTTTCAGTTGGAGAGTTGCTGCTAGATGAATCATTGGAGAAAGGTCAGTATCGACCTTTAACAGAAGTAGAGATTCTAAATTTATTGGGACAATGTGAATAAGCCATAATTTTCATATTATATTTTAGTAGGAAATTGAAATTGTGCTATAATAATTACTATGGAAACTGGAGCACAAAGGTGAACAAAACTAATGGGCAAACAGGTATATCAATAAGAAAAATGATACAGATAAAATAATCTAAATAACATAGTAATGATTTAGAGAAGGGCTGTGAAAATATGTCACATATTTCAAATAAAGAAGCCTACAGGAGATTAGAAGAGCGTATTAATAGATTTCCGCAAGGGGCACCTCCATCAAAAACATTGTACAAAATATTAAGTATGCTTTTTACTGAAAAGGAAGCTGAACTTGTAGCAATGCTTCCTATTAAGCCATTTACGGTTAAAACTGCAAGTTATATTTGGAAAATGGATGAGGTTCAAACTGAAAACATTCTTCAAAAGCTGGCTTCAAAAGCTATACTTTTAGATGTTGATTATGACGGGAAAAAGGAGTACTGCCTTCCACCGCCTATGATTGGTTTTTTTGAATTTTCTCTTATGAGAACTAGAGATGATATTGACCAAAAGGTTTTGTCGGAACTCTATTTTCAATATTTGAACGTAGAAGAGGACTTTATTAAAGATCTATTTTTAAGTACTGAAACAAGGTTTGGAAAGGTTTTTGTACAGGAAGGAATTCTTTCAAATCAGAATCAATTGGAGATAATGGATTATGATAGAGCCAGCAATGTAATTAAAAACGCTAAATTTATAACTGCCAGTATGTGCTTTTGCAGACATAAGATGAAGCACTTAGAAAAAGCATGTAGTGCTCCCATGGATGTTTGTTTAACCTTTGGAGATAGTGCATATACCCTAAGTAAACATGGTTATGGCAGAGCTATAGAAGCAGCTGAAGGTCTGGAAATATTGAATATGGCATATGATTATAATTTAGTACAATGCGGCGAAAATGTTAGGGATGGGTCAGTATTTCTTTGTAATTGTTGCGGTTGCTGCTGCGAAGGCATGCAGGCAATTAAAGAATTCGGGTATTTAAATCCTATTCAGACTACTGCATTTCTTCCAAAGGTTATAGAAGACAGCTGTGTAGGCTGTGGTAAATGCTCAAAGGCATGCCCCATAGAGGCCATAAAGGTTGATCCTCTATCTAAAAAAGCTAAAGTTGATGAGAAAATATGCCTTGGTTGCGGCATATGTGTTAGAAATTGCTATAAGAAAAGCATATATCTAAGACATAGAGAAAAGGAAATAATAACTCCTGCTAATACAACTCACAGAATAGTGCTGCAAGCTATTGAAAAAGGCCAGCTTCAAGAGCTAATTTTTGATAATAAGGCATTATTTAGTCACAGAGCTATGGCAGCAGTTTTATCAGCTATTTTAAAACTTCCACCTATTAAGAGGGCTATGGCAAGCAAACAGATGAAATCGGTATATCTAGATAGACTATTAAGTAAAAAATAATAAGGATAAAATTTAGTATATCACGTCACCTGTGAGTATTGGTCAATATATCAAGGTAATAAAGGAAGTTCTCAACTCTTTAGCAATCTATTTAATGGAAATAAAGGAATGATGATTAATATACTAGGTCTATTTGCTAATGTGTTTATTATTTATGCCTTATTGGTAGTAATAAAGAAAATATATATAAAAATTAAGACAAAATAGAAAAACTGAACAATTCATCCGGACACCGTATTATTCTTATGTAGAGTTATAGCAATAAGCTATAACGAATTAATAATTATTGATATAGGGAGTAGTTTATGATGGATAAAATTGAGTGGTTAGAACCTTGGGGTTCACTCTGCACAGGGCCAGATTACTTTGAAAAAGAACTTTGCAATGAAGTTGGAATATTGCATGTTTTGTATGGAAAAAAGGTTTCAGCGATAGGAAGACGGTATGATTGTGACGATGTTTTATTTCGAGTCTACCATTCAAAGTTTAACTATGCAGCTGTACACTTAACATACTCCAATTCTAAAATGGGTAAGGTAAATCCTAAATATCCAAGAACAAAATTATACAAAGATTTAGATGATTGGATTAAAAAATGTATGATACCAGACCATTCAGAATATATACTTTATGAAGAAGAATAGGTACTATTTAAGACACAATCATTGGAAATTAAAATACGAACAATGCTCTTTGGCAATTGAATAATACAGTGTTAAAAAAGTAAAGGTATTTCACTTTCATTACAGAAATAACCATATAAAACTTTATAAATATGATATAATTACCATTAGTTAAGTTAAAATAGGTAAGATAAAGCGAACTATATTTTAAATTAAGAAAGGGGAAAGATATACGATGAAAGCACAAATTAATCTTATTACCATTTGGACAAATGATATGGATAAAATGAAAAATTTCTATAATCAAGTTCTCGGATTTAGAATTGAAAATGACCTTGGTAATTATGTTGAGTTTGAAAACGATGGGGTAAGGTTTGCTATTTGTATGAGAGAGGTTATGTATGTGTATAGTAGCGAATATAGGAAAGATTCGTTTGGACAAGGCTTTGAACTTGCTTTCCCATGTGAAAATCCTAATGATGTTGATGAATCATTTAAGGAATTAATCTCTAAGGGAGCAACTTCTGTTCATGAACCACAAGATATGCCTTGGAATCAAAGAACAGCACTATTTGCTGACCCAGATGGAAATATACATGAAATTTTTGCAGAAATTAAATAGTACGTAGTTTTCTTATTTTGCCTAACTATCCTAGGGCTAGGATAGTTAGGGATTATGAAAAAAATGCGAATTAAATAGATTAATTAAAACGTTCTTTAAAAACTGAATATTGCGATGAGTAGAAATTCCTCTCAAATGTAATTTTGCTAAAACGTGGTGGTAATGCATTCCATATATGTTATAATTATTCTATAATCAAAGCATAATTGTATTATCATTCAAGTTAGTCATTTTTCAAACTGACAGATAAATAGGAATTTATAAGAGAGGAAAATTTAAATATGTGTACTGATTTTGTAAACTTAACAACAGAAAACCTTGTTAATGAGCATTTATGCTGTATTATACGCAGTAAAAAGCCCCATCAAGGTATTGACGCAAAGCGACAATGGCTTTCAGAGCGACTAAATGAAGGCCATGTCTTTAGAAAGTTAAATGCAAGAGCTACGGTTTTTATTGAATATGCTCCTCTTGAAACTGCTTGGGTTCCCATAATTGGTGACAACTATTATTATGTGTATTGCTTATGGGTTTCTGGTAGTCACAAAGGAAAAGGGTATGGGAAATTGCTGATGGAGTATTGTTTGGCTGATGCCAAAGAAAAGGGTAAATCCGGCATTTGTATGCTCGGAGCAAAGAAACAAAAATCTTGGCTTTCAGACCAATCATTTGCGAAGAAGTTCGGCTTTGAGGTTGTTGATACTACCAATAATGGTTATGAATTGCTTGCACTTTCTTTTGACGGAACAATGCCAAAGTTCGCACAAAATGTTAAGAATCAAGAAATTGAAAGCAAAAAACTAACAATTTATTATGATATGCAATGCCCCTATGTCTATCAAAACATTGAGATGATAAAACAGTATTGTGAAATGAAGGACGTTCCTGTATCTTTAATTCAAGTGGATACGCTACAAAAAGCAAAGGAATTGCCTTGTGTTTTCAATAACTGGTGTGTGTTTTATAAAGGGAATTTTGAGACAGTGAATTTGTTAGATATCGCCTACTTAAAGAGAATACTTAAAAAATGAAAATACAATTTTGGCTTTTCACGTTGATTATTAGGACTATCTATTAAAAAGAAGTACCCTATGAATGTAAAGGCGAAAATATAGTTACAATAGGAGAGT
>NZ_JAODOO010000022.1 GCF_025398335.1 Clostridium sp. CX1
TCAATTTATTGAGAAGATTCATTAAAGAATTGCTGGTTTATTCAAAAATAAGTTATCTTATCTTCACTCTGTTTAATTTTCAAGGATCATGTCGATTTAACTCGACTGCTTGTATATCTTATCATTTTCATCTTGCTTTGTCAATAAGATTTTTAATTTTTTTTATTTTCAATCTTTCTTGACAGCTTTTATATAGTATCACAAATATTTTTTAGTGTCAACAACACTTTTTTAAACATAACTAAACATTTGTAATACTTATTTGCCGCTCACCAAGCGACGAATGTTATTGTATCAGCTTTAGTTTCTTCAAATCTAGCCCCAATACCACTTCAACCTAAATTAAGTTGCTTTTTCTTTACTTTTCTTTATATTTCTTTATATTTTATATAGCGGTACGCCAGGACTAGTTTCTTATACTTTAGTTGTATTTCACCATATGAAGCAAGTTTAATATTGAAGTATTTAAATAATACACCAAAATGCCAATATCTTTTACAAAAATGAAACAGTGGCACTTTCATTACTCTAATTGCCTCAACTATAAACCTTACCCTACATTGTGTCGTTAAGGTTTTTCTCCTTAATATACTCTGCATAACTTATAATAGCTTTTCTTTCAATCTCAGTATATTCAGTAAGATCTAGAACAAACTCTTTTTCTAGCATTTTGTTCTTATTCTTTTGAAAGCTTTTAGTAATAAAATATGTGGAAATAGTACTTGTAAGAATACCTAAAAAACCAATTCCTGAAAACATTAGTAAGCAAGCAATAACCCTTCCAATTACAGTGGTTGGACTGATGTCCCCATACCCAACTGTAGTCACCGTAACAAAACTCCACCATAGAGCATCCCCAAAGCTATCAATAGACTGGCTAATACCTTTTTCTGCAAAGTATATCCCCACCGAACCTATCAGAGTTATCAAAATTGTAGCACATAATGAATAGATGAACCCATTAGTAAACAGGATGTCCTTTAGGTTATCAAATACTCTTAAGAAATAGGCAATAACTTTCAATAATTTAAAAATACTTCCTGATGGAGATGCTGTAAATAAATCAAAGGGAATAACTGCAATTAGATCAAAAATATTATATTTCCAATAATTTTTCTTTTCTTTAGATAACAAAAAACGAACAACTGAATCCGCTAGGAAGATAAAATAGATAACTTTATCAATAATATTTAGGTAATATCGTTGAGTTGTATCAATAGAATTGGTAAACTGAAGTAACACTACTACCATTGCTATAATAGCCATAATACCAGCACTTATATCATATGCTAACTCTATGTTTTTATTATTTGTAAATTCTAAATGCTTTATTTTTAACGCCCCCTTTTCGAGCATAAACCTTGCAAAAAGAAATTATGTATGTTGGACAAAGTCAATAATGAACAAATGCTTCCTATTAGCGCTAAAAACATATCCCACTGCGTATCCCACACATCCCCTTGTGTTCCTAAAAAAGCTTCTGCAGCAGTACCTGTAGCTTTTGCTACCCACCATTCTAATAATTCATAAGAAGCACTGATTGCTAAGCAAACAGATATAATTAAAAAGTTTAGCAGTTTTCCTTGTCTTAGGGGTGATTTACGTAATAGTATTTCTCTAATAATGATTGCAGGTATAAACCCCTGTACAAAATGGCCCAACCGATCATAGTAATTTCTAGAAAGGTGAAAAGTATCTCTTAACCAATTGAAGATAGGCATCTCTGCATAGGTGTAATGTCCACCAATAATTAAGATAATAGAATGTATCAATATGAGAATATAAGCTAGGTTGGTTAACCTAAACCTATTGTATGTTAGTAGTATTGTCACTAAACCTATAATTGCAGGGAGTACTTCTAAAAACCAAGTGAACAAGTCCTTAGGGTTAATTATTGACCAAACAAATACTGCAATAAAAATAAATAGCATTAGCATATGAAGCTTATCTACTTCATTTTTAGCTCCATCTAATTTCATTGTAATTCTCCTTACTATCATTAATTCTATTTCACATTCTATTATACTGCTTATAAATGGAGAGCATGTATATATTTCACAAACTAATTATACATACTCTCTCAAAGCTTTTACTCTTCTCTAACTAAATATAAAAGATTGTCCTCTACATTGTACATAAGTGGAGCTACTAAAACTTTAGGATATTTCATCCTTAGACGTACTGCTTCACTTAGTAAAAAATCAACTTCATCATCAATCTCAAACATAGGAGCAAAATTCATAAAATGTTCTTCTGCTCTCTTTTCATCCCATCCTGCATTTTCTACTAGACCGTTAACAAACTTATTTTTTTTGGACATCAAATTTACCATTCCACAGTTATTATGTCCTATCAACGCTATTGCCTTAACTCCACCAACTGAAACAGCATAAGATACTTTAAATTCACTAAAACGTAAGTTTCCACCACCAGTACGAAGAATATAAGCAAAATTACTTGGTATATTTAACTGTTTGCGGTTATCCATGCACATTCCTATTAATAATTCTGCAGAAGAATACTGACCATCTAACTGTCCTAAGTTGTGACTAAGCAGAAGTTTTTCTACAGGAGTGCCTATGTACTTTGAAAATATATCTTCTCTAGATGTAACCTTTATTAATTCCTTCATAATTTTTTACCAAAGTTAATAGACCTTGGTATACCTCCTTTGAATTTATTTTACATAATATTAGTTATTAATTATAACTTAAGAAAATTCTAAACACAATATTATCTTTTAAAGAATTTCCACTTTGTCTCCTCAGTAATAATTCCTAAGAAAATTATAATAGCCCCTACTATCATTCTTGTTGACATTTCTTCTCCTAAAAAGGATACTGCAAATATTCCTCCGAAGGCAGACTCTAAAGTAAAAATTAGTGCTGTGCTTGTAGATGAGATATACTGTTGAGCTATATTCTGAACTAAAAAGGGTATTACCGTAGTCATGATTACAAGATAAGTGGTTGCTTTTATCATCTTCCCATCTAATTTTATGCTATAAGACTCAAAAATTCCTGTAAGTAGAATAAAAAACACTGCCGTAATAGCAAACTGTATTATAGTTGAGATTATAGGATCAGACTCTTTACTAAAATACTCTATAGTAATCATGTGACAAGCAAAGGATATGGAACAAAGTATAGATATTCCGTCTCCTTTATTAATGCTAAAGCTGTTATCTAATGTAAGCAACCCAATCCCAATAGTCGCCACTGCCGCTCCAGTAAGTTCATATCTATCTAAAGGTCTTTTGTTTATAACCCACGCTAAAAATGGTACTAATATTACGTAAGCTCCAACTATAAAAGATTGCTTTGAAGCAGTTGTATATAATATTCCTATTACTAAAAATAGAAAAGCAAAAAATAAAAAAATCCCAATTATAGAACCTTGGCATATGTCTTTCTTGGTTATCTTCTTAAGTTTTTTAAAAAATATACAGCTCAATATCAATGTTGAAAACCCAAATCTTAAAGTCATCAGTTGAAAAGGCTTTATATCATTTAGCACATCCTTTACAATAGCATAACTTGTGCCCCAAAACATTGCCACTACTGCTAATGTTAAAGAAGCAACAAGTGCTTTTTTATTTTCTATCCTCATTTATATCCCCCTTCGATTTATAATTTGAAAATATGACGGCGTAACTTAGTAAGTATTTTCCTAAGTTACGTCGTCTTTTACTTATACTATAAACCTAGCTTTACTTCCTTCCTTAGCAGGAGTTATCTCCAACCGCACATCTATTCTTTCTTTTAACTCCTGAACATGTGATATGATCCCTACAAGTCTTCCCCCTTTTTGAAGATCTATAAGACACTGAATTGCATTATCTAAGGATTCGTTATCTAGTGTCCCAAAGCCTTCATCTACAAACATAGTATCTAAGCTTATTCCTCCAGCATAGGATTGAACTACATCTGCTAATCCGAGAGCTAAAGCTAGAGATGCTTTGAAGCTCTCTCCTCCAGACAATGTTCTAACATGGCGTGCCTTTCCAGTATAGTTATCAAATATCTCAAGCTCTAGACCTTCCTGCTTCTTTCCTTTCCCCTTTTCTTCCTTTCTGGCTAATATAAATCTTCCTGAACTCATCTTCCTTAGTCTTATGTTAGCAGCACTTATTATCTCATCAAAGTAGGCTGCTAGCACATATCTTTCAAAGGTTATTCTCTCGCTATTAAAACCATTAGCCATACTGGATAGTTCTCCAATAATCCTATACTCTTCTTCCTCTGCTGCTATAGTCTTGCTTATGTCCTCAATTTCCTTAAGAGACTTTTTGTTATTATTTATTCTGGCAAAAATCTTTTTTTCCTGCTCTTCTAACTGTTCCTGGTGGACTTTAATTCCATTTAAAGCCTCTTTCAAGGTCTCAATGACAACTTCCCTTAATTCTCCCGTTTCCTTCTTAGCTTTTTCAAGCATACCCTTTAAAGAATTTAAACTTTTATGATATTCTATTATATCCTTCTCTAAAAGCTTAATTTCTTCTTCAGTCATTCTAAATAAAACATATTGACTGTAATCTTCAAAACCAGAATCCTTAATCTTATTTCCTAACAATATTCTTTGTGTTTTAATTTCTGCAGTTTCTTCCTCTATATTCTTTCCCCTAGCTTCCTTATCTGCCTGTAAAGCAGCGTGTGCATTCTTAGAATCATTATAGTTATCTTGTGCCTTTTTATAAGAGTCTTCCAGCTCCTTTAAGCAGCTTTTGAGCTTATTAACTCTATCCGAAAGCTTAGCATAGGTTCTTATATCCTCAGGAATTTCCTCTTCGATATTCTTAATTAGCTCCTCTTCACCTTTTACCTGACCGTATAGTTCTGTTCGCTCCTTCTCTAAAACATCTGCTTCCTCTTCTAATTTCTTTATATCAGTTTCTAGGGCTTTTATTTTCACTTCTATAGTTTCCTTGTTTTTCACAAGTTCTGCTACTTTATCCTGCTTCTCTTTTAACTTAGTTAACTCTGCTGCAAGGATTTTTCCTTTTTCCGATAAGAAATTAAGTACTTTACTTTCTTCAATGTCTTTTATATTTTCATTTAAGGATTCTTCTATCTTAATTGTTAATTCTGATAAGCTTTCCTTTTGACTCTTTATCCTTTGTTTTAAAGAAATAAGCTCTTCGTACCTTTTTTCTCTATCTTTAACTTTTTCATCATATAATGCCTTCTCTCTTTTCAGTTCTTCTTCTGTAGGGACTCCATCAATATGTTCTGCTGGTGATGGATGTTCTATAGAACCACACACAGGACAAGGCTCTCCTTCTCTTAAACTTTTTGCTAAAAGTCCTGCTTGCCCTCTCCTAAAGTTATCTTCCATGAGCTCATATTTTGCTTTTATCTTTTGAAACTCTATCTCAAATTCATTAAATTCATCACTTTCCTTTTTATGAGAAAGCTGAAGAGTAAAATATTCCTTCCATTTACTATAAATAAACCTCATTTCCTTAATAAGATTCTCATTATTCTCAACTTCCTTATTAAGTTTTACCTCCTCTGCCTTCGCTTCCTGTGCTAGCCTTAGTGCCTCATTGGATTTTTGGAGACTAAATTTTTCACTGCCTATCTTTTCTCTACAGTTCTTTAATCCCTTTTCTTTATCTATAAGCTTTTTCTTAAGCTGTTCTTTTCTTATATTTTTTTCTTCATAACCTCTAACCTTTTCCTCATAATTATTTAAAGTAGTTATACTATCAGCAAGCTTCTTTCTTTCTGTATCCTTAGCCTCCTCTCTTTTCAGAGTTTCTCCCAATGATTTAACCTTCTCTTCTAGTTCTTTTACCTTTTCTTCTATATCCTTATGCTGGATAACTTTCTCTTTAATCTTATTTTCTCTTTCTACTAATAAATCCTCTACTAATTTTACCTCTAGGGCTTTTCTCCCCTTTTCTAAATTGTTTTGCTTTTTGTCATATTCTTCTTTCTTTAATAAAAGTTCATTATATTTATCATTAACTTCTTTCTTATCCTTGAGCTTTTTATTTATTTCTTCTCCTTTAACTATATCCTTTTGAAGCTTTTCCTGTTGTTCTTTTAAACTTTTTATCTCTTCAAAGAGCTTATCTTTCTTCTCTCTGTCCTTTTCTATAAGTTCCTTTGTAACCTGAATTATTTCAATTATATTTAAATTTTCCCCATTTATAAGCTTTAGCAAAGTTTCCTCTTCACTAGCATCAATATGCTTTACATGAGTATCTCTTTGAGTTTTAATACTTTCAATTTTTTTATATAGCTCTTTACTTTGTTTATCTAATTTGGACTGAATAAATGCAAAAGCTTCAGTTCCAAATATTTTTCTAAATATTAGTTCCCTCTCCTTACTTTCCGCATCTAGAAGCTTTCTAAATTCTCCCTGAGGTAGCATTACAATTTGTCTAAACTGATTTTTATTTATTCCTAGTAGTTCACTTATTTTAGCATCAACATTGCTGACTTTGGTTATAACTTCATTGTTGGGCATTACTAATTCTGCATCTGCATTTTTTATTAGGAAGCCTTCTCCTCTTGACTTTTTTCTTTCCTGTTGAGGATAGCGAGTTACCTTATACTCCTTGCCTCTAAGTAAAAATTTCAATTCTACAAAGGTAGAAGTTTCTGGTGAAGCAAAGTCACTTCTTAAACTATCTTTTTCTCTGGTTGTACCTGATGCTTCTCCAAAAAGAGCATAGCTTATACCATCGAAAATAGTAGTCTTTCCAGCTCCCGTAGGACCGGTTATTAAGAATATGCTTTTATCCTTCAGCTTTGTAAAATCGATTATTTCTACTGATGCATAAGGACCAAAGGCACTCATAGTTAACTTAAGTGGTTTCACCTTATTTCCCCTCTTTCTCTACCTCTTCTATAATCTTTTTCATGATATTTAACTTGTCTTCTGTCAGCTCTTTTCCTCCTATAGCTTTATAGAATTCTCCAAAGAGCTGAAGCTTAGCTTTCTCTCTGTATCCTTTGGATGCAGAAGTTCTACTTTCCTCTAGTTGTCCCAGTTCTTCTCTTCTTAATCCCATTATATTTGGATAAACTGCTCTTAATTTAGATATAGGATCTACTAATTCTCCCTCATCTGTAAGAATTGCATACACGTAATCTTCTACATTGCCTTGTTTATAAACTTCTGGATTTATCAGTTCATTTATTGGTCCCTTTATAATTCTCATATCCCTTCTAGGAGTTAATTCCCTTAGTTCTACAAAAACTTCTCCCTTTCCATTAATATTAACTACAGTTACACCTTTTTTGTGATCTCTTTCTGAAAAAGAGTACTTTAGCAAAGAACCGGAGTACCTAATTCTGTCACTTCCAACCTTCTGAGGTCTATGAAGGTGTCCAAGGGCTGTGTAGTTAAAGCAGTTAAAATATTCACCTCTTATTAAATCTGTACCACCAATACTCAGCGGTCTTTCTGACTCACTGGTCTGAAGTCCTGCTTTTTTATGTACATCTTCATTTTCGCTATCTAAAGCCTCGTCTTTCATGAAAGTAACATAGCCATGAGCTATCATTACACTTCTCTCATTTTCACTCATACTTTTCTTAACATTCTCTATAATCTTCTTCATGGAGTCATCATGGGTAGATATCTCTTCTTCCTGAAGAATGTACTTTATCTCTCTTGGATCTCCATAGGGAACTAAGTAGAAATTAACAGGACCTTCTTCATCCTCAATAACCACCTTTCTCACTTCCCTATCAACAACTCCAGCGATATGTAATCCATTTTTGGTTAAAATTTTACTTCCAAAGGATAACCTTTCTGCACTATCATGATTACCTGCTATAGCTAATATAGGCACTTTTAATTCCAGTAGAATTCTGCTGAATACTTTGTCTAAAAGTTTCACAGCTTCCACTGGCGGCATACTTCTATCGTACAAGTCTCCTGCTATAATCAAAGCACTAGGCTTTTCCTCCTGAATAACCTTTATAAGCTGCTCTAAAATAAACTGTTGTTCCTCTATCATACTAAATTCACTTACAATCTTTCCTATATGCCAATCACCGGTATGAATTATTTTCATATGGACATCACCTCAATTAATATAGTTTAAATAATAATGTAATCGTCATTACAATAATATGACTAAAGTTAATTATAAAGAAATTCTTAACAGATACAACAAAGGTCTCTTTTTTGCTAGGATTATTAATAAATAACTTTATATTTTTATTTACTGGAATTAAAGTAGTTAATACCAGTAGGCTAGCTACCGGAGCTATTTTCAATAACACCAATATAACAATATCTGCATACCCAACATAATACAATATTTTAAATAGCTTTAATGCATTCTCTCTTCCAATGTAGTATGGCAGAGTAAATCTTTTAATCTTTATATCCTCTTCCACATCACAAATATTGTTGGCAAGCATTATGTTTGCAATGCCAGTTACTAAAGGAATTGAAACTAAAAATATAAAAAGTATTTCTACTACATTAAGGCTTAGACTTAAAATATTATTTGTATACATTAAAGTAACTAATGCTGAATCATATATATGAATATAAATTGACAAAAATAGAATTATAAATCCCATAAAGAACCCTGAAAACACTTCTCCTAAGGGCATTCGTGAAATCGGAATAGGGCCAAAGGTGTATAGGATTCCTACTATAAAACAGATGACTCCAATTATCAAAAGTATTATATCTGTTTTCAGTGTCAGTAAAACTCCAAATATTACTGCAATAGTAAGCAGTGCGAATATTACAAAGCTAGCTGTTTTTTCCGGTATCCTCGCATTTATGATAATATTTTCACTTTTACAATTCTCTCTGATAAGTTCCTTTTCCTTTTTATAGTCAAAATAATTATTAATAGCTGTTGTTGCCATATCAAAGGTTAAAAGGGATATGAACATTATTATAAAGTTTTCAAACTTAAAGCTATTATAACGGTATAAAGCAAAAAGTGTTCCCAGAACAAAAGGAATTACACTTGCAAGTTTTGTTTGAATTTCAACTAGTTTTAGAAAGCTGCTTAATGTCATTTGTATTCCTCCAGTACAATTAGAATAATATTCTAGAAAACATACCTTTAATTTTAGTTCTTTAAAAGATAGATAAATTAAAACTAAAATAATCGTATTTTCACATACATTATACCCTTTCGTCATTTTTTTGCAAAGTTAAGACCGCTTGTATGACATTTAAAGGTATAACTAAACCTCCATAATTTAGCAAACTCATAACATATCTCTAAACTTTTATTGCCAAATTTATGATACCTCTTTTTATTATAATAAAAAGAGAAAATTGTTCTAAATAGTAATGTGATTAATACTCTAGTAAAAGGAAATTAATATTTTTGGAGAGAAAGATGAGTAGAAAAAAAGTAATAATAATAGGTGCTGGGATTGCTGGACTTTCAGCAGGCTGCTATCTTCAGATGAACGGTTATGAAACAGAAATCTTTGAGCTTCACGGCTCTCCTGGTGGTCTTTGTACTGGTTGGAGGCGACAGGGATATACCTTTGACGGATGCATTCATTGGCTTTGCGGCTCAAGTCCTAAAAATGAACTTCATACCATATGGGAAGAACTTCATGCTATTGATGAGAAAAATATAGTTAACCATGAAATCTTTATTCACACCGAACTAGAAAAAGGAAAAAGTTTTTCAGTTTACACCAACGTGGACAAATTACAGGAAGAAATGTTGAAGAATGCTCCTGAGGACAAAGAACTAATAGAAGAATTTATAGATGCAATTAACCTTTGCAAAAAATTTGATATGCCTGTTCTAAAGCCTCAAAATTTATTTACCTTATTCCACAATATGAAATTTTTGTTTAAGGATTTTCCACTAGTAAAACTTCTAAATAAGTGGATGAAAGTGTCCATAGGAGAATTCCAGAAAAAATTTAAAAGTCCTCTTCTAAATAAAAACTTCTGTAAATTATTTGGTATGTACGAAGAAATGCCAATTCTAGCTCTAGTTTATACCCTGGCGCTTTTTGATATTAATTCTGCTGGCTACCCTATAGGTGGGTCAATAGAATTTATAAAATCTATTAAAAACAGGTATTTAAGCCTAGGCGGCAAAATAAATTACAATTCAAAGGTTGAAAAGATACTTATTTCAAATAATTCTGCTAAGGGGGTTAGGCTAAATAGTGGTAAGGAAGCTTATTCAGATCTTGTAATTTCAGCAGCAGATGGTCACTATACCCTCTATAATATGCTTGATGACAAGTTTATAGATGAAGATATTGAAGGTTACTATAAAAGCTTTAAAACTTTCCCTTCTCTTCTTCAGGTATCTTTAGGTGTTGATAGACTATTTAAGGGAATACCTGATGCAGTTACTTATAATTTTAATTTTAGTGCTCCTATATACATTGATAATAAGAATACCATTAGTAGTCTAGGTCTGGTGATTTATAACTTTGACCCTACCATGGCACCTAAAGGCAAGACCTCTATAACTACTTTTATTGAAGCAGACTATAATTATTGGACTGAGCTAAGAAACTCTGATTTGGAAAAATATAAGGCTGAAAAAGAAAGAATTGCAGAAGAAGTAATTGATAGGATAGATAAACTATTTGGAGAAGTAAAGTCCAAAGTAGAAGTTTATGATGTAGCTACTCCTTATACCTACAAAAACCACACCAATAACTGGAAGGGAAGCTTTGAAGGTTGGATACCTACTATAGATAATCTAGATAAAACTCTTAAAAAGACTCTTCCAGGACTTAAAGATTTTTATATGATAGGTCAATGGGTCCAACCTGGAGGTGGTCTCCCTACTGGCGGTATGCACGGCAGACATATTGCACAGCAAATATGTAAAGAAGATAGACGAAGATTTAAAACATTAAGATAATAAAAATATCGGTGGAGAATTATCTTCCACCGATATTTTTATTTATTATAAATTTGTTAAAATACTTTTTCTCAAACTACTTATTAATATCAAAATCTACATCCATTAAGTCTATTACCTTTGTCTTATGCTTCATCTTATACCCTAGCCATAAAGCCAAGAATAGAGGTAGTCCTATATAGGAAGAAATTACTCCACTCCAATCTATCTTATCTGCTTGGAAGTAGCTAACACCCTGTCCCAAAATAACCACTGTACATAGTACTAATGCTATAATTGGGCCTAATGGGAATAGTTTTGCTGTATATTTTAATTTACCTAAATCACGGCCTTGAGCAACATATGCCTTACGGAAACGATAGTGACATAACGCTATACCTAACCATGCAACAAAGCCAGCAAGTCCTGAAGCTGCCACAAGCCATACATAAACTGTAGTCTCAGCATAAAGTCCTGTTAAGAAGCAAAGGGATGCTACAATTGTAGTTAATATCAATGAGTTTATTGGAACTCCTCTTGAGTTAACTTTTCCAAGCCATGCTGGTGCTTTACCATCCTTAGCCATTGCATACAACATTCTGCTTGAAGCGTACATTCCTGAATTTCCAGCAGATAAAACTGAAGTCAAGATAACTGCATTCATTAGTGATGCTGCTGCTGCGATACCAGCCTTTTGGAATACCATTGTGAAAGGACTTGTATCAACGCCCGCATCTGTGTAAGCTATTAATGCTCCTACAACAAAAATTGTTCCTAAATAAAATATTAAAATTCTCCAGAATATGGTATTTATGGCTTTAGGTATATTCTTCTCAGGATCTTCACTTTCTCCAGCAGCTATACCAACAAGTTCCGTTCCTTGGAATGAAAAACCTGCAATTAAGAATACCATAAATATTGATTTAGCACCTCCAACAAATGGTGCTTCTCCAACAGTAAAGTTTTTAAATCCTACTGCTTCACCACCAACTATTCCAAGAATTGTTGCGACTCCAACTATTAAAAATATAATAACAGTAATTACTTTAATACCAGCAAACCAGTATTCTGACTCTCCATATGCTCTTGCAGATAAAAGATTAAGTCCAACTATTAATACAAGGAATAAAACACTCCAGACCAAAGCTGGCACACCAGGTAACCAGTACTTCATAAGCAGCGCACCTGCCACCATCTCTGCTGCAACGGTAATCGCCCAGTTATACCAATAATTCCATCCCATAGCAAATCCAAAAGCTGGATCAACAAATCTTGAAGCATAAATTCCAAAAGAACCTGAGTCAGGCATGAAAGTTGCCATTTCTCCTAAACTAGTCATTAAGAAGTAAACCATAGCTCCTATACAAATATACGCCACCATAGCGCCCCCTGGACCAGCCTGGTTAATTGTAGCACCTAATGCTAAAAATATACCTGTTCCAATGGCTCCTCCCATGGCAATCATGTTAAGATGTCTTGCCTTTAAACTTCTTTTAAGTTCTTGTGAACCTATATTGTTTTGTTCTGCAACATTTTGCATTTTTCTTCCCCCTTATCGGTTTTATTTTTTCCGATAAGTGAATTAACTAAGATAAGCAATAAAAAATACCCCGAGCATTCACTCAGGGTATAAAAATGTGCATTTCTATGCAACACCTATTAATTCCACATTGAATGATAGCTCACCACAATTTACCTTGTGACAGTCTTGCATATGTTATATGCAAACCCAGCTATACAGCAGTAAAGCATATGCTGTATGCTTCGGCAAAGTTCCCTTTCAAACTGCTTCATCGTGCTTACCTCTACAGTTTTACTCTTAAACTCTGCGCCTCTACCTCAGTTATTCACTTATTATACTAATTATTATACATGAGAACTTATAATTAGTAAACAACTTTTTTATGTTTTTCAACTTCCAATAGTCTACATTTTTCCCTATTGATACTCAAACATTATATTACAGCTTATTTCCGCTAGTTGAGCTTCATATTCACATTCCTCATATAAAGCTTCTGCATCACCATATCCATTAAGAATATTCTCAAAATATAATATTATAACTTTTTTTATGTACTCAGCGTAGTGATATTCCTTCGACTCCTCACCTTTTTCTATAGCTTCAAAATAAAGATTTTTAAATCTCTTTGCCATCTTGCCCATCTCATCGGCTTTGTCATTGTTAAATGCTTGCTCTACTACTTCCTTCGCTTTACTTAATCTGTCTACCATCTTCCAATATCCTCCTATTTAAAATAAATTTATACTTCAAATGTATTTACATTTTGTCCATAGTGTATTAATATTATATCTGGTTTGTCCATAAAAGTTAATGTTTGCATTTACTTTTATATTACTATTAGATTATACTTTATATATGGAATTTAGGCCAACATACTCCAGTATAGGAGCCATATTATAAGTTTAAAATACTATTATCTCACTAATAAAGGAGTGCTACAAATGAAGACATTTCAAGCTCTTATTAATGAAACTTTACAAGTTACAGATTTAGAAGAATTAGAAGCAGCAGCAGATTTATTTCAATTTGGTATCGAAAAAGGTCATTATAATAAAAGGCAGGCAGATGAATTTAATAATACCTATTGGAAGATGAAAAATATATGTTTAGCTTATGAAGTAGGCAAGGAAATAAAAGCTAATAAATTAGATATTATTACTATTGTAACTAATGCTCCATCTGAAATAAAAGACAATAAAAATGAACTTGTTAACTATGTAAATGGCCGTATAAAAGCCCTTAAGGGTAAAATTAAAGGAATCAAATAATTTTTCTGTTGTTGTTCCTTGAAAAAGAGTGGCTAACCTGCTAAATTTAGTAGGTTAACCACTCTTTTTTAAGTACATGGCCTTTGTGTCTTATATAAACTCCACCTTTTGTTTCTTCAATTACATTTCACTTTGTAACACTACAGCAAAAAAAAGCATATAAGATAATATACCCCAAGTTTATAATTGTGGAGTGATTATAATTGAATGAGGAAATGGAATACTTTAATTATCTAAATTCCTTAAAAAGAAAGGAAATTAAAAATAAATTTAGTTTTCTTGGAGAAGGGATAAGCAGAAGAGTCTATGATTTAAATAATGGACTAGTTTTAAAATTAGCAAAAGGCAGGGAAGGACATTATCAAAATCAAGTTGAGCATTTCGTTTATACTCATGCAGATTTAAACCAAAAAAAGTATTTATGTCCGATTTTATTCTTTACACCAAGAATGATAGTAATGAAAAAGGCTGAACCGTTGACAAGCAAAATTAAAGCTAAATACTTAAACCTAAAAACAATTAGACCGGAAGAGTCTGCTTTTGAAGACATTAATAATTTAGCTAAGAGATTTTTGCTGTTATATGAAGATATCGTGTCTCCAACTTCCTGGGGCAGCCTAAACGAAAAAAATGTTTTGATAGATTATGGTTGTACCTGCGAAGAAGGCGATAAATATTATCATCTAATATTTCGAATAAATAGATTGACGGATTTAGGACTCTAGCCCAAAAGGCTTAGTCCTTTTTTTATAAAATACTGTCTTCTGTTAAAAACTCTTTTATGACCTCATCTGCTCTACAAGCCTTTGTTGTATTCCCCTAACCATACTTGCTGATATTTTTCCTGGAAGTAACTTAGAGAGAATTATTGCTATCTTATTAATATTTCCAGGAATGATGAGTTTTTTATTCCTATTTAATCCCTCATAAGCAATTTTAGCAACCTGCTTTGCATCCATAGCACTTTTTATATCAGCTTTACCGGCTCTATGAGAAAATTCCGTTTTAGTGGCACCTGGACAAACAGTAGATACCTTAATTCCAAAATCTTTTAATTCGTTTGTAATAGCCTCCGAAAAGGATAGAACATAAGCCTTTGTTGCATAATACACTGCAATATACGGCCCCGGCTGGTATGCTCCTGTAGATGCTATATTGAGTATTTTTCCTTTTCTTCTTTCAATCATGCTTCTTGATATTAGTTTAGTTAAAATAGTAAGAGATGTAATGTTTAAATGTATTATTTCAACATCTTTTTGATAATCTGTCTCATGAAATAAACCACAGCTTCCAGCTCCGGCGTTATTCACTAGCACATCAATCTCAATACTGTTATCTATTAGTTCATCATATATCTCTTCTGCAGAGCCTATTATAGATAAATCTTTTCCTATAATTTTAACCTTTGTATGAAAACTTTTGTATAACTGATCAGCAACTAATTTTAATCTTTCCAGGTTTCTAGCTACAAGTACAAGATTATATCCATCCTCTGCAAATAGCTTTGCTAATTCATATCCAATACCAGTTGATGCTCCGGTAATTAGTACTGTCTTTCTTTTATAATTATTATTCAAAGTTATCACTCCAAAATTAAAAATTTAATTCAGTATTTTTATAGCACATAGATTTCTTTAAGTTACACAAGCTATTCTATAAATACATTATAATTTAAATTCACAAATATATACAAAAGGTGGTGACGCTATGATAAATGAAGAACTGCTTAATGTTGTAAAGGTACAGGAAACTTACAGCAAAAATGAAGCAAATGACTTTCTATCAAAAGGATGGAAACTTATAAATGTATATACTAGTACCTTTTCCTTCGAACCAAGTGATCAAGTTAACGTATACGTATTGGGAAAACCTGATGATAGATAGGTTTATATATGAAGAACCGCACCTAATTAGGTACGGTTCTGTTTAAAAGTTATTTCTTTGGTTTAACTAGAAATCTACAGCAATCATCTCCACAGGTTTTGCAAAGGGGTCTTTCGAATTCAGCATTAAATCCCTCATATAATACATCATCTATTTCACAATATATAGAACCAATATTTTCAGCACCTAGTTCTTTCCACATATCATGCATTGGGCAGTAAGTTATGTCATCAGGATTTTCTGGATCTCTTTCCCAAGATATGCCTGGCATATCTCTTACTTTCAAATAAGTATCTAGATTTATTGGCAATCCTTTTTCTCTAGCTTCCTCATACATAGACTCTAATCTAGCTTTTCCAAACTTAGTTACGGAAGCTCTTATAGCCTCTTCTCCTTTTTCTTTACCTAACCTGTCAATCATTTCTTCAGCCATAAAGTAATAAAGTTCCGCCATAAGCTTAGCCATTCTTTCTACTGGGTTATCTGTACTTCTTATTTTGCTCATATTTATACCTCCATTTGAAACTATTCTGCTTTTTTGCCTACCTCTTCCATACGAACTTTTCCAGCTTCCACAGCATTCATTACAGTTCCCCTAAAACCACCCTGTTCCAAGGCTCTAACTCCTGCAATAGTAGCCCCTCCTGGAGAGCACACCTTATCCTTTAATAGTCCTGGATGATCTCCAGAATCTAATACCATTTTAGCCGCTCCCATTACAGTCTGAGCCGCTAAAGTTTGAGCCATTTCACGGGTAAGACCCATTTCAACACCACCATCAGCCATAGCTTCAATAAACATGTATACATAAGCTGGTCCACATCCGCTTACAGATGTAATTGGATCAATTAAGTTTTCTGGTACTAGGTAAGCTACTCCTAATGCCTTAAATATCTGTAATGCAAGATCTCCATGTTGTTTTTTTGCATTTTTTCCAAGAGCCAAACCTGATGCCCCTACGTTAACAAGCATTGGCGTATTAGGAATAACCCTAACAACAGGGATATCTTTAAGGTAAGTCTCCATAGCAGCAGTCCTTGCTCCTCCAACTATAGAAATTACCACTTGTTCTTCTCTCCATGGACAATCCTTGATACTTTCTAAGACTTCCTTAAGTACTTGAGGTTTTATTGCCAGTATAATAACATCACAATTTTTCACCAAATCAATATATCCTTGTTCTCTATTACTAGTTCCATGAGTAATGTTCAATTGTTCTTTTAAATACTTTATCCTTGAATCTAAAATATCCATCACGTATATTTCTTCGGCACTACATAATCCTGAATTTATCATTCCTTTAATGATAGCCTCTCCCATTTGTCCGCCACCAATAAAACCAACCTTTTTACCCAACCTTTCCATGCTTATGTACCTCCTTAATAATCAATTCTAAAAGCTATTATATAATATATTTAGAATTTTGTATAATTATTTTTCTAGTTATACAACGCTCCAATTTCTTAAATATTTTAGTACTGCAATAATTATATTCATATGGAATAATTTTAATTATTATGCTTACAATAATTTATACATGCAATATTTTATAATAATCATATTTCAAACATCATTTTTAAAAACTACTACAAAGAAGGTGAATTAATGAAAAAATTGTTATATATTACAGTTAACTCAAAACCTGAGGAAATATCTACTAGTAAAAAAGTAGGAAGAGAATTTGTTATCCGTTTCTTATCTAAGAATCCCGAATATCGCATGGAGGAACTTGATCTTTATAATGAAGATATTCCTGAGATAAACCACAGAATATTTACCGGTAGAGGAGAGCCTGTATCAGGTAATGCTTATGATTCCTTATTAACAGGAGAGAAAAAATCAGTGAAAAGAATTATTGAGCTATGCGACCAATTTTTAAGTGCAGATACCTATGTAATTGCTGCACCAATGTGGAGCTCAAGCTTTCCTGCAAGACTTAAGAGATATGTAGATTGCATAATAATTAATAATAAAACAATAAAGATATATGAGCATAATGTAAAAGGTCTCCTAGACGATAAAGAAAGAGCTATGATTTACATCCAGTCTTCTGGAGGAGTTTATCCAAAGCTTTTCAATGGAATACTTAACCATGGAGTAGATTATTTTCAAGATATATTCAAATTTTTAGGTGTCAGCAATTTTGAAAAAATACTTGTACAAGGAGTGGATGACCCTTCTGTTGGCAAAGATAAAGCAATTGCAAAAGCCTACAAAGATATAGATAGCATAGTAAAGAAACTGTCTCAAAGTTCTTTACTTCATATATAAATAAAAAGCGCCAAGCCTTTGCGAAGCTACTGAAAAACCTCTGCTTTTCAATAGCCTCGCCTTTGCCTGACGTTTTTTGTTTATCTGTATAGCAGACTATTACCCTTTTACGCTACACCCTTGTGTCAATGTGATTACCTAAGTTAGGACTAGCTGCTTTTTCTAACATTTCTGTCATAGCTGCAGCAGTTTCTTTACCTGAATTCATCGCAAGCTTCATTACTGAAAGACTAGCCTGTTCCATAACTTTACTTTGATTCATAACTACTGATAATCCTGCAATATCCATGTTAACACTTCCCTTCTTTTCACAAAATATCATGCATATATAATTTATTATCGTGCTTTGGCAAACTTTCTTAAACTTTCTAAAGTTTATGCATTAGTAAGCTGTCAGCTTCTCTGATATATTCGGTTAATACTTTTGCAGATTGGGCAAGCTGTTTTAATTCTTCATTATCTAAGTTTATAATCCCAATCTCACTAACTCCCTTCTTATGAAGAAAAGATGGTAAACTTAAAAATACCTTTTTTATATCATACTCTCCAGTTAACAGTGTGGAAATAGGAAGCATATCTTCTGAAAAACCAAGAATATTTTCTATAATTTTTACAACGGAACTAGATATTGCATAGCAGCTGTGTTCATTTCCAAGTCTTATATTCCACCCTGCCCTTTTGGTTTCTTCTAAAATCTCTTCTCTGCCTTTATAATCTAAAATAAGCTTTCTTGTGCTCAGGTATTGCTGTAAATCTATTCCTAAATACCTTGTTCGGCTCCATACCGGCACCATAGAATCTCCATGTTCCCCAATGATTTCTGCCTGGATTTTTGATGCCTTAATTCCAAATCTTTCACTTAGTATATACTTGAATCTTAATGTATCTAAAAGTGTACCAGAACCTATTATTCTTGAATGTGGAAATCCTGAAAGTTTATATGCAACATAAGCCATGATATCCACAGGATTTGTCACTACTATGATAACTGACTCAGGGCTATACTTAACTAATTTAGGGATAATATCTTTATACATATTTATATTATTCTCTAGCACGTCCATTCTTGTGCCATCCTTCTTTGGAAGCGCTCCCCCAGCTATAATAACAATATCTGAATTAAAAGAGTCCTCAAAATCCCCACTCCTAATATCTGTTTCTGTTGTACAAGTCCTGCAATGAGCTAGGTCTAAAGCCTTTACTCTAGCCCTTCCTTCAGTTCTATTTATCAAGATTATTTCCCTGGCAAGCCCTTTTAACATAAGTGTATAAGCAACTGTAGAACCAATAGTACCTGCCCCAATAATTGTGATTTTATTTCCCTCCCTAATCATAGTTTCCCCTCCAAAATTCTTAATTAGACAAACATCCTTGAAACTCAGGTTTCTTATAAAAATTTCTTTAATAGTTAATATCCATATAAATTAATTATAATACATCTTCCTTAAAAATCCAAAAAGACACTAGATATTTAATCTTAGTGCCTTTTTCTATCTTCTGTTTCTAATTTAGTAATTTTTTTATATTTTGTTTGACTTTATAATATTTTCTATATCATTAAGCATTAAATTAGCAGATCTTACTCCTCCAGAAGTATTCCATATCGCATCATCTACAAGATATACTTTTCCACTTTTAGCCACCCCCAAATTCTGGAACATAGGGTCTTGTATCCATTCTTTCTCTCTTGCAGCTCCTTCACCATTTCCAGTTTCGTATGTATAGTAAAACATTACATCTCCATCTGCTTCTTTTAATCTTTCTTTTCCAATTTCTATAGTAAATTCATCGCTTCTCTGATTTTCTGGTCTAGCAAAACCTATTTGTTTAAATATATTTCCTGCAAAGGTATCTCCTAAGTAAACTCTAGTCTTTCCTGGCATAAATCTTACTAAAGACACTTCTGTTTTAAGCTTCTCTCCTGCAAGCTTTGCAATGTCTTTAGCCCTATTATCGAATTTCCCAATTATCTCTTTTCCTTCATTCTCTTTGTTCAGTACTTTTGCATAGAATTCAAAATTAGTTTTCCACTCTCCTCTAAGAGTATCTGAATATACTGTTGGTGCTATTTGAGATAATTGATTATAGATTTTCTCATGTCTCATTTTATTTCCAATAATTAAATCTGGCTTTAATGCTGCCACTGCTTCTATATTAATCTGACTTTCAAAACCTAAGTTTTGAACTCCTTCCATATCCTTCTCAATGTGCTTGTACCAAGGCTTTCCTGTCCATGATTGAGCTGCTCCAATAGGTTTTACCCCTAATTCAAGCAATGCCTCTGTCCCTTCATTAGTAAGTATTACTATTCTTTTAGGCTCATCTATAATTTCTGTTTTTCCCATAGCATGTTCTATAACCCTTGATGCTTTATCAGATGTTTCCTGTGGTTTTTCTGAGCTTTTACTTCCTGCACAAGCAGTAAGTGAAAAAGCTATAACTAAAACACCTAATGACTTTGAAAATTTTTTAAACTTCATGCTAACACTCCTCTACATTTTTTTTACATTTTAGATATTAACATAGGATTTTTTAAATGCAAGTGACTTTCATTTATATTTGATAATGATTTTCATTGACAGCTATTTTTTATTGAACTATACTTGAAATAGGTCTGTTAACATAATATTGGTAACAAAGGAGTGTGTCACTATTTGAAGAATATAAATGGAATAATAAACTTAAGAGATAATAAACAGAAAATACTACTACTTGTCATACTAGTATTTTTCCTAATGCTTAGTTTTTTCGCTAGTATTTTACTGGGTTATACGAAAACATCCCTTAGTGATTTAGTAAATACATATTTGAACTATTCAAACAGTACAGAGCATATAGTCATAAAAACCTCTAGAATTCCAAGAGCACTTACTGCCCTCTTTGTCGGAGCTAGTTTAAGTGTTTCAGGCTTACTGATGCAAACACTTACTAAAAATCCTATGGCATCACCTGGACTACTTGGTGTTAATTCTGGTGCGGCTTTCCTTATGGTCTTTATCTATAGCTTTTTCCCAACACTTTCTCAAGGCTATACAATACTTTTTTCTTTCACTGGAGCTGCCGTTTCCGTAGTTCTTGTGTATGCCTTAGCAGGTGGACTGAGAGGTTCTATTCAAACTTTTGATCTAACTCTTGCTGGTGCTGCAATATCTGCCTTTTTTATGTCATTTACCCAAATGATACTGTATAAAGACCAGAAGACTATGGAGGAGATTATATATTGGTTAACAGGCTCTGTTGAAGGAAGAAGTGTAGATAGTTTAATGAAAGTAGTACCCTATATAATTATCGCTTTAATCTTTTCTTTTATTATATCAGGGAAATTAAATATATTTTCACTTGGAGAGGAAACTGCCAAGGGCCTTGGTATTAATACAGAGTTCTTAAAATTACAAATAATACTATTGGTAGTAGTACTAGCTGGTTCTTCAGTTGCCGTAGCTGGTCCAATAGGACTTGTAGGATTAATTGTTCCTCACATTACTCGTTCTTTTATTGGTTCTGAATTTAAATGGACAATTCCCTACAGCATAGTCTTAGGTTCTATATTTTTATTGTTAGCTGACATTGGTTCTCGTTTCCTAATTTATCCCAAGGAAGTTCCTGTTGGGGCATTAACAGCTATCATAGGTGCTCCATTTTTCATCTATATAGCTAGAAAGGTGGAAAATAACTAATGAAGAAATTTTTAATACTTCGAAAGAATAAATTTTCTTTTATATATGAAAAAAGAAATCTTTTAATGTTACTACTTACACTAGTTATTTCTATATTAGGGTTGCTTTTTAGTTTAAGTATAGGCCAAAGTAATATACCTATAATAGATGTAATAAAAACCTTATTAGCAAATGAAGCTAATGGAAATTCATTTATAATAAACACTATAAGACTTCCTAGAACATTATCTGCATTTTTAGTAGGAGCCTCTTTAGCACTTTCTGGTGCTATTCTGCAGGGAATTGTAAAGAATCCTTTAGCTGAGCCAAATATTATGGGTATAGTAGATAGTGGTTCTGTTGGTGCACTACTTTTCCTTACTTTATTTACAGATCCTAAAAATAACTCCTTAACAACTAGCATATTCTATATGCCTGTATTTGCTTTTGTCGGAGCATTTATAGCAGTATTCTTAGTTTATTTTCTATCATTTAAAAGGGGAGTTACACCTTATAGATTGATACTAATAGGTATAGGAATAGCTGGTGCTGCAAAAGCCATAACTTCTATATTACTTATCAATGGACCAGTAGTATTTATTAAAGAAGCAAGTATTTGGGTTACTGGTTCTGTATATGGTACCAATTGGACTCACGTTAAGCTTTTGTCTATTTGGTTTTTAGTTCTTTTCCTAACTACTCTAATATATATTAGAGAGTTAAACATTCAAAACTTAGAGGATAACATTTCTAAAGGACTTGGAAGCTCTTTAGAAAAAAACCGATTTATTCTTATGATTTTAAGTGCAGCTTTAGCCAGTGGTGCAGTAGCTGTAGGTGGAGGAATTAGTTTTGTAGGCTTGGTAGCACCGCATATATCTAGAAAATTAACTAATTCGTCCTTTGGAAATATAGTACCCCTTTCCATATTAATAGGTGGAATAATAGTAATGCTGTCTGACCTAGTTGCTAGAACCTTATTCTTCCCTTTAGATTTACCTGTTGGAATATTTACAGCTGGGATAGGTGCACCATTCTTTATCTACCTACTAGTTAAAAATCAAAAGCTTTTAAAAGGAGGAAATTAAATGAGTTTATTTGCTAGCAATTTAACCTTAGGTTATGGTGAAAATATAATTCTGAAAGATATTAATGTTACTATACCAAAGAATAAAATATCGATATTAGTAGGAAGTAACGGCTGTGGAAAGTCTACATTGCTGAAAACTATGTCTAGACTTCTAAAACCTATAAGTGGTACGGTCTTTTTAGAAGACTTTAATATATTTGAAAAATCTACAAAAGAAATTGCAAAAAAATTAGCTATACTTACTCAGTCACCTACGGCTCCTTCCGATTTAACTGTATTTAATATAGTAAAACAAGGGAGATACCCCTATCAAAATTGGTTTAGTCAATGGAGTAAAGAAGATGAAGATATTTTAAATTACGCACTAGAAAAAACTGGTTTACTAGATATTAAACATAAAAAGCTTTCTGATCTTTCTGGCGGACAAAAACAAAGAGTTTGGATTGCTATGACACTAGCTCAACAGACAGATATTATTTTATTAGACGAACCTACTAATCATTTAGATATAAAGTATAAAATTGAAGTGCTAGACTTATTAAAAAACTTAAATAAAACGGAAAAAAGAACTATTATAATTGTTCTGCATGATATTAACTTAGCTTGTAGATATGCAGATCACGTTATCGCAGTAAAAGATGGAAAAATATATGGAGAAGGTAACCCCAATATAATTATAACTGAAAAACTAATAAAGGATGTATTTGATATAAATTCTAAAATAATTCAGTGTCCTTTATTTAGAACTCCAATGTGTATAACTTACCAGTCTCTAAGCAAAACTGTTTAATATTCATATTTAAACTCATTAATAAAACTAAGATAAAAAAGTGTATTGTAAAGGTAGCTAGTTTCATAAAAATTTCTACTCCTTTACAATACACTTTTATTTTTTAATTTACTTATTAATATTCTTGTTTAAAATATAAACTAAATCTCTTACAATTATGCTGTTTTTGAGCCTTTCCATTCCGCAACATAATCCTCTAATATACGGTTAAGAACTTGTCCAATACGAGAATAAGATTCGTCATTTAGATTTGCAAGTGATATTCTTATAGACCATTCAGGGCCATCAAATCCACTTCCGCTTAATAGTACAATAGAAGACTCTTCTGCTAATCGTAAAAGAACATCTAATGGTTTATAATTATCTTGTAAATACTTAACAAACTCATTATTGTAGTTGCGACTAGCCCATTCTAATAAATCAAATTGTGTATAGTAAGCAGCATCAAAAGGATCTGCCTGTAAATCAAGCCCCAATCCATCAAACAATAATCTTTGACGGCGGCGACAGATGTCTTTTGTTAACTGTTTATAATTATTTTCTCTATCAAGGATTGCAAATAGTGAAAAGAATGCCATTTGCACCTGTTGCGGTGTTGATAAGCCTGCAGTATGATTAAGTGCTACTTGACGACTATCTGCTACAATTCTATCGATAAAAGGAATGTTATCTGGATCAGTGGAAATCCCTGAGTAACGAATCCTTGCTCTTTCTTTCCTATCCTTATCTTGTTCTTTTAATAACTTGTCAAATACGTTATCTTCATGAAGTGCAATAGTTCCAAGACGCCAGCCTGTTACTCCAAAATACTTTGAGTAAGAATAAACCCCAATAGTGTTATATGGTAGATCAGCCATTAAAGAACGGAAATTATCTACAAAAGTACCATATACATCATCTGAAATAATCATTAAATTAGGATTACAATTTTCAACAATATTCTTTAAATGGTTAATGGTTTCTGGTTTCATTGCAACGGAAGCTGGATTGCTTGGGTTAACTATAAAAAGCGCCTTTATAGTTGGGTCACATAATTTTTCAATTTCCTCTTCAGGGTACTGCCATGTACGTGTTCCATCTGACTTTGTTTCATCAGCTAAAATTTTGACAACTTCAAAATTATAACGTGGCAGATGAGGAATTTCTAAATAAGGTGTAAAAATTGGCGCCATTAATGCAATCTTATCTCCTTTTGACAGTATATTATTTGCGATTAAGGAATCAAAAATATAACACATTCCTGCAGTAGCACCTTCTACAGCAAATATATTAAACTTTCCTTCAAGAGGCTCGTTGTAGCATAACTCTTGGATGAGGTAATCCTGAACTACACTCTCAACATGTTTTAGCATTCTATCTGGTTGAGGATAATTATCTCCAATAATACCATCTGCTAACTCATATATCCAATCATCCGCCTTAAATCCCTTCACTGTTACACCATAGTTTATTATTTTTCTTAATAGTTCAATCCCCGGAGCATTTCCGTTATTTTTTACAAACTCTAAAAATCGACTAGCAATTCCATCTTTTTTTGGCATTCCTGCTAAATCACCATCTGCCCATACTCTGCGACTCTCTTCAATAGCAAAGTGACCAAAAGTGAAAAAAGCTTCTCTTGGAGTTGCTGCAATCCAATTAGGATTCCCTCTACCTGCATCTAACAATGAATGTGTTCCACTTTTCTTTGATTCTTCTGCAAGACTAATCAATTTATCCTTAAGCTCAAAGGGGCTAATCTTACCATATACTCTTTCAATTTCTTCTCTTTGAATACTAAAATTACTCATTCTTACATCCTCCTATTTCCTATCTACTGCTATGATTTTCTATGAAAGTTAATTTAATAAACTTACATAGTTTTACTCCTATTATTTAATTAAGTATTTTTTATATCATTTATTATGTTTTCTTTTTCAATTGAAGAAAGAATTATAAAGGTTTCTGTATTACCAAAGGTTTGTATCTTTCCGATAAGTTTTTCTAAGGCTGCAATGTCATCAAGTCTGGCTTTTAAAATTTTGCAATAGGGACCTGTAACTTGATAGCATTCAATTATAGAATTTTCTCCTTTTACAAATTCCATAAACTTTTCAGACCCTTGAACGCTAGTTCCTACATTTATAAGCACATTGATTTTTTTCCCTAGTTTATCATAGTCTACAACTGCTTTATAACCAGTTATAATATTTTCCTCCTCAAGCCTCTTTACTCGTTCTGCTACTGCAGGTGCACTGAGAGCTACCCTTTGTGCGAGCTCCTTCATAGGTATTCTTCCGTCTTCCAGAAGTATCTCAACAATTTTGTAGTCTGTAGAATCCATAAACATTCCTCCTAGAAAAACCATCTTTTCTCTTATTATAAAATGAAATGAATAAATAATTCCTATTTTAATAGACTATATTTGCAAGCCCCTTTAAGGTAAAACTATTTAAATTCATCTGTCATTTTTAAATTGTTTTTATTTTAGCACAGCACAATCACTATGTACATGTATAAAGTAATGCTATTTCATGTTTTTGTGTTATTAAATTAGTTGTTTGTGAAAAAAACTTAACTTAATAACAAATAAACTTATTTAAACCTAACTAAATATAGTCATTAAATAAGTAAATTTCAGTAAATAAAAGCACTTTTAATATTGTTCAAATTAAACAATATTAAAAGTGCTTATTTCTAACTAGTAAATAAGTATTAACTTTATAATTCTTAAGATACTTAAATATAAAATGGGTATTTGTTAACTAATATAAGTTACAATTTATTTATGCACTGAATAATAGGATTAATGGCTTTCTTATCCGTCCAATCAACAGGATTATTGTAACATTCTAGCAACCCTTTAACATCCTCATCAAGTTGCTCTTCCTTTAGCCTCTTAAGTTTCATCTTAAGTGCATTCATCATCATCTTATCAACAAAATCTAATTTATTATAATTAAAGGCTCCTCTTAAGTAAAAGAAAGTTATATTTTCTTTTATCTCTTCTTTAAAATTTTTAGATAATACCTGGTTTAGTTCGGACTCCCTACCAGGTGAGCAACCTACAGCAAATATTATAACTTTTTTATCCATTAGTTCTTTAAAATTATCAGTAATTATTTTAACTCCGCTAACGCCAACTGCATGCATAAAGCCCCCAAATACTATAATGTCATACTTTTTCAGATCCTCAACTTTTATTCTCGAAGCTTCAAATAGATCCGCTCCAATCTCACTAGCTATCCATTCGGCATATCTTTTTGTACTTCCATATTTAGATTTGTAAATAACAACAGACTTTGTCATACTTTACTCCACATCCTTATGGCATATATTTATAACCATATTATACCATAATCCTCAGCAGTTAAGCAGCCTTTTCTAACGCTTCACTTAAATCCTTACACATATTTTCTTCTCCAATTTTATGAATAAACCCAGCTTTCTCTAGTACAGAATAAGGCTGCTCCTGTACTCCAAGAAGTATTAATTCAGTGTTATGCTCTATACAACTTCCATATAGGCCTTCTAACTCATGGAAGGCTGTAGCATCCATAGCCGGTACATTGTTCATCTTTAAAATTATAACCTTTATATCATCTTCTATTTCATCCACTGCTTGTTTAAACTTATCTGCCGCTCCGAAGAAAAAAGGTCCATTTATCTCATACATTAAAGTATCATTTGGAATACCCTTTTCCCTTTTATAAAGCTGTGAAGATAAATTTTCAACATTGGTAGTATCAGCCATTCTCTTCATAAATAGTAAACTAGATAAAACCACACTAACCTCTATAGCCATAACTAAGTCAATAAGTACAGTTAGTGCAAAGGTAGTTAACAATATGAACATATCACTTTTAGTTGTACCAAGAAGCTCCTTAAATTCTCTCCACTGACTCATATTATATGCTACTACCATCAGTATTGCAGCTAAGGTGCATAATGGAATCAGTTTTGCATAAGGCATAAACAATAACATAATTAGCAGTAATACTACTGCATGTACCATTCCAGATATAGGCGTAGTTCCACCATTTTTAATGTTAGCTGCAGTTCTTGCTATCGCTCCAGTAGCAGGAATACCTCCAAATATACCTGAAGCTATGTTAGCCAGTCCCTGTGCAATAAGCTCTGTATTTGAACGATGTTTCTCTCCTGTCATGCCATCAGCCACTACTGCGGACAGAAGTGACTCTACCCCTCCAAGAAAAGCAATAGTAAGGGCTGGATGAATTAGCTCCTTTACAACTTCAAGCTTTAATGCTGGTATATGAGCCCCTGGAAAAGCAGATGAAAGCTCTCCATACTTGCTTCCGATGGTATCAACGTTTAATTTAAAAAAATAGGCTAAAACAGTGGCAATTATTAAGGCTACCAAAGACCCAGGAATTGTTTTATTTATTCTTGGCCATAAAACTATAATCAATAAAGAAACAATACCTAAAGCAACACTTGTCCAGTTAATGTTATTGATATTTGAAATATATATCTGCCATTTTCCTATAAATTCACTTGGCACATTATCAATGTTTAATCCTAAAAAATCTTTAACTTGGGTTGAAAATATGACTAGGGCAATACCACTAGTAAAACCTGTTATTATTGGATATGGTATAAACTTCATCATCTTTCCTAGACGCAAAATACCCATTAGCACTAATATAATTCCTGCTAATATAGTTGATATTATAAGACCATCTAGTCCATACTTAGTCAATATTCCATATACAATAACCATAAAAGCACCTGTAGGGCCTCCTATTTGCACAGAACTACCACCTAAAAATGAAATTATAAAACCAGCTATTATGGCCGTGTGTAGTCCTTTTTCCGGAGATACTCCTGATGCAATAGCTAGTGCAATTGATAATGGCAATGCTATGACTGCCACTATAATTCCAGCAGTAATATCGCTGCAAAAAAGGTTGAAATTGTAATTTTTTATGCATGAAAAAAACTTAGGTCTAAATGTGGACAATTTAAAATACCTACCCTTCCTTATATATTTACTAAATAAGTTGTATTTAAAACAACATATTCCATAATATCAAATTATCCCGTCGAAGTGAAAGGTTTAATAGGTTAAAATACCGCCTTATAAGTGGATATAAGCTTATATTTTTTACATATTCTTTAATATGCTTAAAACTATTCCTTTTTTGTATATAACCTGACTTTAATTATACTTACTTGCTTAATTGTAAATAACTTGATTTTTTCTCTCTTATTGTTCATTGATATAACCTTATAATATTCATACTTATTAAAAACAACAGCTGTAGTGTTAATCATACACATAACTACACTGCTATTACGTAAATAATAGTATGAATAAATACAAAAAAACTGTTAACAACCTAAGTTATTAACAGTCTCTATTTTGTGCATTATCATGAAGCAATTTAATAATATTACGTAAATCTACTGCAGATATTTGTCCTGGTGCAGAAACTTTTTTAGCTGCTCCAAAAGTTAATGCAGATCCAAATAACCCTCCAGATACTCTACTTATAATCCCTTTTCCATCCATTGATATTGTAATAATAGGCCTATCAGCATACTTCTCATTCATAATGCGAGTTGCATCTAAAAGTGTAATCACATCCTCAGAGCAAGTAGGCATAACTGCTATTTTAGGAATATCTGCTCCTAATTCTTGGGCCTTACATAATCTTGATATGATTTCTTTCTTCGCTGGTGTCTTGTTAAAATCGTGGTTTGATATAATAACTGCTATACCATTTCCATGAGCTATGTTAACCAATTCTTTTATAACTTTTTCTTCATTAAATAATTCAACATCAATGACTTCAACAAGTTTTGTTTCAGCAATTGCTCTATTTAATTGAAAATAAGCTTCTACAGCAAGTTCTTTCTGTCCACCTTCTTTAGAACTCCGGAAGGTAAAGATTATAGGCTTGTCAGTTAAAATTCTTCTAATTGTTTCTAATGCTTCTTTGACTCTATCTATTTCTGTAACATCATCAAAGAAGTCTACCCGCCATTCAACAACATCAAAATCCAGATTTCTTAAAAAATTAGCCTCTTCTGCCAATTCTAACAGCGTTTTTCCTATCATTGGTACACAAATTTTAGGTAAACCTTCACCTATTGTGACACTTTTAATATTAACTACTTTCTTCATAAGTATTTCTGATCCTTTCCTTAATTATTTTACCCAAACTATAAAAATTGAGTTACATCAATATTATATTTTTTTATCTTGTTATATAAAGTATTTCTTGTTATATTTAATACCTGGGAGCAATGAGTTATATTGGCTCTATATTTTTTTAGTACTTTTATCAAATGCTGCTTCTCAACGTAATCTAAGTTTAGATATTCAGTCTTTAACTCTATAAAAGGTTCCATATCACAGCACTCTTCCCTAAAATAGTGAGTTGGTATAGATTCTGTATTTATGACTAATTCAATGACATTTTCCAGTTCCCTAATGTTTCCTGGCCAATCATGACTTAACATATTATTTATATATTGCTCAGGTATTTTTATATCCGGCTTATTAAGTCTTTTACCTATACTCTTAAAAAAGTGCTTTGCAAGGAGTAAAATATCTGATTTCCTTTGCCTAAGAGGCGGCAAATATATTGGTAAAACATTTAACCTATAGTATAAATCTTTTCTAAAGTTGCCCTTTTCTACTTCTTTTTTTAAATCTCTATTTGTAGCTGCTATAATTCTAATGTCTACAGAAATAGGCTTAGAGCTTCCTATTCTAGTTATGGTACCTTCTTGCACTACCCTTAACAACCTAGTTTGCATTTCTATAGGCATTTCTCCAATCTCATCTAGAAATATAGTTCCTCCGTCAGCCATCTCGAAATTTCCTATATTTCCTCCCTTCTTAGCACCAGTAAAAGCCCCATCTTCATAGCCAAAAAGTTCTGCCTCTATAAGCTGCTTAGGTATTGCCCCACAGTTTAATGCTACAAAAGGTCCATCGATTCTACTACTGTAATTATGAATTGATTGAGCAAATACTTCCTTGCCAGTACCGCTTTCCCCCATTATTAGGATTGTAGACTTACTATCTGAAATCTTTTTTGCGTATTCTACTATTTTTAAAAAATTCTCATCTTCCCCAATTATCTTATCAAAAGTATAAAAAGCTCTACAGTTTTGTGCTGCCTTCTTACTTTTTACCGAGTTTTTTCCTATCTCTTCAAATGTGTATACTATTTCAATTACATCCTCTTCTGAATTATATATAGGAATAGCTGTTAGATTACATTTAAAACTATTTCTTAATGCGTATATATTAACCTCTTGCGACACACTTTCACCTATATATATACTTTTTCTAATTTCCTCCCAATCTTCAATTAGCTCACTCATTTCTGAGGTTTTTAACTTATTTTCTCTACTGCCAAACATATGCAGGCCCTTTTTATTACACATCTTAATTTTTCCATCTACATCTGACAGTATTAATGCTACAGGAATTTGATCAAATATAGTTTTTATATGTTTGTTTGTTACATCCTGTAGCCTATTGCTTTGCTTTGTCATCATTATATCTTCTATGGCTGCAGCTGCTGCCATCACCATACCTAAAGTATGGGATTGTATATGTTTTGCGTATCCAGTAAGATCTAGTACTCCAATAATCTTTTTGTTTTCATCTCTTATAGGGGCAGCGCAGCACCCCCATTTATGATACGCCTTAACAAAATGATCTTTTCCTAAAATTTTAATTGGAGTTTTATCTCTTATAACCATACTCATAGCATTAGTTCCCATATCCTTTTCGTCCATAAATGCTCCTGGAACCATCTTCATAGCAAAGGCCTCTGACAGTATTTTTTCGTTTCCTATAGAATTTAAAATACATCCCTCGCCATCAGTAAGAAGCGCAAAAAACTCGTGTTCTTTAGTTACTTCCGTAAGCATTTCCATATAGGATGCAGAAGTTACAATCAATTCTCTATTTATAGCAATTTTCTTTTGTAACTCTACTTCATTTAGTATTTTCCTACTATATACTTGGTCTACATTAATGCCCCACTTTTTACATCTTTCATGTGAATTTTTAATACTAAGTCTGAAAATTTTTTCATCAATCACTTTACTCCGCCCCTTTATAAAGTGAATCTTTAAATATGAGATAAAGTGTAGTTTACAGTACTTATACTAGTTGTTGATTGGTTAACTATTATTTTATTTATACACCCATAGTCCTGTTTTATTTTAAAAATATTCTCTAAAGAGATTCCTAAAATATCACTTAGAATAATCCTATTAACCCCTGCATGAGCAACAATCACTGTACTTTCCTTTGTGTCTAGCACTATACCTTTGAATATATTTAATACTCTATCTTTAAAAACACCAAAGCTTTCCCCACCATCTGGTGTAAAATCTTTTATATACTTTCCTCGATTTTCAAATTCTTTTGGATACTTATTTTTTATTTCTTCAAAAGTTCTGTTTTCCCACTTACCCATATTTATTTCTCTTAACTCTTTTAATTCTACTTTTTCTATATTTCTACCTTCTGAAATAATTTCTGCAGTTTTCCTCGTTCTACTTAAATCACTACAATATATTTTTTCTATATAAATTTCACTAAAAAACTTTTTTAATTTCTTTCCTTGATTAACTCCTTCCTCATTTAATAGTATATCTGAAAAACCTATGTATCTTTTTTTATCATCAGTATCTATTTTTCCATGTCTGACTAAGTAAATAATTTTATTCATATGAGATAATTTCCTCTATACAATTAATTTTTTCTGCAATTTTCTCTGCATTTTTAAGTCTCTGCTCTATCCTTTTTATAATTTCTGTATCACGACAGTATTTTTTAAAGGCTTTATTAAATCTTTCTTTAAGTGAGCTGCTTTCAGAGTCCATATTTAATTTATCTGCTAGATATACTATTTCTTTTTCCGTGATTTCCTCTTTCTCATTTACTGAAATGTCCATATGAACTTCTATAATGTCACCAATTTCTCTATATCCTAAACTCCTCATAATTTTACCTGCTGCCTCTGCATGGTTTTTTTCTTGCCTGACGATATCATGGAGCAGTGCAGCTGCTCTAATTTTATTTATATTTAAATTCTTACCTTTCCTATTTAATGTCTGAGCTATATTTACAGCAGTTGCTGCTACAGCTTCTCCATGGCTTACTATTTTTTCAGGAACACTGTATTTCCTTAATATTGCACTACATTCCTCTTCATTTGGTGTGTCATAAAAAGTAAAATAATTTAGTAAATTATTATAATCTTCTAAAGTATCCATATCTAACAATATTCCATTATCTATTACTTCAATAGTTGATGAGTCTTTTTCGTATAAGCTTAGCACCTCTCTTAAGCCACCGCTGCTAATGTTTTTTATTATGTTATTCTTATACTTAGTAGATATTAAAGGGGGATGTCCTTTTTTCCCCTTAAATTGTGGATAAATAATACCCTTTTCTCCTTTTAAAAATTCTTCTTTAAGCAATTCCAAAGTCTTTATTTTTATTAGGGGTATATCCACAGGAATTAAAAAAAAACCTTTTGAATCTTTATCAATTTCACTAAGTGCTTTTAAAACAGATGAACTCATTCCTTCTTTATACTTTTCATTTAGTATACACCTTACCGATTCCTTCTTTAATACATTTACTATTTCCTCGGCTCTATGCCCCACTATAACTAAAATGTCCTCTATACCAGCACTAATAAAAGTTCTTATAATCATCTCTACCGCTGTAACCCCTCCAAATTTAAGTAGTGGTTTGAACCCATTCATACGAGAAGATAATCCTGCAGAAAGTATTATAGCTGAATATTTACAACTATCTTTCATTATTTTTTTTCCCTTCTTACTTTTATTAACTCTGCAGCAATACTTACCGCTATCTCTTCAGGAGTCTGGGCAGAAATTGGTAAACCTATTGGAGCATATACTCTAGAAAGGTCCTCATTGTTATATCCCTCTTCTAATAAATTATTGTAAGTAATCTTAATTTTATTTTTACTACCTATCATTCCAATATATTTAGCATTGGTTTTAAGCATCTGAGATAAAACTTCTTTATCATAAGCATGTCCTCTTGTAACTATTATTACATAACTTTGCTTGTCTATTTTTATTTTATCTGATAAATTCTTAAAGGAAGGAATTACAATAACCTCATCCGCTGTTTTAAATCTATCCATATTTGCAAATTCTGCTCTATCATCTAGAACAATAGTTTTAAAATCTACTAGCTTTGTTATATCTGCGAGCTTTTGGGATATATGCCCCGCTCCAAATATATATACAGTTTCAAGATTTAGTACCGGTTCTATAAAATACTCTTTATCGTTAACATCTACAGTATGAATAGTCAGTTCTTTAAATCTTTCCCTAACCTTTTTAAAAACCTCTTGTACAGAATCTTCTTCTTCTCCATAAAAATCTGTTTCAGTACAAATCCACTTATAAGGTTTTCCTTCACCAAAACTATCTTTACTAATTCTACTAATTAAATAAAAGTTAACCCCTCTTTCTTCAAGTTCAAATGCCTTTTTATATATTGCTGTTATAGTACTTCCTTCACCATCTATATATTCAACTAAAACCTTTAAGTTTCCTCCACAAATCATTCCTATAGAAGAAGCTCCTTCATTGGATAAGTTGAAATCTTCAACAACAGAACATTTATTATTTAAAACCATATTAGCTAGTTTTATAGTTAAAGCCTCAAATATTCCTCCACCTACTGTTCCTATGATAGAAAGGTCTCTTTTTATAATCATTTTGGTCCCTTTCTCCCTAGGGGCAGATCCAGATTTATCTAAGATAGTGACCAAAGCAAAGCTTTCTTTTTTATCCAAAAGTTCTATAATATCTTTATATAAAATCATTATCCTTCATACTCCCTTCTATAATCATAAATTCTTCGTTTTAAGGTTCCATTGCCACTTTCCTTTTCTCTATCAGGAAGCAAAATTTTAATCTCTAAAATTCCTTTTTTAATAGATTTACTTATTACAGGTATTTGATTTAGATTTCTTACAATTTCATCTTTTACAACTTCAAAGTTTTCCTTGCTAACATAAGCTGTTATAACAAGTTCACTTTTTTCTTCTATATTATTTTCTCTATAATTATACAATTTTCCTTCCTTTTTATTGTAAATTTGTGATTTAGAGTTATCCATAACACTAACTTCATAATTCATAATTTCTTTTATTTTAATGAGATTTTCATCTATATCTCTCATATTTAAAAAATTACCATCATAAATTTCAACTTTATTTTCTATTCTTCCTAAAATTCTATCCATGGTCCTTAATACTGTACCGCAGTCGCAGGCCTTCGCACTGAATCTTCCTTTATCACCGGTGCGATACCTAATTAGAGGCATTCCTTTTCTTGTAAGAGTTGTGAATACTATTTCACCGTATTCTCCATCCTTTACTTTTCTTCCTGTGGTAGGACTAACTACTTCAAAATATAGATCTGCTTCTCTTAAATGATATCCCTTTAGAGATTCACACTCTACTCCTCCCCCTAATCCCATCTCAGTCATACCATAATGAGTAAAAACCTTGCAATTCCCTGAATCCGTCAATTCCTCTATAAGTACATTAGGAACATAATCTGTACTTAACAATACCTTTTCTATACTATTAGAAAAAACTTCTTTTTCCTTTCTACTTAATGAAAGCACCTGAACAGGTATTCCTACTAGGGAATTTATGTTTTTTAATTTGATAATATTCGATACTTCCTTTACATCTTTTATGGGGCCCTGTATATAGGATTCCACATTTATTCTACTTAAAGCCTTTTTTAATAAATCTCCTACAGAGCCAGATATTTCCCCGGGCAATAGTATGAGCACTCTATCATTACTATTTACAATATCCTTCATGCCTTCTTTAAAAAAATCTATAGTAAGCTCTTGATCTTCCTCTGTAAAAAATATTCTTTTTGATTTTCCTGTAGTTCCAGAGGTGTTAAGAGATACAATTCTACTTATATATTGTTGGGATACACATAAAAATCTAAGAGGATTGTCCTTTATATCTTCTGCTGTAGTAAAGGGGACTTTCTCAAAATCTTCAAAAGAATTAATATCATTTTCATTAATATATCTTAACTGTTCCTTATAAAATCTACTATTATTTTTCACATAGTTTATATTTTCCTTTAGCTTTCTTAACTGATAGTCTTCTATGTCCCTGCTCCCTATTTTCTTAAATATCCAATTTTCAAGAGATGTTTTTTTCACTGTTACTTCCTCCTGCGATATAAATAATTTCCCTTTATATCTGTAAGATTATATGCGCAGAAAGGAATAAGTTTACCTTCTGGATTTACCACATGTATGCAGCAATCCTTTACTCTCTCTAAATCTATATTCCAAACATCTTGAAAGGCCATACCGGAAATGCTAAAGGAATAATTCTTAATACTTTGGATAATATCGTCCCAGTTCATGATTTGTGAGGTACCCATTTTAATATTAGAGTTGACATTGTTTCTTTCGGACCAATTTCTAGCCACAAACTTTTTTGCTTTTTCCGCTCCAGCTTCTGCTTTTTCACTGCTGCAGCAACAATCACTAGAGTGCTTAGTTACTTGAGATAGCTGTCCATTTCCTTTATATATATAGTTACCATGGAAGGAGCAAAAAGAATTTTCACAACCTGGTGGTCTAAAGCTTTCCTCTTGAATTCTTCCCCCAGTCTGCTTTTCTATAGCCCTAATCACCTCTGGTATAGTAACTCTATCCTCATCCTTAGGAATATCCGGAATCCTTCCAAAGTAACTTACTGGTTGAAAATGTACTCCTCTTACTGTTGGCAGATTTTCTAGAGCAAAATCTATAATAGCACCTATGTTGTCTATATTTATTTTAGGAACCAAAGTAGGAACAAGAATCACTCCAATATTATATTTTTTACAACTTTCTATAGCCTTTAGCTTTAAGTTGAGAAGTTTTTTTCCTCTTAACTTTTCATATATGCTGTCATCCATACCGTCAAATTGTAGGAAAATAGAATTAAGACCTGCCTCTTTAAGCTTCTTAAGGTAGTCCTCCTCCTCTGCAATACGGACTCCATTAGTATTTAATTGTATAAAACTAAAGCCTATGGAATGTCCTAGTCTTATTATTTCTGGTAAATCCTCTCTTACTGTAGGCTCTCCCCCTGATATTTGTATATTGCAATTACCACTAGACTTTAAAACAGATCTATAAAGAAACTCTATTTTATCTAGTGTTAATTCACTAAAACTGATGCCAGAATTAGCAAAACAAAAGCTGCAGTTTAAATTACATTTGTCTGTAACCTCTATAAGTGCAGTGCAGGTATGTTGCCTATGTTCTTTGCATAATCCACAATCAAAGGGACATCCTTTTTCTATCTCTGTAAAGGGAGTTTTAGGGTAGGAAGGTATTTTATTTCTAATCCAGCTCTCTATCTTAGGACTATCCCTCCATATAATAGTTTTAAAACTCCCATGATATTCACATTCCTTTTGTAAGTAAACATTCGTTCCCTCTTTTATTTTTTTTGCTTCTATTTTCTTTAGACAAATAGGACATAAACTTTCTGTTTCAGAAATCACTGTAGCTTTATCCATAGTTACTCCCTTTCTCCAAAATCGTATTCATGTTTATATAATATTTCCTGAAGTTTTTCATAGCTTTTTATAAGTATATTGCCGCACTTTATGGGATAACTTACATTGCCCTCACTATCACTTATCACATGGGCTCCAACTATATCCCCGCATTCGATACTCTCGAATTCTTCTTCAAACCATTCCATATATTCGTTAATCATTTCATTAAAGGCTTCACCTTTACTTTCTCTAGCTTCTCCTTTACCTGCATATAAGGATAAAATACATATACCTCCTGTAACAACTCCACAGGTTCTTTTTGAAAAACCTATGCCGCCGCAGAGCCCATTTACTGCTTTTATTAAATCCTTGTTTTCCTTTCCCTCTTCCTCTAAAGCCAGCTTAAGAAGTATTTGTGTGCAGCAAAAACCTTCTGAGGATAGCTTGTAAATATCAAATGCTATATCATTCATCTTATTACCTCCAGATTACTCATATTTATGGAGAACTTTATTATATTAAGTTTTTCTTCCGACTATAATGAAATATCCAACCTTACACCTGCGCAAAATTTCTTCAAATTTAGAGGAGTTTATACTGCATTCAGTACTGTTACGCCAAAATATATTCATAGAACCATACGTAAAAATAATTTTTATCATCAATTGCTTTAATAAATCTGAACAATCTTTGCAGAGGGCTATTTTAAATCCCTGTCTTATAAACTCCTCTTTTAACTCCTCTAAATCATGAAGCCCTCTCATACAGCTATTAAAGGAAAAATCTTTTAATTCGTGAATAAATTGTGGATTCTTGGCATACACATCTGTAGCAATAAAATACCCATCTTTCGCTAAAACTCTATAGGCTTCAGAAATAACTTTATTTCTGTCCTCCATAAGAGATAATGTACACTCTGCAAAAATCCCTTTCATACTGCTTTTTTCAAAGTCTAAAGATTCTCCCCTTCCCTCTACTAAATTAAGTTTTTCATTTCTCTTTTTTCCTATTTCTATTAATTTTCTTGAGGGATCTATACCGACAGCCTCTAATTCATACCTGTCCCATAAATACTCTACAGTAGCTCCCATTCCACAGCCTATATCTAATAGCTTATCTCCCTTTCTAAACTTACAAAATTCTACAGCCTCATCGGTTAAACAAAATCCCCCTGGTCTCAAGGTAGTTCCTAGAGCTTCCCTCATAGCCCTACTTTCATAAGCATTGCAACTGACCATAATTATTTGTCCTCCAGTCCCTTTTCCACTTCCAGCATTTTACCTGCCGCTAACTCTTCTGTTATAAGTACCATACCGCATTTAGGACATTTCATTAGTTCCACTTCAAAGTTTCCTCCAAGATAAGTTACATTTGTTTTTCTAAGCTGTAGATTTATACCACAATTAAAACAAATCCAAGGCACTTGCTCTTCACTTTTAGTATTCATATTTTAGCCCTCCAAAACTTCCATTCTATGACTATAAACATTGTGAACAAGATATTTTTCTTGTTCATATTCATACTCAACCCAATAGGTCACATTTGCCAATCTTTTTCTAGCTAAAAAATGACCATTGTTAGGATTTACAAATTTCTCTACATTACTTTCAGCATTCTTTATAACCTTTTCCACATCCTGTAAAAGAATTAATTTATCTTCCATCTTTTCTTCTATAGACTCTGATAAAATAATATTTGCTGCTATTTCTCCACCATGGTGAATGCTTTCACCGTAAAGCTTTAATAACTCTTCTTTAACCTTAGTCCTATTTAATCTTCTTTCCCATAACTTAGGACCTTTTCTTTCTCCTAACTTTTCTAAGTCCTCACCATAAATTAAATCTAAAATATGAAAAGCTCTCTTTCCTTCTAATGAAAATAAATCTCTGCACATTGAACAATAAACTACATAATCTTCCTCTGCTTCATTTATTCTATCTTTTATGAATTCCTTTGACTGTTCTTTATTAGCATAATAAATAAGACCCCCATAGCCACAGCACTTAGTTTTTTCTCTTGAGAATTTAAGCTCCTTAACAGAATGCCCTAATTTCTTTATGATTTTTCTAACACTATCTTGAAGTGTGCTATCATATCTCGTAGTGCAAGCATCATGTATACTTAAGGTTTTATACTCATGTCTACTATTTTCCTGTGGTATTCCACTCTTATCCATAAACTCCCACAGTGAAACACAATTTATTTCTGGTATATAGGTTCTGAATATATTAGAGCAGGTTGAACAAGCTAGAATTAAAGAAGGCTTACCCATACTCTCCCACTTTTCAATAGTATTTTTAATGCTAGCCTCAAACTCTTTTTTGCGACCTGACCATTCTGCTGGTGCACCACAACAGCCTAGCATAATACCTACTCCATCTTTAATCTTTGTAGTCAAGTAACTATATATTTTAGAAATATACTCTGGGGAGGAGGCACTTAGCTGACATCCTGGAAAGAATAGGTGGCTGCTGCGTTCAAAACCAGGCTGGTGTTTTAATAGAGTAAATTTATCACTATTACTAAATTCCATATCTTTCAAGGCAAAATCATGGGCGGAAGGAGGCATTTTTTCTTTTTCTACCATACTTTGACGGGTTTCTATAATTATATCCCTCATGTTAAGCTTTGAAGGACAAACTTCACCACATAAACCACATAAGCTACAGGAGTTAATCATTTTATTTGCATGGTGATCTCCCAATATAATAGCTTCATTATGATTTATGCTTCTTATATAGCTCTTAGGAGTCATTTTGAATTTTTTTAGGTGTACACATGAATTAACACATTCAAGGCATTGACATCTAATGCATCTCTTTGCCTCTAAAACTGCTTCCTGTTCACTGTATTCACCTTTATCACTTCTGTTTATAGGCAATATTTTTTCAATATTCTCCGTGTTTAAAGTAAGAGGAGTAGTATAGGAACCTTCATTTTCCCTTGATGCAGTCATAGATATTTTTTGAATATACCTGTCTACAGATACAGCTGCTCTTCTTCCTGTAGATATAGAATATATAACTGAATCATTTTTGTTTACTAAAGTTCCTCCTGCAAATACCCCTGGTATTTTAGTCTGAAATGTGGAATCACTAATCTCCAAATCTTGATGCCATTCTCCTGTATCTATGCAGACCGCATCATAGTCCTTTGATATTTTTTGGAGTTCTTCTTCTCCTACTTTACTATTAAACCTTATGGATATTTTTCCTTTTTTGATATGCTCAAGCTCTTCCTTAAGAAGCTCTGGTGGTAATTGAAAATTCCACATCCTTCCACCTATTTCTGCTTTTTCTTCAAATATAGTCACAGCATAGCCTTTCTTATCTAAATCTAAGGCAACAGTAAGACCACTTATTCCTCCACCTACTACTGCAACAGTCTTACCATTTTTAGGTATGGGAAATTCTTTTTTTGGAGTTCCATAACCGTGCTTTATTACTGCTTTTTCAAGTGCACCTATAGATATAGCACCGCCCAAATCTTTTCTGATACAAACCTCTTCACAGGGATGATCACAGATGTTGCATATAATTCTTGGAATAGGTACTCTTTTTGCTAAGGTTTTATAGGCCTTTTTAAGATTTCCTTCGCTTACTTCTGCAATAAAGGTCTTTATATCCACATGTATAGGGCACTGTGCTATACATGGAGATGGTTTATCTGTTATACATAGCTTCTCTTTACTCAACAATTTTTCTAAATCCATTTTCCACCTCTTTATGATGAGATATTATTTATTATGGAACTTAGAGAGTGAGAATAGAATTCTCACTCTCTAGTACTGAAATAATATAGTTACTTAATTATGAACTATAATTTTATGCTATTTTTTAAGTGCTGCTAAAACCTTTTCTGGTAAAGCTGGTAACTCAGTAATTTGTACTCCACAGGCATCATAAATTGCATTAATTATAGAAGCATGAGGTGCTGATAATGGCATTTCACCTGCACCTGAAGCACCATATGGACCGTTTGGTCTCTTAGTTTCTTGATAAATTATTTCTATATTGTCAGGTACATCCTTGATTTGTGGAATTCCACATCCGGTAAGTGTAGTGTGTTTCTTCAAGTCTTCAAAGTCTTCGCTTAAGGCTAATCCAATACCTTGAACTAATCCACCATACATTTGACCATCAACTACAAGCTTGTTAACTATAGTTCCTAGATCTGCTATTAAAGTAAGCTTATCTATATTAGTCTTTCCTGTAGTAGTATCTACTTCTACCTCTGACATAAGAACACCATACATATAAGTTGGGAATGGGTTTCCTTGACCATCTTTTGGATCTGGAGCATTACAAGGTGCTGTCCATGATCCAGCATATTTTAAATCTTTACCTGCAGCTACCATTTCATCATAAGTCATGTAAGTGCCATCAGCTTTTTTCATAGCTGCTAGTAGATTCTCACAAGCAACTCTAGTAGCATTACCAGTTACAACGTTAGAACGGCTTCCACCTGCAGGACCGCTATTAGGAGTTTTCTCCATATCATTCATAACTAATTTTATTTTCTCTGGAGCTATTCCTATTGGTTTTAAAGTTTCATGAGCTATAGTTAAAGTTCCCATGTCAGCTCCTTGACCATGGTCTTCCCAAGAGTTTCCTACAGTAACTCCTGCTTTAGTTAACTCTGCCCATGCATGTGAAGTATCTGGACCATCAAGACCACAACCATAGATTAATAAGGAAGTTCCTACTCCATATTTTTTATCTCCGCCCTTAGCATTCTTCTCTGCAGCATTTTGCTTAGCTGTCTTATATAGTGGACGTAATTTTTCAATCATACTTGGTAAGCAGATTACGTCTGGATCACAGCCAGTAGGAGTTTTATCGCCCTCTCTGTAAACATTCATATATCTCAATTCAAGAGGATCTACCCCCATCTTCTTAGCTAGTTTATCAACTAAAACTTCTGAAGCAAATAAACTCTGTGGTGAACCATATCCCCTGAATGCTGAACCCCAAGCATGGTTTGTAGCGACTGTTCTTCCGTTTCCTCTTATATTTGGAATGTTATATCCTGCACCCATAAATTGTGAACCTCTAGTAGTTACAAGGTCACCAAATTCACAATATGGACCGTGGTCAACGGACCAGTCAGTTTCTAATGCATTGAATTTTCCGCTCTTGTCAGCACCTAACTTAAGATGCATAAAGAAAGGAGATCTCTTTCCAGTATAAGTTATTTGTTGATACATATTGAATTCCAAGAATACTGGTCTCTTTGTTACTAATGCTGCTACCCCAAGAAGACCTTCCATAGTTGGACTAAATTTATATCCGAAAGTACCACCTGTAGGATTTTGAACTATTATTACGTCCTCTAGAGGAACTCCTATACCATCTGCTACCATAAGCGCATGGAAATGAAGTGCTACACTCTTTGAATGTATAACTAATTTCCCATCTTCGTTAAAATAAGCAAATCCAACATCTGGTTCTAGTGGAAGGTGTGGTTGTCTTCCTACATATGAATCATCTTCAACTACATATTCTAATGAATCCATTAAAGGTTTTGTATCTTCACCTTTTATAGTAGAACATTCAAAATAAATATTTGGTGTTCCAGGATGAATTTCTATAGCATCTTCAGCCATAGCTGCTGGAGCACTCATGTACGCTGGTAATTCTTCTAATTCCACTTTAACTTTTGCTGCTGCTGCTTCTGCTTGACATGGTGTATCAGCAAGAACCATAGCTATAGCATCACCAAATTGGAATACCTTTTTATCATTTAATATTGGTCTTTCTAGTCCATCTCCTTTATTAGATGGGAAAGCCAATCCATTTATTCTATTAGTTCCCGGTACATCCTTATATGTTAGAACTCTATAAACACCAGGCATTTTTTCTGCTTCTGAAGTATCTATAGATAATATATTTGCATGAGATACTGTTGCTTGTACTAATTTAATGTGTAATGTATTTTCTGGAAGTTTTAATCCTAAATCTGCTCCAAAATCCCAAGTTCCTGTTACTTTTGCTAGTGCAGAAGGACGTATAGCCTTTGAACCTAAAAGACTTTCTCCCTTTGGAAGCTTACTCCATAATTCTTCTTTTGTTACTTCTCCACGGATTAACCTTGCTGCTTCCATAACTGCATCAACTAATGGCTTATATCCTGTACATCTACATAGATTTCTATTTTTCTGGAACCAAGCTCTAACATCTTCTCTTGTTGGATTGTTATCACTTTCAAGTAGTGCTTTAGCTGAAACTATAAATCCAGGTGTACAGAAACCGCATTGTGCTGCACCATGTATCATCCAAGCTAGTTGTAATGGATGAAGATGTTTTTGGTCTCCAACTCCTTCTATAGTTATAATTTCTGCTTCATCAGGAACTCTTTTCATTCTAGTTATGCAAGATCTTACAACCTTGCCATTTAAAATTACAGAACAAGCTCCACATTCTCCTTTTCCACAACCTACCTTAGTACCTGTTAAAAGTAATTGTTTTCTTAAAACATCAGATAAAAGCCCCTCTGCTTCTGCAATAACAGTTCTTTGAACCCCATTAATAGTTAAATTCTTTTTTATCATATACCTGTCTCCTTTCAAGGATAAATAAAAATATATTATATTAAAAAATTAATATAATCCCCCTTTTCCAAAGCTGCAGTTTGGATACCTGCACTCTTTGCATTGTAAACACATTCCCCCATGTCCAAGCTTTACAATATCATTCTTAGTTACTTTTTCTCCTGCTAATAGTCTTGGTATTACTAAATCAAAAATCGTTATTTTATTGTACATAACACAACCTGGTAAACCAAGAACAGGAATATCATTTATATAGCTCAGCAAAAACATTGCACCTGGCAAAGTTGGTGCGCCATAAGAGACAATATCTGCACCTGCCTTTTTAATTCCTAGAGGAGTTACGTCATCTGGATCTACAGACATGCCTCCTGTAACAGTTATTAGCTCTACTCCCTCTTCTATAAGAGATTTAATAGACGCGGCAATGTACTCTGAATCATCCTTTGCAAATACCTGTTTTTCTACAGTACATCCTAATTTATCAAACTTACTACGTATTACTGGTCCAAACTTATCTTCAATTCTTTTGTAAAATACTTCGTTTCCAGTTGTAACAATGCCAACCTTCTTGTTTTGTAAAGGTAATACCTGCACTATAGGATAATTATCGCTGCAAATTCTTTCTATACTTTTAATTTTTTCCTCTTTTGTTACTAATGGTATAATTCTAGTTCCTGCAATAACTGTGTTTCCTTCTACTAATTGATTGGTATGCAATGTGGCAAACATTATATCATCAACACTATTTATATCATCCAAAGCCCTATAGTTTACCTTTAACAAACCTGGGTACTTTGATAATAGACTTACTTTTCCTTCCTTAGGCTCAGAAAAAGTTACTCCCTTTCCAGCTGCTGCCTTTGCCATTCTTATTGCGGCATCGTTTTCATGTAAGTCTCCCTCATTAAATTCCATAATAAATATGTGTTCTTTTCCCATATTTAAAAATCTCGGAATCTCCTCCTCAGTTATTATATGTCCTTTTTTAAATGCGACTTTTTTGTGCTCCCCAGGAATTATTTCAGTCATATCATGCCCAAGTACCATTCCCACTGCTTCCTGAACAGGTAGTAACCTCACAACCCACTCCCCCTTTGTAAGTCTATTTAATTTGTAAAATAGTTGTATACATTAAAATATATAGCAAGTCTTATGCCATTAACTGGGATATGCCATTTTATGTAATATTGTTTTTTTATTAACATTGATTGCTAATTTTTTGAGCAAAATACCTTTATTATAACTGTTCATTTTTTAATCACTGTATAATTTTTGAGCATTGAGATTAAGAAGATAGGTTATTCAGTTATTATCTTTCATATTGTTTAAAATCAATGCAGTAAAAAAAACCATGACTTTTCATGGATTAAGTTAATTAAAAACCCCGTACTTTTTAAAAGTACGGGGTAAAACTATATTATTAGCAGACTTCACTTATCTTGTCTGATTGTGATTTATCGTAAACAATAAAAAAGCCTGTAAACATGAATGTTTACAG
>NZ_JAODOO010000023.1 GCF_025398335.1 Clostridium sp. CX1
CAACCTTTAGCACAAAAACTGCGTTATATCCTTGCTCTATATATTTTTTAGCTATTTCTACTTTATCTTTAATTGAGGGTTGGCTTTTTTTATTAAATCTTTAAGTATTGCTATTTCTAAATCTTTTTCTCCTAAAAGTTTTTTAAGTTGATCATTCTCCTTTGTTACCTCTGTAAGATCATTTTCAAGTTTTTTATCTCCCTCAATTAAAGTCTTTCTTCCTGGTTTGACCTTAATTTTATCCTTATTCTTAGACTGTTTTATCCATGTAAATATTGTTGATTTGGATATCCCATGTCTTCTTGAAACTAAAGAAACATTCCCAACCTCTTGTACTTCTCTTATTATCTCTTCTCTCAATTCTTTTGTATAACTTTTACCTTTCATAACTTACCTCCAATCACTTTCTACATTATAATAAATGTATAGGTAATTGTCCAAGATATTTTCGGGGCTTAAGAGATATGAACTCTATCGAGATTTAGGTGGTGTAACAAAAGAACTATTAATTGATAATCCAAAAGCACTAGTTATTAGTACTAGTCCAGATAAGGAAGTTAAGCTTAATGAAAATGCTTTAAGGCAATACACAAATAGGTATTTTTAGTAACCAGAAAACTAATATGTAATTATCATATATTTACATGATGAAAATAACTCGCAAATATGATATACTAAAAAGGTATATATAAACTAATTTAATAATAAAAGGGGTATTATTAAAATGATAAAAGAAAATCAAAGATATTTAAATAAGCTACTAGTTTTGATTGATTCAATAATACTACTTTTGTCTATAAAAATTTCATGGCTTATAAGGTTTCAAACTTTATTTTTAGGAAATAAGCATGAGAATTTTCCACTTCAACAGTATTTTATTCCTTTAGCATTTATGATTCCAATATATATAGCACTATATAGTATATTTAGACTATATATGCCATATAGGTTTAAAACTTTGATTAGTGAATCAATGAACATACTAAAAGCAAGTATCATAGGAATTCTTATATTTATTATGATTCTATATATTATCAAAGAAATAGATTATTCAAGATATCTAATTCTTACTTACTTTATTATAAGTACTCTAATGATGATAGTTGAAAGAATTGCAATTAGATTTATACTAAGACATATAAGAAGAAAAGGATACAATCAAAAACATGTATTATTTATAGGATTAAATGATGTTACTCTAGAATTTATAAACCGAATTGTATATAACAGGCATTGGGGGTATACGATTGAGGGAATATTAGATGATCATATTAACGATGTATATAGTGATCTTAACGGGCAATATTGGGATACATGCGAGATAGCAGCTGCTTTGGAAAAATGTAATAAGATAACAGGAAATATAAATAGATTAGAAGAATATCTAAGAAAGCCTTTTATCGATGAAGTGTTCATAACTCTTCCTTTTAAGGAATATGACAAGCTTAATAATGTAATAGAAACTTGTGAAAAATATGGAGTTAAAGCTCAGATTATACCAGAGTTTTCAAAATTTCTTTCTTCAAAACCTTATATTGAGGATATAGAAGGAACAGCGGTTATAGGTATGAGGTATATACCACTAGACAGCATGATTAACAAGATTATAAAAAGAGTTTTTGATGTGGTATGCTCACTTATAGCTATAATTATTTTCTCACCTGTAATGATAGCTACTACTATTATTATAAAAGCAACCTCGCCTGGTCCAATAATATTTAGACAAGAAAGAGTTGGCCTTAATAAAAAGACATTTGACATGTATAAGTTTAGATCCATGAAGGTTCAAAAGGAAAGTGAAGAAAAGGTTCAATGGACGACAAAAAATGACCCTAGAAAAACAAAATTTGGTTCATTTATAAGAAAGACAAGCATAGATGAACTTCCTCAACTATTCAATGTTCTTAAGGGAGATATGAGTCTTGTAGGGCCGAGACCAGAGAGACCTTTCTTTGTAGACAAGTTTAAAGAAGAAATACCAAAGTATATGGTAAAGCATCAAGTAAGACCTGGTATTACTGGATGGGCTCAGGTTAACGGATGGAGAGGGGATACCTCTATAGAGAAGAGAATTCAGTGTGATATTTATTATATTGAGCATTGGAATTTCTGGCTTGATATCAAGATTATGTTTTTAACTGTCTTTAAAGGATTTGTAAATAAAAATGCATATTAACAATAAAAGTTGGAAGAATTTTAAAGCAGCCTTTTGGCTGTTTTTTCTTTTTCTAAGGTATGTAGTATGATAAAATGTACTAGAGTGGTAATAAATACATATGTTAAATAACTGATTACATATTTATATTATTTTGGAGGGGATGTAGTGAATAAAAAACTTAAAAGTTACAGTTTTGCCTTAGGTCTTTTACTTTTTTCTAGCAGTTTATTTTTTTATAATACATCGCAAAAAGTATTTGCAAAGGAAGGTCTTCAATATATAAACATAGATAAAAAGGATTCATTTGATAACTTGTATAACTTTGAACAAGGATTACTTAAAATTGAAAAGAATGGGCTTTACGGAATAACTGACGATACAGGAAAAGTTATTGTTTCACCTAGGTTTAACTCTATAGACTCTTTTAACAAGGGATTTGCTAAAGTAAGGATTGGTACAAAGTGTGGTTTAATAGATTTAAATGGTAAAGTGATTGTAGAACCTAAATACAATACTATTTATGATTTTGTGGAGGGACTAGCTGAAGTAAGCATTGGTGGAAAGTGGGGATTTATAGACAAAACTGGCAGAGCCATTGTTGAGCCTCAGTTTGATACTGTATATGATTTTAGTGATGGAATGGCTAGAGTTAGACAAGGCACAAAATATGGTTTTATAGATTGTAATGGCAACGTTATAATTAAACCTCAGTTTGATGAGGCCTATGATTTTCAAGAAGGCACTGCTGCGGTAAAGAATAATGGAAAGTGGGGGTTTATAGACAAGGAAGGTAGTTTTATACAATGTATATTTCAGGAAGTGCAGTCTTTTAAAGGAGGGATAGCACCTGTAAAAAGAAATGATAAATGGGGTCTTGTAGATAAAAGTTGGAATGTAGTAATAGAACCTAAGTACGATAAGATTGTTTTTTTAAATAAAGATCTAATAAAAGTCTTAGAAGGTAGTAGTTGGGGAGTCTTGGACAAGAAAGGTAAAATGATAATTGATACAGATTTTAGCAGTATAGTTCCTACTCACGGAGATTTTATACAAATAGAAAAAGATGGACTTTATGGGCTTATAGACAAAAATGGAAAGCTCATTGTAGATGCTAAATTTGACCACATAGATGAATTTCAAGAAGGAATAGCTATCGTTAGGTATCATCAAAGATACTATTTCATAGATAAGACTGGAGAGGTTAACTTAAAACCTAAATTTCAAGCTATATATTCTTTCAATGGAGGAGTGGCCAGAGTATTTAATGGTTCAAAATATGGTTTCATAGACAAATCAGGACAGATAGTCATCGAACCGCGGTTTGATTATGCATCTGATTTTGAGGATGGAACAGCATTAATTAAGTCAGGTGATAAGTGGGGAATTATAGATCGATTTGGAAATACTGTTGTTGAATGTAAATATGATTATACATCTAATTTTCAAAATGGAGTATCTGTTGTAAAGAAAGATGACGAATACAGTATTGTAAAAAACACTGATTTTAAGATTACCAAAAGCAATATTGATATAGACCCTTTTAAACAATGGAAGATTAAATTTACTATATCTGTTGACGATACTAACATAGATGGCAAGGATATAGATTATGACAAGATACACGAGAGTAATATGGACTATAGTAATTTAATAGATAATATAGAAGTAAGAGATAGTAAAGGAGTAAAGTTAGATGTTTCACTTGAACTTGAGGATTCTTGTACAGTAGTTGTGAAACCTCCATCTACTGGCTATGAAAAAGGGCAAGTATATAGGCTTACAATACTTGGTGGCATTAAATCTAAGAGTGGGGAGATACTAAAACCTAAAGCTACAGCTAAGAGATTTCTTATAGTTGATAACTAGTAGATATAAGTTTTTTGAAGTAACTAATATTAATGTTAAAATGTAATTCTTGCTGACTCTAATGAGATTGAAATTAATTATACTTAAACTTTGAATGAAAATCTTCATTGTGATAAAATAGATTAGTAAGAATGAAGGAGAGTGAGTAATTTATGAAAGGATTCGCAAAGAAACTATCAATAATGTCTGTAATAGCGCTCTTGCTTGTATCTATGTCGGCATGTTCTTTGGGAACGAAGGACTCTAAGCAAAACAACGATACAAAACAATCACAGCAGAATGTTAGCAAAGTTGAGCAGGATACTAAAAAGACAAAACAGCTTAAGAAGGAGAAACAAGTATCCGATGGACAGGTATATTTCCAAGATGATTCAGTAGTAGCAACTATGATAATTAAAGATAATATAAGTGAAAGTGATGCTAAAGCTTTAGCAGATAAATATGCTAAAGAGTTAAAATCAACTTATAAAGATAAGAAGGTAAATGTTCAAGCGGTACAAAAAGGCAAAAATATTGCAAACATAACTATAGAAAAATAGGTAACGTAAAGTTGCTTCTAGTTGTTTAAAACCCTCTAGTCCTTATGAACTAGAGGGTTTTCTGTTAAATAAAATATTTAAGATTAAGAAGATCTTTATAGTAAGCCTTAGGTTAATTGTTCATTATTATGGTTATTTTACCAGATGATTTTTATATTGTTACTATACTTATAATTTTAGATTTATGGTACAATGTTGTTATATTAGATTATTTAGGAAGATGGGAGGAAGCTACGATATGAAAAAAAATTACACCAAAGCCATGAGCAGTGCGATGGTTATGTCTTTAATTTTAACAGCAGCTCTACCAACAACGTTAGTTAGAGCTGCATCAGGGGAAGTTACAAGAGTAGGAGAAGCGGACAGTTATGCAACTGCAGCTAGAGTTGCTACTTTAAACTGGAGTAATCCTAAAGATGTAGTATTAGTTTGTGGTGAAGGCTATGCAGATGCAGTAAGTGCAACAGTATTAGCAAAACAACTGGATGCACCAATACTTTTAACTACAGCATCGTCACTTAGTAAGAGTGCAAAAGATGCATTAGATACACTGAAACCTGAAAATATATATGTTATAGGTGGGAATGCTTCAGTATCTAAAATTGTAAGAGATGGATTAAAGGATTCTAAATATAATTTAGTAGAACTATCTGGAAAGGATAGGTATGAAACTAATATTGCTGTTGCCAAACAATTAGTTAAACTTGGAGTAAGTGCTGACAATGTTATTTTAGTTAGTGGTGAAGGTTTTTCTGATACGTTATCAGTCACTTCTGTAGCAGCAGCTAAAAATCAAATTTTATTACTGGGAACTAACGACAAAACCTCAATGAAGCCAGTACTAGACTTTGTGAAGTCTAGTAACTCAAAGGTTACTGTTGTAGGTACAAGTTATTCTATAAATGACGCTACGTATAAGTCACTTAATGCTGTTAAGAGAGTTAATGGTGGTGCAGATAGATTTGCAACTAATTTAAATGTTTTAAGTGAATTTGGAGAACAGTTAAGTTCAACAAAGTTATTTGTAGCTAATGCAAGTGAAGATAGATATGCAGATGCATTAATTGCCTCATCCTTAGCAGGAAAGTGGAGCACTCCGTTGGTTTTAGTTGATAGTGAAAATAGTGAAGCTACAGACAAAGCAATAAATTATATTAAGGGTAAGATAAATAGCTTAACTGACTTAAATGTTATAGGGAATCTAGATGCTGTTTCAGATAATGTTATTTCTAAAATAAATGGAGCAGTTCCAATCGTGGACAGCCCTACAGTAAAGTCTATAAGTACTAATGGGCTTAATCAGATTAAGGTTGTATTCAATACTGATGTTGATGAAGATTCTGCAGAACTAATGCAAAACTACCAGATTGATGGTGCTAATTTAAACTCGGTTTCTGCAGCAAATATTACTCTACAGGATGACAAAAGGACAGTATTAATTACCATTTCAAAATCATTTGAACAATATAAAGAGGTAACCTTCACAGTTAAAAATACAATATTGAGTAAAAACTTAACTGATTCTATAGCTAAATTTGAACAAAAGATTACTTTTTTTGATATTGAGGCACCGAGAGTGGAATCTGTAACATCACATGGAGGAAATAAACTAACAGTTAAATTCTCAGAACCTATAAGAATGAGCGTAGGTGACTTATCCTCAATAAAGATTAACAGACAGAGTATAACTAACTATAGCCTAAATACAGCGTCAGGAATGACTGTTTTTAAAAATCGTTCAGGGATGTGGACAGATACAGTGGAGCTTTACTTTGATTCACCTCTTCCAACAGGAACAAATATACTTAGTATTCCGAACGGTGATAGGGGATCAAAATTTGATGATGCAGCTGGATTCACTGTGAAAGGTACTTCCTTAAGTTTTAATGTAGATTCGCAAGAAGGAACTCCTAAGGTTACAAGTGTAACAGGAGATAACTCAGGTAACATTTATATAAGATATGATAGACCTATGGATAAGCAAACAGCTCTTGAAGGTACCAATTACAAAATAAATGGTAATACAAATTATATCAGTTCTTCTGACATAGCTTTTGATGAAGGTTCAAGTGACGAAGTTGTCAAGATAAAAGGACTAAGCTATTTACTTAAAGATGGTGAAAATGAAGTAATTATAAAACGCAATGTGAAGGATACTTATGGAAATGAAATAGATGAAACTAAAATGACCTTTAATATTGGAACAGATAGCATCAAACCACAAGTTACAAATGTAAGCTTAATTGATGATGATACTATTCGAGTTAAGTTTAATAAGGATGTGTCTAATAGTTATGCGACTAATAGATCTAATTATAAATTAATTGATTCTGATGGAACAGATGTTACTTATAAAATTGACTATATAAAGTCAGTATATATGGATGGCAATGATAAGAGAACCTTTGACATCAATTTCCAAAGTAATAATGATTTAAAGGGTTCTAAGTTCACTTTAACTATCAAAAATATTGCAGATACTAACTCAACATCGAATGTAATGGATACTTATACTACGGTGATTTCTGGTTTAGCCGATGGAGGCCCAAAGGTTACATCAATAGTAAAAGTAGTAGATGATGACCAAAGTTTAGTAATTTTCTTCGATAAGACTATGGACCAATCTTCACTTTGTGAATTAAAGAATTATCAATTTATGAATGGAAAGGGAGAAGGCCAAAGGTTACCAACTAGTACGGTAATTACACCAAGTTCTGACAATAAGAGTGTAACGATTGAATTTCCTACAAGCTATGTAATAGACAACGGAACAGAAGAAAGGTCAATATTAAAAATGAGTGTTTCTAATGTTAGAGATAAGGATGGTAATTTACTGGAGGCAGGAACGTATAGTGGATCAATAAGTATGGATTATAACAATGGACCTAAACTTATTGATAATACCGCTAAGCTTACCTATGAAGGTGATGACATAAAGGTTAGATTCTCATTAACTGCACCGTTAGACACACTAGTTTTAAGTGACTTTAGAGTCAACAGTCAGGTTCCTGATAGTTGTACAATGATAGGAAATGATATAATTCTCACTTTTAAAGCAGGTGTTAAGAATAACGAAAAGATAAATAATATTAAGAATGGTGGCAGCAGTACTACGCTTACTATATCTGGAAGAGCCTCTGCAGATGCTGCAGGACGAAGCTTAAGAACTGGCTCAGATACAATATTACTTCCTCCAACTACTGTCTCAGATTCATGGAGAGCAGATAGCAATAAGTCTTCAGGCACTAATTCAACTGTAACTATAGTATTTAACCAAGATATCGATAGCGATATTCAAAGCTCATATAGTGATGACTTTATATTTACAAATGAGAGAACTGGACAAAGACTTAATGTTTTATCAGTTAGTATTGATGGAAAGAATGTCACTTATAAGTTTAATACTGGTTCAATAATAGCTGGAGATCGTATTAGTATTAAGGCCAATAGTGATGTAGCCAATATTAATATAAGAAGCAAAAAGCGTAGCAATGGAGATTATTCAGTATATAGTCCATCAAGAGATGACTTAGGAACTAGGACAATAACTGCACGTTAATCCCAAGGTTAGCGAGAAGATTTTAAATTATTCGTATACTATAGCAAGTGTTTTAATTAACTTGTTAGAAAAACTTAATCTTTATATTAACAAATAAATATTTAAAGAAGAACCCCGTACTTTTCGAAAGTGCGGGGTTTATAATCAGTCTAAAAATGAGAGATTGGTGACTTATTCTACTTAGATTTGTTCTTCAATTTCTTTATAAAAGATAGCAAGTTAACAAAAAATATAAACTAAAGATATAGAAATATCTTTACCTATATGATAAAATTATTTCAAGATTGAAATATTTTTACCCACCAGGAAATATTATGAATGCAAACAATATTAATGAACATGTTACTGTAATAGGATTTTTTATAGTATTTAAAACAGTAATTCCAGAATAACTAATTTAGGAGGTATAAAACTAAAATGAAAAAAATAAGGTTACTCTGTACCGCTGCAGTAATGACTATAATACTTTCTTCTGCAACTTTTGTACAAGCAGCAGGAACCACACTGGATATAGATAGTATTACAAGTAAGGCTATTGAAAGTTCATACCAATTAAAAAGTATAGATATATCCATTGAAAAGGCTAAAAACACTTTAAAGGATGCTACTAGAGGAGCAGGAAAAGGTAACGCAGATATAGAGGTAAAGTACAGCATATATGAATATACAAACCTAAAGGAAGCTGCAAAAAACTCAATAAAGCTTAATATGCAGACTCAATATTCGTCCTTTATAAATACTAAAGAAGCATTAGACTTAGAAACACAGGAATTTCAAAATACAGAATCAAAATATAAAAGAGCACAGCTTCAATTAAGCTTAGGTACTATAAGCAGAAATGAGTTTAAAACTATGGAGCAGTCTTATTATGACGGAAAAGCTCAGTTAAATAAAGCTCAAAGAAAGTTTGACTCAACTACAAAGACTATAAATCAGGCTTCTGGTTTAAGTCTAAATGATACATATACTGGTTTTACAAAGGATATAATTACAGATACCACAAATATAAAGACTTATAATGATTATTTAAATGATGCTTTACAAAATAGAGTAGAAATCTTAAATGATAATGAAAAAATTAAACTGAAAAAATTAGAATTTGCTGGTATCAGAGGTGCTAACCCCTACAATAATTCCCCAGAATATATAATTGGGAAGTATGGTGTAACGGAGGCGGAAAATAAACTAGAGACAGATAAAATAGATATATCTATAGAGATAAATGGACTATACAATGACTTACAGAGTAAGATCCAAAAATTGCAGCCTCAAAAAGAAAACTATAATGCTGAAAAGAAAAAATATGATCAAGCTCTACAAAAATATAATTTAGGAATGATTAGTAAAATAGATTTTCAAGATCAATCAGCAGCTTTTAAAGCAGCAGAGAATTCTCTAAAGCTAGCGCAAAGAGATGTAGCTTTAGCAAAATTAAAACTTGAATATGCATCTGGATTAGGGACAAACTCTTTAAGTAGCAACTAAAACTAATACAAGGCAGGAGGCAAAATCATGAAAAAAAAGTTAAGTTTCTTAATTGCTTTAGCAATTTCTTTGAGCGTAAATACTGCAGCATTTGCGGATGCAGCTATTCCAGCTGAATCTGGTAATATAAACACTATATCCACTAGTGATACAATAAACCTAACTCTAGAGGACGCACTAAATAGTGTAGAAAAAAATAATACTGAATTAAAACTTATGAAGGATAAAATAAATTCTTTAAATAAGCAGTTTGATATAGATCATAACTATGCTACAACTATAGATACTAACAAGATGGGTAGTATAGAGCGTCTTACAAATCAATATTTGCAAGCTAAAATGCTTCAGGAAATTGTACCTTTAAATGATGTGCAGAAAATAAAGGATGCAAAAAACTCTAGAGATGAAAGAATAAATGTAATAAAATTTGATCTTCAAAGACATTATTTGAATGTATTAAATTCCAGAAGTCAGATAGATAACATAAATAAGACTATAGCTAATATAGACGAGAAGATCAAACAAACTGAAGAAAAGATAAAGGTTGGTCAGGCAACTGCTAATTCATTAGACCCTTTAAATGTCCAAAAAAGTCAGCTTTACTCTCAAATTAGAAACATTGAAGACCAGACAGATCAATCATTGTTAACTATAAAACAGTATCTTAACATAGATTTAAATAAGAATTTAAATTTATCTTCTGTAAAAAAGGATTTTGTTAAAATTGATGACAAGGATATAGCTAGCAAAATTAATGAAGCAGCTAGTAAAGATTATACACTAAGTTCACTTAAGGCAAATATGGACATTGTAAAGAAACAAAATGAGTTATATTCTAAGTATTCCCACAATGCTCCTTCAGGTGAAAATACAAGTAAATCTACTTTAGCAGGTTTACAAACTCAATTAATTACTGTGAATACTGGTATACCACAAACTTTGTGGAATTCATACTACAGCTTAAAGAGTAAAGAAAATGCAATTCAGACACAGATACTTACAGAACAGAGTGCACAGGATGCCTATGATAAGGCAAAGAAAAATTTTGAGGTTGGAATGACAGATAAAGTAACTGTAGACTCAGCAGCCTTAGAATTAGATAAGCAAAAAAGTATAACTGAGAGAACTGTAAATGAGTACATGGTAGCTCAAGAGGAGTTTAAATACATGTTAGAGGGGCATTCTTTAACAAAGATGCCTACTCAGTCTATGGGAGTTTCAGGTATAGGATACTAGACTAACAATTAAGTATGGAGGAATATTTATGAAAAAGAAACTAGGTTTTTTAGTTGCAATTGCCATTTCCCTAAACGTAACAACTACTTGTTTTGCAGAAGCGGCACCTGTGCAAAATAATGCAGTACAAATAACATTAGAACAGGCTATTGGTAGTTTAGAAAGTAATAATGAAGAGTTAAAAAATATAGATAGCCAAATAGAGGCAGCAAAGAAACAATATGATTGGGATAATCAACAGTCTATATCCATATCTTTAGGTAAGGGTGAGGCTCAATACGGTCCTGGTCAATATTTACAGGCAGTAATACAAAGGGACTTAACTCCATTAAACGATCAGAAGAAAATAGATGACACAAAAAATTCTAAGGATGAAAGATTAAATAACATAAAGTTTGACTTGGAAAAGCAGTACATGAAGGTTTTAACCTCTAAGCAGCAAATAGATAATATTAATAAATCTATATCAACTATAGACGCACAAATGAATCAGATTGAACAAAAAATAAAACTAGGACAGGCAACTAAAGATGAATTAAATCCATTAAAGGTAAAGAGGAATACATTGTTGTCAACAATAAATGGACCACATATTCAAATGGAGGTTTCATCTTTAGCCGTAAAAAAATATTTAAATATTGATTTCAATAGTGAATTAAGCTTAGCTCCTGCTAAAAAAGAATTTGCTAAGTTCGATGACACTGATATAGAAAAGAAAATATCTGCAGCTGCTGAAAAAGACTACAACTATGGAAGTCTTCAAAAGACTACAGAGCTTTCTAAAAAACAATTAGATATATATAAAAAGTATGTTTACGACTCTGTAACAGAGCCAATGAACTCAGAGTTAACTGTAAAAGATAACGAAAATAAATTAGTGGATACGTCTACTTCAACAGAGGTAAGTCTATGGAATTCCTACTATAACTTAAAAAACAAAGAAGATGCTGTTCAAACTCAAAATACAGCACTAGAAGTTGCTCAATTGAGCTATGACAAAGCAAAAGAGAGTTTTAATAATGGATTAATAGACAAGGTAACTTTAGACTTAGCTGAGCTAAATTTAAATAACCAAAGGGTTACTACTGAAGATGCAATAAATGATTATATGATTGCTCAGGAGCAATTTAAGTATTTGCTAGATGGTCATGCTTCTTCTGGGACTATAAATTAGTATTTACTGAATTTGTACAAAAATAAATATACAATAATTAGAGATAGTATAAAGATTAAATAGCCTCCACCTATTTTCAGGTGGGGGCTTTAGCTTGCTCTTTTGCACACAATGTTTATCAGAACTATTTGAAAATAGTGATTGAATATAGATTTGTTTCATTATATAATAAGATAAATTACTATTTATTGGGAATATTATCTAGGGAAACAATGATCTGTACATTTAACTGGGCACTTTATGTATAGTGAGTTAGTAGTGCAACCGGCCGTTATATTTAATATAATAGCCGGTTTTTTGCATATAGAGAAGTTTTTCTTAATAAATTAGTAAAAATAAAAGATACATAAGGGGGTTTTAATTAATATTCTAGTTTTAAGATACTTGGTAAGTAACTAAAGGGGAAAGGGGGGATAGATTGATTAGATTAAGAAAAAACAGACTTTTAGTATTCTTTACACTCTTGTCTTTTATCTTCAATATTTTTTCAGTAGCTATGGAGAGTAAGGTAAAGGCAGCTGAAAATGACAGCAGCTTTGACGTACAGTGTATAGTAGATAAAAGCGAGGTTTATATTGGAGATGAATTTACTTATACTATAAAGTACAGATATGCTAACACCACTACAGCTGCAGCGTTTGTGGCCATAACAGATGAGCTTCCGGAAAATGTAAAGTATATTTCTTCTATTACTTCGCCAGATATAGAGTCAGTAACAACAGGGGCGAGCATTAGTGGACGAGATGTGATAACCTTTAACTTCAAAGAAGTAAATGGAATACCAGGATATTTAAAGGACGGTACAACTGGTTTTGTTAAGATTACAGCTAAGTTTCAAGAGGGGACACCTTTAGCAACGGACTCCTATAAGGCAGAAAACTTTGCAACAATTAAAGGCTCTATTGACGGTACTGAGAAAGAGATAACAAGTAATATTGTCACTGTAACTCCAAAAGTAAATAAACCAGATTGGAAAGTAACTAAAACTAGAGTAATTCCATCAGGGGTTGAGCCTGCTGTAGGATATCCTGTAACCTATAGGATAGATGTTATTGGTAATAGTAAAATTGGAGGGTTAAATCTTGAAAATGTAACCTTGGTTGATAGTATTCCAGAAGGAGCTAAATACATTTCTTCCTCTGATGATGGGAAGTATGATGAGGAAAGTAGAAAGGTTACTTGGGATATAGGAGATTTGCCAGTTGGTACTTCTCAAAGCAGAACCATAACTTTGATTTATTCACGCTCTGTGAGCTCAGTAACCAATACAGCACAGGCTTCGGGAAACCTCCTTGGAAGTAATGAAGTAATAACTCAAAGCGGTGAAGCCCAACATGGTTTTACTAAACCTACTATGTCTGTAGGCGACTTCAGTAAATATGGCAGACAGGCAGATGATAGATATTCCGCAGGTCAGACAGCTAAGTTTTGGATAGGTGGAATTGAAAATACGGGAAATATTTCTATAGACAAAATTCAGATAGTGGATGATATATCAGAAGACTTGGAGCTAAAGTCTGTAAGTACTGGGGCTTATAGTGGGAAAGGGACTGTAGAGGTACAGTATAAGATAACTAAAAATACAACGGGAAGTGGAATCGAAAGCGGGAATACAACAGAAACACCAAATCAAAGTGAAAATGGTGACTGGATTACATGGGCAGAAACACCAGTTGATGCTGATACTAATAAGGTTTTAAATGTAAATAATGATATGAAGCTTGAACCAGGAGATAAAATTTCTGTAAGATGGGTAATAACAAATGTTTCAAATGACCCAGAAGCATTACAGGGAATCGAAGCTGGCTTTAAAAATACTACTCCAATAGCTATAGAAGCTAAAGTTAAGCAGCCTGCATCAGGAAACACTATAACTAATATTGCAACCCTTAAAGCGTCAAAGAAGGACCTTACTGATATTGTAAAAAGCTCAAGAAAGACTATTTCTGTTATAGCTCCGATGCCTTGGTTAGTTCCAGAGAAAACTGTAAAAAATGGACAGGTTAAGTTCAATATGAATGATACCGTTGAATATAACTTGACTATAAAGAACCATCAGTTTGCAACTGGAGATTATGTAAATCCAATAGCTATTGATGTACTTCCAGAGGAAATGGAGGATGTTAAGTTTTTAGCCTGGGATAAGGGCAATACTAGTATCACTAGAGGAGCTGAACCGGATACAATAGAACCTAGAACTATTGATGGAAAGAACTGTCAGATACTAAGGTGGAATATTGCAGGAACACTTAAACCCGGTGAGTATGTAAAGATTAGATTTACTGCAAAAATAAAGGATAAAACTTTAGCAGGAAAAGTTAAAAATAATTTTTATATTACTACAAACGATTCAAGTGAGTTTGAAAATTCCCCTAGTGAATTGATAAAAGATGCAGGGAACTTAGACGGAGATTCTAGCACTTCCGATAATTTGATTTTAGTAAGTAGGGATATATTTGTAAGCTTTGTTGGCAGTGTTAAGTCTGAAAAATTGGTTAAAGGTGAGCTAGATGATAACTGGAATAAATATGATGAAACTAAGAGACATGGATATACCTTACCAGGCGGTATTGCAGATTATAGGTTAAAGATAAAGAACACTGATGCTAACGGACCTATAAGTAATCTCGTTTTTATTGATATTCTGCCTTATGTTGGTGACAAGGGAGTAATTGATACTAAAAATAGAGAAAGTGAGTGGAGACCTTATCTTGTAAATAAGATAACCGGTGAAGACAACGGACCTATAAGAATAAAAGGCAAAAATGGGGAGAAAGACATAAGTAAAAGTGTTAAGATTTATTATAACACCAAGGAAAACCCATCAACACTGGAGTTAACTGATTCTATAAATAATAAAAAGTTAAGTGACGGTGGATGGTCAGAAACACCGCCAAGTGATATTACAACCGTTAAATCATTGAAGTTTGACTTTGGTGATATAAAATTGCAGTCAGATGAAGAGATAACCTTAGAATGGCCAATGAGAGCTCCTTACGCTGCACCAACAGGAAAAATTGCATGGGGTTCCTTTGGATATGGAGCAACCTACCCTGATGTAAATGGACAGGAACCTTTTCTTCCTTCTGAACCTAAAAAAGTAGGTTTTGAGGTGCAACCTGATCCAAATGAAAAATATTATATTGGAGACCGTGTGTGGGAGGATAAGAATAAGGACGGTATACAGAATGATGGAGATACCGGTATAAACGGGGTTTTGGTGAGATTACACAAATATAATAATGTAATTTCAGACTATGAGTACACTGGTAAGTATACTAGAACTGGATATAGCTACGTAACAGGAGAAACTGGACACCCAGGATACTACGAATTTCCTAATTTAAGCCCAGGAAAGTATAAGGTTCAGTTTGTTTTCCCTAAAGATTATAAGGTTACGCTCTATAAAAAAGGAGCAGACATAGGACTAGATTCTAATATAGACAAAGGAGCAAGTGGGGGAAATATAACAGACTATGAAGACAACGGTACTACTAAATCTTCAATAATGAGTGACGAAATAGTTATAGTTGACAAAAATGATTTTTCTTCAGATGCAGGTTTATATCGATTGGCATCTATTGGAGACAAGGTTTGGAATGATAAAAATATGAATGGCATACAGGATTTAGATGAGTCTGGTATAAAAGGTGTGGTAGTGAATCTTCTACAAGTGAATCCTCTAAATGGCGAGATAACTCAAGCACAGTATGAAGATGGAAGAGCTGTACCGCCCTATGTGACAGATGAAAAGGGAAATTATAATTTTACAGGTTTAGAGCCAGGAACTTATAAGGTTCAGTTTACAAATCCAAATGGTGATTATAAGTTCACTAAGGCAGATGTAGTAAGCAGTGATAAAGACATTGATGCAAATGACAGCGACGCAGTAGTCTCATCCGATGGCTTGACAGCGACATCCTCTGCAATAACCTTAGATTCTGCAGGAAGTGATATGACTATTGATGCGGGAATGTACCTTGCACAAATTGGAGATACTGTGTGGCATGATAAAAATGCAAATGGAACTCAAGATGAAACAAATGCAGGAATATCAGGAGTTGAGGTAAGTCTCCTTAACGAAGATGGAGCTGATGCAGAAGATGTACATGGTAATAATGTACCTAAAGCTACTACAAATTCCAGTGGTGAATATCTTTTTGACAACTTAAAACCAGGGAAGTATATAGTAAAGTTTGAAAAACCAACAGGTTATGATAAGTTTAGTGAAAAAGATGCAGAGGGCAATGTTACAGACATCACCAAAGACAGTAATATAGACAGCGATGCAGATAAAACCACAGGAAAAACCTCAGTGATAACTTTGTCTGCTGGTGAAAGAAATATGGATATAGATGCAGGACTGTATAAACTAGCTTCTGTAGGAGATTTTATCTGGGACGACAAAAATGCCAACGGAATACAAGATGAAGCAAATATTCAAGGGGTTAAAGGTGTTGAAGTAAAGCTTCTAAGTAAATCAAAAGATAATTCAATAAGTGAAGCTAAGCATGATGATGGTACTACAGTTTCAGCTATTACTACAGAGACAGATGGAGAGTATTTATTTGACAAGCTTAAGCCTGGTATCTATATAGTTCAATTTACTAATAAAAATAGCAGCTTTAAATTTAGTGATCGACAGCAAGGAGAAAAGGATGCTGAAGATAGTGATGCTGTAGTAGGAGCAGATGAGTCTGTGGCTACAGCAGAGATTGTTTTAAATTCAGAAGATAACAATATAACCATTGATGCTGGACTTCACAAGGCTCTAATTGGAAACAAAGTATGGCTTGATGTAAACGGTAATGGAGTTCAAGATGCTAAAGAAGAAGGCATAGCAGGAGTTAAAGTTGAACTTTTAGACAAAGATGGTAATGCTGTAAAGGTTGGAGGGAACCCTCTTACTTCCATAACGGATTCAAAGGAGGATTCAAAGGGTATATATGAATTTAATGACCTAGAAGCAGGAGACTATAAGGTTAAATTCACCTTACCGGAAGGCTATAATTTTACAAGGCTAAATACTACATCTGCGGCAATAGATAGTGATGCAGACTTTGCAACAGGTATAACTAGAACCATTAACCTATTAGCAGGACAGATAGACAAAAGCTGGGATGCAGGAATATATGTGCCTGCTAGACTAGGTGATTTTGTATGGCTAGATAAGAACAGTTTAGATAAAGATACTAAAGGCATTCAAGATGCAGGAGAGCCTGGTATTGAAGGTGTAACTGTAAAGCTTTTAGATAAGGATAGTAAACCTGCTAAGTATGGTGATGGTACAGTTATTCCAGATGCTGTTACAGACAGCCAAGGAAAGTACAGTTTCACAAATCTAGTGCCGGGAGCCTATATAGTGCAGTTTCAAAAAGCAAGTTACTATAATTATACAGAGAAAGATAAAGGGAATGATATTGGAGATAGCGACAATACAGATAGTGATGCAGATACAGCTACAGGAAAAAGTAAGGTTGTAGTGCTTAAGTCTGGAGATAGAAACGACAGTATTGATGCAGGATATACGTTAACTACAGGTATGAGCTTGGCAAAAGATGTATATTTGGGTCATGATGAAGGTAAGGGAGTAGGTTTGGATAGTGTAAAAGGTGAGGAAGGAACTGCTATAACTTACTTATTCACAGTAAAAAACACTGGTACTTCCTATTTAAATAACTTAGACATTATTGATAACGAACTTCATATCAATAAATCTAGTATGAAACAAGTCAGCGGCAAAGAGCCAATAGCACCAGGAGAAACGGCGGTGTATTATTATGAAACAACCATTAATAATGATTTAACTAATACAGCAACAGCTTCAGCATACCCTAGTGATGATAAGGGAAGCTTAATTCCTAATGGAGATAAGGTCTTTTCCCAGCAAGGCACTGCAGTTATAGGTGAGCTAATATCATCAATGAAGGTAGAAAAAACTGTATATGCTGGTCATGATAAGGGTAATCAAAGTGGTGGAGAGTTGGTAGTAGGCGAAGGAGGTATTGATATAACCTATGTCTTTAAAATAACCAATACAGGAAATGTACATTTGAAGGATATAGCTATTAAAGATTTAAATATTAAAGATAATGGTGTTGAAATTGATAAGTCAAAAATGATTTACAAAGGAAGAAGTAAAATCGGGGAAGATAAAGATGTACCTCTAGGACTTAATGAAAGTATAACCTATTACTATGAAACCACTATTAATGGAGATTTAAAAAACACAGTAAAGGTTGTAGGAATACCAAGTAATGAGTTAGGAAAGGATATTTCTTATGTAAGCAAAGCTGAAGCAACAGACGATGCAAAGGTAGATGAAGTAAAACCTTCAATCTCTGTAGAAAAGACAGTATACAATGGCCATGACAGCGGGAAAGGTACGGGAGTAGAAGTGGTATCAGGTAAGATAAACACTGATGTAACCTACTTATTTACTGTAAAAAACACTGGAGATACTATTTTAGATGACATAACAATTGATGATACAGCCTTAGGGATTGATAAAACAAAACTTACTAAGTTAAGTGGAACTGAGCCTTTAACAACTGGTGCTGCTATTGTTTACTATTATGAAGGCAAGATTAATGGCAATTTAATAAATACTGTACAGGTAAGCGGAAAACCAGTAGATGATAAAGGTGATGCTGTTCCAAATACTCATAATCCACAAGCAAAAGATACTGCAGAAGTAAAGCTTTCAGCTTCTCTTGGAGACTATATCTGGGCAGACACAAATATCAATGGCAAGCAGGACCCAGAAGAAAAAGGAATACCAAAGGTTAAAGTTATACTTACAGATTCAAAAGGCAATACAAAATCCACTGTCACCGATGACAATGGAAAGTATCTCTTCGACGACTTAATGCCTGGCCCTTATACTGTAACTATAGACAGAACCACAATACCAGCTGGAATGGCAGCCTCTTATGAATTAGATATCACATTAGATAATAAGGTTAATGTAACTTTATCTAGTAATCAATTTAAAGACGATGTAGATTTTGGATACTATACTCCATCATCTGGAGGCGGTGTTCCTATAGTATATAAACTAGCCTCTGTAGGAGATTATGTATGGTATGACAAAAACGGCGATGGTAAACAGGGCTTAACTGAAAAAGGTATACCAAAGGTAGTGCTTACTTTAAAAGACAAGAATGGAAGAACTGCTACTGCCACTACTGATGATAATGGTAAGTACCTTTTTGAGAAACTAATGCCGGGAACCTATACCATAGCTTTAGATCCAAATACTTTACCGGAAGGCTTTAAGGAAACTTGGGAGTTAGATAACAGTTTAAATGAGGAAGTATCTGTAACCTTAGCCTACAATGATGTTAAAGAGGATGTAGACTTTGGATACAATAAGTCAGGAATTAATATTGATGATGATAAAATTCCTGGCGGTCCTTCAGAAAATCCACCGGATAAACCAGCACCAGAGGATAAGCCGGGGATTGATATTGAAGATGATAAAACACCAGGGTCTCCAGCAGATACACCGACAGATAAGGGAACAAAACCTCCAAAGGATACAAAGAACCTAGGGGATAGCAGCTTACCTAAAACAGGAACAGAAAACTTTAACCTGTTGCTTTTAGGTATAGTTTCTTTAACTGGAAGCGGGTTATTTATACTAAGGAGAAGACGTAGGGATAAGTAGAGTTTTTATAAGAGGAGTATATAAAAAAAGAAGCCAATAAGAGCTTCTCACACAGGGCTGTTGCATTAGGAATAAATACTACAACATATTGTACTAATTTTAAGTTTGGAAACAATATATTGTATATAAGTTTTATAATGTAACAGCCCTATTTTTTTATAGTACTAGTTCGGTATACATATTAAAATATGGTATATTTATTGAGAGACAAGAATACTATTTACATTATAAAGGTTTTTAGGGGGATATTTATGAAGCGATTGCTTGGTTCACGGTTTATTGCCTTTCTGTTCATATCCATCTTTTTATTTCCTATTAATGCAAAGGCACAGACAGCTTCCTATACAATAGGGAATGTAAGTAATGCCAATGTTGGAGCTTATGTTTCATTTGGAGGAAAGACTTGGAGGCTGCTATATAATAACTATTTAATTCTTGATGAGCCAGCCGCATCTATGAATTATTCTCATGATAATAATTCTGACTATCTTGTTTCTGATATTAGAACATATCTTAACACTACATTTTTTAGCAGTTTAGGAGCAGAAAGAGGCTGCGTGAAAAATACCCATTGGTATATGCATTCTGTAAATGGGGATGCAGATGTAGAATTTGATGATAAGATTTGTTTATCAGGAGCATATGAGATATCTATACTAGACGAAATTCACAGTAATTTATCTGGCTCTGCATGGGTGCTTTTAAAACCTGTTGATAACGTAAAAGCTTATTATTATGATTTAAATAGCAACCAACTTAAGAATCAAGATAGTAACCAAGAAGGTTACATTTATGCTGCTATATGCTTAAATCCAGAGATAACAGTAACGGGTACTGGAACAAGTAGTGATCCTTATGTAGTACAGGTAGTAAGAGATACCGGAAGCAGCGGTCATGGTCCTTCTATTAGAAGTATTAAACTTAACTTAGCTAATAATAATCTAGTTGCAGGTTCTAAAACTACTATTCAACCTGTTGCAGTATATTCCAATTCTTCAGAGAAACATTTAGTTAATGTTAAAGCATATCTAGCAGATAAAGATATGCTTACTGGTAAATCACCTTATGATATAGTAGTTACAGGAAATGAAATAACTTATACATCTTCTAATGCTGATATAGCAGAAGTGGACAATAATGGGAACATTATAGCTAAGAGAGCTGGTACAACAAAAATAACTGTTACTTGTGCTGATTTTACTAGTACTATGGATATTACTGTTATTGAAAAAAAATAAACTGGGAGTTATTATAATTTGGAGTTTGGTTTAACCAAGCTCTTTTTATTTTACATGGTTATCAGTTACGCTCTGTAAATATATTTGTAATAAGTTTAAGGAAGCTAATACTTCAAAGACAATATAAAATTAAGTAACCAGTGGGGGAAGTCGCTGATATTATATACTACAAATAATGAAAGGAGGGATATTTAGGCTTAATCTAAAAAACATTATTAATGCCGCCTGAGAGCCTATTTTTTATAGATGAGCAGGTAAGGATTTAGGTAGAGAACATTAATAATGTTATATTTTAAAAGTCAGGATTAATTGCAAAATATGCAGATGTATAAAAGATAAATACGTTGATATTATCTGTTAGAAATGTTAAAGTTAAGTTATAGATTAAATTTATAATTTAATTTGTTGCTTTTCACCGATAATAGCAAACTATACGAAAGTATAGGACGCAAAGCTATAGGGCCTTACAGTTTTTACTGTGTGGCAGCCAGTTACCGAAGGGGGAGTTTTTCATGTATAAAAGGCTACCAAAGATAGCTTTATTTTTGATTTTTTCATTAAGCTTAGCATCCTTTCAAGGTAAAGTGGAAGCTAAGACAACCTCTGCTGATTACAGCAAAACTACTTTACTTTCTGCTTATGCAGTTAAGTCTAATAGTCCGCAAATTAACAAGGATTATGTTAAGGATGGATATGTACAAGTGATGTATAAAAACAGCAGCGGTAAGAAAATGAAGATATCAGTAAAAAGAGATACTAATGTTTACTACTACGATTTTGACGGTAAAGGAGAATATGAAAATTATCCGCTTCAAATGGGTAGTGGGAAGTATGATGTAACTTTATTAGAAAACCTTGAAGGGAAAAAATATGTAGAGGTAGAGAGCTGGAACATTGAGGCTAAGATAACTAATCCTAACGCTATGTATCTTATATCTAATAAAATAGTAGACTTTAGCAAAGCTAATACAGCGGTTAATAAGGCAGCTGCTTTAACTAAGGATATAGTTAGTAATGATAAGAAGGTTCAAGTGATTTACAGCTATTTAATAAATAATGTTAACTATGATTATAACAAGCTTAAAACTGTGCAGACCGGTTATGTACCAGATATTGATGCTGTAGTAAAATCATCTAAAGGCATTTGTTATGATTTTTCAGCGGTTTTTGCAGGAATGTTGAGAGCTGTTGGAGTGCCTACAAAGGTTGTAATGGGATACTCTGACAACGTTAAGGGTTATCATGCTTGGAACGAAGTTTATTTAGATGGAAAGTGGATAGTGGTAGATACAAGTGTTGATTCACAGGTAAAAGGGACAAGTGCTTCAATTGGTATGTATAAGCTATCTGACAGTTATCAAAAGGAAAAAGAATATTAGATTAGAGTAAAGGGAAGTCTTAGGACTTCCTTTAAATTTTACATAAAATATGGTATTATACAGATTAAGGAAAGGTAAAAAGGAGTTTTCATGAAAAAAGATAGGATTGTTTATAGAGGGGCTATAGGTATATTTTTAATATCCATATTAGTAATAGCCTATGCTTCTTATCAAATTATATATAGTAAAAATAAAGTTAAGAAAAACTTAGGAATCTTAGATAGTATTGAAAGGGATAAAAATATAAAGAATAGTAGCGGTGACACGGGTAGTAATCAAACTAAAGTGCAGGAGGACATTTATAGTAACCATGGAATTATGGGCAAGCTCATTATAGAAAGAACTAAAAAGGTATTGCCAATAGTTGAGGGCACCACTGAAGATAAGCTGAAAAGCGGTGCTGGACATTATGAGCACTCTTTTGCCCCTGGTGAAAGTGGAAATTGTGTCATATTTGGTCATAGAGATGGAGTTTTTTCAAATCTAGAAGAAGTGAAAATAAATGATATTATAACTATTGAAACGGACAAGGGCAAGTTTATCTATAAGGTTATCAGCACTGAAATAACTGAACCTAAGGAAGAAGAAGTTATTAAAGAGTGCAATGAAGCTATGCTCACATTAGTAACTTGTTATCCTTTTGGATATGTAGGGTCAGCACCAAAAAGATTTATTGTAGTTGCAAAGTTAGGATTTAAATAAAAACTTTGGTAAACAGAAGTGAGTATTCATCGTGCGCAAAATTAGACTTATATTTTGATGGAAAGGATTATGAGCCTTTTGCAGCCCCTATAGATATAAAACTGAAAAAAGAGAAGGAAGAACATTTTCAAAAGGTTATACCAGATATAGTTGTAATATGTGATAAAGATGAATTTAGAGGTATAAGTGTATGATATAATAAGTAGATTAAGAACTAAATTAAGAACTAAATTACTTAATGGTTGTATAGCAATTAGTGAGCTCCATGTTAAATTTTCTGAGGATGAATTTAGAATACCAGACATATCAGTATTTTGTGGCTAAAGGAATCTTTAAGGCTGATAGTGATATAGATTTGTGTATCATTAAGAATACAAATAATAAAAGACATCTACTAGCGGAAATGTATGTGGAAATAGAGAGCAGCATTCCTTTTGATTTAATTCTGTATACAGAAGCAGAGTGGGATGAATGTGTAGATGACAAAAATAGTTTTGCATATGTTATAAATAATACAGGAGTGAAGATATATGGTTGATACTTTACGGTATAAAGATTGGATAGAAAAAGCTGAAAGAGATATCAAATCTGCAAAAATACTAAAGGAGCATGATTGTGGAAACGATGTTGTGGCATTTCACTGTCAGCAAGCAGTAGAAAAGTCACTAAAGGCTTACTTAATAACTCGGGGTGAGGGAGTAGTAAGTGATTATGAAGTAGAAGAAAGTATACAAATAGCAGAGAAAGTTTATAAAACTGTTATTGATAGTATTGATTAACTGGAGTAAGCTTAGGTGAAGGCTACAGAAATTTACAGTAGTAAGTTTCTGTAGTCTTTTTGCTTTAATAATTAGTATTTAGACACAAGGAATATATTGACAACCATTCATAAGTTTCTTATAATTAATATGAAATTAATTAACATGTTTACTATTTATGTGTTAATAATAAATATATAAAATTTTGAGAACTTTGGAGGAGAATCAGGTGGCGAACAAAGAAAAGAAGGACTTATCTCATTTAATAAGCAATAGTCCCGTAGAAATTGATTCAATGAGATTAATTGAAATAATTATTAGAATAGGGGATTTAATAGAGCAGGTATTCGATAAGTTCTACAAAACTTATAAATTATCAAAGCCGCAATTTACTGCTCTTTATAGAATTTATCTAACTGGAGAGGATGGAATTGCTTTATCTGTTCTTGGAGATCAAATGTCTGTAACAAGAGCTAATATAACATCTCTAGTTGATAGAATGGTTTCAAGGGGATTGATAAAGAGAATTACCAATGAGAATGATAGAAGAAGTATAAATGCGGTAATAACAGAGGAAGGAAAAGAGATTTTAGAGAAGGTATTACCGGACAAGGAAGAACTTACTTCAGAGGTGTTGAATTTTCTATCAGGTAATGAGAGGGAGCATTTTTATGAACTACTCATAAAAGTGGAAAAATACTTGATTGCAAATTATTTTAACAAATAGAAGCACAGGCTATTTTAGCTTCATAAGCAGCTAATATTATACAGGGGGGTTTTTCATGAAACGCAAAAATATTGTACTAGCAACATCTTTATTAACAATGGTAAGTCTTTTTACAGCATGCTCCACTAATGTACGCAGTTTAACAGGAGATAAAGTAATAAAGCAAAGTAATGGACACCTAACAGTTCAAGGAAATGTAGAAACTAAAGAGGTAAATATAAATTCCAAAACCTCAGGAAGAATAACAGCAATAAATATAAAAGAAGGAGACAACGCTAAAGGTGGACAAGTTTTGATAACTATCGACAATAGCACTCTGCAAGCAAAAGAGGCTCAGACAGAGGCCCAAATTCAAGCAGCTACAGGGCAGAAAAAGGCAGCAGAAGCAGCAAAACAGGCAGCGGAGGCAGTACTTCAAAAGGCAAAAAATGGAGCAAGACCAGAAGAACTTGCACAGCTTAAGGCTCAATATGATTTAGCTAAAGTAACTTATGATAGAGTAAAGGCATTATCTGATCAGGAATTTGTACCACAGGCTGATCTTGATAAGGCTCAGACTCAGCTTGAACTGGCAAAACAGCAGTATGACCTTGCTAAAAATGGTGCTAGAGCAGAGGACATAGCTGCAGCACAGGCTCAAGTAAGTCAAGCAGAATCTACAATACAGGCAGCTGAAGGACAAATTAAGCAGGCCCAAGGTGGATTAAGTGAGGTTCAGACGTATATTAATGATACTACTATAACTGCACCATTAGACGGAATAATAACTCAATTAAATGTTGAAGTTGGAGAGTTAGTAACTCCAGGAATGCCTCTTGTTGTATTAACGAATACAGCTGCACCTTGGATTGAGTGCAATGTGAAGGAAACAGACCTTTCAAAGGTTAAGTTAAATGGAGAGGTTTCTGTAAAGTTCTCAGCTTATCCTAATCAGCAGTTTAAAGGAAAGATAGTCAGAATAAATGAAAAACCTGATTTTGCAGTTAAAAGAGCTACAAATGATAATGGTGAGTTTGATGTATTATCCTATGGTGTAAAAGTAGAGCTAACTAGTATAGATAAGCCACTTCATGCGGGAATGACAGCTATTGTTGACCTTGGAAAGTGATGTGAGAATTAATCATGAATGAAAAGTTATTAAAGCTTATAGGTCTAGGTGTAAAAATTAAAAGCTTATTTTTTTCCTTCTTATTTGTACTTGGAATTCCTGTTATCTGCAGCTTTATATTAGGTTATCAAATGGAACATCACCAGATTCAACATATTCCAACGGCTATTGTAGACCATGACAATTCTCAATTTAGCCAAATGCTTATCAAAGAAATAAAAACAAATGAAATATTTAATGTAACTAATTATAGCGATAGAGATGAGGATATTAAGACGCTAATAGAACAGGAGCAGATAAGAGTTGGAGTAATTATTCCAGAGAATTTTTCAAAGGATTTATTTAGTGGTAATGGACCTAGAGTACTTGTGTTTTATGATGGCTCACAAATGTCCGTTACCAGTGCTGCCAAGGCAAGAATGAGTGAAATTCTACTTAGCATTAAAACTGGATATTTAAAAAAGGTAGTGGAAGGAAAGCTAAACGTAATGCCTGAGGTATCTCAAAACTACGTTCTTCCAATGTATTTTAATTATAGACTTCTAAATAATCCAACTAGAAATTATATAAACTTTCTTATTCCAGGGATGATTATCTCTATTATTCAGGTTAGTCTTGTAATGCTAGGAGTGGATATAGTTAGAAAAGATGAAAAAAGCTATTTGTGGCTGTGGCTTAAAGGGATCTTAGGAGGACTTTTCGGAGTGCTTTCTATAGGAATAAGTTTAGGAGTTCAGTTTAAGTATTTTGATGTACCCTTTAGAGGGACAGCAGAGGGAGCTATCATATTAACTCTTCTATACTCTATAGGATTAGTAAGCTATGGTGTGTTAGTAAGAACTATTTTGCCAGATAAAATAGCTGCCTTGCAGGTAGGTGCAATATCCATTCTTCCAACAACTATTTTAGCAGGTTTTACCTTCCCTGTTATGGGAATGCCAGTCTTCTTTCAGAAGTTATCAGAATATCTTCCATTCTTGCACTATGGGGAGACTATGAGGGATTTGTGTTTAAAAAACATTGGAATGGAATATATTCTGCCTCAAATACACTGGTTATTTAAGTTTGTATTGTATATATGGGCAGCAACCTTTGCTATCTTTATGTTAAAGAAACTTGTTAAAAGAGAATATAATCGTATAAAAAGTAATAAAAATCAGCAGCAACAAGCTGAAGAGGTGATTCAAGCATGAAGAAAAAGCTACCTTTTAGAGTTAGGCCAGTAACATTAAAGAACATTTTTTTACTTACCTTAGGACCAGTGCTTTTTATTTCTCTTTTAGGATTGGTTTTTAGTAAAATTTTTGTTGAGGAAATTCCAATGGGGATTCTAGACATGGACAATTCCTCTATATCAAGAAATGTTGTGAAGCAGTTTGAAGAAACTTCAAAGTTTAAGGTTGTTTATCGTGCTCAGACTGATGAAGAGCTTAATGAAGCGATAAAGACAAAAAAAGTTAGTGTAGGGCTTATTATACCTCATAATTTTGCCAAGGATGCAAATGCTATAAAAGCGCCTAAAACTTTATTATTGATAGATGAAACTAATATAGTAATAGGAAATAATGCTCTATCCTATGGAAGTGAAATATTAAATACTATTAATGCTGGCATTCAGCTTAATGTTTTAGAGGCAAATAATATGGTGCCTTATGCAGCTCAAAAATCTATAGGAGCGCTATCCTTTACGGAAAGGATACTTTATGATCCCCAATTAAGTTATATGAGATACTTGCTTTATGCTATGATAGGAGCTGTTGTTCAGCAGGTGTATATTGGAGCCTTAGCACCAGTATTAATTGAAGAAAAACTAAGCATGGTAAAAATGAAGCTTCGTTCAAAGGAAGGAGTAAGAAAGCTGCTTAAAATTTCTTTGAAAATTTTAGTTTTTGCTACAATGGCAGCGGTGGGAGCTACTGGCAGCTTGTACGCAGCAGGAAAGTATTTTTATCTTCCTCTTAAGGGAAGCTTAATAGATTATTTTATTCTTCTTACCATATTTCTTTTAGATCTTACAGCCATATCCTTTGTTTTTGCCTTCGTATTTGATGCAATGGACCAATGCGTTCGGTTTAGTATGTTTTTATCTGTACCTACCTTCCTTACAGCTGGGTACGTATGGCCAGAGTATATGATGCCAGCAGGTTTCTTCAGTGTGGTAAAAAAGATATGGCCACTGGTGTACTTTATTAATCCGCTGAAGACTATGAATTTAAAGGGCGTAGATTTTGCTATTATTGCACCTTATGTACAGGGTGGAATATATTATGCACTATTTTGGCTGCCTCTAGGAGTAGGATTATACTTATTTAAAATCTTTGGTTTTAAAGTTGTACAGAGAAAATTAATGAAGCCAAAGGAAAATGCAAGCTAATAATTATAGGAGACTAGTAGATTATTCTAAATGACTACTAGTCTCTTTTGAAGACCGAGAATGTTGCATAAAGCTATTTCTTAGGTAAATGGGGAGATATACATAAAAATGGGCAAAGAAGTATAAAATATTATAACAACAAGTCTAATTATAAAAGCTAAAAGAAGAATTTGTAGGAATAATAAGAAAAAATAACTTCTATATAATATGTAAATTGATTTTACAAAATCATTATGATATATTAAACTAGTAAAATATAATGTAGAAATAGGTATAGTTACTATCGAAGTTTGTAAGTAAGGTCTTTTATTAAGTAGTAACTATTGTGAAAGTATATTAATGAGAGAAACTTGGAGGTATAAAATGGAAAAGAAAAAGCAAGAAGCTAATAGCAGTGGAAGTGTAAATAATGATAAAACATATGTGTCTACGGTACTTTCACTTTTAGAGCATGATGAAAATGTAATGTCTGATGTTCAAAAAGAAATCTTAGAAGAAGAAATAGCAGAGCTTCCAAAAATAGTTGAAGGACAACTTAATGTAACTGGTATCTATGCTTATGATCAAGGTGAAAAATTTGAAGTTAAAGCTTATATAAGAAATGGACTTTCAGAGAAGGTAATTTTAAGAAAGGTTCCTTTTTATATATTAAATTCTAAAGATGAGATTTTAGGTCAACAAATGTTTAATTTAGAATCTTTAGGTGAATTGCCACCACGTTCTGCAAGACCAGTAAAGCTTTATTTTGAGAAGAAAAATATAAAAGTTGACACTATACCAATGGATGATTGGAAGCTAGCTTTCGATGCAAGATTAAAGGCTTCTAAAACTGTTAGGGTTCAGTTTGAAGATCTGCCAGAGGATATAGATATAGCTGATAAGCTTGTTTATGATAACTTCTTAAATGAAATTCCTGAACTAAACGAAGGAGAAGTTTCTCTATCTACTTTTAGCGTAGGAATACAAAAGAATGGAAATATATTAGTTACACTAGTAGCAAGAAACGGAAACAATCAACCAATAAATATAGAAAAAGTTCCTGTTACTTTAAAGGATCCTAATGGAACTGTTGTAAAGTCAGAGTTATTTAAGCTAAGTGACTTTACAATTAACCCTCTTAAGGCAAGAATCTGCAACCTTATTTTCCCTACAGGAGTAAAGGTAGAAGAGGATACTGCTTTAAAGGATTGGACTGTATCCTTTAAACTAGAGGAACTTGGAAGTAGAAGTTAAGTTTAGGGCTATATCCCTTAAAAAGAACCGTCAGTAATGATGGTTTTCTTTTTTTGTGGATGAAAGATTTAACATTACAAGTTGTAACTAGAAATATACTAAAATTCATGATAAAATTATTTCATAATTGAAATAATTTATCATGAGAGGAAATATAATGAGTAAAAAAGAGGTATATGAAATTGCACAGGAATTAATAAAAGTGCTTAAACTACTAAAAAGGAGAACAATAAATAATACTGATAAAAAGGGATTAAACATATCTTCATATATGATATTGCATCTTCTAAAAGATGAGCCAAGAAAAACCTTAACTGAAATAAGCGAAAGTTTAGGACTGCCTAATAGTACTGCATCAGTTTTAGTAGATAAGCTTGTAAAAGAGGGCCTTGTAGATAGAATTAGAGATAGTGATGATAGAAGAAGAGCTAGTATATGTTTAACAGATAAGGCAGAACAATATGTGGAAGGAATAAAGGTAGCGCATATGGAAAACTTTGGACAAATAATGAGGGATGCAAGTGATAGTGAACTAGAAGAAATTCTAAAAGGCTTAAGGATGTTATCGAGAACAATAGAGGGCAATAGCAGAGAATAGTTATAAAGAAATCGTCAGAAATGACGATTTTTTGTTCATAAACTAACAGTTAATAAATAGTTAAGAAAAAGTTAAGAAATATATACCACAAATGTAGATTATAATTGAAATGTAGAAATACGCTTAAATTAATGATAAGCTTATGTAGTAACTGAAATATTGTTACAAAAAAGGAATTATAATCTAGGTAAGAGGGGAAAGAGTATGGGAGTAAAACTGAAGTCTATTAAGATTAAAAAAAAGGTAGTAATTATAGGAATTATTGCCCTAGCTGTTGTGGGTATGGGAGTATCATCCTATGCAAAGGCGAAAAAAGCTAAGGTTAAAGAGGTAACATTAGCTAAGGTGACAAAAAAGAAAGTTGTACAATCTGCATCTGCAGAGGGTAATGTAGAAGCGAAATACAGAAATGATATAGCACTAAATCCATCACAGAAGGTTGTGAAGGTTTTAGTTAGTGAAGGACAGCAGGTAAAAAAGGGGGACATACTAGTAGAACTGGATGTTGCGGATTATGAAAATCAAATCCAAAAAGCAAAGCTAAACTTATCTAATGCACAGTCTACACTAAATCAACTTCTTGGAACAGGAATAGCAGCAGATAGAAGTAATGCTCAAAATGGATTATCACAGGCACAGATAACCCTTGAAAATGCACAAAGGAATTATGATGATTTAAGTAAAAAACACCAGCAGAATGAAGGGTTACTTAAGCAGGGGTACATACCACAAAGCGACTTTGATGCTTCTAAAAAAGCCTTTGAAGATGCAGCTAATGCTGTTAAGTCTGCTAGATCTGCTTTAACAAACTCACAGGTAGCTTTTAGTAATGTAAATTCATCTAGTAATGACAAGGTAACTGCTCAAAGAAACCAGATAGCCTTAGCACAAGCAGATATAGATAATTTGACTAAGAAAATAGAAGAGAGTAAGTTAAGAGCTAATACTGATGGAGTAGTAATAAAGATGGATGCTAAGGAGAATCAATTTCCTAAGGCTGGAGATATGGTAATTGTAGATGATAACTCATTGTATAAGATAGCTGTAGACATGAATCAATATGATGCAGTAAAGGTTGTTAAGGGACAGAAAGCAAATATTAAAGTAAAAGGTTCAGATAAAAAGTATACTGGTCAGGTAACGGATATAGGGGAAATGGCTCAGGCAAAAACTAATGGCACAAATCAAGAATATAAGGTTAATATTAAGATTACTATGGACAATCCTGATGATAAAGTGAAGGCTGGCTATGAAGCTGACTCAGAAATTGTAATAAATGAGAAAGACAACGTGCTTACAGTTGGCTTCGATGGCATTAAAGATGAAAAAAGTACAGGCAAAAAGTATGTTTATGTAGTAAACAAAGAGAACAAAGTTGAGAAAAAGTACGTAAAGATTGGTATTGAGACAGAATATGATGTAGAAATCAAAGAGGGCCTTAAAGAGGGGGACAGATATATTGTAAATCCTTCAGAAAACCTTCATGAGGGAGATGTGGTTACAGAAGGAGCAAAGAAAAGTGAGGGGACTAAAAAGTGATAATTAAGCTTGAAAATCTGGTTAAAGTATATGATACTGGAGCAATTCAATTAAAAGCTTTAAAAGGTGTAAATCTTGAAATAGAGGAAAAGGAATATGTGGCTATAATGGGGGCTTCCGGCTCAGGAAAATCTACATTGATGAACATACTAGGATGTTTAGACAAGCTTACTGAAGGCAAATATTATTTAGACGGAGTTGACATATCCTCTCTTGATGATAATAGTCTTGCAAGTATCAGAAACAAAAAGATAGGCTTTGTATTTCAGGCCTTTAATCTGCTTCCAAAGCTTACCGCCATTGCTAATGTTGAACTGCCAATGATGTATGCAGGTTTGCCAAAGGCTGAAAGAGAAAGACGCGCAAAGACAGCTTTAGACAGAGTTGGACTTTCTGATAGAGTACATCATAAGCCAAATGAGTTGTCTGGAGGACAAAAGCAGAGGGTAGCTATAGCAAGAGCTCTTGTAAATGATCCAACAATAATACTTGCAGACGAGCCTACAGGAAACTTAGATAGTAAATCCAGTGAGGAGATAATGGGGATTTTTCAGGAACTTAATGATGAAGGAGTAACTATAGTTATGGTTACTCATGAGCCTGATATAGCCCAGCATACTAAAAGAGCCATTGTCTTTAAAGATGGAAATATTATCTCAGACAATCTAGTGGAAGATAGAACTATAGTTAGGGGGTAAGGACAGTGAATATAGCGGAAAGTTTTCAATCTGCACTGCAAAGTGTAAGATCAAATAAAATGAGGTCCTTCCTCACTATGCTCGGTATAATTATAGGAATATCTTCTGTAATTACAATAGTATCTATAGGTGATGGAGCAAAGCTTTATGTAACAAATCAATTTCAGGATATTGGTACTAATATAGTTAATGTTAAAATGAACTCTAACACAGATGAAGGGGTAAAAGAAAGAGATTACTATACTCTAGAGGATATGGATCTTTTAAAGGAAAAAGTGCCTGAAATCACATCTGTTGTAACTAATATCGGGGACATGGGTTCTCTGCAAACTGAAAATAACAAGTCAAGACGTATGTATGTTTCAGGAACCAATGCTGGATCTATGAAGTATTTTAATGTGAAAATAGCAAAAGGACGATATCTCAATGAAAATGATGTAGAGAGTATAAAGAATGTTGCAGTAATAGATGATAAAACTGCAATAAAGCTTTTTGGCAATATTGATGCAGTAGGAGAAAGAGTAAAGATAAACGTTGAAGACAAAAGTATTAATGTAACTATCATAGGTGTGTCGGCAGATCCTAATGCTGCTCTTGGAGAGTCTCTTAATCCTGATATGCCTGGAACTATGATAATTCCTATAACTATAGGAGAAAGAATATTCAGAGATACGAAAATATCAAGCTTAACAGTAACTCTTTCAGATATGAAGAATGCAGATCAGATAGGCACAAAGATACTAAGAATTCTTGAAAGTAAACATCAAAATAAAGGGAAGTATATTGTTGAGCAGGGATTCAAAGAGTTAGACCAGGTAAATAAGATGTTAAGCATGTTAACCTTAGGCCTTGGAGCTATAGCAGCTATATCTCTATTAGTTGGAGGTATAGGAGTTATGAACATAATGCTGGTGTCTGTTACCGAAAGAACTAGGGAGATAGGTATAAGAAAAGCAATAGGAGCAAAAACAAGAGATATTAAGATACAGTTTCTTATGGAGTCAGTAATACTTTGCTTAATAGGAGGAGCTATCGGAACTATACTGGGTATATCCTTAGGCAAGCTTGCAAGCTCCTTTATGCATATACAGATTCCGATATCTATGAGGGTAATACTAATATCCTTTGGCTTCTCATCAGCAGTCGGTATTTTCTTCGGAATGTATCCTGCAGGTAAAGCAGCGAAGCTTGACCCTATTGAAGCCTTGAGATATGAGTAGACAAACTAGGGACAGTTTGCAAGTATTCAACAAAATAGATCAAGCTATTAAAGAGCTGAGGATCATCTCAGGTAAAATATATACAACTTTTTAGTATTTAGGGGATAAATTCAAGTTTATCCCCTAAAGCATTGTTAAGCTTAAATTGAAGAAAGTGTAAAATATTAAGCACAACTGTCATTTTTTATATTTGTATATTCACCAAGTAAGAAATTAGTGGTATAATTACATAGTATGGAAATAAGTATTACCTATCATATGAGGTGAATTATGTTAAAACTATCGGTGCTAGAAATTTTTTTAAGGCTTATTCCTGAATCGCTTATACTTATTTTAGCAGCATATGCTTTTTCAGGTAAAAGTATTAATAAGATAAATTTTTTCGTATCTACTATATTAATATCAATAGCAACTTACTTAGTAAGAATGCTTCCAATTCATTTTGGAGTACATACAATAATACTTCTTATAATTTATGTTTTAATAACTGTTAATATCAATAAAATTAATATTATTAAAGCTACATCTGCTGGGCTAACTTCAGCAACTATACTTTTTATTTGCGAATGGATTAATGTGTTTATAATAACAGATTTACTAAAATTTAATATTGAAAATATGTTAAAAAATGATTTACTAAAGGTGGTATATGGAATTCCGTCTATAGTACTATTTGCTCTAATTATTTTTGCAATATGGAGAAGAAGTTTGTATTTGGGAAAGGCAGGTAGGGATGTTTCTAATAGAGAAAATATCAAATAATTTAGCATTTAAAGTTGCTTCTAGCCTAAACTTAGACAAAGATAAGGAAGAAGTTATTGCTTATGGAGCATTTAACTTTATACAAACCATTTGGTCTATTTTTATGGTTATGATTTTAGGTATAATATTCAAAGTTCCAGTAAAGGCTTTAATTATCTCTTTTAGCATCAGCATATTAAGAAAGTACTCTGGAGGAGCTCATTCTAGTTCGCCTAATCGTTGTGCGATTATAGGAGCAATTACTGCAGTTGGACTAGCCTTATTTGTAGAATATACTTATAAATTTTTAGATTTAAACTGGATTATTATTATATCAGTTTTTACTTTCCTATTTGCATACTATAATATTTGTAAATATGCACCAGTAGATAGTCCAGCTAAACCTATTGTAAAGGAAAAATCTAAGCAGAGGATGAAAAAAAAATCAATTCTTACACTTAATGTACTAGCTGTTTTTATGATAATAATAGTAATTAGTCAATTTACAATAGAAAATAAATATTATCTGCCGGTTGCTATGTGCATTTGTTTAGGTGTTCTATGGCAGGTGTTAACACTTACACCGAAAGGGTATCTAGTGTTATTAAATATAGATATTTCCTTTGAAAAAATTGTAAAAATATTGGGGGGAAAAAAATGAAAAACTTTAAAGTAAAGGCACTAAAGTGCATGATGATGTTAGCTGCATCAGCATTTACATTTTTCGCACTTTCAACTTCAGCATCAGCATGTACTTGGGGGTTTTATCAACCTGAAGAACCTAAGTGCTTAAGAGAAGAGTAATATAAAGGTCGATTATTCGACCTTTATATTTATCTTTAATAATTGCATAAAAAGGTGTTTAAAATGAATGAAATAATAAATAGAAGGCAAAACAAGGTTTATGAGATAGTATCGATTGTAAAGATAACCTCACTATTGTTTTGTGGAATTATAGTCTTCAACTTGTTTTTTTGTAATAAAAAGATTTATAGAACTGCAAGTGATGAATTTTTCAATGTGTTTCCAATAGGAATGTCCATATGTATATTAGTATTAATTTATGCCATATGGATAATCTTTTCTATAAAAAAAATTAATTTAAGAAATATAAAGATCATACAGATAATTGAAGATTTCATATTTATTTTGCTATTTACGATTCTGGTTATTTTATCAGAGGGTCATTTAAGTCAATATAAATTATTGTTTTTATTTATTATTATAACATCAACAATACAATCAAAGATGAAACATGGAATTATAGTGGCCGCTATATCATCAATGATAGTGTTAACAATAGATCTAGTTTATGGCAGGAAGTTGGATGTTAACTATTACTTTGAAAATGATTTAATTTTATGTGGAATTTTCACATTGACCGCCTGGCTACTAGGATACTATGTTAAGATTGAGAATGAGTATATTGATAAACTATCTAACTTAGCTAATATAGACGGACTAACCGAAGTTTATAACCATAGGTTTTTTCAGGATGCTTTAAAAAGTGTGATTGAAAAAGCGAAAGAGTCAAAATTTTCAGTCTCACTAATACTACTGGATATTGATTATTTTAAGCATTACAATGACCTTAACGGGCATCAAAAAGGTGATGATGTTCTAAGGCAAATAGGCTATATACTAAATAACAATGTAAGAAAAGGTGATATAGTCGCTAGATATGGCGGGGAAGAATTTGTTATTATACTATCCAATACCGATGAAAAGACTTCAATTACCGTAGCTGAAAGAATTAGAGCAGAAGTGGAAAGATGGGAATTTGAAGGTGAAAAAAACCAGCCTAATGGAAAAATTACAATATCAGTGGGAGTGTCAACTTTCCCAAGCAAAGCAAAAAACGAAGTAGAGTTAATTAACAGTGCTGATGATGCACTATATAGAGCTAAATTCTTTAATAAAAACAGGGTAGAAACTTACCATTCTGTTCTAGAAGAATTAAAGAAAGATATTGAAGAAGAGCACATAGACTTAATTACATCAATAAAAACATTGATTAGTATAATAAATAATAAAGATAGATATACATATGGGCATATTGAAAGAGTTGTAATGTTCGCCAAGCTTTTGGCAAATAAGCTGGAGCTTACTAGTAAAGAAAAGAAAACTTTAAAATATGCTGCTTATTTACACGATATAGGAAAAATAAATATTGCAAAAGAAATATTAAATAAAAAGATGTCCTTAACTAATGAGGAATGGGAGATATTAAAGCAGCATCCAGCAAATGGAGTTGATCTTATAAGATCTGTAGAGTCTTTGAAAGAGGTAGCACCTATAATTCTATATCATCACGAAAGATATGACGGCAAAGGATATCCAGCTCAGCTAAAAAAAGATGAAATTCCGTATCTCTCCAGGATTCTAACGGTAGTAGATAGCTTTGATGCAATGACATCTAACAGGCCATATGGGCTTAGAAAGAATTATGAAGATGCTTTATTAGAACTTAGAAAGTGTGCAGGGACTCAGTTTGATCCTGAAATTGCAGAAAAGTTTATAGAAGTAGTTAACGAAAATAAGGACAAGTTTGATAGCCTGGTGTCCTTTAATGAAAAATAGAGTATGTCTTCACTATAATGCAAGTAATTAATAAAGGTCTGCCAAAAGGCAGGCCTTTATTATATCTTTCATCCTATTCTAAGCAGTTTTCAGTACAGGCTTTTATCTATGTCTCTGTCTACGATTGCCATCAAACTCTGGTCTTATGTTATCTCCAAAGTTGTCGTTTGGAGCGTTAGGTTCATTATACTCTTCATGTGGATAGCTTTCTTCTCCAGTATATCTATCTGAATTGCTAGATTCACCAGTAGATTGGTTATCACTTTCTTTTGCTGTACTATTATCATCAGAACCGCCAATTTTAGCCTGGCTAAGTGCATCTTCTACTGCTTCTATTATTCCATCACTTGATCTAGTTGCACCGGACACTGTATCTACATCCGTTGACTGTGATTCTATAATTTCCTTAGGTATTGTATCAAAAGGGATTGTAGTATATCTAGGCGTTTCATTATTTGACAATATTTGAACATCAGTAATCTTATCATTTTTTATTGTAACAGAAACCTTTAAATTCGGTCGGTAGCCACGGCCTGTTCCTTCATAAGTTCCATCTTTATACTTCTTTCCCTCTGTACTGCTTGTACTATTGCTATTTTCCGATGTTGAATTCTCAGTTCTTGATGAGTTAGTACCTGTAGTCAAACCTACATTACTTTTGCCAACAAGGGTTGTTGATAAGAAGTATATGGCTATAAAGCTCAGAATTATTACACCACTGACTAAAATAGGACTAAGTTTCCTTCCTATCGCTTTTAGCTCAGTATTACTTCTAGGACAAGAACTTATGCATTTCATGCAATTTATACATTCCCCACTGTTTACCACATCTACTTTATAAAGCTTTATTCCCATGGAACAATTATTTGTACAGATTCGGCATTTTCCACATTTTTCTCTGTTTTTATTTATTCTCAGAAGTCTAAGCTTAGAAGTGATAGAAAAAATAGCTCCTAGAGGACATAAGTACCTGCAGAAAAATCGTTCTATGAACATAGCTCCTACAATTATTAATCCTAATATTCCAAAACCTATTGGATATAAAAATATTGTTTCAGTAATTTCAGTTGATTGAGCAAAGGCATTCCAAGGGCTGTAGCTATCAAGGGAATTACCAATCACCCATGAAAAAAGTACTATAAATAGTAATACTATATATTTTAAGTATTTTAATATTGAGTCTACTTTTTCTTTTACTAAGAATTTGGTCTTAAATAGCTTATTAGATAAAATATAAATAACATCATTAAGAGCACCAAAGGCACAAATCCATCCACAAAAGAATCTGCCCAGTAATATTGTCATCAGTATAATTATAATTGCCTCCAGTAGTTGTGGAAGAGCTGTTGCAAAATTGAAGTTACCTGCAGCAATCATTGAGTAAAGCTGCTTTAATTCACCAAAGGTTAAAGTGAATAAGCTAGGTAAGAAAAATAAAAATCCTATTTGGATAATAAATCTTAATACTTGAAGTCTAGATACTTTCTTCATATATTTGGGCCTCCTTTAGTTATTTCCATCAAGAATTCATTTTACTCTTGGATTGTTACAGGATGATTACAGTTTAGTTATAATTTTGTCTAATTATATTTTGGGTTTTTAAAAGACTGGTAAAAAATTAAAATAATCTATAATTTGTTTTTTCCTATGAGTTATTTGATAAAGTTTGGTTGGCGTTTATATATACATAGCATAGAAGGTTGAAGCTGAGCTAAGGGTATGAATATTTAGAAAGCTGTATATAAAAGTAAAAACATATATGATATAATAATGTAAATAAAACTAAGGCAGTGATAAAAGTGTCAAAAGAAAAAATAAAGTGGCATCCGGCATTTACTGCAGCAATGCAGCTAGAGCTAAAAGAATATAAAGAACACTTGGAGTTTTTAACAGAATATCAGTTAACCGATGAACCTTTAAGAATAGACATATTAGTTATAAAGAAATTAGATGACATACAAATAGGAAAGCTCATAGGAAGAATATTTAAAAAATACAATGTATTTGAATATAAATCACCAACAGATTATATATCAGTAGATGACTATTATAAAGTAAAAGCATATGTATACTTATATAAGGCCTTATCAGAGGGAACAAATAAGATAAACATAAAAGAAATGACCATTACACTAACTTCAAATAGATATCCAAGGAAATTAGTAGAATATCTAAAAAATGAACAGGGAGCAATAGTAAAAAGAAAAGAGGATGGAATATATTATATAGAAGGTACAGATGTTGAAACACAGCTTATAGTTGCAAAAGAGTTAAGAGATGAAGATGCGAGATATTTAAAATTACTTCAAATAGAGCATAGCAATAAAGAACTGATAAGAAAATGGATAACAGAATACATAAGCAATGTAAAAAATCCGCTATATGGAGTAATAATGAATGTGTTAACAGAAGCAAATCCAAATGAACTATTGGAGGTGTACAAAGATATGGGAATAGGGAAAATAAGTAGTGACAATAGAGAATTTATAATGGAAGTTATAAAAAAATTGGAATTAGATAAAAAGCTCAAAGAAGAAGGTAAAGAAGAGGGGATAAAGGAAGGGATAAAAGAAGGAATAAAAGAAGGAAAACTAGATGTAGCAAGAAATTTATTAGATGTTTTAGATATAGAAACAATTGCAATGAAAACAGGGTTATCTATAGAGGAGATAAAAAAGTTAAAAAAGTAACATGAACTATATTATTCAAGAGAGAGGTTCAATAAGAGAAACTACAGAGATTTATAATAGATAAATCTCTGTAGTTTTTAATCTAAATAAGTATTTTGCTAAGTTAAATTCAATAATTGAAAGCACTTTACATAGTTAAAGTCTATCTAAAGTGCTTTTTAAATTTTAAGAATAGCAGTGCTCCTATTATAGAGCCAAGTATAATTCCAAGTAAAAAAGTACCTAAGAGAGACTTAATCAATTGAGATAGTGACATAAATATCTTTGCTTCCATTAAAACACCTTATAAGCAAAATTGATAATCACTAATATAGTATTCAGGATACTGAAAATTTATTAATAGATTATAATAAATTTTCAGTTATGTATAAAAGTTATTATACTTTTCTGGTTTATATTGACTAGGAAGTTTTTTTACTAGAGCTAGTACTAAAAGTGATGATAAAACTTTATCTACAATATTTCCAGTAATTCTTGGAATGAATGTTGATGTAAATATATCGGAACCAGATTTTCTAAGAAGCAGTACTAGAAAGTCATTTCCTGTACCTGTAACTCCTCCATATAGCCACACGGCAATAGGGGTACCTATTAATGGACAAATAACTGATAGAAGTAGTCCAGTTACTATAGCAGTAGTTAAGCTAAATCCAAATTTTTTAACTATATATCCTACTACAAGTCCAACAACTACGTTAACTAACAAAAATGGTATGTCTTTAGGGCTAAAAATCATACCTGTAATGATATTTGACACTGCACCTACAGAAGCCCCATACCAAGGACCAAAGTATGCTGCAGCAAAAATTGTACCTATAGTATCAAGGAAAAGCAAAGGAATTTTTAGTTGGGCAACAGCTGTACCTAGTACAATGTTTAAAGCTACAGCTATTGCGCAAAGTATAACTGCAAATGTTTTCTTGTTTCTCATAAATAGCACCTTCTTCTATAAATATAGTATTAGTCCCTATACAATTGTAATGTAGGTAAATAAAAATTTGAAATAGGAATTACCTATAGTTCTAAGGTAAAGTATTATGAAAAACGATAGCTTCATTCTGCTCTAGTAATGTAAAATAATCTTGAACATATATATGATAGAAGGAGATAACCCTATGAAAAGGACTAAAAAGATTGTAATCGTAAGTCACTGCATACTAAATGTTAATTCAAAGGTGGAGGGATGTTGTGAGTTTGGTCAAGTTTCTTCAAATTTTATTAAGTACTTAATAGATAATGACTATGGAATAATTCAAATGCCATGTCCTGAAACTACTATCTATGGAATAAAAAGATGGGGGCATGTTAAAGAACAATTTGACACTCCTTATTATAGAAAACACTGTAGAGGTATATTTGAACCGATATTAGAGCAAATTGAAGACTATATTAACAATGGATATAAAATAAAAGCTTTAATTGGTATAAATGGAAGTCCAAGTTGTGGACACAGCTTAACGTGTTCATCAAATTCTTGGGGTGGGGAGTTTGCCAGTAGTGCAGATACTGATGAAAAAATAAGTAACCTAAAGTGCATAACTTCTCCAGGAATTTTTATAGAGGAAATAGAGAAGATGCTTAAAGATAGAGGAATAGAGATAGAACTTGCTGCTGTGGATGAAGAAAATGAAGAACTTACTATGAATAATATAAGAAAGATATTAGAAGCATAGCTAGGTAGATTGAGCCTAGAAAAGAATCATCGTAAAAGATGGTTCTTTTAGGTTGGAATATTTTGACCAAAAATGCAAAATCCTTTATAATAAAGTTGAATACATCATGATCTGGAGGGAGATATATGAAAAAACTAATGAAATTTGCCCTGGCGCAAACGATGATTTTATCTTTAGTACTATCCACAAAGGCATTTGCCAGTGGAAGTAATGTGGGCAGAATTTACGGGATGGATAGATTTGAAACCTCAATTAACGTTTCTAATAACTTCAGCAGCGGAACAGTAGAAAATGTTATTGTGGCTAGTGGAAATAACTTTCCTGATGCCTTAGCAGGAAGTGTTCTTTCAAAGAAGCTAAATGCTCCAATTCTTCTAGTTGATAAATCTTTAAGTGGAAGTAAAGACTCTATCAATTATATAAGAAACCACTTAGACACAAAGGGAACTGTTTATGTTTTAGGGGGACAGGCTTCTATAAGTGAAGAATATGTAAATTATATTAGATCCTTAGGCTTTAACAATATAAAAAGGCTAGGGGGAATAAATAGATTTGATACTAATAAAGTTATTGTAGAAAGTATGAATGCAGCTAGCAAGACACCATTAGTTATAGTTAACGGCAACAACTTTCCTGATGCACTAAGTATATCAAGTATTGCAGGTATTAAAGGTTATCCAATAATTTTAAGTAATCAAAACTCATTGCCAGATGAGGTAAAGGGAAAGATTAGTGAAATACAGCCTTCTTCTGTTTATATTATAGGTGGACAAGGTTCCTTGAAGGATAGCATTATTTCTGAAGTAAAAGCTTTAGTTCCTAGTATAGAGGATGACAAAATTATAAGAATATGGGGTCAGGACAGATATGAGACTTCATTAAATATATGTAAGTATTTTAATCTAGATACCGATACTGTGGTAATTGCTAATGGAGAGAATTTCCCAGATGCTTTATCTGGAAGTGCTTTGGCAGCAAAATTACAGGCTCCTATTTTGTTGACTAATGGAAGGGATATAGGTACTCAAAAGAGTTACATAGACACTACAAATTACAAAAATAAAATAATACTTGGCGGCAAGGGTGCTGTAAGTGATGATGTTGAAAATATACTAAAGGCCGTAGAAAAGAAACAGTTTACTATAACTAATAAGTATGAGGAAAATGGAAAGTATTATATTGAAGGAAGGTATTCAAGATTCGTTACTGATATAAATGAAGCTTTAGAATATGAAAAAAGGACAGGCTACGATGTTGTTGATGAATACGAAGGACAATACTACATACCAGATGATGGTTTTGATATGCCTATAAGTGAAATTGTGAAGTTAGAAGTATCTAAGGATGCAGAACTAACTAAGCTATATTTTAGTGATAACGGTGATATTTTATTAGTTAAAACTGATTTTACAGGCTTAGATATTCAAGTTAGTGACACCTTTGATTTAGTAATTGAAGATGGTGTTGTAGTGAAGATGGAACAGCAGTACAGACCATAGTTAAGATAAATTTCTATTACTATATCGAAGAGTTCTAGTGCAGCATTGTGGTTTTAGAGAAAGAGCTTTATTAATAGTAAAAGGGTTGGCTCCAATGACTTATGTATTTGGAGCCAACTCTTTTTTATTTAATGAATTTCGGTAAATTCACGGAAGTAGTACTTGCCGCCTATTTTATTAAACTTAATACCAAAGTCCATGCCATTTTTCTTTAGGTAAACATATACTTCCATATCATTTTTCACTGAAAGCTGAAATTGGTTAAAATAAGGGGAAACCTCATCACCGCCAAATTCCGGTACAGCACTGATAAGTTTCTGAGCTTCCTGTTGAGGATTGAAAACACATTGTGCCAGCAGACCTTTCTCACCATAAGTAAGTCCAAAGAGTACCATATAGGCAGCACCGTAAATATTGGTGTTGTTAAAGGTTATATCTCCTCCTTGGTTCATAATCCCTTCAAGGTCCTTTATTGTTACTACTTGTCCTTTATGAGACTGCTCAAATGCTCTAAGCTTCGCACTAAGTTCTGGATCAGCATAGGGAGCAGGAGTATTAGTAGTTTGAGATATAGTGCTGGTATTTGGAGAATATTGAACCTCCTGTTTTGTTATAGTAGTATTGTTATTTACCGGTTCACTAGAAGAACTTGTATTAGAGGTATTTTCCTTTATAATAATTGATTTAGCAATCTTTTTAAATAAATCATAGTTGCTTTTGAAGAAATCCTCAGTAACCATAGCTTCTACTTTGTACATACTAGTTTTTGTAAAAACATAGGCAGAAAATTCCTTAGAGTTTGCAGTATCATATTCAAATATGTAGACATTTTCTCCAGTAGATATTTTATCCGTTTCTAACCTTCTTGCATTTTCCTTTAATATTTCAATAAACTTGCTAGTATCGTTATCAGCAACAGGAGCAATATTGAAGGAAACTAGATTTTTTTCATCCTTGTATAAAATTTTTCCATAAGGGTCTGCAAGATTAGCTTTGTCTTTCCATTGTTTTGGGTAAGAAAACTCAAAAGTTGAATAAGTTTCTTTAATCATATCAGATTCTTCGGTGGAACTGTTGTTAGCAGCAACCTTACTCCCTATGGTTTATCCTATAGTTGCTTTCCCTTCCCTCCATTTCAATTATATAATCCTTACACATCTCAATAATCCGGCTGCCTACCCCTTCATCAAAATACAGCAGCCTCTCTGAGGTAAACTCTGAAGACACAATAATAGGCAGGTTCTTCATGTACCTATAATTAATTATTTCAAAGATTATGTTGATATCTGATTCATTAATTTTACCCTTAAATAGGTCGTCAATAATTAAAACCTCTGCAGATTTGTACTTTCTTATGCAGCTGGCGTAGTATTCCTCATCTAAAATGTTCTGTTTTAGTTTTAAGATTTCATCTCTATAGGACATATAAATTACATGAAAGCCCTTTGCTAAAAGGTTCAAGCCAATGGCAATGCTTA